>CAZKSY010000022.1:5373-47909 GCA_964555605.1 uncultured Chitinophagaceae bacterium | reverse complement strand
ATTCACTATTCACCATTCACTTTCCTCGCCACATCCACAATAGACGGAAACGTATTCTTCAGATACGCATCAATCGAGTCAATCGGCACCCATTCAGCCGCTGCGATATCTTCTTCCTTTTGCGGGGTTAGTTTGGGGCGACCCTTTACCCGGAGATCATACCAGTAGGATTCTTTAAGTATATGATGCCCGTTTTCCTCGTAGGTGTGATAGGTTACAAGAAGGAGGGGGCCAGCAGTGATATGTTTAACCCCGGTTTCTTCCGTTGTTTCCCGAACAGCACAATCCTCCAATGTTTCACCGGGATCCAGTTTGCCTTTGGGAAGGTCCCATTTGCCACGCCGATGGATCATCAGCACTTCATCATGATCGTTCATGACCCATCCACCGGCGGCCTGAATGACCGTAAATTTTTTGAAAACCGCCTTTTTCAATTGTTCCAGATCTGCATGGAGGAATATGCCGGCATGAATCTTTTGTAAACGCATTTCATGGATCATTGAATTGACACTGGCATTAGAGAATTCATCGATCAATACGGCGTCATCGTGATGTGAATAAGGGCGGATCATTTCATCCATTTCATTTGCCAGAAATAGAGGCTTATCGTTAAAATAGATCTTCAGGTGCATATCTTCTGGTTGTACGTTTAAAACAAATAAAAGCGACTTTTTCGGGCTCATGCCTTTTCTGTAATTTCGTCCCTATGACAAACGAAAAAGCCGTTGCTGAAAAATTACTACAAATTAATGCTATTAAGCTAAATCCGTTGCAGCCTTTTACCTGGGCCAGCGGATGGAAAAGCCCGATCTATTGTGATAACAGGAAGGTATTGTCCTTTCCCTATATCCGCGATTTTGTAAAGTCGGAAATGTGCAATGTACTTTTTTCGGAGTTTCCGGAAGCAGGGATGCTGGCCGGTGTGGCCACGGCAGGCATTGCCTGGGGAGCCATGGCAGCCGACCAGTTAAAGCTGCCTTATATCTATGTTCGCCCTAAACCCAAAGAGCATGGATTGGGTAATCAGATCGAAGGCTATTATGAGAAAGGACAGAAAGTAGTGGTTATCGAAGACCTGGTTTCTACGGGTAAAAGTAGTTTGCAGGTGGTCGATGTATTGCGGGAAGCCGGACTGGAAGTTGTTGGTATGGTAGCTATTTTCACGTATCAATTCCCCGTTGCAGCCGAAGCGTTCGAAAAATATAAACTTCCGTTTAAAGCACTCACTAACTTCCCGGTACTGATCGATCTGGCTATTGAAAAAGGCATTGTTTCGGCCGATAATCAGGAAGCTATTTTGAAGTGGAGAGAGAATCCGGCGGAATGGAGGGGAATTTAAAAATTTGAAGATTGGAAGATTTGAAAATTTGAAAATGGAAGACAGTATAATCAGGCTCCCCCCCATCTTCAAATTTTCAAATTCTCAAATTATATCACTGTTTCTGACAGCTTTTCGGCAGCCTTTTATAGGCTTCGGGGTTAGCCGCCACATCATCCGCATCATAGCCCACATTGGCGATCGCCGTTTTTATGTATTCCATATTGGTTCTATCGGTCAGAAAACTCACTTTCGTGACCTTTTTCTTGAAATCTACCTGCACTTTGAGGATGCCGTCCACTCTTTTCAGATCATCTTCGATCCGCTTTTTGCACTGTTCGCATTGAACAGTGGGGGTTTGAATGACCGCATTCACCGTCCCTTTTTTTACTTGTCCAATACTTTTGGAACCGGCAAGAAATACAAAAACAAGGCTTAATAGTAATAGCTTTTTCATGTCAGTAATTTTAGGATACAATATTGGGGGAGAAATTACGCAATAATCATCTCATGCCATAGTAGCCAACGGTGTTTTAAAGGAAGTTTCACAACAGCGATCCGGATGTTTTTGCCGGCCATTAGAATTTCAGGAACTTGTTTTCATCATATTTGATCGGATAATTCAGTATAATTCCGCCTTTCTTTACCCGGGCATTTCCATTGAATTGGATATGAACAAGGGTAGAATCCGACGTCTGCGCCATCAGTTTCAAGAGTCCGTTAAACGTCGGCCCCATCTTTACCTCCATCGTAACAGGTATGGCAAATGTGTCATTTTTTGGAACGGTCAGCCCCGAATCCAGAGACGCCCTACCCAGGTATTCTTCATTTATATAAACATCACTATTCAGCTCCAGGAGTCGTAAGCCGAATTTATTGGGGTTATAGCAAACTACTTTCAGGCCCATTTCGGATTTCTGAAACCCCAGTTTTTTTACTTCGAATTCTTCAAATCCGATGTATTCCAGGTCTTTTGTTTTGCAGGAAATAAGGAGGAAGGGCAGGAGAGAAGCAAGCCACCATTTCTTCATGACGCTATTTTCATGCAAAATAGGATAAATGAATCAGGCGCAAAATTGCTCTCAAAAAATAAACAAAATCTTAGCTAATCAGATTAGTATTTTAAAGTTTAGAACAATCTAAATAACCATTATTTGAATGTTAATTTATTTAGTATAATATTTTCTACTTATAAATATGTATTACAATAATTAAGCAGTGGTTACTCAATATAAAAAACAAACTAAAATCAGTACATTTGATATCCTTTCGAGTAGAAAAACCATGATCGTTAAACATAATAACTATAAATCACTTTCAATTGAGGTTAATTACTGATATACAATATTTTCCATCAATTATCTTATATAAAAAGTTAGCTGAATTTTCAAATGTTATTTTTGAATTATATGATAACTCTCAAAAAATGAGTTTTCGTAACCGGATGGTCATTGCCAGTGCGCAGGGACCCCAACTTTTGTCGATTCCGCTAACGCAGGGACGGGACCAGCGGACGCCCCTGGCGGAGATCCGGATCGCCAATAAGTATCGTTGGCAGGATCAACATTGGAAGTCACTTTACTCTTGTTATAATCGTTCTCCCTGGTTTGAGTATTACCGGCCCGAACTGGAACTGCTTTACCGGGAACCGGTGGACTCGCTGGTAGAATGGAACCTGCGTTGCTTCCGTTTTACGCTAAGGCAATTAAAGTGGGATATTGAAATCGGTTTTACCGAAGAATACCAACCCTTTTATGAAGCGGCATCGTATCACGACTGGAGGAATAAATTGGTTCCCAAAGCGATCGGGGAGAGGAGTGAAGGTCTGCGGGCATATACACAGGTTTTTGCGGAACGGACAGGTTTCCTTCCGGGGTTGTCCATTCTGGACCTATTGTTTTGCGAAGGCCCCCATGCAGGAACCTATTTATACCGCTCTTAAAAATACCCGTTTACCGGAGCTGGTTGACTTCCTTATATGAACTCTAAGTTGTAAATTGCTTAGCTGGTTAGTAATCACTTCAATATATCAAAACAGACGGATGCGCTTAACGCTGGTTTTTTTATTTCTGACTGCTTTTTTTCAACAAGGCTTCAGCCAGGATTTTTCCAATAAGGGGAAGGATTTCTGGATCGGCTATGGAAATCACGTACGTATGTTCAATGCCGGTGGGGCAGAGAAAATGCAGATTTATATCACTTCCGATGTTAATACTACCGCGACCGTATCCATACCCAGTATTGGTTTTAATCAGACCAATATTGCTATCAATGCGAATCAGATCACAACCATCGATATTCCTCGTTCGGCAGCCCTGCTTGATGAAGGATTGTACAATCACGGTATACATGTAACAGCCCTGAAGCCTGTTGTAGTGTATAGCTTTATATATGTAAACGCCATTTCTGGAGCAACCCTTTGTTTGCCCACTGCTACATTAGGACGGGAATACTATTCCATTAATTACACCCAGGTTTCCAATGAAGCAAATTCTTATTCCTACTTTTTTGCAGTAGCGGTTGATACCGGTACCACCACACTGGAAATTACTCCTTCGCAGTTTACTAAAAGCGGGAAAGCCCCCAATATTCCCTTTACTGTTAATTTAACACAGGGACAGATTTATCAGGTATTATCAGCCACGGATCTCACCGGTTCGCTTATAAAATCAAAAAGTACCGGAACCGGCTGTAAAAAAATCGCCGTATTCTGTGGAAGCGGAAAGATCAATATTGGGGCCGTTGGAGGCAATAACTCCTCCGATAACCTTTATCAGCAAATGTATCCCACCAGTACCTGGGGAAAAAAATATGTAACCGCTCCCAGCATCAATACAGCCAATCCAAATGGTCAATATAATTATTACCGGATTTTTAAAGCAGATCCTGATGCAATGGTTAAAGTGAATGGCGGCCTGATTCCTCCCGGTGCCTTCGTTAACAATCAGTATGCTTCTCTGGCGGCAACGAACGAGCCCTCTGTTATTGAGTCAGACAAACAGATCATGGTAGCACAGTATTTCCCTACCCAGGGTACCAGCGGAAATGGCGGGTTGGGGGATCCGGAAATGGTTTACCTGAATCCGGTGGAGCAAACCATTAACAAGGTCACCTTGAACTCAATGCAGCCGGTTACCGGAACAAATATCAATCAGCACTTTGTAAATATCATTATAAAGAATTCCCCCGCCGCGATCAATACATTTAAAATAGACGGGGTGGCTTATCCGACCAGTTTTCAGACCCATCCCTACGCACCGGATTATGCCTATGCGAGAATTCAGGTTACCAATGTGCCCCATACCTTAACCTGCGATACGGCCTTCAATGCCATTAGTTATGGTTTTGGTGCCAATGAATCCTATGGTTATTCGGGTGGAACCAATTTGAAAGACCTTTATCAGTTTGTGAGTATTCAAAATGATTATGGTACGGTGAACTTCCCGGCGGGTTGTAAAGGATCGCCATTCAAATTCTCCATGACTTTCCCCTATCAACCCACCCAGATCAAATGGATATTCGGGCCTGCATTGAACGCTTTTGGCTTGAATGATACTACGATCGTACCACTGACCTACGATTCCACCTGGGTAGTGGACGGAAAGTCGCTTTATAAATACAAACTGAATCGGACCTATGCCATACCCCAGGTGGGGAGTTATCCCATCCTGATTCAGGCTAATAACCCCACCACCGACGGTTGTAGTGGTTTGCAGGAAATTGATTATGAACTGCAGATCTTTGATCAGCCTGTGGCTGATTTTAATTTTACGCATACAGGTTGCGTTTCCGATCCTGTTCAGTTTATTGACAATACCAATGGACAGGGCAGAACAGTTATTAAATATTATTGGGATTTCGGGGATGGCAATTTCTCTGCAGTGCCGAGCCCAAGCCATCAGTATCTGGTGGCCGGAGCTAAAACCGTTCGGCATGCTGCCCTTACTGATGTGGGTTGCTTATCTGATACCCTCAGTAAACCCATTCCGCTTTCCGACCCACCCATTGCGAAATTTGCAGTGACGGCCCCGTTTTGTGAAAAATCGCAAATTGAATTTAAGGATGAATCCACCGTTCCATTAGGCACCATCGTTAAGTGGACATGGAATTTTGGGGAGGGAACACCGGTAGTGGCCTTAACCGGTGCCACGCAGTATCATACCTATAATACCCCCGGCACTTACAATGTAACATTGCAGGTGGAAACCTCCACGGGATGCAGGAGCGTGGTATTCTCCAAACCGATACTGATCAGCCCGAAACCCGTTGTCGATTTTCAGTTACCCGGAAATGTTTGTCTTCCTTCAGGAGCTGCCCAGTTCACCGACCTTACAAGCATTGCAGATGCATCTGCCTTAACCTATGCCTGGCAATTTGGTGATGGCGGTACTTCCACCAATAAAAGTCCATTGTATAATTATGCGGCTACCGGTCCTTTCCAGGTGAAATTGACGGTTACCTCAGCTATGGGATGCGTGGACGACAGTGTAAAAACACTTTCTACCATTTATGCCCAGCCCAAAGCTAATTTTTTGGTTTCTGCTGAGGTTTGCCTGAATGACAGTACCCGCTTTACAGATGCGAGTGATGGAAAGGGTAGTATAGTACAGCAGTGGTATTGGAGTTTTGGAGACGGCAATACCTCCTCCCTACAAAATCCTGCACATAAATACCTGACCGCAAATACCTTTGTTTCCCAATTCTATATTGTAACCGATAAGGGATGTCATTCCGATACGGTGAACAAACCCACCGTGGTCAATCCATTACCGGTGGCCAATTATAATTTTTCGGCACCCACCTGCGAAACCAAGACAGTTACTTTCACTGATGCTTCTGTGCCGGGTGTGGGTTCGTTGAATAAATGGACCTGGGATTTTGGTTCCGGTACCACCTACAGCACGCCGGGCCCTACACATACATTTGCCGCAGCAGGTGATTATCCGGTAACACTTGTGGTAGAAAACAGCAAAGGATGTATCAGTCCGCTGGTCTCTAAAAATGTACACGTAAATTATCAGCCTCAGGTGGAATTTGGCACCCCGGAAGTTTGTTTGAGCGACCCCTTTGCAGAGTTCACCGATAGCAGTAAGATCAATGATAATTCGGAGGCTCAATTTACCTGGGCCTGGAATTTTGGTGATCCCAATGCGGCTCCCGGCACCAATACTGATACCCGAAAAAATCCAAGACATCGTTATACCGCAACAGGCGTTTATAATGTAACCTTGACCGTAACATCAAAAGACGGTTGTGTAAGTACGCTCACCAAGCCATTTACCGTAAATGGTTCTATTCCGGTAGCAGGATTTAATGTGAATAACCCTACAGAACTTTGTTCCAATACCGAGATGTCGATCAAGGATGCGTCTACTGTTGATTTTGGTACTGTTGTGAAAGTGGAGATCTATTGGGATTACGGCAATGACCCTACCAATAAAACAGTGGATGAAACACCTACTGCCGGTAAAACCTATGCGCATTCTTATCCTGAATTTGGTACTCCGGCCACGAAAACATATACGATACGTTATGTAGCTTATTCAGGAATCAATTGTATCAATCAGATAACCAAACAGGTGGTGATCAAAGCGAGCCCATCCATCCAGTTTGATCCCATGGCCGATATTTGTCAGGAGCAGGCTCCTTATATTATTACTGCAGCGCGGGAGATATATAATCTGGCTGGAACCGGAACATTCAGCGGTCCTGGTATACTCACAGCAGCCGGGCAATTCAGTCCTGCGGCCGCAACCCCAGGCACCCATACCATCCGTTATAGTTTTGCTGCGGCGAATGGTTGCAGCACTTTTGCGGATCAAACGATCACCGTGGATCCAACCCCCACGGCTGATGCGGGACCCGACAAGTTTGTATTGGAAGGTGGTTTTATCAGTTTGACCGGGAAGGGTACCGGAAATGCGGTGAGTTATTTATGGACACCAAATAGTTATGTAGATAATAACCGAATTTCGACTCCCAGAGTTTCACCCCCTGATGATATTACCTATACTCTGACAGTTACGTCGGCCGATGGTTGTGTGGATCGTGATCAGGTGTTTGTTAAAGTGTTGAAAGCGCCTAAAGTGCCGAATGCGTTTTCTCCGAATGGAGATGGTATCAATGATCGTTGGATCATTGAATATCTGGATACCTATCCGGGGGCTACGGTGGATGTTTATAATCGCTATGGTCAGTTGGTGTATCATTCCGTTGGCTATAACACTCCATGGGATGGAACGGTAAATGGCAAACCGCTTCCGGTGGCGACCTATTATTGGATCATTAATCCAAAGAATGGCCGGGCTCAGATGAACGGATCTGTAACGATCCTGCGTTAAGGAACCGGTTCAGGGCGATGGGCTCACCCGGAAACATCCAAATCATGAATAAACCACTCAAAAGTTGCGTCCCGGTTTAAACCATGACATTGTATGAAGAAAGTTTTCTTGTTTAGTGTGTGCTTATGGGTGAGTTTGCAGGTTTCTGCTCAACAGAAACCGCATTACACGCAGTATATTCTGAATCAGTATATCATCAATCCAGCCATTACTGGTATTGAGAACTACACTGATATTAAAGCCAGTCACCGTCACCAGTGGGTAGGGTTGCAGGATGCACCCATCACCACCTATTTTACGATACACGGCCCTATAGGTAAAAAGGATTATCGTACCTCTGCTACTTCTTTTCGTGTGCCGGGGGAGAATCCCCGTGGAAAGAATTATTGGCAGGATTATACCGCCGCCGAGCCTCACCATGGTGTAGGACTGCAGGTGATCAATGATCGTACCGGACCACTCAGTCGGTTTGCTGCCTATGCTACTTATGCCTATCATATCGGTATTTCTGCCAGAACCAGTTTAGCAGCCGGTTTCGGTGCAGGGTTTACGAATATCAGTCTCAATACCAGCAAGCTCGACTTTATCTATGTACCGGTGGATCCGGCAGTAGGAAACAGTGGGATTATCAATACCATACGTCCTGATTTCAATGCCGGACTTTACCTGTATTCGGGCGATTATTTTGTGGGCTTGTCGGCTCAGCAGATCATCCCTCAAAAAGTGGCTTTCTCTGATTATGCGGTGAAAACCACTGATGGGAAATTTGTTCCCCATTTGTTTGCTACTGCAGGCTATCGCTTATCTGTAAGTGAAGATTTTAACCTGATCCCTTCCGTAATGGTTAAGTACATTGATCCGCTTCCTGTTCAGGTAGATTTTAATGCCAAATTACAATACCAGGATCTTGCCTGGATAGGCGCGAGTTATCGCAATGGTGAAGGATTTGCGGGCATGGTAGGAGTGAATATTTCCAATGCCTTGAATATTGGATACTCCTATGATTATACTACTTCCCGATTAAATACTGTTAGCAAGGGAACACACGAGATCCTGATCGGATTTCTGCTGAATAATAAATATGCCGATTGGTGTCCTAAAAATGTTTGGTAAAAAACAGGCTCAAATAATGATGATGCGTTTAGCCCGTATCGAGTCAATTACTTTTTTCTCCTGAATTTTGCGAAGTGATTCATTTTGGTTGAAGTGTTCCTGAAGGATCAATTCTTCTGCCATTTGTTTCTGCTTGTCTTTTATGGCTTTGGCCTCATGGTATTTTTGTAATTGATCCAGATAGTTCTGTTTTAATTGTAACTCCAGTTGCGCCAGTTTTAATTTACGTTGCGCGTCTTCTTCGATCTTTTTCCAATCCAGTTGTTCCAATGACTTTTTGATTTCAGCCTGGATCTTCTCCATATCCAGTTGGCTCAATCCCTGGGCTTTCAGCGAACGCTCCAGTTCGATCCAATTGATTGATTCCAGTGCCTGCATTGTTTTATTCTTCTCGATCAGGGCTTTCAACTCCGCCGGCCCGGGATCTTTTTGTTGCGGGCGACTGGTATCCTGCATGAACTGATAGCGAAAACTATTATCAGGAATAAAGGGGCCTTCCATCTGGCTTGATTGAATGGCAAAACCCGGAGCAAGCGATCCGGAAGCCAGCGCATAATCCCGGTTCAGTCTGTTAGGATCCATGGCCACTTCATTGGCAAGAGGATTAATTTCTTCCCCCTCACCTGTTTCCAGGTACTCAGGAATATAATAGCTCTCTTTTGCAACCAGCAGGTCTTTCCGGGGCCCGGTTCTGAAACCTGGCTGTTGCACACGGAATGAGGAATTAGAGGAGACTGTTATGGGCAATTGAGGCTTAATAAAAAATTGATCCTGGGCGGAGAAGTTTTTTTCTGCCAGGAAACTGCTGTTAGACAACAGGCCGGTAAGCAGAAATACGAAACTGAGAAACAGCCATGCATATCCGTTTCTGTTTTTTTGTAGTGGTTCTATTTTCCCGGTAAGAATACGTTTAATTCTGTGTAGTAAAAGGAAGGATCTGCTTCCCGTGGCTTCTAAGGCTAAGGATATGGAGCCAATGCTTCTGTTTTTCTCCAGTTGCAACAATGCTGCTGCATAGGTTTCCGGATGATGTCGGAATTGTAATACCAGGTCATCGCAATCGTGCTCTCTTTCCCGTTGTATGACTTCTGTGAAATAGCGGCAAAAAGGATTAAAAAATAAAAGAAGATCCGTGATGGTTAATAATAGATTCAGCAGATAATCATTGCGCCGGATATGTTGTAATTCATGTAAAATGACTGCTTCTGTTTGGGCAACACTTAATTGATTGATCGCTGAAACAGGAATCAGGATGAGTGGTTTCCAAAAACCGATGGTTAGAGGTGTTTGAATATTATGTGAAATCCAGATCTCTACGGGTTTGACAATTCCTAAAATCGAACGGGTATTTTCCAGATAGATCTTAAATGAGGCGGGCATGTTATACCGATCGCTGGTCCGGATCTTTTTTATATAATAATATTGACGGGTAAACCGGAGCAATAAAACCAGTACACTCATCAGGTAAAAGGCCGATAACCAGGGAAGAACGGTTTGAAAGAAATGAAGATAGGAGGGCAGGGCACGGGTCACAATCCATGTTTCTCCGTAGGCAAATTGAAATAAAGTGCCGAAACTGTATTCGAAATAAAGATTGAAACCAAAAAGTATCAATATACTCAGGTTTAATATAAGCGCCAGATTGTGACGCCAGACCGAACTGTATCTTGTGCCGCTGCGGGTAAGGGTAAGATAGATTACCCAAAGCAGTCCAGCCTGCCATAATGTATGCAGCAGGGACCAGCCTAAAGCGATAAAGAATGGAGAGAAGTTTTGTAGCTCCATGTTTATTTCTTTTTAAGATCGTCGAGCATTTTCTGAATGATTTCCAGTTCCTGCGGACTGGCTTTGTGATTTCCCAGTGCCTGTACCACCAATTCTGTGGAGGAGCCGCCAAAAAGGGTATCAATCATTTTGTCCAGCAAATGTTTTTGTGTTTTTTCTTTGCTGGCGACCGCCTGGTAAAAATGGGTTTTCATGGTAGCATCCCTTTTCACCAGACCTTTTTCAAACATGATCTGCATGAGTTTCAGGGTGGTGGTATAACCAGCTTCCTTGGTCTTGGACAGTTCTTCGTGCACTTCCCGAACACTGGCGGTGCGTTTATCCCAGAGCACCTGCAGGATCTCCAGCTCACTTTCGGTAGGTTTTATATAGCGTGTAGCCATGAAATGTGATTTGGAGCTAATATACGATATTTTTCGTAAGCAAATGTTAATTCGTGGTGCTGTGAGTTATGGGGTATGGGTATAAAGTTATAAGGGGTAAGTGGTAAGTAATAAGAGAGTAAAAGTAGGGTCGCACTCATTTTCAAACGCACTCTCACCTCTCATCTCTCACTTCCCCCTCATAAAAAAAGCCCCGATGTAGAAACATCCGGGCTTTTGGTATTATGGTATGATATAGTGCGTTCTTTGGAACACGAATATAGGGAATATTCGGTTCTTTATCAGTTTTCTGAAACTTTAATGTTGATATTATCAGCATTGATCAGGGCGGCATATTTAGCTTTTACTTCTGCGCTCTGTTCGGTGCCATTCAGGAATAACTTACCCTCTTTAACCTCAATCTGATACGATTTACCATCGATCAAACCATCAGCGGAAAGGGCTGATACCAATTCTTTGAAAGCCGCTTCCGGTTTGCCCTCATTCGTACCTACAGTAACAGTCATTTCCACTTTTTTACCTTCGGTAGCCGCAGCAGTTGTACCGTGCATTCCGGCCAGGGTAGGGGCAATAACCAGTGAAACGATCGACATCAATTTGATGAGGATGTTCATGGAAGGACCAGATGTATCTTTAAAAGGATCTCCCACTGTATCACCTGTTACAGATGCTTTATGGGGTTCTGATTTCTTGAAATAGGTTTCACCGTTGATTTCCACGCCTTTCTCAAAACTCTTCTTGGCATTATCCCAGGCACCACCAGCGTTATTCTGGAACATACCCATCAATACACCACTTACAGTAGCACCGGCCAGAAATCCACCCAATGCCTCAGGTCCCATAAGGAAACCGATAATGATCGGAGAAACAATGGCAATGGCACCGGGCAGCATCATTTTCTTGATAGAAGCCTGTGTAGAAATGGCAACGCATTTGTCATATTCAGGCTTACCCGTACCTTCCATAATGCCCGGAATAGAACGGAACTGACGGCGTACTTCTTCTACCATCGCCATCGCTGCTTGTCCAACCGCACGGATGGCCAAGGAAGAGAAGATGAATGGGATCATGGCACCCACGAACAGGGAAGCCAGTACGTCTGCCTTATAAATATCGATACCGTCGATCTTAGCAACACCCACAAAGGCTGCGAACAATGCCAGGGCAGTCAATGCTGCAGAGGCGATGGCAAATCCTTTACCCGTAGCTGCAGTAGTATTTCCTACGGCATCCAATACGTCTGTTTTTTCCCGAACTTCTTTAGGCAGTTCACTCATTTCAGCAATACCACCGGCATTATCAGCGATGGGACCGAATGCGTCGATTGCCAATTGCATTGCGGTGGTTGCCATCATACCGGCGGCAGCAATGGCCACCCCATATAAACCGGCGCAATAATAAGATCCGTAAATACCACCAGCCAGTACCAGGATCGGAAGGAAGGTTGATTCCATACCTACAGCCAATCCGCCAATTACGTTGGTCGCATGACCGGTTGAAGACTGACGGATGATCGAAAGCACGGGGCGTTTACCCATTGCCGTATAGTATTCTGTGATGATACTCATGAGGGTACCTACCACCAGTCCAACAGCGATAGCGCCCATTACACCCCATTTGGTGAATTCATGTCCGCGTAAAACCATTGTTTCAGGGAGAATATAGTATACCAGACCGGCACAGGCAGCGGCGGTTAAAACGATAGAACCCCAGTTACCCATATTCAGTGCCTTCTGTACATTATCTGTGCTTACAGCAGCGGTATCGCTGATGCGAACGAACCATGTTCCTACAATTGAGAACAGGATACCAACGCCAGCGATCAGCATCGGGAGGAGGATGGGGGAGAAACCACCAAATCCATCATCACCGGTAACTTTTGTTTCCTGTCCGAGTACAATAGTAGCCAGAACCGTTGCTACATAGGAACCGAAAAGGTCGGCACCCATACCAGCCACGTCACCCACGTTATCACCTACGTTATCGGCAATAGTTGCCGGGTTACGCGGATCGTCTTCAGGGATACCGGCTTCAACTTTACCTACGAGGTCGGCACCCACATCGGCTGCCTTTGTATAGATACCACCACCCACACGGGCGAATAAGGCAATAGATTCAGCACCCAGTGAGAATCCGGTAAGAACCTCAATGGTGCGGAGCATTTCTTCAGAATCCACTACATCGGCATGGAAATAGGCCTTCAGGACCAGGAACAAACCTCCCAGACCCATTACCGCTAAACCGGCAACGCCCAGTCCCATAACAGCACCTCCTGTAAAGGAAACAGAAAGGGCTTTGCTCAAGCTGGTACGGGCTGCCTGAGCGGTACGAACGTTGGCGCGGGTGGCCACTTTCATACCAATATAACCGGCAGTAGCACTAAATACAGCACCCAGGGCAAAAGCCAGGGCGATGCTCCAGTGTGAATGCGGGTTGGCATTTGCCATAAAGGCTAATAAAACACCTACGATGATCACGAAATAAAAAAGGATTTTCCATTCTGCTCTCAGAAAAGCCATCGCACCTTCGGCAATGTAGGTGCTGATTTCTTTCATACGATCGTTACCAGCATCCTGCTTGGAAACCCAATTGAACTTAATCAGGGTGTAAATCAGGCCGATGACACCAAATACCGGAACGAGATAGATCAAATTGTTCATAAGCAATAATTCTTATTCTTAAGTTGATTTTTAGAGGAGGGCAAAAATAGGGGAAATGGGGCAGAAATGCCAGTTTTACCGCGGGTTTTTACGGCTGGCATATTAGCCCGATACAAGGGCTTAGTTCAAGGATTACAAACAGTTATTTCCTAATTTCGCCCCCATGACTCCAGAAAGACACCAAAGACTCACTTCTGTTCTGAACAAACGCCAACATGATATAACCGTAGTACTGGAAAATGTGTTCGATCCCCATAATATATCGGCTGTCATGCGCACCTGTGATGCCGTTGGAATTCAGGAGATATATGTACTGACCAATAAGATCCCCCGTCATAAAAAATGGGGTAGCCGAAGTTCGTCAAGCGCGGCCAAATGGCTTACGATTCACCAGTTTACCGATGCGGAGGCCTGTTTTAAGCAGCTCCGGGAGCGGTATGCAAAAATATACACCACCCACCTTAGCAGCGATGCAGTGGGCATGCATCAGATCGATTTCACCCAAAGTACGGCCCTGGTTTTTGGAAATGAACATGCCGGGGTTAGCGAGGAGTTTCGGGCGATGGCCGACGGGAATTTTATTATTCCCCAGGTGGGTATCATTCAGTCCCTGAATATTTCCGTGGCCTGTGCCGTTACCATTTATGAAGCTTTCCGGCAAAAAAATCTGGCCGGACACTACGACCAGCCTCATTTACCCGAGCCCATGCGAGCTCAACTGCTTGCAGAATGGGGCGTTGCCTCCGAATAAAACGGCTATTATGTATGCGATACGATCCCTTTTCTTATTGATGTGGCTTATTCCGATCCAGATATTTTCCCAGGATATCAGGCCGGTTTCTGTTTCAACACTCGATTCCCTGATCAGAAATGAATCGCAGCCGATCGTTGTTAGCTTTTGGGCCACCTGGTGTGCGCCCTGTATCAACGAAATTCCCTGGATGGAAAAGGCTGTGGAAGCCAATAAAGACAAGGAAGTGAATCTTTGGCTGGTGAGTTTAAACGGTCCGGGTTTTTATCCAGAGAAAATCCGGCAGTTTATCCGGGAGAAAGGATACAAGGCCCGTTTTTTCTGGTTACAAGATCAGGAATTGTTAGAAAGGGGTAACCCCTTACATCCCCGCTGGCGCGGCGGCCTGCCGGCCAATATGTTTGTAAATAATGCGAAGGGATACCGTAAATTTCTGGAGCGACAGGTAACGGATCGTCAGGCTTATTATGAAATAGCGCAAATGCTTAAATAGTTTCAGGGGAGGCTTCGGCGTTTTTTTCCTGTTTTTCCCTTTCCTCTGCAAGTGCCTTCAAGGAGTGAATGCTGGCATTCAATTCGTAGCCGATCAGCAATACCAGCGAATTGATGAATATAAGAGCCATAAACATGATCACGGTTCCAATGGAACCATAAAGGGCATTATACTTCCCGAAATTGTTTACGAAAATGGAGAAGCCCAGGGTGCCGGCAACGCTCAATACGGACCCCAGTATAGAGCCAGGTGATAACAAACGCCATCTTTTGGTAACAGCCGGGGCATATTTATAGATGAAGGCAAAGGTGTAAAAAATAAGCCCCAGCATGAACATCCATCTGAATGTGCCCAGTATGGATTTAAGCGTTTCGTTTTCGATCCCCAGAATTTTCATCATGGAACCCTGCATGATCAGCAGCAATAAACAACCTAATAATAAGCCCATGATAAGAATGGTCAGTTTGATGGCTACCCAGCGCATATGCAAGCCCGTTCTTTTGGAGAATCCTACATAATTTTTGTTGAAGGAACGCATCAGTCCCATCATGCCGTTGGAGGCAAAAAAGATGAGTAATACGAAACCAAACGACAGCAGACCTATACGGGAATCATCAAAAAAGCCATTTACGAACTGAATCAGATTGGTGTTATGTTCCTTGGCGGGAATGATATCTTTGATCAGTTGCGTAAGCTGCAACTGCATGGTTTTTTTCTTTATAAACGGAAAATGCGGTATCAGGGAAAAAAGGAATAAACAGGTGGGTGGAATGGCCATTATGAAGTTGTACGAAATCGCTGCGGCCCGTTCGTTCAATCCAACCGTTTTCACTTCCTTAATGAAAAATACGATCACATCGTATAAAGGCACGCCATCAAATCCGGGCAGGATGATCTTTTTACTTTTTGCGATCAGGAACCGGATCAGGGGAAAATTCAATATGATTTTTTCGATTTTGGTCATGGGGCCTGTTCTATCGCTTCATTTGCCTTTTTGATCTTTTGTTGTTCATCCTGTGCCTTTGAAAAAGCTTTGGCATAAATCAGATGTTGTTCGTAGGTTTCGCTGAACTCATGACGCCCCGAGAAATCACTTTTTGCCACAAAATAAAGATAACCGGTTTCAGGAGCCTGTAAAACAGCTTCGATGCTTTTTAGGGATGGAATGCAAATGGGGCCGGGGGGCAAACCTGAATTTCTATAAGTATTATATGGGGAAACTACCGCCAGATGTTTTTCGTAGATGCGTTTCAACATAAAATCCTTTAAGGCAAATTTAACGGTGGGGTCTGCCTGTAAACGCATGCCTTTCCGAAAACGGTTGATATATACACTCGCTATTTTACCTTTCTCTTCCTCTGCATTGGTTTCTTCTTCTACTATGGAAGCAAGAATATAGACCTGTTTCATATCCAGTCCATGCCGGGCAGCCAATCCTTTTCTGGTTTCATTCCAGAATAAGCTTCCTGCTGCCTGTAATTTACGGAAAATGGCACCTGGGCCACTATTCCATAACACTTCATAGGTATTGGGCAATATGCAGGTTAAAAAATTATCGGTATCCAAACCAAGGGTTTGTATGGAATCGGCATTATTCATGAATGAAATAAACGCTGCGGAATCCGCTTCGAATTTTCTTCCCAAAAAGGCCGCAACCTGTTCAGTTGTCCGGAATTTGGTAATAATCAGTTTAACGGGCGACTGCTTTCCATTTTTCAGCATCCGCACCATGTCGTAAACATTGGTGCCTTGCTTAATTTCATATCTACCCGGTTTAATTTTTTGGGAGAGATTATTTACATCAGCCCACAGTTTAAAAACAGATGGGGAGGAAATATAGCCGGAGTCTGAAAGCGTTTTATAAACCTCATCGAATGTGGCTTTATCGCTGGGGATATATAGGTATCTTGATTTTTCGGAGGAGCCGGTAGCCGACCCGAAAAGCAGAAAAGCGGCTATTGCCAGAAGCAAACCGATCAGAACAAGGGAGAAAAGCAGCAGGCGTTTCTTCATGGGAAATTATTCGGGTCGAAAATAAACAAAAAACCCTGCTGTTACCAGCAGGGTTCACATAATAATATCTTTATTATTTACCGGGTACTGCCGGAGTATTCGCCGGAGCAGGAGTAGAATTGCTGGTAGCAGGTTTTGCGCCTTCACCACGATATTGAACTGAACTGCCTTTGGGGATAAAGAAAGCTGAGAAGAGGCAAAGCAGGGCAATTACCGCAGCCAATACCCAAGTGCCTTTTTCAAGTACGTCGGTAGTTTGCTTCACCCCCATGAACTGAGAGTTGAATCCGGCAATATTACCAGCCAGACCACCGCCTTTGGGGTTCTGAATAAGAATAAAAAAAGCGATCGCCGCACATGCCAGGAGGATCAATGCCAGAAATAAGTACATCATATCACTAATCTTTTAATTGTTCGATTTTGGCTGCAAAATAATGGCTTTTAGAGGGATTAAGCAAACTTAATTTCTTATAAATGGCCATGGCCCGGGCTGTTTTACCCTGCTTTATCCAAACCTCGGCCATGGCTTCGGTTTCAACATCACTTTCCTCAATGGAGCTCGCCGCATGTTTTTTTATAGTATCCTCAGCCGGGCTTGCAGGCTGATTTTCAGCGTTCACCGGCTCAATTTTTTTCATACTGCGCAGCCAATCGGTAAAACTTCGCAGTTGTTTGCCGAACTGGTCCTTTTCCAGATCTTCTTTTTTTAACCGGATTCCCTGAGAGGCAAAATAATCGACAGTATGATAGGGTTCGAAACTGAATTCCTTTCCCGGACTCAAGGTTACCTCCGGAATTACCAGAGCCGGAATTTTGAGAGGTGGTACTTCTTCGGCAGCCCGGTCGGCTGTTTGTTCCGGAGCCTCCGCATCGCTAAAATGCTCTTCCGTATCAACAACCGCAACGCTTTTTAAATCAGGAACTGCAGCAGAAACCATTCCGTCTTTTTCAGGACGCTGAACCGTTACAGGCTGTTGGATGGCTTTTGAAAAAAGCAGATTTAATACCAGCGGATCATGTACATACAAACCTGCTGTTTTTGCTGCCTCCGAATGCGGGCCCGATTTAAAAGCAGCCAGCAAGCGTCCTGCTGCCGCAAAAGGGTAGTTGTTGACAAAATGATTGATCTCTTCAATAGAAGTCTGTTCCAGCAGCTCATGCTGAAATAAATCTTTATGGATGCTTTGTAAAAGCGCGTTCATTACCAGGAGGAGAATATTCTGTTGAAAATTTCATCCACCATATTCTGAATAATGGTGGGTGTCAGTTGTGCTTGTGCCTGATCCAGACTCAAGCTTGCTGAGAAGTCGAAGTTACGGGAAACAGGCGCATCAATATTTTTTTTCTCATCCAGTTTATTGCGGAATGTAATGTTGATGGTTACGATCAGGCGGTTGGTAGCAGCTTGTTGTTGTGATACACCCGCTGTAGTTACATCATAGCCTGTGATTTCACATTTGATATCATAGTCGGGCTCGTCGCCCTGAATAAGTGTTAGCCGGGTTTGGTTATTGATCTTTTGCCGGAGTTTATCGGTTAGCTGCGGACTCAATTGCGGATTCACGAACCGGGCCTTATTCTCGATATATGCCACCCTACAGGTCTTTGCATCCGGTTCAATACTGATGTCTTTGAATTTATAGATTCCACAGGAGCTGCCCGAAATAAGCAGCAACAGGATTAGGCCGATGGGGAAGAGGCCGGTTTTATGTGTCGGGTTGTTGATCATGGTGATGGTTGAATTTTTGGGGAAGTGGAAAGTGGTAAGTGGTAAGTGGTAAGTGCTAAGTGGGGGTAAAAGTATTTAAAATAAATGAGTCATTTCATCCACAAACCTCACTCCACAAACCTCAATCCTCAGACCTACAACTCCCCGCTTCTCTTCACTCCTTAATATCATACTCCTTTAATTTTCTATACAGCGTTCGCTCGCTGATGCCCAGATCGGTAGCGGCATCCTTTCTTTTCCCTTTATGTTTTTTCAATGCTTTTACGATCAGTTCTTTTTCTACATCCATTAAGTTCAGCGACTCTTCCACTTCTTCGTGATGGTGAATAAGATGGTGATCGTCTGAAGGAATAACCACCGACTGATTGCCCATGGGCTGTAATACGGCTGAGGGTAATACAGCAGGTTGTAAAATATCCTGTTGTTTGAAATCCTTCAGTTCATTGAGAAAAGAAGCATGTTGAGTGGCCATTGACGGATTCTGTACGATTTCCAGAAACATTTTTTTCAATTCCGTCACATCTTTTTTCATGTCAAAAAAGAGCTTGTACAGGATCTCTCTTTCATTCGAGAATTCAGGACCCGCATTCCCGGCCGGATGGATCCCCTGCGCCAGCATGGGCAGGCGATTGGCATTGGTTTCCGGAAGAAAGCGATTCAATTCTCTGGAACCAACCAGTTTGTCTTGCGACAAAACAGAAATCTGTTCTGCAATATTCTTCAATTCACGCACATTGCCCGGCCAGGGGTAGTTAATTAACAGATTTTTTGCCTCTTCATCGAGTTGTATGGGGACAGATTTATATTTTTCTGCAAAGTCTACTGCGAAACGACGGAATAATAACGGGATATCTTCTTTGCGATCACGCAGTGAGGGCACGCGGATGGGCACCGTGCTCAAACGGTAATAAAGATCTTCTCTGAATTTTCCCTGTTGCGTTCTTTCCAACAGGTCGCGATTGGTGGCGGCAATAACACGCACATCGGTCTTCTGTACTTTTGAAGAACCCACTCGTAAATATTCACCGGTTTCCAATACACGAAGTAGACGTGCCTGGGTTCCGAGAGGCAGTTCACCGATCTCGTCGAGGAAAATAGTACCTCCGTTAACAGTTTCAAAATAGCCTTTCCGGGCATCTACAGCCCCGGTAAAGGAGCCCTTTTCATGTCCGAATAATTCAGAATCGATGGTCCCTTCGGGAATCGCACCGCAGTTGACCGCAATGAAAGGGTTGTGCTTGCGGGCCGATAAAGCATGAATAATTTGGGAGAAAACCTCTTTACCAACACCACTTTCTCCATTGATCAAAACGGTAAGGTCTGTATTGGAAACCTGACCCGCCACCTGCAAGGCATAATTCAAGGCAGGGGAATTACCGATGATTCCAAAACGATTTTTTATTGATTGAATATCCATTTGGCACTTTTCTTTTCTACGGTTATCTAAAAATTCAGTCTATTCGTTCTATTACTCCTTTCAGAGTAGCTCTGTTACATTCATTCACTTTAACCCAAACATAATCACCCTTTTGAAGCGGATGGCTTTCTTTCGGGAATATGATCGTTTTATTCTGGGTATTTCGTCCTGTCCATTCGGCTTCATTTTTCTTGCTGTTTCCGTCGATGAGCACTTTGAAAACTTTGCCTACATCTTCCTGATTGCTTCGCAGGGAAAGTTCCCCCTGTTTATCTACTATTTCCTGCAATCGGCGTTTTTTTACCTCTTCCGGAATATCATCGGCATAACGGCGATGGGCCAGTGTGCCGGGTCTCTCACTGTAAAAGAACATATAGCTCAGGTCGTAACGGCTGTGTTCCATAACAGACAGAGTATCCTGATGATCTTCTTCTGTTTCTGTACAGAATCCGGCGATGATATCGGAACTGATTCCACAGTCGGGCATGATCTCCCGAATCCGATCTACTTTTGCCATATACCATTCTCTCGTATAGGTACGGTTCATCAATTGCAGTACTCTTGTAGAACCGCTCTGCAGCGGCAAGTGAATATACCGGCAGATATTTTCATGAGCCGCCATGGTATGAAGCACTTCATCGGTAATGTCTTTGGGATGCGAGGTGGAAAACCGTACCCGAAGCAAGGGCGAAATTTTCGCCACCCGTTCCAATAATTGGGCAAAATTGACGACTTCCTTATTGTCGTCTGATACGAAATAATAACTGTCTACATTCTGCCCCAGTAAGGTCACTTCCCTGAATCCCTGCTCAAATAACTCGCGGCATTCGTTAATGATCGATGCTGCGTCACGACTTCTTTCCCTTCCCCTCGTAAACGGTACCACACAAAACGAGCACATATTGTTACAGCCCCGCATGATGCTCACAAAAGCCGCCACCCCGTTACTGTCTAACCGAACCGGAGAAATGTCTGCATAGGTTTCGTCCCTGCTTAGGATAACATTCACTGCTTTTTGACCGGTTTCGGCTTCCTGGATCAGATCGGGGAGGGTGCGATACGCATCGGGCCCCACCACCATATCCACCAGTTTTTCTTCTTCCAGTAATTTCGACTTCAACCGTTCCGCCATGCATCCCAATACACCTACCAGTAATCCCGGCTTCTTTCGCTTCACTTTTTTAAATATGGATAACCGCTGCCGCACATTCTGTTCCGCTTTTTCCCGGATCGAACAGGTGTTTATCAGGATCAGGTCGGCTTCCTCCGCATTACGCGTGGCACCAAAACCGTGCTGATTCAGAATAGAAGCCACAATTTCACTATCGCTGAAATTCATGGCACAGCCATAACTTTCTATATAGAAATGCTTTGCATACCTGTTGGGATCCAATGCAAAAGGAGCATAGGCCTCCCCCTGGCGGTTCTCGTCATGTTCTTTTTGATTCAACAATTCCAACATCAGTTCTTTTTTTGTAACGACAAAAATAGTCAATTTTTTGTTCAAAAAGTGACAGGATGGCAGGGGGGGAGGGGAAAGAGAAGGGGAAAGAGAAAGGGAAAGAGCTTGGGAATGGGAGTGCGAGAAGGAGTTGGAGTGTGAGTTTGAGCTTGAGTTTGAGTGTAAAATGCCCGCCCCACACCCCAAACCCCACACACCCCTCCAATCAAACCGCTCAACGTTATTCCCCTTCCCATTAGTTTCTTAGTACGTAAATTCGGGCATGTTTTTGCGCAGTTTTCTTGTATGGATAATGCTGGTGATAGGTGTCTGGGAGGGCCGTGTTTTGGCTCAGGCGGGTAAATCGTTGGAACAGGGGCTGATTACCGGAAATGTGGTGGATGCTAAAGGCAATGCCGTTACGGGCGCCACGGTCGAATTATTACGCTTGCCCGATACCAGTACCCGGAAGGGAACGATTACTGATAAGGATGGTGGGTTTACTTTATCCAATCTGTCTTTTGGTTATTATCGCTTGCGGATCACCTCAATTGGATTTTCCCCATTGGTGCTGGATTCTATTAATATCCGGATGGAGCGGTTTGATTTCAACCTGAATGATCTATTGCTTAAACCGGGCAATAATGACCTTAAGGAGGTGGTGGTGTATGCTGAAAAACCGCTGATCCAGAGCAAGGAAGGTAATATAACTTTTAATGCCGGGGAATCGGCACTTAGTGCCGGAGGCAATGCCAGTGACCTGTTAAAGAATGTTCCTCTTGTGGCGTCTGATCCCAATGGTAAAATCACCGTCCGCGGAAAAGAACCCAAAATACTCATCGATGATAAGCCGGTAGAATTAAATGCCCAGCAATTGCAGGACTTTCTGGAGTCTATGCCGGGTAGTATGATTGAACGGGTGGAAGTGATGACGAATCCCCCACCTCAATATGCCAATGAGCCAGGAGGGGTAATCAATATCGTAACCCGAAAAGGGAAAGTGGGTCGAACCGGCCGCTTGAATATTTCAGGTGGTACGCGTGGGGAAGCGGGTATTTCAGGCAACCTGAATTTTCGGAAAAAGGGATTTTCACTCAATATCAGCGGAGGGTTGGGGTACAATCAGTATGAAGGGTATGGTTATTCCCGTCGTAAGAATATTTATGCCGATTCGTCCAACTATTTCAATACGGATAATGAATACCGGAATATAAACCGTCGCCCGAGTTTCAGGGTCTCTTTTGATTATGAGTTCAATCCGCGTAATAGTGTGAATGCCGTTTTCAGTTTTAATCAGAATGACTTTGATAACAAAAGTACCACGGTGTATACGAATCTGGACCAGCATGAATCGATCTATCGGTTGAGTCGTCGTACTATACAAAGCATGGGAAAGGGTTCCAATCCTTCCGGTACGATCACCTATACCCACCGGGGTAAAAAGCCGGGCGAAACGCTCCGATTGATCGGAAGTTCGAATATTTCTTTCAATAGCAATGACCGTTATTTCTTTCAACAGTATTTCTGGCCTGATTTTACACCTAACGGACAAGATTCAACGCAACAACAGTTTACTCATACTAACAGCAGTGGGTATAATTTCAGAGTAGCGTACGATAAATTGCTGGCCAATAATAAGACCTCTTTTTCAACCGGAGGCATGTACAGTTACAGCAGCAGTCATGTGGAGTTGCTGTCGGAATACCTGCGTAAATCCGATGGCCAATACATCAAAAGCGATCTGTTGAGCAATGATTTTCGTTTTCGCCAAAAGGTAAACAACCTGCGTTTTTCCCTCCGGCATGTTTTTGAAAAAGGGACGAGTATTTCCGGTGGGGTGAATGCAGAGGAAACGCATATTTATTTCGACCTGTACCAATCCAAGCAAGAGGCCGATAATGCCTATTGGACATTTCTGCCTTTTTTTAATTTCAACCGGCAGTGGCAGGAGAAGTGGAATATAACATTATCGTATCGCAGAACCATTCGCCGCCCGGGTATGGGCGAGCTGAATCCCACGATCGATTATGCCGATCCCTATAATCTGCGTTTTGGTAACACCGATTTGTTGCCTTCTACCTCACATAATTTCGATTGGGTAATGGGACGCACCCACGATAAGTTTTTCCTGAATCTGGGATTGGGATATAATATAGTGCAGGATGTATATGCGCAGTTAAGGACCTTGCAGCCCGATGGGAAGACCCATGTTACCTGGAAGAATATTGATGACCGTTTGGAATACGAGACGAGTATGTGGAGCGGTCTCACTTTTTCGCGAAAATTCAGAATGAATTTTAGTGCCAGTTATACCTATAACCGGTATAGTGCTTTTGACCGTAATACGTACCGGTATCGAAATGGTGGTTCCTTTACTTCCAACCTGAATGGGAATTATGCTCCGGCAGATGTATGGAATTTTAATGGAAGTTTTACATTCAACCGTTTTGCCAATCCACAGGGATATGTTCGTTGGAATACAAGTATGAACCTGGGTTTACAACGCAAGTTCTTTCAAAAAAGATTTATTGTAACGGTGAATATCATAGATCCCATTCAGCAACAAAAGAACCGGACATTTACTTATGGAACCAACTTTACGCATGAGTCATTCAGTTATACCCAAACCAGAAACTACCGGTTAACTTTAACCTATAATTTTATCAATCCCCCCAAAAAAATAGATCTGAAAAAAAGCGGTAAATAAGCGGTGTGATCAGGGTTTTTATGCTTCGGCTAATTTCACTCTTTTGGCTAGCCAGCTATCTTTAAGTGGTTGCATCCAATTATGCTCTAATTCCTTTTTGGTGGCCACCAGATTATTGAAATAAAGGGTATCTCCCTTTACAAATCCGTTTTCAACGGAATAATTCAGTTGGGCGAGGGGAAGCACCTGAACTTTTTCTTTTATAACAAAGGCCAGTAGCTGGCGGTCGAATAGTGAAACGCCGGTAGATTTTTCAATTTCTTTAATAATGCGTACCGAGCTGTCGGTACTGCATCCGCTCACACCGGTATGGGTTTCGTCGGCCATGATAACAATGAACTGCCCGAACAATAGGTTGGCATAGCCTTTTACTTTGGCACCATGTGCCTGCCAGGAGGCCACAAAATTTTCCAATTGCTCTTCAATCATCAACGCTTCCGACAAGGTGAAAACACGGTTGGCCTGATAGATCCATACACGGGATCCGGGATCAAAATCTGCTGGCAAAAGCTCCTGGTAGTTCCAATTCATAGCGCAAAGTTAATGAGAAGAAGAATACCGTAATCAGGGTATGTGTGGACACTGCCTGATGGAGTAAATTGGTTTCAAATCATAGTATGGATCAAAAGGTTCAATCACAGGGAGGGGAGGCAGCAGGCGTCATTCTGATTGTTGTGGGAATCATACTGTTACCCCTTGCCATCGGCCTGTTTTTTGCATTTCCCGATTGGATTTGGTTGCTGGGCTTGTTACTCAGCGGTTGCAGCTATGTGATTATATCGGGTGGTATTAAAAGTATCCGTAAAGCCCGGAATGAACTGGTGCGCACGAGGGAAACGATTGGCGCCTTGATGAAAAACAGACCTCCGGATGGGCAGGACACTGCGGGGAAGGAAAAGGCCAAAATTGGTCTGTCTGCAATTGACAGCAATGAGGCGGAGCAGGTAATTATTTGGCAGTACACTCCCGAAGAATGGAAGATATTCGTAAAGTGGGAGAAAAAAGATCGGAAAATGAATGCTGTAGTCACCGGCATTTTGGTGGCACTTATCGGGGCTGTGTTCGTGAAATTGCAACGGGATGCTACCTGGGGAATGGCTGTATTGGTAGCAACACTTATTGGGGTTATCTATGCGTTCATGATTTATTTAATTGGGATGAGTTCGCTGAAGGGGTTCTTTAAAAAGCAACCGGAAGTGCGCATCACCCACAGAGTGGTTTTGATCAATGGGGTGTTAAATGTATTCGCAGATCAGGACCGAATGGTGCATAAAATTTCCATACTTGAAAAAGTTGATCCCATGGTGCTGGAGATTGTATATAAATTTTATACAGCAAGAGGCGCCAGCCAGGACGAACTGCATATTCCCATTCCTAAGGGCAAATTGGGAGAGGCGGTTCGATTGGTAGAAGTTTTGAAAAAAGTGCATGGAATATTACCAGCGGAATAAATTACCCGAGGGATTGTGCAATTAGCTCGGCAATATCCAGTACCTGAACATTATTCTCCATTTCTTTGGTTTTTACCCCATCTGTGATCATTGTATTGCAGAATGGGCAGGCAGCAGCAATTACAGAAGCGTTAGTGCCTAAAGCTTCATCGGTTCGTTCCCAGTTCACCCGGGTATTCCCTTTTTCCTCTTCTTTGAACATCTGGGCGCCGCCGGCACCACAGCACAAGCCATTCGAACGGCAGCGTTTCATTTCTACCAGTTCTGCGTCGAGCTGTTCCAGAACTTTACGGGGTGCTTCATATATATCATTGGCCCGACCCAGATAACAACTATCGTGATAGGTAATCTTTTTGCCTTTAAAGCTGCCTCCTTCTTTTAAGACTATTTTCCCCTGGTCGATCAGTTCCTGTAATAAAGTCGTATGATGAATCACCTCGTAATCCCCGCCCAATTCTTTATACTCGTTTTTAAGTGTATTGAAACAATGCGGGCAGGTAGTTACTATTTTCCTGATTCCATAGTTATTCAGGATCTGAATATTCTGATAGGCCATCATTTGGAACATGAACTCGTTTCCGGCCCGGCGAACAGGATCTCCGGTACACATTTCTTCTTTGCCTAATATAGCAAAAGAGATTCCGGCTTTATTTAAAATCTGCACAAAAGCCCGGGTAATTTTTTGGGCCCGCTGGTCAAAACTTCCTGCACAACCTACCCAGAATAAAATTTCAGGCTGACGGCCCTCCGCTAAAAATTCAGCAACTGTTTTTATTTGCATAAATGAATAATTCCTGTTCTGTAAAATGGGACCACAACAAAATCTGATCCGTTGGGTAATATATCCTATTTCGTTATTCAAAGATAATAGCAAAGGGCAGGTTTTTGTTCATTTCCCCACATTTTCTGTCCCGCAGAGGGGCGAAGGATCATTTTTAATTTTGGGGGGAATGATCCACCGTGTTTGCCGCTTAAAACAGGTATCGGGATTTTGACCTTTATTGGCCGTTTTTTAACTCAAATTGTCTTTACATTTGAAACTGTGTAAAAACCTTCTATGCGCCTTATCCTTTTTGTTTTATTGTTTACTTTTTTTAAAACTGGTTCAGCACAGGTCTATAAACCCCTTCCGGAGGCCTCCACCATCAAGTTTGGAATAAAAATGCTGGGCTCATGGGTTAATGGAACTTTTGCCGGATTAACTGGAATGATCCGTTTTGAACCGGCCAATTTGACGCAAAGTACTATTGATGTTAGCGTAGAAGCTGCCACTGTCAATACGGGAGTGGATATGCGCGATGCGCATTTAAAGGAAGTAGAATTCTTTCATGTAGCCAGATATCCCCTTATTCAATTTACCAGCAACCGCATTGTGCGAGCCAATAAAAAGAATACCTGGTATGCATATGGAAATTTAAAAATGAAAGGAGTTAGCAGGGCGATCGAGTTTCCCTTTACGGCTGTTCCCGACGGTAACGGATATTGGTTCAATGGACAGTTTAAAATAAACCGGAAGGATTTTGATGTAGGCGAAAGCAGCTTAACGATGGGGGATCTTGTTGTTGTTACATTGAATGTGAAAGCGGCAAAAGATTAAACAGGATTTTAAGGTATCCAATCGAGGGAAAAAAGCACTATTTTGCAACATCTAAATTCAGTCCATGTTATTACAGAAAACAGTCAATAATGTATTTGTGCAGTTAAACGGGACGCTTCAGCATTTAACAGATCTGGAGTTCATTACTCCTTGTCGAAATCTTTCCAATAATACCATCGGGCAGCATGTTCGTCATATAATAGAACTGTTCCAGTGTCTGGAACAGGGTTACGAGTGTGGCGTAGTGAATTATGAAAAGCGAAAAAGAGATACGGCTATTGAAACGGATCGTAATCTGGCGATTTCTATACTTACACAAATTGGAAGAGGGTTGAACAGGCCCGATAAGGAAATGAAATTAGAGGCCGCCTATTATGACGAAGCCGATGCGTCCATTGCTATTGACACGAATTATATTCGCGAAGTGGCTTATAATCTGGAGCACACCATTCATCATATGGCGCTGATCCGGGTGGGTATCAATGAAGTCAGCTCCGTTAATTTGCCCGACGATTTCGGCGTGGCTTCTTCCACCGTTAAGCACCGTCAGCAATGTGCACAGTAACGTTTATTCCGGTTAATGATTCCGTGTTTCTTACGTCGAACCGCGACGAAAAGAAGGGTAGGGCTGATGCATTGCATCCGGCGATATATTCTTTTGAATCAGGCAAGATATTGTTTCCCAAAGATGCCGATGCCGGAGGCACCTGGATCGCTGTCCATGAAAATGGGAATGCTATTGTTTTTCTGAATGGTGGATTTGAGCCCCATCAGCCGGCTCCTCCTTATCGTAAAAGCAGGGGTTTGATCCTGATCGATCTGATTGAAGGAGCTACTCCATATAATAGCTTTCTGCCGATTAAATTAACCGGTATAGAGCCCTTTACCGCTGTTATCTGGGATGATGGTCATTTGTTTGAATGCCGATGGGATGGGAAACAAAAATTTACCCGTGAAATGGAGGCGACCCGTCCACACATTTGGTCCAGTGTAACGTTATATGATCCCGCAGTAATTGCCCGCAGGGAAAAATGGTTTCAGCAATTCATTGAAACTAAACAACAGACAGGTTTGGAAGATATTCTTCACTTTCACCAATTCTCTGGCGACGGGGATCTTCATAATGATATCCGGATGAATCGCGATGGTCAGATTTTTACGGTAAGTGTCACTTCTGTGGAGCTGCAAGGTCATGCGGCTGAAATGCATTATCTTGATCTGAAGAACGGTCAGCAGGCCCGTCAGGATTTCTATTTTGAAAAAAATCTTTCGCGTCGTTCATGAGTTTTTTAAAGCACTTTTTTCGTCACCCTTTTTTTATAAAAATCACTCATTGGGAATTCTGGAGTTTCGGAGCGATTTATAGTTGGGTATATCCTGTTTGGGGCTGGTGTTGCCTGCGGAATGGCTCCTTTTTTTTCTTTAATACATCCAATCCCCTGATTCGAAATGGGGGCTTGCTGAATGAATCGAAATCGGCTATTGCCCGATTGATCCCACTTCCTCTTCAACCCAAGACCCTGTTTTACACCCTACCTGCAGATCCGGTTCAAATATTAGCGGATATGGAAAAACTGCAAATGGATTTTCCCGTGATGGGTAAGCCTGATGTAGGAGGGCGCGGACGGGGGGTAAAAAAACTGCATAACCGCGAAGAGCTGATTCATTATGCTACCCAATCCAGTATGGATTTTCATGTGCAGGAATTTATTTCATACCCCAATGAAGTGGGGATCTATTATTATCGTTTTCCGGGAAAGGAAAAAGGGAAGGTTACAGGTATTGTCCGGAAAGAATTTCTTTCGGTTACTGGAGATGGTAAGTGTACGCTGGAGCAATTGTTGCGTAAGGATTGGCGGGCTATGATGTATCTGGAAAAATTGAAAGAAATGCATCCTGCCGGTTTTAGTCGTATTTTACCAGCGGGGGAGAAGTGTATAGTTTCTCCCTATGGAAACCATGCACGCGGGGCTTTATTTCTTGACGATTCACACCTGATCGATCCCGGATTTTCCGAAACAATGGATAGCATATGTAAGCAGATCCCTGAATTTTATTTTGGCCGACTCGATATCCGGTTTGATACCTGGGAAGATCTCTGTAAGGGTAAGAATTTTTTAATCATTGAAGTAAATGGCGCCGGAGCCGAACCCACGCATATGTACGATCCGCGACACTCTATATTCTTTGCGTGGAAGGAAATTGCCCGTCATTGGTTGATCCTGTCTAAAATAAGTCGTCTGAATCATCAGCGTGGTTTGCCTTATTTGACTTTTCGGCAGGGAATGGAGATGTTTAAAGAGGATAAGATGTGGTCGGAGAAATTGGGGCGGATGCCGGTGTGAGGGGGGGTGAGAGGTGAGAGGTGAGAGGTGAGAGGTGAGAGGTGAGAAGGGAGAGGGGAGAGGGGAGTGGTGAATAGTGAATGTGCCTGATAGAAGGATGATGCTGGGGAATAGGGGTCCTTTAATTGTTATGCAGTAGTTCTACCGTCGCAGCCGACTCCCGAAAGGGACGCAGCGGAACAAAATGTTTAAGAAACGTACATGAGTTTTATTCGAATATTTTTTACAGGTATGCTGATCAGTTTTTTGGGATGTTTGCCATTAGGGATCCTGAATGTAGCTGTAATGCAGATATCTGTTAGCGACGGCATAGCTCCGGCGATTTGGTTTTCACTGGGTGCTCTGCTGGTGGAAATGATCTATGTGCGGCTTTCGCTTGTGGCCATGGATTGGGTGCGTACACAGAAGCGATTGTTTCGCTGGCTGGAATGGATCACGGTACTGATCCTTTTTGCATTAATGGTTTCCAGTTTTGTGGCGGCCTTAAGTACTACGGAAAAGGAGAATATGGTACTATCCAGTACCCTTCCACGCTTCTGGCTGGGTGTGGTTATGAGTGCACTGAATCCGGTACAAATTCCATTCTGGTTTGGCTGGAGTACGGTTTTATTCACCAAGAAATTATTACAACCCCGCAACGATCATTATAACCTGTATATCTCCGGGATTGGCATCGGTACCTTTATTGGTAATATGATCTTTATTTTGGGCGGCTTGCTGCTGGTTAATTTGCTGGAAAAGAATACGCATATCATTCACTGGGTGATCGGTGGCATTTTTGGTATAACGGCATTGATCCAACTGATTCGCATCGTTACCAATAAAGATGCAGCGGAAAAATTATAGGTTTCAGGGTTGCACCCTGGTTTTGTTTTTCCATTCCTTCCAGATGTTGAATGCGGGACGTGAACGGCCTGTTTGGTCATATAAGCCGATATCTTTCCATAATGCAAACAGATCCTGATAATTACCCATCCTCTTCATGGTTTCAACGGCTTTATCGTAATCTTTGGAGCAAAACCAAATCAGCAATCTGGCTTTCCGTTGTGCGCAAATGTCCAATATTTTCAGGAGGTATTTTTTTTGCCATTCCTCGTTTCCCTTTCTGTTTAATCCATAGGAGGGCACCACCAGATCTTCTGCTATGTAGCCTGTTTCTGCAAAAGCGAAGGGTTTCTGTGGAGCGAGATCCAGAAATCTGCTGAAGTAATCGGAAGGAAAGAGATCTGGATCGGTATTTCCGGCAGCAGCCGAACTAACGGTAACATAAGGATAGGCACTAAGTGCCAGATAATCACTAAATGGCAATACCGCTGCGGCATTGGTAAGGGCAGCAGGAGATTCTTCCACCATCACACTAACAAAAAAGGGTAGTTCCGGATGCGCCTTTTTTAATCGGGTAAAAACTGCTTCCAGAAATTTCTTATATAGCTGAAACGCTGGAGGATCCCAATCCGATAAATTACTCTCTACTCCATAGTTTACCATGACGGGATTGAATACCCGAATCAATTCTTCCAGATAGTTACAATAGGCGGTGATCATGTCGGCATCATTAAAAGCGCGCAACATCCATTGTTCTTTTGTGGTTGCAGAAGCTGTAGACGCTTCATAATATACCGCTTTAGCTTTTCTGGTAAGGTCAAGGGCTGAAACACTGAGGAATACGTTTTTCCCTGCACTGCGTGATTGACGGTAATTGATATCATCTGTCAATTTTTTGGGCCAGGCGCTGCCTTTTAAACATTCTTCATAGGGAATGCCATCGTCAAAGTGCTGCGAGATGATATCGCTGTTCTCATACAAAAACTGATAGGCTGTATCAACATCGGCAAATGTGAAGTCGGCCGGCCAGGGTGTAGTGCCCATATAAAAGCTGCGGGTACCGTTGTCCTTTTTTTTACTGCAATGAAAAGAAGCCAGTAAAATAACAGGCAGGATCACCGCAAATATGGTTCGGTTGCAAAAGGTATTGTTCATCATAAGTAAGGTTGATAATTGGACGCAAAAAGCGTGCTGAAGGTTACGCTAAGTAAAAACACGTAAAAAAAGGTAATAAATACGGAGCCTGAACGTTTTTAATGGGCTATTTTACCCAGATCCCTTAGGAAAACTGATTTGTAGATGAATACCAATATCTTATATATTTTATTTGCTTCTCTTCTATTTTCGCTATCCTGTAAGAAATCAGATCAGGAAGTGAATCCACCTTTATCCTCTGCCCGAAACAATGCTTTTGCGGAGGCGCAATTCAACGATGTTTCGATGATGGTTGATCAGGCCATTAATCTTGGTGCCATAACCGGGATGGCGGGTGTGGCTGTTACAGGTTCGGGAACGAATGGGCCGGCAGGAGCTTCATGTGCCGTTATTTCGCTTGATACGCTTTCGCTTCCACATAAGTTGGTCATAGATTTTGGTGCAGTGAATTGTGTAGGGGTCGATGGCCGGGCAAGGAGGGGTAAAATTCTGGCTCAGTTCGACGGTAACTATCCTGATCAGGGCACGGTTATTAATATTTCTTTTCAGGAGTATTTTGTGAATGATCACCGCATAGCAGGGTCCAAACAGATCACGAATATGGGATTGAATGCTGCCGGAAACCGTGTATTTAAAATTGAGGTGAATGGTTCTGTGATCAAACCCGGCGGTCTTTATTTTACCTGGAACAGTGTGCGTTTCAGAGAATGGAAAGAAGGTAGTGCCACGCCTTTAAATCCGCTGGATGACCTGTATGTAATTACCGGATCGACCAGTGGCATTAATACGGATGGTACCAGTTTCTCCTTCAGTATTATCAAGCCCCTTGTACGCCGCCTCCTATGTAATTGGTTTGAGTGTGGGGCCATTGAATTGACCCAGCCTGGTGTGCCTAAAATAACCATTGATTTTGGAAATACAGGATGCGACAATAATGCCAGTATTTCGGTTAGGGGTGTTAGCTACCCATTGATCCTGGAATAACAGTTTTCGTTCAATCTACAATAAATAGTAAACAGCCTGATGGAGAGAAAGTGCGGTGGGCTTCGTTTGCATCTCCCACAACATAAGTCATACCTTTTTCGAGGGATATCACTCTGCCGTCTTCCAGGGAGGTTTGCATACTTCCTTCCATGCATAATATAATATGCCCTTTGCGACACCAGTGATCGGCCAGGTAATTCGCACTATATCGTACTTTTCGAATCCGGATATTTTCCATCTGGAAAACCTGCCAGTAAGCGGTGCCGGTATCTCCCTGATGGATTTCTTCAGGAATCGTTTCCCATGGAATGGTTTGAAAGGGGAAGGGGGGTAGTTGCATAAACTATTTTCAAATATCCTTTGTCCAGGCATCGCGTTCATCCGGAGCCAGTTTCCAGGGAGCAAAATTATTCTCCACGTTACTGAACATACTATTCCATTCCTGCGGGGCATTGCTTTCTTCCATGATAAGTGAACGGCGCAATTCCAGAATGATCTCCAGTGGTGAAATCGAAACGGGACATTCTTCCACACAGGCATTGCAGGTGGTGCAGGCTCTTAATTCTTCTACTGTTATATAATCATGCAGCAACGATTTCCCATCATCTTGAAACTGCCCGTTTTTATTTATATTCTCACCCACCTGTTCCAAGCGGTCGCGGGTACTCATCATGATCTTTCTGGGAGAAAGTAATTTACCTGTTTGGTTAGCAGGGCAAGCTGCAGAACAGCGGCCACATTCAGTACAGCTATAGGCATCGAGCAGATTTCTCCAACTAAGGTCCATAACATCTCTGGCGCCAAACTTTCCAGGGGCCACAGCCTCAGTAGGTGCCAATTCCGGTTGCATGGCATAGAGTACTTCGTTTTGAATAGCCGGCATATTGTTCATTTTTCCGGTGGGTGCCAGGCGGGCATAATAGGCGTTCGGGAATGCTAATAAAATATGCAGGTGTTTGGACCAGGGCAGATAGTTCAAGAATGCATAGATACCAGCTATATGAAGCCACCAGGCAATACGTTCGGTGAGGATCAACGAGGTGGCATTCACATCGGTAAGCCAGGGAGCCAAAAGGCCGGAAAGAACAAAGCTACCCGTATCGTGGTAGTGTGGATGTCCTTGTAATTGCAACGCGCGATCGGCGCTGTTCATCAAAAGAAAAAGGCTCATTAATACCACTTCTGTAATGAGAATATTATTGGCGTCACTTCGGGCCCAGCCATTAAGATCCGGACTGCTAAAACGTTTCAACTTCACCCAATTTCTGCGGGCCAGAAAGATCAGACAGCCTATCAAAACAATAAAAGCGAGTATTTCAAAGGAATTGATGAGGAAACTGTAAAAGCCACCCAATATTGGAAAGAACAAACGGTGTGTACCTAAAACACCATCCAGAATAATTTCAAGTACTTCAATATTGATGATGAGGAATCCCGCATAAATAAAAAAATGGAGCAGTGCCACAAACGGGTATTTGAACATCTTTTTTTGCCCAAATGCCAACAGCAACACATTCTTCCATCTTTCCCCCGTAGATCCGCTAAAATCTTCGTCACGCCCCAGCAAAATATTACGCCGTATCTCCTTTACTTTTTTTGAAAAGAGAACAATGGCAACGGTCGTCAGAATCAGAAAAATTACCTGAGGTATATATTGCATACGTATGTTTGTTCGATGCTAAGTTAAGTGTTCAAGAAATAGCAAGTACCAGCTCTTATAAAAAATCGAAGACTCTTTTCTGTACTTTGTTGTCCCGGTAAATACGTCGGTGCCCAAGCCCGGAGGTGATCATAAATTCCACCTGTTCCGGTTTGTTATCCATGATCGGTTTCACATCCGATAAGGGGGTGATTTCATCCGTATCATCATGAATCCATAAAAGGGCTGCTTTTAAATTTGGTAAGGCCCGTTTTATGGAATAGAATTCTGGAGGAACCCCGCTTCTTTCAACGATCAGATTATTGAATTCCGTTTTTATCCCGTCGTTCAGATCCAGGAATTTGAAAAAGCTATCGATCGCAGTGGTGGTTTCTGTAGCCGGGGCAATTAAAACGGCCTTGTCTGTAGGTTCATGTGCATTTTTTTCCAAATACAATACAAGGGCCAAACCCCCAAAGGAATGAGCCATATACCGGTCGACCGGTCCATAATGTGCCTGAATAAGCTCAATGGTTTTGATATAATCGGGTAGTGTAATGTTTTTTCCTTCCGATCTTCCATGTGCCATGGCATCAAATGCTAATACTTCATAACCCTTCCGGATCAGCGGGTTTATATACCGGTCGAAATTGCGGCAGGAAGATTCAAAACCATGCAGGATCAGGACCCTGTGCGGGGCAGGGTGGTTAAATCGATACCCTTTGATATTGTAACCATCCTGTTTAAAAGACAGCTTTTCGGCTTTTTCAAAAACAGGCGGGATCTTTTTCTTTGATTTTCTAAAAGGACGGCTGAATAAATCGAATGCTTTTTTTGCTGCCTTCTTTTTCGAAACGACAGCAATCAGATTCAATTTGGCGCGCAAATAGTTCACCGCTACTTTTTGTGCTAATTTCATACCTACAAAAGTACGATATGAATGTTGTAATCATTGGTACGGGAAATGTGGCTACACAATTAGGCCGGCTTATTTATACATCAGGCCATCATATTGTTCAGGTTTACGGGCGTGATCGTAACGCCGCTGACCTGCTCGCAAAAGAGTGGCAGGCAACTGCTATAAGTGATCTGAAACAAATGCAGCCAAAGGCCGAACTGTACATAATGGCGGTCGCGGATTCTGCACTGCCTGTGATCCTGAAGGATATGATAGAAGTAAAGGGAGTGCTCGTTCATACGGCCGGAGCCGTACCTATTGACCTGCTACAAACAAAGGCAAGCCGATTTGGTGTTTTATATCCGTTACAGAGTTTACGAAAAGAATCGGAAAAAATTCCTGAAATCCCTTTTTTGGTAGAAGGAAGCGATGTGGAAACCGGCGACTGGCTAAAAACGTTTGCGGGAAGCCTTTCTGATAAAGTGGCTTTAACTTCTGAAACCACCCGGCAAAAAATGCATGTAGCAGCGGTGTTCGTAAATAATTTCGTGAATCATCTGTACACAATTACCCGGGCTTATTGTAAGAGGGAATCGATCGAATTTCAATTATTGATTCCGCTGATTCAGGAAACAGCCCAACGGCTGACAATGGTTGCGCCGGAGCATTCACAAACCGGACCGGCTGTACGAAACGACAGTGATACCATAGAACGCCATCAGGCATTGCTGGCTACAAACCCCGAAATGCTCCATTTATATCAGTTATTTACACAGCAAATCATGGCTTATCATCACCCTGAACAGCAGCTATAGATCAGAGATAGCGCTCTTTTATGATATTGACATGATGCATTACATGCCCGGCGCAAATATATCCCAGTACCGCTACTGCTACCACTGCATTACTGGCAGTACCAGTTTGGAGTAATTCTTCTTTCGTAAAGGATTTGAAAAGTGCTTCATTGGCATCTCTCAAATAAAAAAACTCTTCCGTAAGGTCTTTCCACTTTCGTTTGGTTTGATTGGCACTATCGGCCCATTTATTTTCATCGAAGCCAGGCAGGGGAGATCCTTCCCCGCGGGCAAACCAAAGGGCGCGCAATGCAAAAACCCTTTCCGCATCGATCATATGTTGTAGTAATTGCCTGATGGTCCATTTACCCTCAGCATAGGCATGATCATGTTTTTTTCGGGGAAGATCTTTTAAAAGCTTTTTTAATTCCTGTGTGCTTTTTCTCAGGGCCTTCGATAAATCGTCATTGCCGGCCCGATCCACATAATTCTGATAGAAGGGCGGAATGGTAAATTGACTTCTTTTCATATATAAGCTTTGGATAAAGCTACAAAAAAAGCCGCCTGATGAGGCGGCTTCAATATTAAATAAGAAAGAACTTATCCCTTTTTATTTTTCAACGTTGGCTTCGGCGCTTTTTTCTTTTTAACCGGAATGGCTGCCGGCTGCATACTGGCAGCGATTTTAGCTGATTCATATGCATTCAGGATACCTCCGGTTTTGCTGATCTCCGACAATTCCACCATTTCATCCGTACCTGGTTTGCGAACTTTATACTCCGGAACAGCAGCGCCTTTTTCAATACAGGTTTTTAACTGTTCTGGTGTGAGATAAGGGAAGTAAGATAATAAAAACGCAGCCGTACCTGCCACCACCGGAGACGCCATGCTGGTACCATCCAGACTACGGTACACATTTCCGCCGGGGAAAGTAGCATAAATTTTTGCGCCGGGGGCAAACACGTCTACCTGGTCTTTTCCGTAATTAGAGAACGAAGCGGTAAATCCATCACCTTCCACATCTCCATTAGCACTGGCACCTACGGTGATCCAGTTGCTGGCTTTCTTCCGGGAAGTACTCAGGTTTGCATTCGGGAAATTATCGGTGCTGTCAACGTTTTTGTGATCATTTCCGGCCGCATGAACCAGCAAAACACCTTTAGAAGCGGCATATTCCACGGCTTCATCAATCCATTTTTTGCGTGGCGAGAAACTTTTACCAAAGCTCATATTGATGATCTTGGCACCATTATCCACGGCATAACGAATGGCTAACGCAATATCTTTATCATGTTCATCACCATCGGGTACAGCTCGGATCATCATGATGCGCACATTATCGGCGATGCCATCCATGCCCTTGCCATTATTTCGGCTGGCCGCAATAATGCCAGATACATGGGTCCCGTGTTCGGCGGCGCTCAGGCTCACCATTACATTTGGATTTCCATAGTAGCGATCATTAATATCATCTTCATTATCGTTCACTACATTGGCACGGTAAGGAGTAGGTGCCTTATCTTTTGATTCGGCTTTTTTCTGTTCCTGATTCAAGAATTCCTCAAATCCTTCAATGAACTCTTTATTGGTCAGTTCCATCATGTTGTTGGCCTTGAACAGATATAATAAACCCGCTTTGGCATTTTTTTCCGCACTGGTAGTGGGGGTGAATGCATCCAGTTCATTTCCGGTATACACCTCTTTGTTCATAGCCTTCTTCAGCACACTGTCTTGTTTTTTGGCAAATTTTACGGCCTGCAACAGTTGAAACAAGTCAATGGATTCCTCAGATCCGTCTCCCATTACGCCGATTTTTGCCTTTAACCACATTTCATACTCAACTTTTTCTTCCTCGCTCAGGGTTTTAGGGTCGATGGTCTTTCCCTCATATTTTGTTTTTAATCCATGATAAACACGGGCTCCCTCGTAGGAGTCTTGTTCCACATTGCGTCCATCTTTATTACCCAGGAAATTCCAGCCATATACATCATCTACATATCCATTTTTATCGTCGTCGATATTATTGCCGGGAATTTCGCCCGGGTTCTTCCACAATACCTCTTTGAGGTCTTCATGAAGGGTGTCGATGCCCGAGTCAATAACGGCAACCAATACCGGCTTGGATTTTAGTTTTTTAGATTGAATAAAATCGTAGGCTTTGGCTATACTGATACCATACTGACCATCTTTTTGTTTGTCCATCATATGCCATCCCTTCGGAACTTCTCCCTTTCGGGTTTTCCCGGAGCTTTGTGCGAAAGTTTGATTAGCGGTGAAAATGGTGATCGTTAGAAAGAGTGTAACACCTAAAAATTTGTTCATGTGCAATTACGGTTATTTAGTAAAGGATGCGGATGAGGTTTGTTTTCGTTGTATCGGGGCGATCGAATGCTCCCTTTTATATTAATATTAACATGCTGCCTTCTTAAAACAGGATACAAATTTAAAGAAAGAAGGCCACCTGTGTTTATTTAAATACACCGGTGGCCTTTATTTGTTCAAAACGGTAATTATTGCTCTTCCAGTTTTAACTCCACTCTTCGGTTCTGCGCTTTTCCTTCGGGAGTATTGTTGTCACCAACGGGTTGTTCCTGACCATATCCCTTCGCCATCAGGCGGGTTGCATCTATTCCTTTTTTGGTAATATACTGCAGTACAGCATTGGCCCTTTTCTGGGACAGGGTAAGGTTATAGGCCGGTTTACCCACATTGTCTGTATGTCCGCTGATATGCATATGTAATGCCGGATTATCGCGTAATATCTTCACCACTTCATCCAGAGAAGCATATGATTTCGAGAGGATCTTGTCGCTGTTTTGATCAAAGAAAATATTCTTCGCTGCGAAATTCACTTTTTCAATTACTTCTTTGCGGATCACCGGACAGCCATTATTTTCTTTGGTACCAGGTTCAGCAGGACATTTATCTTCCTTATCGTTCAACCCATCGCCATCCGTATCCGGAATCGGGCAACCCTTATATTCCGCTACACCGGCTTTATCTGGACAGGCATCCTGCTCGTCATTAATACCATCTTTATCAGTATCCGGTATGGGGCAACCATTGTATTTGGCGAGACCCGGCAGGTTAGGGCATTGGTCTTTTTCGTCGTCAATACCGTCTTTATCAGTATCGGGAATCGGGCATCCCAGATACTTTGCCAAACCAGGAACGGTGGGGCATTTATCGGTGGCATCGGCGATACCGTCGCCATCCTGATCGGGGCAGCCATTGGTAGAGGGAGAGCCGGGAACGGAAGGACAGGCATCCTGTTCGTCGGGAACGCCATCTTTGTCTTTGTCGCGTGGTTTAGGGGCTGCGGCACGGTTCAGCCAGATGCCAAGGGAAGCGCCCATTACTTTATGACGGAAGCTACCATCGTAGGCTGCTGTATAAAAATCGGAGAATCCCTGACTATAAAAGCCGGTCAGAAAAGCGCCCCCGAAATCAAAGCCGGCGCGGGCATTGAGTCCATAGTCAAAGGTATTCACCTTGTTTACGGCCTTGCCTACCTCGAGATTGGCTTCATTCTTTTCAAACTTGTTAGTGGTATAGAATCTTGTTTCATCAATGTTCTTTCCATTGAAGAAGAAGCCTATATACGGGCCCGCACTCAACAAGAATTTTACTTTTTTACCTAACGGTATTTTATAAGCGATATTCAGGGGAAGATCTACATAATTAGTAAAAAAACTGTTTTTTGACAACAAGGTGTCGGTGATCTGTGCTGTGGCCTCATCAAAATTGCGGCTGAACTTGCGGCCTTTCGCCATGTATAACATGCCCGGTTGGAAATACCAGTTGCCGGAGGCGCTGAGCGGGACTTCGCCCAGAAAGCCCAGATTCAGTCCGGTACGATTGGTATAAAAAGGCTTTTTTTCAGTAGACCAGGAGGCCAAACTATTTGTTTCAGTTACCGAAGCAGTGTGAACACCACCCACCAGGGCTACACGCATCTGACCGATCAGCGCGGCACTTACAAAAAGAGAGGCGAGGAGCAGTTTCCATTTTTTCATATTCATCAGACTTTTCAGGTTTTTCCTCGAAAAAGAGGACACAAAAAAGGCACCCAGCTATAACGCTTTGGTGCCTGATTATATTTTAGGCGTGGAGGGTTAATAACCAGTGAATTGAGAGAAATCTTCCGAATTCAGGTGAAACCCTTACTGTCAAGCCTTTACAAGTCGAATTTGATGCCCTGTGCCAGTGGCAATTGGGTAGAATAGTTGATGGTATTGGTTTGACGGCGCATGTAGTTTTTCCAGGCATCGCTACCGCTTTCACGGCCGCCACCGGTTTCTTTTTCGCCACCAAAAGCGCCTCCAATCTCTGCCCCGGAGGTACCGATATTCACATTGGCGATGCCGCAATCGCTTCCGGCCACACTCAGGAATTGTTCGGCTTCTCTGAGGTTAAGGGTCATCAGAGCTGAGGAAAGACCCTGTGGTACTCCATTCTGCAGGGCAATGGCCTCTTCAATAGTATCATATTTCAGCAGGTACAGGATGGGAGCGAAGGTTTCGTGTTGCACGATCGCATATTCATTTTTTGCTTCGGCCACGCAGGGTTTCACATAGCAACCACTTTCAAAACCAGGACCTTCGATCACGCCGCCTTCCACAATGAAGTTGCCTCCTTCTGCTTTGCATTTAGCAATGGCATCGAGGTAATTTTTAACGGCATCCTTATCGATCAACGGGCCCACATGATTGTTTTCATTCAGTGGATCGCCGATGCGCAATTGTTTATAAGCATTCACCAATTTCTCTTTTACGGTATCGTATATGCTGCTGTGAACGATCAAACGTCGGGTAGTGGTGCAACGCTGGCCGGCCGTACCCACGGCACCGAATAAAGAACCGGTAATCGCAATATTCAGGTCTGCATCTTTAGAGATGATCACCGCATTATTGCCGCCTAATTCGAGCAGGGCGCGACCCAGACGGGCGCCCACTGCGGCACCAACGGCCTTGCCCATGCGGGTGGATCCAGTGGCTGAAACCAGCGGAATGCGAGCATCCTGACTCATCCATTCACCTACTTCTCTTCCGCCTATAATGATATTGCTAACGCCTTCGGGTACCTGATTAGCGGCGAAAACCTCATTCACTATGTTCTGGCAGGCGATGGCGCACAAAGGCGTTTTTTCACTCGGTTTCCAGATACATACATCTCCACAGATCCAGGCCAGCATGCTGTTCCAGCTCCATACCGCTACCGGAAAATTAAAGGCAGATATAATGCCTGTAATACCCAACGGGTGCCACTGCTCATACATGCGGTGCAGGGGTCTTTCGCTGTGCATGGTAAGTCCATGTAACTGGCGGGAAAGTCCAACGGCAAAATCGCATATGTCGATCATTTCCTGTACTTCACCCAATCCTTCCTGTAAGCTTTTTCCCATTTCATAGGAAACCAGTTGGCCCAGGTATTTCTTTTTATTTCGCAGGGCTTCGCCCATTTGACGAACGACTTCACCCCGTTTGGGGGCAGGCCATTGACGCCATTCCTGGAATGCTTCAGTTGCTTTTTGCACGACGGCCTCATAACTTTTTTGGTCGGCAGCGAATACTGCGGCTATTTCTTTTCCGTCTACGGGAGAAGTGGAGGTGATCTTCTCAGTATTTGTGCGCATCCAGTTTGTACCGGTCGAAACACCTTTATTTTCTGTCTGTATACCCAGCTTAACAAGAAATTCCTGCATATAAAAAAATTAAGAGTGCAAAGATACAAAAAGCTAACGGTTGTTTATAGAAAACATCTGCTTTTCAGCCCATAGTTATGCCTGTTGATTGCTGATTTCCAATGAAAAGCGGAGGTTAATATTGTTCTGTTGAATTGGGGAAGTCACCGGTTTTCACATCCGAAATATAATGTTGAACAGCCTCCTGGATCTGAGCATTCAAGTTCAGGTATTGACGGAGGAAACGGGGTTTGAATTCGGTATTGATGCCCAGCAAATCGTGCATCACCAGCACCTGACCGTCGCAACCTCCGCCGGCGCCGATACCAATTGTAGGGATGTGCAAACGAGTGCTCACTTCAGTAGCGAGGGCAGCAGGAATTTTTTCCAGAACCAGACCAAAGCAGCCTGCTTCTTCCAGAAGTAAGGCATCGGTGCGCAGTTTATTCGCCTCTGCTTCTTCCTTCGCCCGAACGGTATAGGTGCCGAATTTATAGATGGATTGTGGTGTCAAACCCAAATGACCCATAACAGGGATGCCGGCATCAACAATACGTTTTATGGATTCCAGTGCTTCGGATCCGCCCTCCAGTTTTACCGCATGTGCGCCACTTTCTTTCATGATGCGAATGGCCGATGCCAGTGCTTCTTTGGAGTTGGATTGATAGGTGCCGAAAGGCAGGTCTACGATCACCAAACAACGATGAACGGCTCTAATCACAGACGACCCATGATAGATCATTTGATCCAGCGTGATGGGCAATGTGGTTTCATGCCCCGCCATAACATTCGATGCAGAATCGCCCACCAGAATAATATCGATCCCGGCCTCATCAAAAATGCGTGCGAACGAATAATCATAAGCCGTTATCATAGATATTTTTTCTCCCGATTGTTTCATCTTTTGGAGAATATTGGTGGTAATGCGTTTGATTTCTTTGGACATGGGGGAGGGTGTTGTGGTAAGTGGTAAGTGGTAAGTGGTAAGTGGTAAGTGGTAAGTGGTAAGTGGTA
>CAZKSY010000022.1:0-5273 GCA_964555605.1 uncultured Chitinophagaceae bacterium | reverse complement strand
GTGGTAAGTGGTAAGTGGTAAGTGGTAAGTGGTAAGTGGTAAGTGGTAAGTGGTAGGTTGTTTACGTATAAAGTTATGATGATATTTTAGTCTTTTAGGAAATGAATTCACTCCACACACCTAACACCCTCCCCCAACTTACAACTTACCACTTACCACTTACCACTTACCGCTCCCCGATCTCCTCAAACAAATGCTGTATCAATCCATCGGCCAAACCGATTTTAGGTACATAGATTTCCTCCGTATTCGCCCAGCGCATTACGTTGATATAGATCTGTAATGCGGGCACGATCACATCGGCGCGGTCTTCCCGTAAATGATAGATGCGGACACGATCGGCTACGGAGAAACTGCCGAACTCCTTATGATAATCTTTCAGCAATTCAAGCGAAAGCGGCTTTCCTTCTTTACGTTTGGATAGAGAGAATATCTTATTGATATTTCCTCCCGAACCAATGGCATCAATATTATTAAATCCCCTGGTTTCTCTTTTGATGAATTCTTTCATTTCATCCCAGAGGCCTTCTTCCACCTGTTGTTTTAATAAGCGGATGGTACCAATATTAAAAGAGCGCTTGAAGATCAGTTTGCCTTTGGCAAAGAAAGTGAGTTCGGTGCTTCCGCCGCCCACATCTATATACAAATACGAGTGGTCTTTGTCCATATTCTCGGCCACATGATTTTCATAGATCAGGGAAGCTTCCAGGTCGCCGGTAATCACTTCAATATTGATCCCGGTGAGTTCTTTGACGCGCTGAATGATCTCAGGAGCATTTCGGGCATCACGCATGGCGGAGGTGGCAGCGGCCCGCAGGTGTTTCGCAGGAACCCCATAGGCATTGAGTAAATGCCGGTAGGCCTGAAGGGTTTGAAGGATCATGGTTTCTTTCTCGGGTGAGATAGCCTGGTGTTCGAATACATCAAAACCTAAACGCAGGGGTACCCTAACCAAATTGATCTTTTGTATCTGTGTTTTCCCTTCGGCATTTTTTACCACATCAGAAATGAGTAAACGTGCCGCATTACTTCCGATATCTATAGCTGCCAATCTCATGTAAACTCGGGTTGAGCCTTATCTCAAGCCCCGGGTTCGGTTGTCGGGGATTCATTTGAAGACAGGGCGGTTTTATCGATCGTTTTTTGCTGCAGGTAATTGTAGATATCTACCTGTGATCTGATCTTTTTCTTTCCTTTTTCACGCACATACCGGTTCTTCAGATCATTATCCAAAATTCTGGCTTTTACATTATCACTCAATTGAATTTCAAGTATATTTTTCAACACTCTTTTAATATTATCATCCAATATCGGGCAGGTAGCTTCCACCCGGTGGTCTATATTTCGAACCATCCAGTCGGCTGAGGAGATAAATACCTTTTCGTCGCCGCCATTGAGGAAGTAGAATACCCGTGCATGTTCCAGATATTCATCTACAATGCTGATGGCCTTAACCGGCAGTAGAAATTTTTTATTTTCGGCATACATACAAAAAATGCCTCTGATGATCATCCGTACTTCCACGCCTGATTTTGCCGCGATGGTCAGTCGTTCAATCAATTCAGCATCAGAAAGGGAGTTCATTTTCAGGAGGATACTGGCATCCTTTCCTGCTTTGGCATTTTTGATCTCTTTATCAATCAGTTTATAAAGTTCTTTTCGCAAACTGACCGGACAGGGGATAAGGGTTTTACATGTTTTCAGTATGCCGAAACCTTCCTTCCATTTTTCCAGATAGTTAAAGATCCTGTTTACATCGGCCATGATGTGCCGGTCGGCTGTTAGCAAACAATGGTCTCCATATAAGGTGGCCGTTTTTTCATTAAGGTTTCCGGTACTTACAAAACCGTAGTGGATGGTACGGTTGTCTACCCGTTTTTTGATCAAACAGATCTTGGCATGAACTTTCAGGTTGGGGATACTGATCAGTACTTTTACCCCTTCTTCTTCCAGTCGCATTTTCCATTCCAGGTTGGCTTCTTCTTCAAATCGGGCTCTTAGTTCAAGCATTACCGTTACCTGTTTGCCGTTTCGAACCGCATTGATCAGGGCGTTCACCACTTTTGAATTGCTGGCCAGCCGGTAAGCCGTTATTTTAATGGTGGTCACATCCGGGTCGATGGCTGCTTCGCGCAGGAGGTCTATGACCGGATGAAAGGAATGGTAGGGGAAGTTCAGGAGTATATCCTGTTCCAGCATTACATCTGTAACTCTTGATGATTTTTTAAGATAGGGGTGGAGAAAAGGCTTTTTACGTGGATTCTTCTTTTTGAATATATCCGGGAAGTCCATGAAATGCCGGAAATTATGAATACGACCTCCGGGGATCATGCTATCATTCTTTGAGAGGTTCAGTTTGCGCATGAGGTAGTCCAGCAATGCCTGATTCATGTCTTTATCATATACCATCCGCACAGCCTTCCCTTTCCGGCGGTTCCTGACCCCTTTTTCAATTTTCTGAATAAATGTGGTGGATACTGTGTCGTTATCCATATCCAACTCTGCGTCCTTGGTAACTTTAAATACCCAGGAGTCGAAACGGTCGTAGCCGAAAAAAGAAAAAATACTTTTCAGATTGAACCGGATAACATCTTCCAAAAGAATAAGATGTTGCTCTCCGGCAGGGGAGGGTAACAGGATAAAACGACCATTTGCCTTGGCGGGTACTTCAATGAGGGCATATTTCTGTTTCAGGGAGCGGTCGCGGCGTGATAATAATACCGCCAGGTAGATCGATTTTTCGCGCAGATAGGGAAACTGCGGAATGCTTTCGATCATGAGGGGATTGGTATTGGTTCTTACTTCTTCTTCAAAAAAGTTCAGGACAAAGCGCTGCTGGTCTTTATTCAGTTGTTTTTCAGTGATGAGGAAAATATTTTCAGCGGCCAGTTCCTTGCGAAGGTCTTCCCAGATCCGGTTAAATTGGGTTTGCTGTTCGAGTACAATGTCTTGAATTTCATCAAGAATGCGACCGGGAGACAGCTCCAGGTGCATGTTTTTTATTTTGGGGCCCAGCTCCTCCATTCTTTTTAAGGTAGCCACCCGCACCCGGAAGAATTCGTCGAGGTTGTTGGAGAAAATGCCTAGGAATTTGATCCGTTCTTTCAAGGGAACGCTGGGGTCGGCAGCCTCCTGTAAAACCCTCGAATTGAATGATAACCAACTGATATCCCGTGCAATAATCTTTCTTTTGGAATGCGCCATACCCTGCTTTTTTTCAAAAATCCGTTCCGATTTCCATATTCAAATTACGAAATTGTTATCATTGCAAAATGGGGATAAATTGGGGCGACTGGTAAAAACCATATCACCTCCAATTACTTATAATCCACAGTTGTTAAGAATTTTGTCAAAAAAACTTGGAAAACTCTTTGCAGATACCCCGGATTTCCCGACCTTTGCCGTCCTAAATTTTTTTGAATCATGGCAAGAGTATGTCAGGTGACAGGTAAGGTTCCCGTAACAGGTAACAAAGTGTCGCACTCGAATATTAAGACAAAGCGTCGTTTTCTGCCTAACCTGCAGATCAAGCGTTTCTACCTGGCCGAAGAAGGTAAGTGGATCACATTGAAGGTATCTACTGAGGCTATCCGTACGATCAATAAAAATGGTCTGTACAGCGTAGTGAAGGAATTGCGTGCGAAGGGAGAAAAAATCTAACAATAAGCATTAAAAGCTATAAAAATGGCAAAGAAAGGTAACAGAGTTCAGGTGATTTTGGAGTGCACCGAGCACAAGCATAGCGGAAAGCCCGGTACCAGTCGTTACATCAGCACCAAGAACAAAAAGAACACTCCGGAGCGTCTGGAGCTGAAAAAGTACAATCCCATTCTGAAGAAGGTGACTGTACACAAAGAAATCAAGTAATAATTTGATGGTTGCGCGGTAGGTTCATACTTACTGTCAAATGTTCAAATTCTCAAATTTTCAAATTGTAATCTCATGGCAAAAGCAGCAAAAACGGCGATCAAAACTAAAGACCAGAAGGCCGCCGCTGAAGCAAAAAACTGGACGAAAGTGATCAAGGCCGTACGCAGCCCTAAATCAGGTGCTTACACCTTTAAGGAAGCCATTGTTCATAAAGACAAGATCAAAGAATTCCTGGCTCAGAAATAATTATGATGGGTTCGTATATCCGGAAAGCTGTTCTGTTTCAGGAACAGCTTTTTGTATTTTGTATACTCAAACGAAACATATGAGTTTTTTTGGTAAACTATTCGGCAAAAAGGAGAAGGAAACCCTGGATCAGGGGTTGCAGAAAACCAAGGAAGGGTTTCTCTCTAAGCTCACCAAAGCCATAGCCGGTAAGAGCACTGTGGATGATGAGGTGTTGGATAATTTAGAAGAAGCGTTGGTAAGTGCCGATGTGGGGATCGATACTACAGTAAAGATCATTGAACGAATTGAGGCACGCGTTGCCCGTGATAAATATGTGAATACGTCGGGTTTGAATCAAATGCTTCAGGAAGAAATCGAGGCTATTTTAGTAGATGCGCCCGCCCACAATAATTACACGTTTGATTCGCCGATGCCTGCCAAACCCTACGTTATTCTGGTGGTGGGCGTAAATGGTGTGGGCAAAACGACTACCATTGGTAAACTGGCCTATAATTTCAAAAAGGCAGGTAAATCAGTACTGTTAGGAGCTGCCGACACTTTCCGGGCTGCAGCGGTGGATCAATTAACGATCTGGAGTGAGCGCGTAGGTGTTCCGATCGTGAAACAGGGAATGGGAGCCGATCCGGCCAGTGTGGCTTTTGACACGGTTCAAAGTGGTGTTTCCCGGGGGGCAGATATTGTTATCATTGATACAGCAGGTCGTTTGCATAATAAGGCTCACTTAATGGATGAACTGAATAAGATCAAACGTGTCGTGCAAAAACATATTCCAGACGCACCGCATGAAGTATTACTGGTATTGGATGGATCTACCGGACAAAATGCATTGGAACAAGCCAAACATTTTACAGCAACTACAGACGTTACCGCTTTAGCTATTACAAAATTAGACGGCACTGCAAAAGGTGGTGTGGTATTAGCGATCGCCAATCAATTCCAGATTCCGGTAAAGTTTATTGGGATGGGCGAGAAAATGGAAGACCTGCTGGTGTTTGATAAGCACGAGTTTGTGGATAGTCTGTTTTCGAAGAGGTGAGAGGTGAGAGATGAGAGGTGAGAGGTGAGAGATGAGAGGTGAGAGATGAGAGGTGAGAGGGGCTATTAATAAAATATTACGCCTTGGCAATTTCAGATAATTCTGATAACTGCTAAAG
>CAZKSY010000021.1:0-49618 GCA_964555605.1 uncultured Chitinophagaceae bacterium | reverse complement strand
AAGTTAGAGAATATTCTCTAATTTTAAATGGCCAACTTTAGGGGGAGCTTACACTTACAGTACATTTTTCTTTTATAGTCCACAATTGACCTTGTCAAAATCCTAAACTAGTATAATCCGCTATTAATTGACCTTTAGAATCTAGGATTATTTTCATCTTTGTACTTCCACCACTTAATCCCTCACAGCCTATTTCTGAAGAATATTCGTCCACCCACTGTTTTTAAGACAATGTATCAGCACCATAATAAACTACTATTATTTATTTAGAGTATAATGCTTGTGAGTTAAAAAAAAAGGCTAATAAAATTGCAAAAGAAAGCTTCATCATTTTTGAGAACAAAAATGTAAGATTAAATCAATAAATTGTAGATATAGGAATTGAAATACGTGATATATAATTGTGAAACACATACTTTATGTAATTCACGAAAAAAACAAAATTCATATCATGTTTTAAGAAAGATCACATCACCATGGTATCAACCGTTTCATCTCATCCTTCTCCAAAAACTCATAAACCATCGATATTTCAAAGCTTTTGTTTCGGCCGGAAGAGTATTGCAAGCCGGAAATAGTCATATCATAACTAAGTCCAAATTGGAAGTTCTCCCATCGATAACCTAAATAGGGATAAATCGCATCTTTGTCACGCCACCATAAACCAGCATATACCACGACCGCATCACTATCCGGAAAAACACTATGTCCATAAGCAGCACCCAATATCATATTACTGGCTCCTGCTTGTTGCATGTATTGTCCAGATAAATAAAGTTCTCCATGCTGCCCAAATAACCAACTGGCTCCGCCATGGACCGTAAAGCGCATGGGAAGAACATACTTTTCATTCCCAATAAAACTCATAGAGGGTCGTGTAATATGATATAAGGAACCGCCAAGATAATATCGTTCTCTAGGCCCATGATAATTATACATCGCGCCGATATTCATATCAAAATAATTGGCTCGGCGGGTAATAAAACTTTCGCCATTAGATAAGGTAAGATCAAAACCACGACTACTGAATTGTTCATTGAAACTAACCCGATTGAGATCCAGTATACGGGAGCCGAAACTCCCCTGAAAACCAATACCCAGATGTTGATAGCCATCTTCATCCAATTCTTTATGGTAGGCAGTGGAAATAGCAACATAATTACTGTTATAGGCTCCACCAGCAGTCTTATCATAAATGCCCATTACCCCTATCCCCCAAACATTCTTATTAGCTAGTTTCCCTTTGAGCAATCTGCTTTCAAAAGAAATTGTTCCGGTGCTAAATGGTTCACCAGCACCAAGCCATTGATTTCTATAGTTGACCGCCAATCGATGTGGACCTTCAAAAAAACCTGTATAGGCAGGATTGAGTGTAAGCGGAGAAGTAAAGTATTGAGAAAAATGAGGGTCTTGTCCAAAGATAGAGCCTCCCATAATAAGAATAAGAAGTAATACTAAATATCGTTTCATTACAGTGATTTCGGTTATAAACTTATCATCGTATCAAAATTGAACTACCCGTTCTCTTTACAATATTTCCATCTACATCCACTCCTTCTGCGATCCAGGTGAATGTATCCGATGGCTGTGCTTTGCCTTTATACGTTCCATCCCATCCACTTTGTGGATCCGTACTATTGGTTTCAAAAACCAGATTACCCCAACGGTTATAAATACGCAGATAACGGAATTCAGCAATACCAACCGGAATTGGATATAATCGATCGTTCTTGCCATCGTTATTGGGCGTAAAACCACCAGCCACATAAATATTACGCTCGTCGAAAATCCGCACTAGTAGACTGTCTGTTGTAACACATCCTGCACTATTACTTATTCGAACGAGATATTGCTGCTCCTGCTTAGGTGTTAATTGAGGACTTCTGGAACGGGGATCATTCAAGTTTGAAGCAGGTAGCCATAGCCAGTTTGTTCCGAACGTTCTCGCATTTAGGGTTACGGTTTTATTTAAAACAGCATTTAATGCAGGATATCGAATTCCAACTGCAGCTTGTTGCACCGGAATTGTTGCAATAACAGTATCGGCATTTAATGGACAATTTAATGGAGTGACCACCAACTTGATACCATAGGAACCTGGTCGGGGGAATGTATGAACCACAGTATTCCCGGTTTGACTGCTACCGTCTGCAAACAACCATTTTAGATCGACCATACCAGAATTGACAATCAAAGAAGTTGAAATAAAGTTTGAAGGGATACCTACACAATAGGTGTCATAAGTAAAGGATGCCTCAGGTTTTGCGAGCCATCCAAGCGTAATATTTTTACCACTGGGGGTTACACAGCCTTGCGCGCTAACAAAGTTGACCGTATATACTCCCGGAAGTACTGCACTATAATTAGAGGCAATAGCTCCAGGAATTATTACGCCGTTTCGAAACCATTGATAAGATACAGCACCACTCGCTGACAGTGTTATTGAGCCACCCTCGCATATATCAGCTATCGCCGGCGTTTGAAACAGACCTGTGGGCGGAGGAAAAAACGTAATAGAGTAGGTGGCTGATGTATCCAGGCACCCCTGATTATTTGTTACAATAACCCGATAATTTCCGGATTGACTAGCCGTAAACAATCGATTGGTAGCACCCGAAATTTGAACACCATCTCTTAACCATTGATAAGAACTCATTCCAGCTGCTGCCAGTAATCTTGAACTGGATCCTAAAGAAGCACATAATTGCAGAGGATCAAGAGGTTGAACAGAGGTGTCGGGAATGGCAACAGTAACTTTAACGCTATCTGTGCAGAATGTAATTCCATCTGAAACCGTCAAATAATAGGTAGTTGTTTGAGTAGGTGAAACAATGATCGTGTTGGAAGTTGCCCCAGTTGACCATTGGTATGTTAAAGATTGACTATTGGTGATGTTATAAAGCTGATTTATCTCCGCTTCAGAAAGGGCCCTATTCCATAACCCAACATCATCAATTTTACCAATAAATTTTCCTGTAAGCGCTCCACCAGAACTTTCATAACTGGCGCCAATCATTAAAGCCACTTGTCCATTGTATTGCAAAATTGAATTTCGGGTTCCATAAAGCACTCCATTAAGATAGAGTTTCTGAATTCCAGTAGAATTATCAAATGTCGTTACAGCGTGCACCCAATTCCCTATTGATATAATACCAGTTGCAGTTGAAATATCCTGCCAAGAAGTACTTGGCGTCCATTGTCTTGATCTTATAGAACTATTATCAGTAACATATAAGAACAACTTATAAGCTGGCCCTTTACTCCAATCAGCAGGTGTATAACCGGCAATGACCTGATCTAGTCCACTACCTAAACCACCAGCCTGAATAACTGAAGTATTAAACCATGCAGAAAGAGAATATGATAAAGGTTGCAATAAAGGATTAGCAGGAATAGAAAGAAAAGTTGGAGATCCATTAGCCCCAAAAACTCCCGAAGAATTTAAATTACCAAATCTATCCATGCCAAAAGATAAATTACTAGTTGTGCCATTTAAATTATTGCTCCCGGCATCCAAAGCATTTCCGCAAAAAGGATAAAAGGCGACCAAACCTGATTGTAAATTAAGGGGTAGCCTATTATAACCACAAATGCTATTTGACGAGTCAGCATTTAACAAAATTGGCTGGCCTTTACATATCAGGGTATCGTTTTGCAGGATATTTGATTTTATTAAAATTGCAAATGTGCTATCCTCTGCGGTACAACCATCTTTAGAAACTGAAACTTTGTAAAACCCTGATTGACTTAACGTCATGGTCTGCGTAGTTACTCCAATATTCCAATTATAGGATTGAAATCCACTCCCAGCATCAAGAATTATATTTGAAGCACACGCCCGAATCGTATCTTGAAGTGGGTTAAAAGAAGGAATGACGCAAGGCAGCTGCTCAAATAATTTAAAGGTTAAACTTCCTGCATTGTCTCCATAAGCGCATGAAAAATTAGGCGGGTTTTCACAATCATGAAAAGAAATATTTGCTTGAGTGCTTCCAGCTGGTAAAGGGAATTTATATATGTGAGAAGGTTGATACGTAAAGGGTACAGGTTGCTGTTGACAATTACCATTAAGCTGCCACTTTGCTCTACAATTAGATTGAGCATTAAAATACTGTTGATCAGCAATATAATAGGACGCATCAACGAAAATTTCACTATTCGCGAAACCATAGGTACCCTCAACTTGAATATAATAAAAAGATCCAGCATTTAATCCGGAGAACGTATAATCGAATGGTGCAGTCATCGAAAAAGTCTGTTGACTTACTAGAATCTGCGAAACAACTATTTGAGGAAACAAAATGACAAAGAATAAAAGTCTAATTATCATATATTTTATAGAAATTCAGAATTCTTTTAATTAGTTTATAGCCGAAATGATTGGCATTATTCTTTAGATTTCAACATTATATTGCTCTTAATAATTTTGGGTACTTTATTCCTCCTGCACTGTTCTTAATACTCATATTTAGGCAGACCAAATGCAATAAACATTTCTGTATTTAAAGTCTATATATCAAGTACTTTATATCAACCTATAATTTCCAATAAGCATTGGAGAAGTTAGAATATCTAAATTTCCAATAGAATGATTCGGTTCTTTATTTCGTGAAAATTCCTGCAATTTGATACTAGGGCGAGTTATTATTTGCGACTAGAAAAATCAACAGAAAATGGATTTTTAAAACCATTTACTTATATAAATTACTTTATTACAATAAATTACATATAAGTGAATTACCTATTTTATCATTTTTTTTCGATTTCCTAACCAACTACATTAGACGAAATTGAATTAATACTTATATTTAGGTAATTCACCAATGAAACCCCTTCTCTCCGTCCTACTTTTTTTCCTGAATACCTATAACGCCCTTGCTCAGTGGCAGCCCATGGACCCTGCGTTGAAACGACTGGAATCCTGGCCTAAACCGGTAAAAATTACTCAAAGCCTTCAGCTGCCGCGCCAATTCCAACTGGATATTCCGGCGCCACACGCCCATCACACTGCGGCTATAATTAAAACACCCAGGGGCATCTTTGCCGGGGTTAATGGGACAGGCTATCTCTATAAAATGGAGCGTAGGGGTGATTCCTGTCAGTGGGTTCGAGTAGACCAAACATTCTATACCGGCTATAATCAGAATGCCTACTATTTTTCGGCGGGTAACCGTATTTACAATTTTGGCGGGGCCGGGCTCTTTAATCTGACAGGTCACCTGAGGTTCTTCAACGAACAGATCAGCGAATGGGGCATCGTACCGCTTAACCGGGAGGTTCTTTTTGAATACGAACAGCATAATAATATCTGGCAAGACCCTCTCAACCAACATATCCTACTTACGGCACAAAATAAAAAGATCGCTTCCCTTCGTTTGCCAGACCCAAGAGTAGAACGTGATGCGGGAAATGTATTGGAACTTGACCCAACTACCGGCACCTGGACAGAGATCGGGGTGGGAAAAGACACTGTTTATGATGTTATAGCCAATGCCCCATGGGGTATTCTGGCTAATAATAATTTAAGTATCTGGCTCATTGACTACAGAAACAATCGCTATTACCAGGCTACTGAAGAAACCAATCGAAAGCTGTTCGCTTATTTCAGTACAAAAGAAAAAGCCATTCGGTTCTTCTGCGACAGCACACTTTACTTTGGTAATCTGAATGGCTATTTCGACTCACTATCACTGTCACTGAATGATTTCAAAGACAGTGGTATTCCTGTATACAATTTCTCTGAAAGAAAGGACGGCGCACCAGATGCACTGAATATTGTGATTATCGTGCTTTCCTTAATTGCATTGGTGTCAGCCGTTCTTTTTTGGCGCAAACGGAAAAGAATACAAATAAACGCATCCAAAGATCCGGAGGTAACCATGCCATCGCCTACTCCGGAACTTTCTGATTTGACTGCAGAAGCTGACAGCCAATCCTCCCCTAATCGCACAATACTGTTCAAACCTAAAAAAGACTACACTTTGCTAGATGAAAGAGAACGTTCCCTGGTCGTTTTCCTGTTGGAACAATCACAAAATGGAGAAATGGTCACGATTGACCAATTAAATAAGTTGTTGGGTGTTTCGATGAAAAATTCAGATGTGCAAAAAAGATCCAGAAGTGATATGATCAATTCGACAAATCAGAAACTGGCACTTATTCTGGAAGAGCCTCGTCCGGCCATTATTAAACAACGTTCTGAATTTGACAAGCGCAGTTTTGAATATACCATCGAACCAGATCTAACCAATAAGATTATGGGAATCCTTAAATAACCAACTATTAAAAAATGAAATAGCCGCCTCTCCCCCATTTTCAAATCTTCAAATCCTCAAATCTTCAAATTACCCATCAAAACTCCTGCTTCCGCTCTTCTCTTAATTTCCGAAGGGAGGGATCCATTTCTATGGCTTTATCGCAGAGTTGCATACCCTTTTCTTTTTCGCCCTTTTTCTGGTAACTCATACCGATCATATATAAGGCACGGGCATTGGTTTTGTCGATAGTCAAATTCATGTCCCAGTAACGTATGGCTTCATCCCATTTTTTGATCTTATAGTAGGTGTCGGCAATGGAATAGATCAGTTCAGGATCCTGTGGTTTGCGTTGTAATACCTCTTCAAGCATTTTTACGCCTTTTTCCAATTGTCCGGCATTAATATAGGCACTGGCCAGGTTCTCCAGATATTCATTACTGCGTTTATAGCCCTTCTCTCCTGCTTTTTCCATCCAGTAAAGAGAACGCTTGTCATCGGGAACGGCATACCACACCAGGGCGGCTTCATACATCCAGTTGGCATTGCTTGAATCCAATGCCAGGGCCTGTTCATAACAACCGGCGGCCGGTTTGTATTGATTCATGTCCATATATGCCCGACCGGCGAGATAGGGTATCTCCGGAAGATTTTTATTCTCTTTATACGCTCTTTCACAATATTTAACCACTTCGGCATAATACTCTTTTTCATAATAGGCTTTGGCCATCATAAAATTCGCCCCCTGTCCGGGAAATCGTTTTTCCCATACCGTGGCATAGCTGATGCAGGCATCCCATTTCCGGAGATTAAAAGAATATTGCATCAATCGATACAGGGCTGAATCGCGTTGCGGCGCTTTGGCATACACCACTTCGTATCGGGAATAGGCCTCTGTATACCGGCGTTGCTCGGCTAGCACATCTGCCAGGTAATGCAGATTTTGAATATTTGTAGAATCGATCTGGTAAACTTTCAAAAACCATTTTTCTGCTTCCCGGTAACGACGCGCTTCTTTTTCCTTCACCCCTCTTTCATAATAAACAGGAATACTATCTACCTGTCCGAACCCAACCAGGAAGGAGATCGTCATAAAAAACAGCAGTATAGAAAAACGCATCGTAATGATCAATTATTAATTATTAATTATTGTGGAGCAGCATGATTACAGATCATTAATAATTGATCATTAATAATTACTGCTCAACGCAACACCACAGCTCCCAACGCAGGCAAATGAAGGTTTATTTCATAGCGTTTCTCCTTTTTATCCACCAGTGTTGTTAAAATCTCCGGATTGAACACATCTCCGGTTCCCCAGTATTTCTTCGCATCACTATTGAACACCTCTTTCCACTCTTTTTTGCCATCTGCATACACTTTCCAGTCGCGCCGTACCTCCGGTGTCATATTGAGAATGATCAACAGATCGTCCTTGGGTTTCTGCCCTTTTCTGCGGTACACAACTACCGATTCGGAACGATGGTTCAGGTCAATCCAGTCGAATCCATAAATATTGAACTGATTCTCATATAAACCGGGTTCGGCTCGCAGCAGATGGTTGAGATCCTTCACACATTCCTTCATGCCGCGATGGGGATCATATTGCAACAGCTCCCATTGCAATTCACTTTTATAATTCCATTCGCTGGTGGCCCCGAATTCATTGCCCATAAAAAGCAATTTGCCGCCCGGATGCGTAAACATATACGTGTATAACAACCGAAGGTTGGCAAACTTCTGCCATTCATCTCCGGGCATTTTGTAGATCATGGGACTTTTCCCATGCACCACTTCATCATGACTCAGCGGCAGCATGAAATTCTCATCATAATAATACATCATGCTGAACGAAAACTTATTCTGATGGTATTGCCGGAAAATGGGGTCGAACTTGAAATAGTCAAGCGTATCATGCATCCAGCCCATCATCCATTTCATACCAAAACCCAAACCGCCTTCAAAGGTAGGGCGTGAAACCCCTGGCCAGTCGGTCGCTTCTTCCGCAATGGTTTGTACATCGGGGAAATCGCGGTAAACGGTTTCATTAAAGTCTTTGATAAAAGCGATGGCCTCCAGATTGCCATCACCCCCATGTTCATTGGGCTCCCATTGACCGTGTGTGCGGGAGTAGTTCAATTTCAACATGGAACTAACGGCATCCACTCTGATGCCATCAGCATGGTATTTATCGAACCAGTAACGACCGGCACTGATCAGGAAGGATTTTACCTCCCCGCGTTTATAATTGAAAATATAGCTGTTCCAATCGGGGTGAAAGCCCTTACGCATATCAGCGTATTCATAGGTATGGGTACCGTCGAACATAAACAGACCGTGTGCATCGTAAGGGAAGTGAGAAGGTACCCAATCGAGTATCACCCCCACCCCTGCCTCATGAAAGGCATTCACGAGATCCATGAATTGCTGGGGATCACCAAACCGGGAAGTGGGCGCAAAATACCCAGTTCCCTGATAACCCCAGGAGCCATCAAAAGGATGTTCCATAACAGGCATCAGTTCCACATGGGTAAAGCCCATTTCCTGTACATAAGGCACCAGTCGTTCCCTCAACTGATCATAGGTATTATAAGACTCCTCATCATTTTTATCGGGTCGCATCCAACTGGCCAGGTGCACTTCGTATACGCTCCAGGGTGCTTCCAGGGAATTATGCTTTTTACGTTTTTTCATCCAATCCCCATCACGCCAGTAAAAATCAAGGTCCCAGGTTATGGATGCGGTAAGCGGTCGCTTCTCCCAGAAAAAGGCATAAGGATCTCCCTTATCGAGCCGAACGCCTTTATATCCATGAATATGATATTTATACACTTCCCCTCTTTTCATATGTGGAATAAAGCCCTCCCAGATACCGGAATTATCCAGACGAACTTTCAGGGGATGCGAGGATTTATTCCAATCGTTGAAGTTTCCGGTAACGGCTACAAAGGTGGCGTTGGGTGCCCATACAGCGAAATAATAACCGGGTGTATCGAGCACGGTGGCAGGATGGGCCCCGAATAAATTATAAAGAGCATAATGGGTGCCCTGCTGAAAATTACGGATATCCTCCTCCGTAAACAGCGAGTAATTCCAAACCAGTTGCGTGCTGTCTACAAAATGTACTTCCTCGTATTTTTGCGCCGCCGCCTTGCTCGAATTACCCTTTATCACATTCTCCTTTTCCGGCAGATTCTTAATATCTTTTTTTGCAGCAGATTTCTTTATGGAATTCTTTGAAGTACTCATCATATATGGGTTTGAAAAGACAGCGGTTCAGTTTAACGTAAAATTAAGGGTTCCCTTAACGAGGGTAACCTATTTTATTTGAATTTCGTTGTGGAATCATTTTGTGAATTTTAGTATTAGCCATGAAACAACTAACTGTATCGTTGATCCTGTCACTGTGCCTATCCTTTTCTTCGTTGGCACAACAGGCAAAAATTTCAGGTGTCATAAATGATACCGCTGAAAAAAAGCCCTTACAACACTCTGTAGTGGCACTGCTGAGAGCCAAAGACTCCACATTTTTCCAGTTTACCCGTTCTGATGCTGCAGGCAAATTCAATTTAGCGAATATTCCCGCAGGTTCCTATTTACTTTTAGTAACCCATCCCAATTTTGCCGACTATTATCTTCCGGTTAGTTTGATTGCCAATGAAGATAAAGATCTAAAGCAGGTGCCCATGATCCTGCGGAGTCAGTTATTGCAGGAAGTGGTGGTACGACAGCAATTGGGTGCCATCCGATTGAAAAAAGACACTACCGAATATGTCGCAGATAGTTTTAAAGTGGCCGCTAATGCCAATGTTGAAGAATTACTGAAACGCTTACCAGGGGTGCAAGTTGATAAAGATGGGAAAATCAAAGCACAGGGGGAAGAAGTAAAGAAAGTGTTGGTCGATGGAGAAGAGTTTTTTGGAGACGATCCCACTATGGCCACGCAGAACCTTCGGGCCGATGCGGTGGAAAAGGTTCAGGTGTTCGATAAGCAGAGTGATCAGGCGGCGTTTACCGGCGTGGACGACGGACAGAAAACAAAGACCATTAACCTGAAACTAAAAGAGGATAAAAAGAACGGCTATTTCGGGAAACTGAGTTTGGGAGGAGGATTAAAAGACCGTTTTACCAATCAGGCAATGATCAACGCTTTTAAAGGTAAAAGGAAATTCGCCGCCTTCGGTATCATGTCCAATACCGGCCGGACCGGACTGGGTTGGCAAGACCAGGGCGCTTATGGTGGTGGCGACAATTCCAATGTAGAATTTGATGAAGGAAGCGGTATGATGTTCATGTATTCGGAGGGCGATGAATTTGGCGGAGGTGGTTCCTTTTATGGAGAAGGCTTACCCACCAGTTGGGCGGCCGGTCTGCATTTTTCCAATAAGTATAACGAAGACAAGCATAAACTGAACTTCAGCTACCGGTTTAACAAACTAAACACGATAGGTGGTGGTGGAACCATTTCACAGTTTATTCAGCCCGACACCACTTACTACAGCAATGATAACGGCAATAATTTCAGCCAGCGTATAAAGAACTCTCTCAACGGCACGTACGAATGGCAATTAGATAGTTTTTCCAGTTTGAAACTAACCTTCAATGGCAGTATCGGAAAAACACTGAACAAAACCTACAGTTATTCAGAATTGCTGACCGAAGAGAAAGATCTGGTAAATCAGGGCTTCCGCAATACGGATGCCAGCGGAGATAATCAGGCTTTCAACAGTACGGCTTTGTACCGGCGCAAATTCAGAACGAAAGGAAGAACGATTTCGATCAATCTGGCGCAGAATTACTCCAATAGTGCCACGGATGGATTTTTGCAATCCAAAAACTTTTACTACAGCAAGATCAATCCGCTCCGCACCGATACGGTTGATCAGAAAAAGATCAACAATAACGATCGCCTGAGTTGGAATGCCAAAGCCTCTTATACGGAGCCATTGAGCAAAAACGTGAATCTTGAAATAAATTATGGGTTAAGCAATAGCAATAGTGAATCAGAGCGTATCACTTATAATAAATCGGGAACGAAATACACCGACCGGGTAGACTCCCTGTCGAGTGATTATGGTTTTAAGATCTTTACCCAAACAGCAGGAGCCAATTTACGGGTCACTAAAAAGAAGTATAATTTCGGTTTCGGAGGAAATATCTCGAATTCCGATTTCAAACAAACAGATCTGTTGTTCGATACGGCACGCAGCTATAACTATTTGAACTTTTTTCCGAAAGCGAATTTCAACTGGAACATAAAACCACAAACCCGTTTCAGCATCCGCTATAATGGTAACACAACGCAACCCAATATCGAACAATTGCAACCGTTACGCGACAATAACAATCCATTGAATATCCGAAAAGGCAACCCCAATCTGACACAGGAATTCCGTCACGATTTCAGCCTGAACTTCAGCGATTTCAAGGTTATGAATAATCGGGCGATCTGGATGTTTGCCAACTTTACCACTATTTCAAATGCAATTAGCTCCAGTGAGAGTTTTGATAGTTTGGGTAGAAGGATCTATATGCCGGTGAACGTTAAGGGCAATAAGAATTACAGCGTGTATTCACAATACAATATCAAGATAAAGAAAACTGATTTCTACATAGGCATTAATCTGAATACCTATGGAAACGAATTCAACACGATCGCCCAGGGAAAAAACAGTAAAACCATTTCCAGAAGTATCATGCTGGGGCCCAATATCAGTTATCGGAAAGAAAAGAAAATGGAGTTCAACCTGCAAATCGAACCCACATTTAACAGCAGCCGCAACTCCCTTAGTCCTTCATTGAATAACGACTACTGGTCCACTGCATTTAACGGAAGTTTGAAGATCTACGTTAAGAAGAAATTCGAGATCGGGACAGACATCGATGCCAATTTCAGACAAAGGACTCCGTTGTTCCAGCAGAACCGAAATGTTTTTCTCTGGAATGGATATGCAGGATGGAAGGTATTTAAAGGTGAAACAGGATTGATACGCTTTGAGGTGAAAGACCTCCTGAATCAGAATATCGGCTTTAGCCGGAATATCAGCAGCAATAACATCACCGAACGTACTTATGAGACCCTTCGGCGTTTCTGGCTCCTGAGTTTCACCTGGAACTTTAATAAAAACGGGAAGGCGCCTGGATCGGCTTTTGAAATCAATTAATGAATTATTTTATGAAACAACTACTTCTACTAGCAGGACTGTTGATCGGGCTGAACAGCTTTGCCCAGCAGTTCATCAGTAAAGGGAAAATAGAATTTGAGCGGAAGATCAATATGCATAAGCAATTTGGTGAAGACAATGAATTCACTGCCGAACTGAAGAAATCGGTGCCGCAATTTGACATCACGTATTTCAATCTATTCTTCACCCCTACTGAATCGGTTTATAAACCCGGTAAGGAAAGTGCTGAAAGCAAGCCCAATTTCTGGGGTCCGGGTCCTGCCCAGGAAAATGTTGTGTATAATAATTTCACTACGCAACAATTTACCGGTCAGAAACAGGTTTTTGAAACGCAATACCTGATCCAGGATAGTTTACGTAAGATCAACTGGAAACTCACCAATGATACCCGTAAGATAGCCGGGTTCAATTGCCGAAAAGCAACCGGTATCATGATGGATTCCGTTTTTGTATTTGCTTTCTATACAGATGAGATCATGGTATCGGGTGGTCCCGAAGGATTCAATGGATTGCCTGGAATGATCCTCGGCATTGCGATCCCCCGTATCAATACTACCTGGTTTGCCACGAAACTGGAATTAACAGAAGTAAGCGCCAAAGACCTCGCCATTCCGGTGAAAGGAAAGAAAACAAATGTGGCGATGCTTACAAAATCATTAGAAACCAGTATGAAAGATTGGGGCGAATGGGCCCAGCGGAATATTTGGTTGATTATGTTGTGAGGGGAGAGAGGAGAGGTGAGAGGTGAGAGGTGAGAGGTGAGAGGTGAATCGTTAATCGTGAATCGTGAATCGGGGATACAAAATAAAAAGGGCCATTCACTTTTTGAATGGCCCTTTTTATTTAAAATGCAATATGCTTTCTACGAAAGCGACATTGAAATAAAAACAAGCATCAATCCACACATTACCTAATACCGATTCACAATTCACAATTCACGATTCACGATTCACGATTCACGATTAACGATTCACCTCTCACCTCTCACCTCTCACCTCTCCCCTCACTTCAACAACTCATACACCCCCGCTTCACCTCCTTTCCACTCCATCCCTTTCAACTCCACCACTTCATTTGTGATCACATTACGGGCTTTGGAAAATCCGGACACGCGTTCGGCATAAATTGACCAATCGGGCTTGAAACTGTTCTTCCCGCTATTGGTCACCACCATTACGGTTTGCTTGGCATCATATCGGAAATAGATATAAAAACCGTCACGAACGATGTACTGCATGGTTTTGCCGGTGGTAATGGCAGAGCTATTCTTACGGAAATGCGCCAACTTACTGATGTAATCGAAAGCTTCGTTTTCTTTTGCCGTTCTTCCGGCGGCCGTAAATTTATTTACCGCATCACCGGCCCATCCTCCCGGGAAATCATAACGCACTTCCGCATCCGTAGGATTTTTATAGTTCTTCATTAATATTTCTGTTCCGTAGAACAATTGTGGAATGCCACGCATGGTCATCAGCCAGTTCAATCCCCATTTATAACGATTCCAGTCCTCCCCTGCCACAGAAAAAGCACGGTCCATATCATGATTGTCCAGGAAGATGCAATTGTTCATCGGATTCTTGTATATAAAATCCTGCGCCAGGGTCATGTAAATTTTATTCACGCCATCTGTCCAGCCCGGTTGCTGATTCATTCCTGCGAGCATCGCAAAGCAAAGGGAGAAATCAATAGCGCCCGGCGCATTGTGTTTAAAAGGAATATTGAAATTATTTTGAACATAATAGGCATTCGCTACCGTTGTATTGGCCCAGGCTTCCACAAATGTGGTCAGGGTTGGATATTCTTTAAGCAAAGCCGCATTCATATTATTCAGGAAGTTCTCATCGCAATACTTGTACGTATCGATACGGAAACCGTCGAAACCAAATTCTTCCACCGACCATATAGCGTGTTGAATAAGGAATGCAGCCAGATCGGGATTGGCCAGATTCAGATCGGGCAAATGCCGTACGAACCAACCCTTTACCATATTGGTTTTATCGAACTGGGAGGCATAGGGATCCATCAGGGTTTCCTCCCGATGATTGGGTCCTGTAAACTCAGGCCAGTTGTTGATCCAGTCTTTAGCCGGTGCGTCCTGATTGATCCAGTGGTACAAGCCAATATGATTATAAATAGCGTCCTGAATGATCTTTAACCCCTTCTGATGCGCCGCTGCCACCATCTGTTTATAGCCTTCATTCCCGCCAAAACGCTTATCCACTTTATAGTGATCGGTAAACCAGTACCCGTGATAGCCAGCCATATCCCAGTTCCCTTCGCGCATGAGCGGCATATTATTTTCTGTAACCGGTGTAAACCAAAGAGTGGTCACACCCAGGTCCTTAAAATAATCCAAATGATCCATCACCCCTTTCAGGTCACCCCCATGACGGGCAAATTTATTCGCACGGTCAGCCGTTTTATCCATCATATCAGGGAAGGCATCGTTAGACGGGTCCCCATTGGCGAAACGATCGGGCATCAGCAGATACGTAAGGTCTTTGGAATTCACTCCCTGTACGCGGGATTTTCCGTTTTCACTACTACGTTGTTTTAATTCAAAATTGACGCGTATCCAATCTGCTTTCACGACACCTCCAAAAGAGAGGGTATAGTTTCCCGCTTTGGCTTGTGGAGCTATTTCGATCTGCATCTGCACATAGTGCGGGTTCTCCATAGCTTTTACAGACTTCACCTTTATTAAAGGAGAACTGGAACTGCCTGTTAATTTCGCTGCAGCAATGTTCTTATCAGTACTACGGAATAAAAGCGTTATGCTGTTATGCTTCATGCCTGTCCACCAGTGGGTGGGATATACCTGTACCGATTCCTGCGAAACAGCTACTAATACGAACAATAGAAAAGTAAATACGGCAGATAAACGTTTCATCTTATTTAGTTTGAAGAGTATTGTTAGAATCTGATACCGGGTCGTAAACATAAATCACACTAATTGCGGCACAAATCATAAAAACACCTGCCATCACTATAGCAAAAACAGGCTGGTTGCCATAGATATTTTTAACCATTGGCCCACCTATTATACCATTCAGGATTTGTGGAAGGGTGATAAAGAAGTTGAAAATCCCCATATACACACCCATTTTGCCGGCAGGTATGGATCCGGAAAGTATTACATAAGGCATGGCCAAAATACTTGCCCAAGCGATACCTACGCAAACCATTGAAAAGATCAGGAACTCTTTGTTGGGCGCAAAGAAAATAGAGATCAGGCCGATACCACCAATGATCAATGAGAAAGCGTGTGTTTTTTTGCGACCCCACATTTTTGCCAGATAGGGAAGGCATAGGGCATAGATCGCAGAGACGCCATTATAGACACCAAATATTACTCCGGTCCAGCTTTGTGCCTTACGATACATATCGGAGCTTCTATCGTCTATCGGTAAGTTAAAAATATGAGTAGAGATCGTATCGGTGGTGAACACCCACATACCGAATAAGGCGAACCAGGAAAAGAATTGTACGAGCCCCAATTGTTTCATTGTTTTGGGCATCTTCATCATATCAGAAAATATAGATCCCAGTCCCTCATTCTTTGCCTCTCCCTTTCCGTGATATTTCTCATATTCTGCGGGCGGGAATTCTTTGGTATTGAAAACAGTCCAGAGTATACTGCATATGAAAACGAAGGAGCCGATATAAAAAGCATACTTGACATTATCGGCCACTACCCCACTGGGGGCACTTTCGGAAACACCAAACGCGGCGAGCATGGCTGGCAACCACGAACCCACCACCGCACCTACTCCAATAAGAAAGGTTTGTACGGAGAAACCGGTGGTGCGCTGATCATCCGGAAGGTTATCCGCCACCAAAGCACGGAAGGGCTCCATCGCCAAATTAAAACAGGCATCCATCACCATGAGGAAGCCAGCGCCAATTATCACCAGGGGTGCAATGCTCCCCAGTATATTGGCATTGGGCATTAACGTAAGGGCGCTGGCCGATAATAATGCGCCAGCCAGAAAATACGGCCTCCTTCTTCCCAGGCGGTTCCAGGTGCGATCGGAGTAATGCCCTACAATGGGCTGCACGATCAGTCCCACCAATGGTGCGGCCAGCCAAAACCAGGAAAGATGTTCCACATCGGCACCATAATTACGCAGGATACCGCTGGCGTTTGAGTTCTGTAAAGCAAAACCGAATTGTATTCCCAGAAAGCCAAAACTCATATTGATGATCTGTGCAAAACTCATCTTGGGCTTTGGCATCAATCCGGCTGAGGCGGAAGGTGTAGTAGCAGCCATAACAATCGTTAAAGGATTAGGAAGAATATTGAATTGGAAAGATAAGCAAGTATTGTGTAAAAAGTACACACCAGCCCGGGAAGGGGCTGGTGTGTTTAAAATATCGACAAAAATGGGGGATTCTCAGATCACAAAACCATTGGGGAGCACCGCACCTTTCTTCACCACCACAATACCGTCTTTGATCACATAAAGTGAATGATCGGTATTTTCCAGATGTGGTCCGCCATTGATCCGCACATCATCGCCGATCCGACAATTCTTGTCGATGATGGCATTACGGATATAGCAACGTTCTCCTATGCCTAATTTAGGTATACCACGCTCTACATGGCTGAGCATCTCTTCCAATGTTTCATAGAAGTCGCTACCCATTAAATAACTGCTTACAATGGTGGTACCATTGCCGATGCGGGTACGTATACCGATCACGCTGTTTTCGATGCGTGAAGCATTGATAATACAACCTTCAGCAATGATGGTTTTTTCCAATGTGGTTCCGCTGATCTTTGCGGGTGGCAGCATCCGGGCGCGGGTATAGATGGCGCGGTTATTATCAAATAAATTGAAATCCGGAATATCCTGTGTCAATCCCAGGTTGGCTTCGAAGAATGAATAGATGTTTCCGATATCGGTCCAGTAACCATCGTACTGATAACTGGCTACATTGTACTTGCTGATCGATTGGGGAATGATCTCCTTTCCAAAATCGGTGGCATCTTTATATTCATTATTGAGCAGGTCGAACAACAATTTGCGATTGAAAATATAGATACCCATTGAAGCCAGGTAATTACGACCATGGGCCTGCATGTCGGCTCCGGTATCACTTACCCAATCCGGCAGAATATCTTTCTTGGGTTTCTCCACGAAGGAAGTAATAACGCCCTCTTCATTCTTCTTCATGATACCGAATTCAGACGCTTCCCGATCAGCAACAGGAATGGTAGCAATGGAAATGTCAGCTTTTCGCTCAATATGATTTTGAAGCATCTCGTTAAAATCCATCTGATATAACTGATCACCTGAAAGGATCAATACATAATCGCTCGGAAATGGCTCAATATGACGGAGACTTTGACGTACAGCATCTGCTGTTCCCTGAAACCAGGTAGGATTATCCGGGGTTTGCTCAGCCGCCAGAATGTCAACAAATGCAGAACTAAAAGCACTAAAGTGATAGGTATTCTTGATATGTCTGTTCAGTGAGGCGGAGTTGAACTGTGTTAACACAAACATTTTTGAGATACCGGCATTCAGACAGTTGGAGATGGGGATGTCTACCAACCGGTATTTACCGGCAATGGGTACGGCGGGTTTCGATCTGCTTGCGGTCAGGGGGTATAAGCGGGTTCCGGCACCACCTCCAAGTATCACGGCTACAATTCCTTTAGACATATAAACAGTTTTAAATTATGAACGAAACGAATTAACGTAAACTTTTATAAACTTCCATATATTGTTTCACACTCGCATGCCAGCTAAAGTCGAGCTTCATCATGCGCTCCCGCACCGATTTCATCAGCTTTTTATCCGCATACATTTCTACAGCTCTCCATACAGCATGGGTAATATCTCCAACGGCTGTATGATTATAACAAATGCCGTAACCACCGATCTCTCCGTAATCCAGTACCGTATCTTTTAGTCCGCCAATTCTACGTACCATTGGAACGGTACCATAGCGCATTGAATACATCTGATTCAGTCCGCAGGGCTCCACCCGGGAGGGCATCAGCAAAAAATCGGCCCCGGCATACATTTGATGACTCAGGGTTTCATTATAACCGATATAGGTATTGTAATCGCCCTGTGATATACCATGCAACCCCTGTAATGCGGCTTCCACTTCGGGGAAGCCACTGCCGAGGATCAGAAAGTTCATTTTTCTTCCCACATAATAGAAGGAATCACCGATCACCTGAGGTAATAATTCAGCTCCCTTCTCTCCTACCAATCGACCAATAAATACGATCAATGGTTTTTCAGGATCCAGATTAAAACGTGCACAAAGATCCTGTTTCGATTTTTCCTTTCCGGTCATTACCGTTTTTACATCATAATGATGCTGCAGATAGGAATCGGAGGACGGATCCCATACCTCCGTATCGATACCGTTGATGATGCCTACACATTTCCCTTTTTCATACTCAAACAAGTCTTCCAATCCGGCACTCATAAACCGCAGTTCTTCCATATAACTCGGGCTCACGGTAGTTACCTTATCGGCACATTTGATGCCACTGGCCAGCGGGTTAATATTATTATTCCAATCGAGTAATCCCCAACGCCAGCTATCCCATTCAGGGATCATTTTACTGTTACTCCAATCCATTTGTCCCTGATATTGGGCATTATGTATGGTTAAAACGGTAGGAATATTTTTAATGGACCGGTACTTGAAACAATGTTTCACCATAAAAGGAATCAAAGCCGTATGATGGTCGTGTACGTGAATCACATCCGGACGGTGTTCCCAGGCACTGATCCAGTCCAGGACAGCAATTTGAAAGGCGGTAAATCGTTCCGAGTCGTCATCGTATCCATAAACCTTTTCTCTGTCAAGCAGTCCGTTTATGTCGATCAGATAAAGGTCAAATCCTAATTCATTCGATCTTTCTTTGATCACTGTAAATTCAAACCCCCAGCCGGCCATCCCTGAATAGCCTTTATGTACCACATCCCATTCGTGATTATAGAGGTATTTGGTTCGATACATGGGCATGACCACTTTGGCTACCTGTCCCATTTCATTGAGGTATTTGGGAAGGGCACCTGCCACATCGCCTAATCCACCTGCTTTCGCAACCGGGTAACATTCTGCGCTAACATGAATAATTTCCATTCCGGAGAATATATTTGAATTGACCTTCAATTTAATAAGTTATTGGGAATGATGTATCAGCTGATGAAAAAATTTTCTGGCTCGTAAAAACTTATTACTTTCAGCGATAATTAAAACAATCCGACAGTTTATGAGTCAGCCAAAACAACCCACCAACACCGGCGCTTTAGCCACCCTTGTGATGGTGTTTTTCTTCTGGGGCTTTATTGCCGCTTCGAATAGCATCTTTATTCCGTTCTGTAAAACCCACTTTGAACTGAACCAGTTTCAATCACAATTGATCGGTTCCGCCTTTTATGGTGCGTACTTTTTTGGTTCACTGATTTTATTCCTGGCCTCAAACGTTTTGGGATACGATATCATTAACAAGATCGGTTATAAGAAAGGGATCATTTATGGGCTCTGGATTTCTGTGGTAGGCGCCTTACTGATCATCCCTTCTGCAAACGCCAATTCCTTCCCGGCCATCCTGGCTTCCTTTTTTGTGGTGGCACTGGGTTTTTCTTTACAACAAACAGCTGCGCAACCTTTCGCCATTGCTTTGGGCGACCCCTCTACCGGCTCGCATCGGTTGAATTTGGGTGGTAGCGTGAACTCTCTCGGTACTACGCTGGGACCCATTATCGTAAGCTTTTTCCTTTTTGGTTCTGTAGGCGGTGGCAAACAGGAAGTAACCGTTACGAATATCAATACACTTTATTTAATTGTTGCAGGAGTATTTGCCGCTGTGGCCTTGTTCTTCACGTTTTCAAACCTCCCCGATGGTAAGGATGATGCCAAAGTGGAGAAAGAAAATAAAGCGTCTTTGTCTTTACTGATAATGACAGGGGTAATTGTTGCTGCTATCATTGTTGGTCAACTTACTGAATTATCCAAACTACCCTTACTCATTGTAACCATGGTAGGCGTTATCGGTATTTTATTATATTCAAACTCCAGCGCCAAACAAAACAGTATTGGTTGGGGCGCCATGAAATATCCGCAACTGATTCTGGGGATGATCGGCATTTTCGTTTACGTGGGTGTGGAAGTAACGATCGATAATAATTTCGGGGCACTTCTTAAAACACCCGGATATTTAACAGAGGCCGGATTAAACGAGAGTGAGATCTCTAAATATATTTCCCTGTACTGGGGTAGCTTAATGATCGGTCGTTGGACCGGTGCTGTAAGCGTATTCAACCTGAAAGGTATGGCCAAGAGTATCGCCATGATCGTGGTTCCTTTCATTGCCTTTGGAGTGATCCTGGGAGTAAATCACCTGTATGGAAATGATATTGCAGACCTGTATCCATATGCCATATGCGTATTTATCGCAATTGCCGCCTTCTTCTTCGGACAGGAAAAGCCGGTTAAAACCCTGGTTACCGTGTCTGTTTTAGCAGCCGCTGCGATGCTGATCGGCGTATTCACCACTGGCCTTGTTTCCGTTTATGCGTTGATGGCTGGCGGTCTGTTTTGTTCTGTCATGTGGCCTTGCATTTTCTCTCTGGGTGTTGGCGGACTGGGCAAACATACCAGTCAGGGTTCTGCCCTTTTGATCATGATGATCCTGGGCGGTGCGATCATCCCTCCATTCCAGGGTACCATTGGCGATACCAGCTTCGGTATGCACAATTCGTATCTGGTAGCTGCTGCCGGTTTTGCGGCGCTGGCCTTACTGGCTATTAAAATGAGAAGTGTTTTGAAATCTCAAGGTTTAGATTTCGACCAACAGATTGGAGGAGGTCATTAATTTTTTAAAATTTATCATTAACTTTCAGCCCCGGTAATCAACTACCGGGGTTTTTATTACAAAAGTTAGATTATGGCAACCAGTAATCCTTCGTACGAATCTCTGGCAATTGGAATAGATATCGGCGGAACAGGGACAAAGTTTGGTATCGTAGACAGAGTGGGAAATGTTTTATTCTCGAGTGAAATCTCCACCAAGAAACATAAAGAAGTTGACACTTTCATTGATGAATTATTTGAAAGTCTGCAACCACTGATCGAAAAAGCCGGAGGCATTGGCCGTATGAAAGGAATTGGTGTCGGTGCCCCTAACGGAAATTTCTATACCGGAACAATTGAATATGCGCCCAATCTGCCCTGGAAAGGAATCATTCCTCTGGCCAAGCTGATCGAGGATAAGTTTCAATTACCCGTCATTCTTACTAACGATGCGAATGCTGCTGCCATTGGAGAAATGATGTATGGTGCAGCCCAGGGCATGCGTGATTTCATTATGATCACTTTAGGTACGGGAGTCGGAAGTGGATTTGTAGCCAACGGACAATTGATCTATGGCCATGACGGATTCGCCGGAGAATTGGGTCATACTATTGTGATGCCGGATGGACGTATGCATGAAGGAACCGGTAAAAAAGGATCGTTGGAAAGTTATGCATCGGCTACCGGTGTTACTCTAACCGCCCTGGAATTACTGGAAAAGAATAATGAACCCAGTCTCTTACGTGCTGTTCCGCGCGATCAAATGAACTCAAAAGCGGTTTTTGATGCGGCGATCAAGGGCGATAAACTGGCTCAGGATATATTTGAATTCACCGGAAAAATTCTGGGCCTTGCTTTGGCCAATGCGGTCATGATAAGCAGTCCGGAAGCCATCATACTTTTTGGTGGACTTACCAAAGCCGGGGATCTTATACTGAAGCCTACCCGTGAAAGCATGGAGGCAAATCTGATACAGATCTTCCAGAATAAAGTAAAGATCCTTGTAAGCCATCTGAAAGAATCAGATGCAGCTATTCTGGGCGCCAGTGCGCTGGTTTGGGGAAAATAAACATTCACGGAATCATATAACTCAAAGACCTGATCGAAAAGTTTTGCACTGTTTTGATCAGGTCTTTTAAATTAGAACCATTGCAAAAGTTACTTTTATTATTACTGCTGCCCCTGGCAGGCAGTTCTCAGCTTCGTTGGAAGGAAGTGAGTGCCGAATTTGGCTATCTTCCGAAAACAATAAAAGTATTCAAAACCACAGATTCTCTCAACGGGAGGCCCTTTATTGCCTACTATACAGTTGCCTCTTTAAAGGACCGCAGTCTGGAATTTACCACCCAAACCGGAAAAGGAAAACGATTGACCCCAACAGCCTTTTACGAACAGGAGTCTTACCCATTTCTGGTGGTCAATGGCACTTTCTTCTCCTTTCAAACCAATCAGAACCTTAATCTGGTTATGAAGCAGGGGCAGATGCTGGCTTATAACACGCCTTCTATTAAAAGTAAGAACACCGATTCATTCTATTATCCTACCAGAGGTGCCATCGGCATCAGCAAAACGAGAAAAGCAGATGTGGCCTGGATCTTTACAGATACAGCGCAACGCTGGCCTTACGCTTTTCAGCTCAACCCGGTGCGGGCGAAAGGAATACAACCAGACCCCTCTTTTGAAGATCTGCATACGCTGGATTACTGGAAGTGGTGGAGGGTTCAAACCGCCATTGGCGGCGGTCCGGTATTGGTCCAGGGCGCCAAAATAAGGATCACCAACAAGGAAGAGCAGATGTTTGTAACAGGGGAAAAAGATTTGCATCCAAGAACAGCGATGGGCTATACGGCCAAAGACAAGCTTATCATTTTAGTGATACAGGGCCGGTTTCCCGGCATTGCTGAAGGAGCAACCCTTCGTGAGGAAGCTCAGATATTACTGGATCTCGGTTGTGTGGAAGGTTTAAATCTCGATGGCGGGGGGAGCAGTTGTATGGTCATAAATGGTCAAAACACCATTCAACCATCCGATAAGGAAGGGCAAAGGGCTGTTCCCGGCGTATTTATCATCAGAAGTAAATAACACCCGACCCTTTTACGATCTTCTTTATTGATTCTCTTTCTCCCACATGGACCTTCCGTAACCGGCGATCACATGTTTATCGCTATGGTAGGAGGAACGAACCAGAGGGCCGCTTTCAACATAATCAAAGCCCAGCTCGTATCCGATGCGACGGTATTCGGCAAACTCATCGGGGTGCACAAAACGGTGCACACGCAAATGTTTGGGGGTTGGTTGCAGGTACTGACCTATGGTCACTACATCAACATTACTGCTCCGTAGATCTTTCAGGGTTTGAATCACTTCTTCTTTGGTTTCGCCCAGTCCCAGCATGATGCCGCTCTTGGTACGCATTCCACCCTGTTTCAATATTTTCAGCACTTCCATGCTTCTCCAGTATTTCGCCTGGATACGTACCTGCCTGGTAAGGCGTTCAACGGTTTCTATATTATGAGACACCACTTCAGGTGCAGCGTCTATCACCCGCTGAATGTTTTCTATTTCGCCTTTAAAATCGGGTATCAGTGTTTCGAGTGTGGTTTCCGGATTCAATGCCTTAACGGCTTTGATGGTATTATACCAGATGATACTGCCGCCATCCTTCACTTCATCCCGGTCTACAGAGGTAATAACAGCGTGTTTCACCCGCATCAGGTGAATGGCTTCCGCCACCCGCTGGGGTTCATCCCAATCAATCGGATCCGGTTTACCGGTTGCTACAGCGCAAAAACCACAACTGCGGGTGCAAACATTACCGAGGATCATAAAAGTGGCTGTACCTTCTCCCCAGCATTCTCCCATATTCGGACAATTACCACTTTCGCAAATGGTATGAAGTTTATGGGTGTCTACCAACCCACGTACATGACGGTAGCTTTCTCCGATAGGCAGTTTTACACGCAACCAATCGGGCTTTTTTACACGGGAAGTGGCTTCGTTTATAGCTGGAACAACAGGAAGTTCGATCATTTAAAATACACTTTAATGTATAACAGTAAATTGCTTCGGTAGTTTAAAACGCGCAACAGCCTTGCAGTCAATACCTTAAGATAAGATTTAGGCACTCAAATCCGGAGCGTGTGCAAAAATACATTACTTTCTTCTTCCAAAAAGAATAGAAATATAGGCATTGAAGAAGAACTGTTTTTGATCGATATAAGCCAATTGAGGAACTTTCTTGCTATAAAATTCGCCCATCAAACCCACTTCGATGGCTGTAACCGCTTCATTGAAACGACCGTAATCAAAGCGCATGGCAGCTTTGGCATGAGCCCCCGGGTTGATCTTCACCTCATTCCAGCCTACGGTAAAGCCGGAGGCACCGGTAATGGCATAGTTACTGTCTACGATCTTGGGGAAAGTGCTTCGCTCCTCTTTCCCATTGATAACAACATTTACATAATAAGGCTTTTGTAAACCAAGGGTGATACCACCGCCTAATATCCCGGAAACAGCCACCCCATTTTTATTCGATTTTCCGCCAATACGCGCTTGTTGGGCAATTCCCAGTTTTGCCTGATAAAAATTATTCATCTTTCCGAAAACGATATTCGAAAAACCAAAACCGTCGAAAAGGGATATTTTTTTCTCTTTCTGGTGCTTTTTTTCGTTGAATTCAAACTGGAAAAGAATGGTTTTACGGGGCGATTTAAAACGGCCATATTCATAGGAGAACCCATAGCCATCGGTAGCCATTTTAAAACCAAATACACTTTGCTTGTGGAAGGAGAGCTCCCCTTCTTCTTCCTGACGGATAAGAATATTGATCTTTTCCCGACGGGCCGCTTTCTTTTCCTGCTTTTCAGACATCACTTTTTTATCCTGCGACTGAGCAGAAAATGCAAGTAAAAATCCCATCAAACAAAATAGTAGTTTCTTCACCGGCTTCATTTTTATTATTCAACGTAAATTTAGGGCAAAATTACACAACATGACTTCACAGATCGTATACGAGGGAAATCTACGAACCGTTTGCACCCACCAAAACAGTGGCAATAGCTTTGAAACGGATGCCCCTTTAGATAACCAGGGAAAAGGGGAAAGGTTCTCTCCTACCGATCTTATGGCCACCTCTCTGGGTGCTTGTGCACTGACCATTATGGGCATTAAAGCCCGTGATATGGACGTGGACCTCAAAGGCACCACCATTGCTGTGGAAAAGATAATGAAATCGGAGCCACGGAGGGTTGGGGGCATTAATTTAACATTTCATTTTCCGGCATCAGTAAAAGCTGATGAAAAACAGCGGGTGATCATTGAAAGATGCGCCCATACCTGTCCGGTGTTTTACAGTATACATCCCGATATTGAATTAGGTATTAGTTTCCACTGGGATTAACCTCAAACCCCATACCCCATTCCAAAACCAGCTAACTCCACACAAATCAACCACCCATGTCCATCCGAATTTTCGTTACCGGCGGCACTTTCGACAAAGAATACAATGAACTTACCGGGGAATTGTTTTTCAAGGAAACCCATTTGCCCGAAATGCTGAAACGCAGCCGCAGCGATCTGGATGTTACTGTACGTACGTTGATGATGATCGATAGTTTACACATGACGGATGAAGACAGAGAATTGATCGTTCATCAATGCCGGAATGCGTCGGAAAACAAGATCATCATTACTCATGGAACAGATACAATGGAGGTAACAGCCAAAACGCTGGCGGAGAAAGTGAAAGACAAAACTATTGTACTTACCGGGGCCATGATTCCTTATAAATTCGGGAGCTCCGATGGTTTTTTTAATCTGGGAAGTGCCCTGGCCTTTGTACAATCATTACCAAATGGTGTGTATGTAGCCATGAACGGGAAGGCTTTCAACTGGGATAATGTGCGCAAAAACAGACAAACCGGAATGTTTGAAGAACTGAAATAGCTGCTATAGAATTCATTAAAAAAGGACCTTTATTACTGAAGGTCCTTTTTTAATGAATTGATCTTATTGCTTTTTGAGAATGATCTTCGACTGCGAAAAATTATACGATTGATCCAGCAGTTCTATTACGGATGGCCAGTGCTTATTATCAAAATGGCGTTGAAAGTATTGTTTCCGTACTTCAATAAGCAGATTAGCCCCTTCCACACGGGCTTTTACATTAAAACTTCCAACTGAATTGATCAAACTACGTTGCAGTTCTTCCAATCCAACAACTGTATAACCAGCCGGAATCGCAAAATTAAAGTTCCATTGCAGTGAACGGGCGAAACGAACGTCAATGGGCAATAACCTGTTTCGTTCCTCTTTACGAAGCTTGGTTTGTCCGCTGACCAATGCCGGCAATGCAATAATTTTATCGTCTCCGGCCTGAGCCACCATATCGCCCAGAACGAAATTATCGACATACTTCAGGTTCCTTTTCTTGATCGTTCGTCCATCCTGAATTAACTTGAAACTATTATACTGTTCCACTTTAAATCCGTATTCATTGGCAACCGATTCCTTCATCAGCTTTGGTTTTTCTTCCTTCCAATCTTTCTTCTGCTTATTGAATTCTTCCACCGCTTTTTCCTCGGCACGACGATCCAGGCCTTCCCACATGCTATTGCCATCATAATTACGAAAATCAGATTCCATAAAGGGCGTTAACGTAATGGCTTCCTCGATCATATCGTCTTTCATCATTCCCCTGGCTTCGGTGGTACGTTCAACAGTCATGTTCAATCCGGTGGCATCAAGTGATGCTATATAATTCACCAATAACCCGTTTGTAATGGTATCTCCCGGAGGAAGCTGCTCTGTTACTCCAGAACTTTTTTCGTTTTTATAATGAAAAAGGGCGGCCGTATTCCCCGCCAGGTACACAGGGATCTCTTCCGGATTGAGATGGTTATCGGGATTTACATAATACTTATTTCTGCATTTAATAACCCATGCCAACTCCTGTGTAAAGGCAACGCGGGAAATGCTGGTTCGGGTATTGTAGGGAGTTACCACTATTTCATGATCTATATTTTTAAATGATAACAAAGTGGAAAAAATACGAGCGAAAGCAAAATCAGGCCAATTGCGAAATAAAGTTCGTGCCCGTAGCGAATAATAGGCTTTTCGGATATACTCTTCGTCACTTTGATCGGCAACACCCTTTTTCTTCAGATCGCGGTAAATGGTGGAGGCCACTGTTTCATTTGAACCCAGACCGGAAGTATAATCAACAGTTGTGGCAGAACCAGGTTTAAACCAGAAATTACGGGCCTTTTCCGACAATTCTTCCATCGTTATATCACGTTTCATGTCTTCCTCATCGTTGAACCACACAAATTTCCGGCTACTGTTACGTGCATAAAGCACCTGAAACTTAATGGAAGGTTGTTCCGTCATTTCATTCAGGAAGCGGGTATCGGTATTCTTTTCTCTTTCCCCATCCACCCAGCGAAAGACCTTTTTATTTCCTTCAACCTTACTGCTAAAATCAGGTGCCCCTTTGTTACTTTTATATCCAAGATAATAGCGGTCGTCTTCCATAACTACTTCAATCACCTGCCGGGCCACAGGCAGTTCCCGATTACAGATAAAATAAACCGGATCAAACTCTTTATAGTTGGGATTGCTGCTATAGGAACGCACATTGTTATTACAAAACTCATATTCCAATATATCCCCTTCTTCTAAACCGGGCACTGCAATTTTGTAGTAATCGGGGCGATAGCCCGCTGAAAACTTACCATCCGTGTAACTGCGAAATACAGCAGGAACGGCATTCAAATCTTCCACGTAAATGGCATCGGCAAAATCAATTGTTTCGATTGTACCGGATTTTTTTATCACTCTGGCGGCAAAACCATCTCCATCACGATCCAATCTGAAAAATAAAACCGCATATTGCTCCAAAGCATATTTGTCATTCAGCACAATTTTTCTTCGCTCCCTTTCTTCCACCAGTATTTTAGTATCGTTTGAAGCATTCGCAAAATAAATGGAGGTTCCCAATGTAGGCAATGCAAAAATAAGCCCCCAGATATTCCGTCCGATACGTTTCCCTACACTAACCCCTTTCCGATCGAAAGCGAATCGGGTTTTCTGAGAAAGGATAACGGCGCTTTCGCCGGACCATTTTGCCGGGGCTATATTCGAGCCGAAGTCGTCATCCCCATCTACCAAAAGAGGATGCTCCATCATATATTTATTGAAGCCTTCCAGTATCTTTTTATCCATACGGCGTTGGGCCTGTATGGAAAACTGCGCACCCAGAAGTAAAAGAAACAGCGTACAATTCAGCAGGATTCTCATGGAAGATTATTGAGCCGTTAAGGAAATATTTTGACGATTGAACGCACGAACTTTACCAAGAAATTCTTTCCAGGCAGGAAAATCAGTGGGATAAATCACCGGACTTCCCATTTTAAATTTCTTTTTTAGCAAAATACTATTCCCGTTCACAGTATACACTGCTTCCAGTGTATTATTCTGAAACGCTGCCTGAAAATTCTTTGGCAGTACGCCGGGTTTAATGTTTGCGGGTAATTTCAAACTGATTTCATCTAAAGAAACGAATACATTATCAAGGTCAATAGGATTCTGTCTTTCTTCTGAAGGTATAGAAGACGTAATTGTTTCGGGGAAAAAATCAACCGAAGTGTAGATCTGCTTGCCAGCCCTGGTTACCTGATTCACGATCTCAATATCTCCTTCCAGCACAATCGGGATATCGCGGTTTGCGAAATCAGATGTTTTAATATTCGACACTTCCGCATTTACGTTATTCAATTCCACCATCCGGTTCACGAATTCCTTGCGCTTGTTCGCAGGAATATTATTATACACATAATGGAAATAGTTACGCGATTCCCCATCGAAAACAATTTTCACATGACCATTGATCTTGTCACCATTTAATGACAGATCGGCTTTCGTATGGATGGTATTTTCATCAATGGGTGGCACCGGCACGTACTCTACTTTATATTTTTCCCCATCCTGCACCAAAACATTTTTCCCCTGAATGCGGTAGGCATTTCGACCAAAAGCGGCAAACTTTTCTGTTCCATCAAGAAAATAGGTTTGACCATTCCAATAGAGTGTGGTGATGGCGTGGTTATCGACACACATTGATTGAATTTCTTTTCGGTCGTATGGAATTTCGCGGGTGCCGATCCAGGAGAAATGCGCATCAAATCCGGCCAGCTTTAACATCTCGGCCAGGATATTTGCCATTCCCTTGCAATCACTGAATTTATTCTTGTACACCTCCTGAACTGTTTGCGGAATGAACCCTGCATAGCCTTCTTCAAAAGCGATATAGCGTATATTATCCTGCACCCAATAATAAATGGCTTTGATCTTCTCCTCTTCCGATTGCTTTCCTGTCAACAATAAATTGACCTGAGATTGTAAAGCTGCTGTATTGTTTTTGGCCTTCTTATATAGCAGATTGTACCAGGCGTACATATCATCGAGAGATTGAAAGCCATTGATCTTTTTATTCCCGGAAATAAAATTCCGAACGGTTACTACAAGATGTGGCAGATAATAAGGCCGGGCCAGCGCATTCGATTCCTGCCGTACCCCATTCAGATTCTCTGCAGTGTAAGTATAAACGGTAAAACCCTTTTCCTTTTTGATCTCTTTCTTTACTTTGTAATTGGTAAAATTCTTTTCAATGATCTCTAAATCCAGCCAGGACGGCACTTTAAATCGTACCACATGTTGCTTAACCGGGATCATTTCATGAAAAAAGACACGGGTCAGATATTTGGCATCTGTATACTCATAGTCATAAACAAATCGGCTTCTTTGGCCGGCTTCTTCTGCCCGAAACCCATAGAACATACCAAAATTGTCGTCAAAAAAGATAGATTCGTCGGTAAGTGAAATGCGTTCGGGCGGATATTTCTGGCTGCGGAAACTATTGCGATAAAAGATCTCAAAATCGTAATCGCGCAATTTTACAAAATTATTATAAGGCAACAGATACCCCACGTATGTTTTGCCTTCCATTGAAACCATTTCTACTTTTCCTTTCTCTCTGGCATTAACAACCGGCAGGTCATCAATTCCTTTTCCCAAACCAAAGTCAATTTCTTTCTCGATCAAAGAAGCCCCGTATTGGGCCTTTTTATCTATCTTTTTGAGTCCCGCCGATTGGGTGCTCCCTTCCCCGTCTGGAGTCTGCTGTTGTGCCCAGGCGTTAGAAAACAGTAATAGTAGGGAGAAAAATATTGAGAAAAGGGGCTTCATCCTGTATGGTTTTAATCGAGAATCGTATGGCTGTTCAAAAGTGTAAAAGAATCGGAGGAATGCCAAATTAAAACACCTGATTTTACCCAAACAACTGCAGATTTTTTTTAATAAGTGAAGCGGGGGTCTGGTGATTAATTGCCTGCCTGTTTCGATTAATCTCATTACATTCGCTTACCAACCCGCTACTATGGCAGAAGACCTTATCATACAAAAAGGCTCCAAAAAGGAGCAATATGAATCATTGATCCCTCAAATTCAGGGGATACTGGAGGGGGAAACCGATCTGATCGCCAATCTGGCCAATATAACTGCTGCGCTAAAAGAACAATTTCAATGGTTTTGGGTGGGGTTTTACCTGATTAAAGAAGACGAATTGGTTTTAGGGCCATTCCAGGGTCCTATAGCCTGTACCCGTATACGAAAAGGCCGCGGCGTTTGCGGCAGCTCCTGGGCACAGGGAAAAACCTTGATTGTTCCGGATGTGGAGCAATTTCCCGGACATATTGCCTGCAGCAGTTTATCCCGATCGGAGATCGTGGTACCACTTTACAAAGGATCGGATATCTGGGGGGTGCTGGATGTTGATAGTGAATTCCTGGCCCAGTTTGATGAAACAGACCAACAGTATCTGGAGAAAATCGTTCGGTTGATTCCATAAGCGGATGTCGTGCTCCGGTCTTCAAAAATGGCTATTTGTTGTATCATTATTTATAGACCTTAAACCAACCAACATGAGAAAAAAAGGATTGCTTCCCATGCTTTCTTTGCTTGCAGTTATGGCCACCATTTCCACCACATTTTATTGCAGTCAACCAGCCCCGGCCGAAAGCAAAACTGTTCCATCAACATCCAATGACACTCCGATCGATGGGGCCTACCTTGTCTTAATAGGTGGATGTAACGATTGTCATACCCCAAAAATCATGACAGCACATGGTCCAGATCTGGACACCACCCGCCTTTTATCGGGCCATCCTGAGGGAAGAATTTTACCCAACACCACCTATGATGCAAGCAAACCGGGCAACTATCTGCTATTTGATGCAGGTTTAACCGCAGGAATCGGTCCCTGGGGAACCAGTTTCGCCGCCAATATTACACCGGATTCCGCCACGGGAATCGGCAGTTGGACCTTTGATAACTTCCAGAATGCAATGGTGAAGGGTAAACATCTGGGATTAGATGGCGAACGCCCTATTTTACCTCCAATGCCCTGGCAAAATATCGGCAAATGGAAAGAGGCAGATCTCCGTTCTCTCTTTGCCTATCTGAAGTCAATTCCTGCCGTAAAAAATAAAGTCCCCTCTCCTATTCCTCCTGTGGGGAAATAGTATATTGCTGTTATCCTCCAGAGGCTTTCTTCATGAGAAGCCTCTGGTTTTTCTTATATTTCACTAAATGTAATGTTACATGCGTGTACTTTTTGCTGCATTTTTTTATTTCCTCTGTAGTACCGGTTTCAGTCAGTCAATAACGGCTATTACCCACGTATCAGTGATCAACGTTGTATCCGGCAAAACAGATCCCGATCAAACGGTGCTTATCGACAGCAATCGAATTGTTGCTGCCGGCCCTTTTAAAAAAGTAAAAATTCCTGCCGGCGCCGCTATCATCAACGGCCAGGGAAAATTTCTACTGCCCGGTTTAACCGATGCGCATATACATTTTTTTCAAAGCGGCAGTTTATACACCCGGCCCGACGGATTCAATTTTTCACAGATATATCCTTATGAAAAAGACCAGCAGTGGATCAGGGATAATTTTAAGGATCTGATGAGGCGTTATTTAGCTGCGGGGATCACCACCGTGGCCGATGTGGGCGGTCCTATGAGTAACTACACCCAGCGAGACGGCATGACCTCTGTTTTCGACATGCCCCATGCCTGGGCTACCGGACCATTGATATCTACCTACCTTCCTGCAAATCTGGATAAAAAAGATCCGCCGATCATCAAAGCCAATTCCCCCGAGGAAGCACGTGAATTGGTAAAAAAGCAATTGCCCAGCAAACCTGACTTCATAAAAATCTGGTTCATCGTACTTCCCAATCAAAAGGCGGCGAACCTGCTTCCTATCGTACAGGCGGCCATTGAGGAGAGTCATAAGAATGGCTTAAAAGTTGCCGTTCATGCGACCGAACATGAAACAGCCAAATTGGCTGTTGAAAACGGCGCCGACATTTTAGTACATAGTGTGGACGATAAAGTTTTAAGCCCTGATTTTTTAAAGCTACTCAAAGAGAAAAAAACGGTTTATATCCCTACACTACTGGTAGCTCAAAATTACAGCCGCAGTTTTACCCAGCAATTTGACTATAGCCCGTATGAATTAAGGATCGCAAATCCCTTTGCGCTGGGTACTCTTATGGATATGCAGCATTTTGACAAGAAGAAGATCCCTTTCGATTATAAAAACGCCCGTAAGAGTATGACCATTCCATCACATGAAGACAGTACACAGTTGCAGAATCTATCGCTGCTGTCGCAGTTCAAAGGATTGATCGTATCGGGTACTGATGCAGGTAATATCGGCACCCATCACGGTTCTGCTCTTTATGCTGAATTTATGGCAATGAAAAAAGCCGGTCTCACCAATATGGATATCCTGAAAAGCAGTACAATAAATGCCGCCATTGGATTTGGGCGTTCCGCAGAAACAGGCAGTATTGAGAAAGGAAAATTAGCCGATATGCTCCTGCTAACGCAAGACCCCACGCAAAATCTGGAGGCATTGCAGAATATTGAACTGATCTTCCATAAAGGCAAAACATTCACAGCAGCCGAACTGCTTCCGAATCACCCGGAACATCTGGTACAGCAACAGCTCAATGCCTATAACCTGCATCATCTGGAAGCATTTTTAGAACCCTATGCTGATGATGTGGAACTATACGAATTTCCCAATAAGCTGGTCTTGAAAGGAAAGGAGGCCATGCGAAACGATTATAAAACGATGTTCCAGCAGGTAAAAGACCTTCATTGCGAAGTAACCAAAAGAATCATACAGGGCAATACAATTATCGATCATGAATCGGTAACCGGCTTCGGCCCCAAAGCGATGACCGCCATTGCAATTTATAAAATTGAAAAAGGCAAGATTGCGAAAGTATATTTCATACAATAAAATAAAACGCCGGATTAGCTATCCGGCGTTTTATTTATTCCCAACTGAACCCTTCATTTTTCAGGGGCAATGATCGTGGACGATAACCGGCTGCTGCCAAGGCATTACAAAGGGCCGGTGCCACAGTGGGCAATCCTACTTCACCTACGCCACCCGGCTCTTCCTCACTGGGGATAGTGATGATCTCCACCGGAGGCATTTCATTGAACTTAAGCAAGGAATAATTACGAAAACTATCCTGAACCACTTTACCCTGTTGAATGGTGATTTCACCTTTTAAGGCCTGCTGCAGGGCAAAAGCCAATCCTCCTTCCATCTGATTCTTTAATCCATCCGGATTGATCACTACACCGCAATCAATGGCGGCCACCACCCGCTTAATTTTAAAGCGCCTGGGGCCCAGCATTTCAATTTCAATAGCATGTGCGGCGTAGGCTTTGGCAAAAATAAAAGAGTGTGTTGCCACCCCTATATAATGATTCTTTTTCCGGGGTTTCTCATAGCCGATCCTTTCGGCCGCTGCTTTTAAAACCGCTGCAATACGCTCCGGATATTGCTTCATAGCACCGGGTCCTTCTCCTACTAAAAAGAAGGGGCGATTTTCGAGTAGGGATAACCGGAAAGCCAAGGGGTCTTTTTTCATTTTACGGGCCACTTCATCCACAAATGATTCAATAGGGAAGCTGTTCATGCAGATCTCCACCGAACGTAACCAGCCCCGCATGATATTAAAATCAACATGGGAATATCCCGTTTGCACATGCGGTACATCATAATAAAAATCGTTTGTTGCGCCGCCCAAACTCTCAGAGGGGTCAGGTGTTTCCGGGCCACCTGTCATCACTGCAATGGAGGTTGCCAACACATGATGATTCCAGTATTGCAGTTTTCCGGATTTTGTCCAGGCCGCTTTCAGCACATGGTAATTGGCCGGACGATAGCCTTCAAACCGGATATCTTCTGTCCGGTCCCAAATCACTTTTACAGGTTGCTGAATGGCTTTGGATATTTTAACGGCTTCGATGGCAAATTCAAATTGCAACCTTCTGCCAAACCCACCACCGATCAATGCCAGATTCACCTTGATATTCTCTTTTTTGAATCCGCAATCGGCTACGATCTGATTCACTGTCCAATCGGGCAACTGCAAACCGCCCCAGAGTTCCAACTTCTCACCCTGAGCCGAAGCAATAAAATTCATTGGCTCAATGGTGCCATGTGCCAGAAAAGGTTGCTTATAACTGGCTGTATGTGATAAAGCCGGATCAAGCACTACCGCTTCCGGATTTCCCTTTTTATATTTTTCTATGCCTGGTTTTTGTTTGGCCCGCTGCGCCATCTTCACAAACAATCCGTTGGTATCTTCGGTATTCTTTCCCGATTCATCCCAAACGATCTTAAGTAATTTCCGGGCTTTCTGGGCAGCCCATATGGAACTGGCCACTACGGCAACTCCATCGCGCACATGCATGGGCTTGCCGGTGCCTGTATATTGAACCGTTTTTATAAAACCAGCCACGGAGTGGGCCGCCGTATCATCTACACTAACTAACTTACCACCCAAAACCGGACATCTTTCAATAGATGCATAAACCATTCCCGGCACCACCAGATCGATGCCATATTTGGCTTTGCCGGTGAGAATATCCTTGAGATTTGATTTCCGCTGTTCCTTACCGATCAGTTTAAAGTCTTTTGGACTTTTGAGTGTTACTGTTTCCGGCACCGGCAAAGTGGCGGCGGTACAAACCAGATCACCATACGACAGCACCTGCATATTGGTAGTATTCACCACTGTTCCATTATCTGCAGCACATTTCGACACCTCTATCTTCCATTGCTTTGCCGCTGCTTCCATCAACATCGCTTTGGCCACTGCGCCGGCTTTTCTCAATTGGGTATAGTCTGTAAGTACACTCTGACTGCCACCCGTATCATGGGCCCCTTCAGGCAGGGTTCCGTAAGGGGCAATTTCTGTTTTTACCTTCTTCCAATCAGCATCCATTTCATCGGCTACGATCATTGGCAGGGAGGTATTTACCCCCTGTCCCATTTCCTGCCGGCCAACAAATATGGTGATCATGCCTTTCTTATCAATTTTAAGAAAAGCGTTGGGTTGAAAGAATTCGCAATCGGGATTGGATGCAGCAAAAGACTCTAAACCGGGTAACATAAACCCGATCATGAGCCCACCTCCCGAAACAGAACTTATTTTCAGAAAACGACGACGATCAATAGTGGTTCTATTCATAACCTGTGTTTAAGGAGGCTTATTTATTGATGTTTTCAACTGCCAGATCAATGGCTTTTCTGATACGATGATAGGTGCCGCAACGACAAAGGGTTTGACTCATCACCGCATTGATCTGTTCTTCCGAAGGTTTAGCCGTTTGTTTTAGCATACCCACTACCGTCATGATCTGTCCGGCCTGACAATACCCACACTGTGGCACACTTACTTCCTCCCAGGCTTTTTGCACCGGATGGGAGCCATCGGCAGAGAGTCCTTCAATGGTGGTAATGGATTGTCCCGCGCAACTCCGCACCGGGATCTGACAACTGCGTACGGCATGATCATTGATCAAAACGGTACAGGCACCGCAGGTATTCACGCCACATCCATATTTGGTACCGGTTAACTGCAGCAGGTCCCGAAGCACCCAAAGCAGGGGCATATCAGGTTCTGCCTCTACTTTCATGGTTGTACCATTCACATTCAAATCGAATGAAGCCATAGGTAGAAATTTCCAAAAAGTTAGGTCAAATCCATGCATTGGCAAAAAGAAAATGAGTCATTCAGGTATTGAGCGCCTCGGATGGAATAAAGTATATTTGCAGCATGCATTATGTTTCTGTAGAAGGATTGGCTAAATCCTATGGCATTCAACCTCTTTTTTCGGACATTTCCTTTCATATTGAAGAAGGCGACAAAATTGCCATAGTTGCCCGAAATGGATTTGGAAAATCCACCCTCCTGAAAATTCTGGCCGGAAAAGAAACAGCCGATGAAGGCAAGGTATGGATCCATAAGGATGTGACGGTAGCGCTTTTTGAACAGGAACCCGATTTTGATCCCCGCAAAAACGTGCTGGATAATATCTTCCATCACAATCATCCGGTTATGGCGGCCATCCGCGATTATGAGGATGCCTGTGACAGTCAGGATGAAAAGGCTATGCACGATGCCATCATTCAGATGGATGAATTAGGCGCCTGGGATTTCGATGCCCGGGTGAAGCAGATCCTGGGTAAATTGAATATTCATCAATTGCACCAATCGGTGGGTACGCTTTCAGGCGGACAACGCAAACGGGTGGCGCTGGCCCGCACCCTGATCGATATTGGTTTTGAACACAAGCATGTGTTGCTGATCATGGACGAACCGACCAACCATCTGGATGTTTCCATGGTGGAATGGCTGGAACATTACCTTAATCAGGAAAAGATCACCTTGTTACTGGTTACCCACGACAGGTATTTTCTGGATGCTGCCTGTAATGAGATCTGGGAATTAGACCGGCAATCCATGTATGTTTACAAAGGCGATTATGAGAATTATCTGGAGAAAAAAGCCTCCCGGATGGAAAGTGATGCCGCTACCGTTGATAAAGCCCGGAACACCTATCGGAAAGAACTGGAATGGATGCGCAAACAGCCCCGGGCCAGAACCACCAAAAGCAAAAGCAGGCAGGATAATTTTTATGAGATAGAAAAAGTTGCCAAACAAAAACTGGAAGAAGCCTCACTGCAACTGGAGATGAAAATGAACCGCCTGGGTGGGAAGATCATTGAATTGAAAAAGGTTTATAAAAGTTATGGCGACAAACCCATTTTGAAAGGATTTGATTATACGTTTAAAAAAGGAGAACGCGTTGGAATTGTGGGGAAGAATGGCGTGGGGAAATCCACTTTTATCAATATCCTGCAGCAGATAGAAGCCGCTGATAGTGGCAAGATCAATATTGGTGAAACAGTCGTTTTTGGCAATTATTCGCAGGGGGGACTGGTGATCAAAGAGGATCTGCGTGTGATTGAGTTTGTGAAAAACATTGCGGAGAATTTTCCTTTGGCCAGTGGCGGGTCGCTCAGTGCGGCACAGTTCCTGCAATTGTTTCTGTTTGATCCCGAAAAACAATATACCTATATCAGCAAACTGAGTGGAGGAGAAAAAAGAAGGCTGCACCTTTTATCCATTTTATTCCGCAATCCCAATTTCTTAATACTCGATGAACCCACCAACGATCTCGACCTGCCAACCTTAGGTATATTGGAAAATTTTCTTTCAGAATATCCTGGCTGCTTATTGATCGTTTCGCATGACCGGTATTTTATGGACCGGCTGGTGGATCACCTACTGGTATTTGAGGGCGATGGGGTGATCCGTGATTTTCCGGGCAATTACAGTCAGTACCGGATTTGGCAACGGGAAGAAGAAATGCGCGCTTCAGAGGTCGCTGCACCAGCCAAAAAAACAGAAACCGCGACAGAGAATGCAGCCCCTGCTGTCGTGCAACGCAAACGGTTTTCATTTAAAGAAAAGCGGGAATTCGAACAGTTGGGAAAAGATATCGAAGCATTGGGTGCCGAAAGGGAAACCATTCAAGCACAATTGAATAATGGCACGCTTCCATATGACCAACTTCAGGTGCTGGCCTCCCGCATTGCCGAAATAACCAACCTTTTAGATGAAAAAGAACTGCGCTGGCTCGAATTGAGCGAATACACCGATTAACCTTTCATGTAATTGAGGAGCGAGTAACCCCGCCCTCCCTTATATTTGATATCTAAAATTACCCCAGCAACATGAGAAAAATTCTGATGGCAGTGTTTTTGTTCTCCGCAACTGCAGCAGTTGCCCAAAAACAAAAAGCACCTAAAACGGCCAACCCGGTACCGTATGCCGCAACGATCACTCCGGACGATTTAAAAAAACACCTCTACATTGTAGCAAGTGCTGAAATGGAAGGCCGTGAAACCGCCACACCCGGTCAGAAAAAAGCTGCTGCCTACATCGAGAATCATTTTAAATCTTTAGGATTGGCACCTGGCAACAACGGTCAGTACCAGCAATTATATCCTGTTTTTCAGGATTCGATCGTCGGTTCTTCAATGGAAGTAAATGGCAAAAAGTTTGAAGCGAATAAGGATTTTGCGGTAAGCATGAATGGCTCAAACACGTCCACACTTTTTGGTGGGGAAGTAGTGTTTGTGGGTTATGGCATCAGCGATTCTGTTCGAAACGATTATGCAGGTGTAAATACACGCGGTAAGATCGTTTTGATACTCGCCGGCACGCCCCCTGCCCCGGCGCCTGCGCAACCGGCCCCCGGAACAACCCCTGCCCGCAGGGCCTTCAACCCTTTTGCCACACAGGAAGCGGCAGCCAAAAATGGCGCTGCTGCCATCTTAATGGTTCAAACCAATTTCCCCCGCAGAGGTGGAAATGCCCGTGGCAACATGTATGTAAATGGTTTCCGGAAAGTGAATTACCCCAATACCTGGGCCATTTCTGAAGCCGTTGCCGAAGCGATCATGGGTGGCGACTATGCTGCTGCCAAAGAAGCCATGAAAGCCGGCAATCCGGTTGCTAAAAGCTATAACAGCAATGTATTCCTCGATTATCAAAAAGCCACTACTAAACTGGAAAGCAGTAATGTGATCGGATTTTTAGAAGGTGGTGATCTGAAAGACGAATACGTTGTACTCTCTGCGCACTACGACCATTTGGGCAAAAGAGATGATAAAACTATTTTTTATGGTGCTGATGACGACGGATCCGGCACGGTAAGTGTGTTGGAACTGGCGGAAGCATTTGTAAAAGCCAAAGCAGAAGGCAAAGGCCCCCGACGCAGTATCGTATTTATTACAGTCAGCGGAGAAGAAAAAGGACTATGGGGTTCTGCCTATTATGGCGAGCATCCCACCTATCCACTGGAGAAAACCACCGTGAACCTGAACATCGACATGGTGGGCCGTATTGACCCCAAGCGTAAAAATGGTGACTCAACAAACTATGTTTATGTGGTTGGTGACGATAAACTGAGCTCTGACCTGAAACCCATCAGTGAAGGGGTGAATAAGAAGTATACTAAAATGGAACTGGACTATAAATACAATGACCCGAATGATCAGGAGCGTATTTATTACCGCAGCGACCATTTCAATTTTGCAAAAAAAGGGGTGCCCATTATATTCTATTTCAATGGGACACATAACGATTACCATCGTCCGACAGATACGCCCGACAAGATCGATTATCTGCAGATGAGTAAAAGAGCCCAATTGGTATTTTATACTGCCTGGGAAATGGCGAATAGAAATGATATGTTGAAAAGAGATATTCCGCTGGACGCACAGTTCCGCTAAAATAAAAAAGGAGGACAATGTCCTCCTTTTTTATTTTACCAGGTGATAACACCATCGCAGTAATTTACCCTGAAAATCGAATGGCGTGGTGGCCTTGGTGATATCTTTAATAGCAGAAGCTTTTACAGCCACCGTGTCCATTTCAAATTTTCGCATATTCGTACTGAAATATACTTCGCCGCCGGGTTTCAAAGCCTGCAGAACTTTGTTCAGCAACCAGACATGATCCCGTTGTATGTCAAGAAAATCCTTCATCATTTTACTATTGCTGAATGTGGGAGGATCGATGACCACCAGATCAAAATAACCGGCCGGCAGGGTATCGAGATATTGCAGCACATCAGCTTTTACGAACCTAAACTTTTCGGGGTCCTGTAAATGGTTCAACTTAAAATTCTCCTCCGCCCAATTCAAATAGGTATTCGACAGGTCTACTGAAACTACTTCAGCGGCCCCACCGGCAGCCGCATACACGGAAAAGGATCCTGTATAACAGAACAGGTTGAGCACTTTTTTCCCCAGGCTCTTCTCTTTTACCATACCACGGGTAATACGATGATCCAGAAACAAACCCGTATCCAGATAATCGGATAAATTCACCCGGAAGAATAACCCGCCCTCTTTTACCACAAAAAACTCCTGCTCTTCCGCCACACGCTGGTATTGGTCCTGACGACTGCCCTTGCGTTTTCTCTCTTTTACATAGATGTTTTCATCAGGCACCTGGAATACAGTACTTATTACCGGAAAGCAGGATTGGAACCACTGCTCATACTCCTCATCACTGAGGTGATGACGGGCCCTGTATTCGGCTACATAAACCTGTTGCTCATACAACTCGATCGTTAGGGGGAACTCGGGCAGATCTCTGTCGTACACCCGGTAACAACTGATCTCTTGCCGACGCGCTAATTTCTGCAGGTGCTTGAACACCTTTGTCAACCGGTTTTTGAACATTTCATGTTTGGGTCCCAATTCCATATACCTGCAAATTTATCATATTGGGGGTAGCGAACGTTTATGAAGTAGCAGAAAACCAATGGTACTAATAAAAAATCCGGCCGCTACCAACCACCAAAGGGTTGTAAATCCGGCAAAGGCAGCCACCTGGGCACCCAACAAGGGGCCGAGGGTTTGTGCCGTTGCCCAGGCCACCGTATACAATGCTGCATATTGGCCCCGATTATATAAACTGGTACGCGAGATCCAGAAGGAATTCATAAAAGGCATCGAAAATATCTCGCCTGCTGTAATCATCAATATCATGAAAACAGCCACCCATTTCATTTCAAAGGGAAGCAATACCAGCATCATATAGGCGAGTCCGCAAAGAAACACCCCCCTGACAATATAATACGTGTTTTGCTTTTTCCCTTCAATTCGAAATACGATCACCATTTCTATTAGCGCAATGAGAATTCCATTTATAGCGCCCAACAATCCAATAAAGCGTTCAGAGAAATGTAATTCGTTACGGAAATAAGCAGTCAGGTTCGTGAATAACTGGAAAAAGCAGGCCGCAAAAAGGGTGACCAGCACTACAAACATAATATAGATCCTGTCTTTATAGGCGGAATGATCATTGCTCGTGGCAGTTGTTTTCTCCGGGGCTTTCCCTCCCTTTTCAGGCTTCAGCACAATAAACATAAATACGGCTGCCAGCATATTGGTGATCCCATCCACCCAAAACAACAAATGATAATCAATAGAAGCTAATAATCCGCCAATAGCATTTCCAACAGCCCAACCCAGATTTATGGAAAGTCTGTTGAGTGCATACGATCTGGTGCGGTTTCCCTCTTTAGAATAAAAAGCGATGGCGGTGGAGTTGGCCGGTCGAAAAGCTTCATTCACCATACTCAGCACAAAGGTTCCGGCACATATCCAAACATAAGAGGTTAAATACCCCAAAACAATAAAGAGTATCCCGCCAAAGAAAAGCGTGAACAACTGAATGGGATAAAAGCCGATTTTATCGGTGAGTTTGCCACTGATATACGCTCCTACCACTGCTCCCAAACCGAATAAACCCATTACCACCCCGGCCTGGGAAATGGAATAACCCATTTTTGGACTGGTCAGATAAATAGTCAGAAAAGGTATTACCATGGTTCCGCTCCTGTTAATAAGCATGGTAATGGAGAGCCACCAGGTTTCCGGCGACAATCCGCTATAGGCATTCTTATAAAGGGAAATGGTTCGGTTCAGCATTGAGCTGACAAAATTACCCCGTAAGAACCGGAGTAAAAAAACAAAACCGGGATCAGGTCCCGGTTCATGTCAAAAGCTGCGAAATTTATTTTGCAAATACCTTTTTGAGTGTTTCTGTAACCCGTGCGGCCGGGTCTTTTCGTATCTTCTGCTCTTCCTGAGCAACCTGGAAGAAAAGTCCACTGAGAGAACGATCGGTTACATAGGCGGGCAGATCAGGATTGATCTTTTTAAACGTAGTGGGCAATTTATTATAGGTATCAAATACATCCTTCCAATATTTAGTGGCATCCGTTTTCGATAGTGCCTGTTCAATAATGGGGCGGAATGCAGCGGTGAGGGCTGTGCTGGTTTTCTGTTTCAAATAAAAGGTAGCAGCCGTATCCGCGCCTTTTAAAATCGAGAGCGCATCCTGAAAACTCATCTGCCTGATAGCATCCAGAAAAATAGGAGCAGCCTTGGAGGAAGCTTCTTCTGCCGCCCGGTTCATAGAAAGAATGGCTTTATCAACCATGCTTCCCATACCGGCGCTGCGAAGCGCTGTTTCCACTTTTTTAGCTTCCGGAGGCATGAGAACCTTGATGGCTGCATTGGCGAAAAAACCATCCGGAAGAGAAAGTTTATTCGAACTATTGGTAGCCCCCACGGTGAGGGCCTCTTTTAAACCGGCAATTATTTCTTCATTGGAAAGGACACTGCCCGATTTTGATTTATCCAAAATGGCTGTCGCCTTTTTAAATAACCCTGATCCGGGTTTCTGTTGGGCCTGAGCCATTATAGGGCCAGCGAACAGTAAGACATAGAGTAGTTTTTTCATCATAGATAGGAATGAACCAAAATAACGCCATAAACTTGCAAAAATTTGTTAAGTCAGCCTCTTTTTATGTGATTGTTTTCTATCTGGCTCTTTCAGAAGCCTTTCGAAATCACTATTTTTACAAAAATTGAAAAAACAACCAATGAAAAAACTCCTGATCATTGCCCTTTGTTTTCCGGCCCTTTCCGTTTTAGCCCAACCCGGAGGCAAAAAACCGGCTGGTAAACCCGCTCCAAAAACAGTTGCCAAACCCACGGCACCTGTATTGAAAAATAAAGTAGACTCTTTCAGTTATGCCATCGGCGTTAGTATTGCCAATTTCTATAAGGAACAAGGAATAAAAGAGATCAATAGTGCTCTGGTAACAAAAGCACTGGCAGATGTTAAGGCCGGAAAAGGACTATTGACCGAAGATCAGGTGAATACCTGCATTATGAATTATATGCAGGAAAAGAAAAGTGAAAAATCGGCTGGTGCCCGCAAGGCAGGAGAAGCTTTTCTGGCAGAAAATAAAAAGAAACCGGGAGTGATCACCACCCCCAGTGGTCTGCAATATCAGGTTATTAAGGAAGGAACCGGCCCCAAGCCTGGTCCGAACGATCAGGTTAAAGTGCATTATCACGGCACGTTACTGGATGGAACCGTATTCGACAGTTCTGTACAGCGCGGGGAGCCCATTGTACTTGGTGTAAGTAATGTGATCATGGGTTGGATAGAAGCCCTTCAAATGATGCCAGTGGGTAGCAAATGGAAACTCTTCATCCCTTCAAATCTGGGCTATGGAGATAACGATATGGGCCCCACGATCAAAGCCGGATCGACGTTAATTTTCGAAGTGGAGTTGATTGATATTGTAAAATAAGGAATAAGGAATAAGGAATAAGAAATAAGAAATTAGTAACCCTCTTCCCCTACTTTCTTATTTCTTATTTCTTATTACTCATTTCTTATTACTCATTTCTTATTACTCCCCTATTCCACCACAATATTAGACTTCATCTGCTCTATCTGCTGCCTCGTTCCCAGTACCAGTACTTTCATGCCGCGAAGCACCAGGATATCTTCCGGCGGATTGATCACAAATTTTCCATCGTGGTCTTTAATGCCGATACAATTCACTCCGGTCTTTTTCCAGTTCATGATCTCATTAAGCGCACGGCCTCTGATCTGAATCGGTAACTGGTCGTAGGAAACGGATTCGATATGAATCGACTCCCCTTCTTCTCCTGATAAATAATCAATGAATTCAATAACGTCGGGCTTAGAGATCAGGGTAGCCATATGCGTACCGCCGATCTTGTCGGGCATGATCACATTATTTGCCCCTGCTTTCACCAGTTTGGGATAGGTATTGCTTTCGGAGGCACGACTGATAATCTGAATTTTAGGATTGAGCGAACGGGCGGAAAGCACGATAAACAGATTATGGGCATCTACCGGCAACGTGGTGATCAAGGCTTTAGCGCGATCAATGCCTGCCTTTTGCAGCATATCATCATCCGTACTATCCCCCTGCAAAATCAAAAGGTTGGGATCTTCCCCTGCTGCCTTCTCTACGATCTCAGCATTTGCTTCAATAACAATGAATTGTTCTCCATGAAATCCGAGGGTTTGTGCGGCCTGATGACCATTACGGCCATAGCCGCAAACAATCACATGGTTACGTAGCTTATCGATCTTCATCATGATCCGGCGGTTTTTAAAATATTGATTAATTTCTCCACTGATAATATACTGGGTGATCCGGGTTAAGGCAAAAGCAAATGAACCCCAACTCGTAATCAGCAGAAATACAGTAAACATTCTTCCCGCATCGCTTAAGGGGCGAACTTCTGTAAATCCTGCAGTCGTTACAGAGATTGTAGTCATATATACCGCCTCCACAAAATTGAACCCTTCAATGATCATATAGCCAATAATACCCGTGGCAATTATGGCGTGAAGAATGATGAACGGTTGAATCAATTTCCAGGCAGCGCTTCTCAAGTTTTTTGCATTTGGCTAAAGTTAAAAAAAAGTAGGCAGAACTGGAGCGCTCTTGTGTTATTCCTTTCTGCCTACAACGTATAAAAATGAACTATTCTTATTCAGGCTTTTTTTGATCCGGAATGATCTTCTTACCCAATTGATCGAGCAATTGCATACCCAACAATCCACTTATCGCTCCATTAGAACCCTCTCCACCTCCATTGATCAACACATCTGGCATGATCTTGATTTTTTGCGTTGCGATCGATTCCATTACCTTCAATTGCGTAAAGTTGTTACCGCCCATGGCCTCCACTGAAAGTCGGTACGACTCAGCGTTGGACTTACCTATAGCTAGGATCTTTTCTGCCTCTGCATTACCGGTAAGGGTGATTTTTTCCGCATCCGCTTTTGCGATCCATTCGGTTCTTTCTGCCTCCGCCCTGGCCAACTGGCGAACTTTTTCTGCTTCACCGCTCGCCAGTAACTTTAAACGATCCGCATCGGCAGTTGCCTGAATACGCACTCCATTCGCATCACCGGTTGCTTTCTTTACCGATGCATCTGCAATGCGCTCCGCAATCAATACCCCCTGATCTGCCTTTACGATCTCTTTCTGCATCTCCGCAATGGCTGTTTCTTTCTCGAGAGTCTGACGGGTTTCCTGCGCCCGCATCTGTGTTTCATACGTAACTTTTTGTTCTTCTGCCAGTTTACGATCGGTAAGTGTTTTCATCAAACTGTCGGGAGGAACAATATCACCGATCAGCGTATCAACTCCATATACATTGTACTGATCTAACACCTTCCCGATATGCGAACGTGCCGCTTCCTGACGCTCCTTACGACTCTTCAGGAAGTCGATCACTTCCGCATCCTGCGCCGAGTTACGGAAATAGTTTCCGATCGTGGGCTCCAGCACCTGAGTAACCAGATTGGCCATATTTCCAAAACGCGCGATCACTTTGGGTGCTTCGGTAGTGGGGATATGTATGATCTGCGATACGTCGAGACTGAAGGTAAAACCGTCACGGCTTCGCACCGTAATGGTGGATAGATTTTTATCGAGTTGGTGCGACTCACTCCGGGCACTGGCCCAGTTCAGCACCAGATTGGTCGTAGGCACCAGCTCCACCTTCATAATATATGGGTTGATGGGATATTTTCCCGGGCCCAACGGTTCGGCCCACACGCCTTTCTGCCCTTTCGACACAATATTACCGTGTTTGAACTCAGCACCACTGGTATCAACCCCTTCAGCACCTACATAAGAGATCACCACTCCCACATGACCAATTGGTATTTCGGTCATACGAACCATTTCCACACGGGCAAACCAGGGGTTCAGGAAATACGAACCCGCCAGCATCACCTGCTCCTGTAAGCCTTTATAGCCTCCAGATGTTAAAAATAAATCGGCATCCTGAAACTTATTATGCCCATCAATAGAGCGGCCCGCGATCTGCCCCTCCTCCAGTGGTTTACCTTCCATTGTGGTAACAATACCCACTGCATTTTCCGGAACATTGGTCATTTCGACCATTTCCACTTCAAACAAATACGTATTCACCCGATAGCTACCGGGAGCCATGATAGCGGTTTGACGACCTTTACGGCCACCGGTAGACAAAAACTTCTCTGCATCCTGGAAACTGTCACAATCTACTTTACGGCCCAGAATCAATCCGGTTTCCAGTTCTGCCCCATCACGAGCCAACACCAAGCCGATTTTTCCGGTAGGTATAATCGTGAAGGGTTGAAACACAATCTCGTATTGCCAGATCCATTTCCAGAAATACACCCCCGGCGGCAAGGTCTGTGCCTGAAAACCCGCTTCTCCCCTGGTTGCAATAATGCGCCCCTCCGGAAGTTCTTGCTGACCGAAGAGCACAAATTTTTTGGTAACCAATCCAATGCGATCCTCCGGCACAATGACCAACCCAAAGAATACCCGAAGAATGAATTTGTAAAACAACAGGGCGAACAGTGGAATACCAATGATCAATGCCCACTTAATAAAATCGGCTTTTTCCATTTGATGTAATGTTTATAATGATGAATAATTAAACTATGAAATATATATACAGGTCATGCTTCTTCTTTTAAAAAAGAAAGACACAACTTACTCACAAGTGTATGCGACTACTGAATAAGACTAACGTATTTCCGGGGGCGAGGTGTTCAATAATGTAAAGTGCAGAACGGCATTATAAAAGAAACAGAAACTCCCTGTGGGATCGCTTTCCATTTTAGAAGATTGAGAAACAAAGGTACGACAAAGAATGATGTTAGCTCGAAAAATCGGATGAGCGGAAACTAACGGCTCCATGGGTCCCAAAAAGAAAACACCGTAGCTTCGATAAACCACGGTGTTTGAATGAGATATGAAAAATCAATAGGTGTTAATATTTTTATCCTTGGGATAACGAATACTGTAACTGATTCGGTATTTTTTAGTTTCGCCGGGTTTCAGATTCAGCTTCCAGGTGAGTACGCCCACTTCTTTATTATCCTGCGCCTCCGCCCATTCCAACAACTCCACTTCTATATCTTTGTTCGTGGAAATCGGATACTGGTCTTTCAGGATCATTTCGATCGACTCCTTTTTATTATTCTTCACAGTGATATCATAGGTAAATACCTGTTTCTTCCCGGAAGACAGCAATCGGGTACTGGTGAAGTCTTTGACCGCTTCACGTTTTACCACCACTCTCCTGTCCCGTCCGAGGGTCAGGTTCAATGTATCGCTGGTGGAAAGGGGATCAATAAAGGTCTTTCCTACATAAGTTCCTTCGAACATAATATTGGCTTCGCCAGGCAACAGGTTCATCGACTCCCAATCGGCCAGTTCTCCGAGTAAATAGGTTTCCTTATCCAGTTTGGGGGCGGCGTAGTATTTATAGTGTGCCGGCATTTTTATTTCGCGGATCACTACCTGTTGTTCCTTACCGTTGGTGGGCACATCATAAGGTAGTTCAATGGAATAAGTAACATCCAATTCCTTATCGTTTACAGAAACGTATTCTTCCATTCCCTCCTTTGTAGTAACTACGATCACGCCATTACTGCCCTGGGCACCATAAATACTCGTGGCACTCGCATCTTTTAATACGTTAATGGTTGCGATCGCATTGGGCTTTATTTTTTTGAACTCCTGTTCCGTTACCACCATACCATTCACTACGTACAGCGGTGTTTTATCGGCATTCATTGAATTGAGTCCCCTGATACGCACACCAGCATTGGTTCCATAACCCGCTACCACTACCTCATCCAGTTGCTCGCTCTTCTCCTTGACCGCCATTGATGGGATGGAATTCACCAGCATTCGTCTGTCCAATTGTGCCACCGGATCCTGAAATTTAAGGAACCACGGTTGAAAAACCGGTGCATTTCCATACTGACCGGGTGTGGCCGTAGCGAGCGCTAATTTTACCTTTTTCCAATCCAGGCCGGTACTTTGCGACAACTTCGCTTTCATGGTTATTCCCAATGGCTGCGTAATATTATCCACCCTGATGTCATAGGCCGGATTCCAGAATGCAGAGGGGGTTACATAGGTAATGGTGAAATTATAATTACCTGCCACGGCCGCCATTACCTGTATTTGCAACTTGCCAACGGTACGGGTATTACGACTCTGTTCCTCATTAATTTGTTGCTGAAAACGTCCCAATTGCTCCAGTATTAATTTTTCTTTTTCTCTGGCCACAGACAGGTCATTCTCAATCTCCAGGGTTTTGATCTTATAGTAATCCATCATCTTGATCAGTTCGGCCACACTCAAACCGGTTTGACTACCAGCGATCGATCGATTGGCTTTTAAAAGATCAAGCAATTCACGTCCGGTGCGGATATCAACCTGAATTTTCTGATACGACCGGTTATACCTGTCAACCGAATCTTCCAATCGCTTTATCAGGGCCGAGCTTTGTGCCGGCTTCAGGAAGTCGGTGGAGAATTCAGTACTCATGATGGTCAGTTTCCCATCACTGCCCACCTGCAGACTATTCAAGTCGATCTTATTGCTAAGTCCTTCAATAATGATATCAGTGGTACCCGATTCGAGCTTTACTGCACTTACATGAACCAATTCGGCCCCATACCGGTAAACGGTGGCTTCTTTTAGTACCGAACCAAAAACAGGCTTTTCATCGCGCGCATAGATCGGCCCCGCCATTACCAGTAACAGCGCAAGACCTGTAAGAAACTTCTTCATTTTTCAAGATTTGGTGCAAGAGGTGGATGCGGGAAGGGGGGAGATTACATAATTGAGGGAATAAGAAATAAGTAATAAGAAATAAGTAATAAGAAAGTTAGGGGCCGATATGACTGTAAAATCGAACTGCATCGAACCCCGAAGGGGTTCAATATTTAGTAACCCCGGGTGCAACCCGTGGGGAGGCGGGAATAAGAAATAAGAAAGTTAGAGGCCGATTTGATTGTAAAATCAAGCTGTACCGAACCCCGAAGGGGTTCAATATTTAGTAACCCCTGGTGCAACCCGTGGGCAGCATGGGGGAAAATAAAAAGGAATAAGAAATCTGGAGGGCTCTGCCTCTACTTTCTTATTCCTTATTTCTTATTCCTTATTTCTTATTCCTTATTTCTTATTCCTT
>CAZKSY010000020.1:34196-50541 GCA_964555605.1 uncultured Chitinophagaceae bacterium | reverse complement strand
TCACCTCTCACCATTCACTTTCTAAAACCTCGGACAAGCCATCGCCTTATACCCTGCCGGGCGTTTGATATAAATGAGAGAGATCTCTAATCCACCGCGGCTTTGAGAGGCGGTTTTCAAACTGGAGATATTAATATCGTAGGAAGCTCCCAGGCGGAATCCGTTAAATTCCAAACCCAGATAGGGGATCAATGCATCGTTTACATTGTTGAATCTGGTCCAGACACCCGCATAAAAATTAGACGGATTATCCGGTTCGTCGTTTAAGGCAAATCCGGCAGCGCCACCCAATACAAAATTATTAGCGCCTGCCTGATGACTGTATAACCCGCTCAGGTAGATCGTACGGGTGGCATCACCAAGGGGAATAGCGCCACCGCTATGAACCGTATAACGCTGATTGAGCGTATAAAAAACGTCTCCGGTAAAACTTTCACGTGGTTTGTTCAGATGATAGGCCGATGCCCCGATATAAAAATTATTATAACCATCTGTAGAACCGTTATACAAAAAACCGGCACTCACATCCATATACGTGAGATTCAGCATTTGATTGTTGATGGGTTCGCCACTTGGAATACTCCAACCGCCGAACTGGTCTAACTCATCCTCAAAATTCAATTTTGTTCCATCCAGTCTTTTGGTATTATAACTGGCCTGAAAGCCCACACCTATTTGATGCAAACCATCTTCATCCAATCCTTTATGATAAGCGGTGCTGATCGAAAGCAGGTTGGTCGATAAAATGCCGTTTGCAGTTTTATCCGTCATGGCCATCACCCCCACACCCCAGGTGTCCAATTCAGATAGACGGCCTCTTAAAACAGGGAAATCCAGCGAAGCCGTGGAGGTAATAAAGGCTTTACTGATGGCCGGCCACTGATCGCGGTAGTTTCCGGCAATGCGAAAATCGCCATTGAATTTTCCCGTCATAGCCGGATTCAATGTAAGCGGGGATACGAAGAATTGTGAAAAATTCGGATCCTGTGCCCGGGCTGAACTGCTCAGCACCAAACTGATAGCGATAAGATTAAATAGTTTCCTCATCCACATGGTTAACTTGGTCTCAGGTATGACAAGCAAAATACAAAAAATGCTGAACGGAGACGCATAAATATTTAGTACGTAACCGGGCGGGATATGTAACCTCTGCTTGGAAATTTAATGCTGCATTTTAGAACCAAAAGCCAGATCTCCGGCATCGCCCAATCCGGGAACGATATAGCCTTTGGCGGTCAATTCCTCATCAATTGCCCCGCACCAGATGGTAGCTTGTGGTTCCTGACGCTGCACATATTCAATGCCAACGGTACAAGCTATTGCCGTAACTATATGAATGTGAGAGGGTTTGCCTTCTTCTCGTATATGCTGTATCGTTTTAACCAGAGAGGCTCCGGTGGCCAGCATCGGATCGGAAACGATCACCACCCTGTTTTCCATATCGGGGCTGGACATGTATTCCAGACTGATCTCGAATGAGCCATCCCGATGGTGTTTGCGGTAGGCGGAGATGAAGGCATTATCGGCCCTGTCGAAATAATTTAACAAGCCCTGATGCAGGGGTAATCCGGCTCTTAAAATGGTGGCCAGTACCGGTTGCTCCTTCAATACTTTGCTGATCGCTACACCCATGGGTGTTTGGATCTCTTTTTCTACATACTCCAGTTTACGGCTGATCTCCAGTGCGGCTACTTCTCCAATCCGTTCCAGATTCCTGCGAAAGCGCATCCGGTCGGTTTGTACACTGGTGTCACGCATTTCGGCGATCCAGTCGTTCAATAAGGAATACTCCGCACTTAAATTGATAACCATACGCTCAGTTTTGGTAATTGTATTTGCAAACAGGAACTTTGGGTACAAATCTATAATCGAAAATCTATAATCTAAAATCTAAAATAGGATGCTGTACAGGGTAATTGGTTTGATGAGTGGAAGTTCGCTGGATGGCCTCGATATCGCGTTGGTGGAGTTCCTGGAAACAGCAGGCAAGTGGAGTTACGAAATCAAAATCGCTGAAACCCTTTCCTACGAAAAAGAGTGGACCGCTAAACTGCAATCGGCACCGCAGTTATCGGCCCGCGATTATCTTCTCCTGCACAGCCAATACGGCCATTATACGGGCCAACTGGTGAATGCTTTTATCGATAAACACCGGTTGCATTATCAGGTACAACTGATCGCTTCTCACGGACATACCAGTTTTCACCTCCCGGGTTCGGGAATGACGGCTCAATTGGGCGATGGGGCTGCCATTGCAGCCGAAACAGGTATCATTACCATCAGCGATCTGCGTGCGATGGATGTAGCTTTCGGGGGACAGGGTGCCCCCATTGTTCCGATCAGTGAAAAACTGCTTTGGCCGCAGTACGCTCTTTTCCTGAATATCGGCGGCATCGCGAATTGTTCCTATACAAATGGCACCGACTACAAAGCCATGGATTGCTGTCCCGCCAATCGTGTGTTGAATATGCTGGCGGCAGAAGAGGGACACAGCTATGATGATGGGGGACAAATGGCCGCTTCCGGCAAATTACATGAGGGATTGCTGACGGCACTTAATGAGCAATCGTATTACCGGTTGCCGGCACCCAAATCTCTGGCCAATGAATTTGGTACCGAAATCATTTACCCTTTAATAAAATCATTTGGGTTAACAACAGCCGATGCGTTGCATACCTATTGTGAACATATTGCCCAGCAGGTGGCTGCCTGTGTGAGTACTTCCAAAGGAGCTGACTCTAACGCCCATTCCATGCTGCTCACCGGGGGAGGCGCGTACAATCAGTTTTTAGTGCAAAAATTACAGGGTCATCTAAGCGCCTGTAATGTTCAGGTGGTATTGCCGGATGTTTCCACGATCCAGTATAAGGAAGCCATCGCCATGGCATTGATCGGTGCCCTGCGCTGGCGCGATGAGGCCAATGTGTTGCATTCGGTTACGGGTGCCCGTAAAGACAGTGTGGGCGGGGCCATCTGGGGTGTATCCTGATGCACTAATCCCTGGGAACAGGTGGTGGGCCATCGGGTAGTTGGGCTTTCCAAACCTCTTTGCCTTTGCGCATTTCAAATTCCTTTCGGATCTCTTTCCGCAGGGTTTCATTTTCAAAAAGATCGACCATCGTGGTTCCCATACTTTTGGCAGCGAAGAGCATGCCTTTATGCCCGATGCTCATGCCGCCGCAAGACACTACCACCCAGGAATGCCAGGGTGCTTTGTAGGGCGCTGTAACGGCATTCATGGATATCTGGGGAACGATATAACTTACATCGCCCACATCAGTAGAGCCACCATCAGGGTCGGGTTTGGTTTGTTCCATAGGTTTTACATTGCCATCAATTCCTTTCCATTCCAGTCCGTAGTTTTTCATCAGGGTTTCGCCATAGGACAGTTCTTCTTGGCTGTATTGAATGGGGCCCACCAGTTTCATATTTTCATACATCACTTTGGCGCCCGTTTCATTGATCAGTAATTCATAGAGGCCATTATTCAGTTTGATCTCCACCTCTACCCCTGCCATCAGGGCAGCCCCCCGGGCGATCTCACGCATGCGTTGTTCTACTTCGGCTACGCCACTACGTTTGGAGTCGCGGATCCACATCCACACGGATGCCTCCTCCGGAATCACATTCGGCACATTTCCTGCTTGCTTATACACATAATGCATGCGCACACTGGGGCGCACATGTTCGCGTAAAAAATTCATGCCGATATTGAATAGTTCCGCAGCATCCAGTGCACTTTTCCCATTCCAGGGATCAGAAGCAGCATGCGCACTTTTTCCTTTGAACGAAACAGTATAGTCCACGATGGCCTGACTGCTTTGCATATTGGCCAGGTTTTCATAGGAAGGATGCCAGTCTAAACAAACATCCAGATCATTGAAAACACCTGCTCTTGCCATATACACTTTCCCCGCCAGATCCTCTTCTGCCGGCGTTCCATAAAACCGGATGGTGCCTTTCAATTTGCCGGCTTCTATTAATTCTTTTATGGATAAAGCGGCCCCCAAACTGGCCGCACCAAACATATTATGTCCGCATCCATGCCCCGCCGCACCATTCTCTAACATTTCTCTGAAGGGCACCGCTTTTTGAGATAAACCAGGTAATGCATCAAATTCACCCAAAATACCAATGATGGGTTTGCCCGATCCATATTCTGCAATAAAGGCTGTGGGGATATCAGCCACATTCCGTTGCACCCGGAAGCCTTGCTTTTCCGCATAATCTGCCAATGCCCCGGCTGACCGTTTTTCTTTCATGGCGATCTCCGCAAAGGCCCAGATAGCATCACTCAGGTGGATCAGTTCTTTCTCATGTGTACCGATCGATTTGAGTACAGCCTGCTTATTTCCCGGTACATTTTTTTGTGCCAGTCCGGGGATCAGGATCAGGGTTGAAACAACAAAAACGAAAAGGACTTTCATACTGAATGCTTTAAGGGGGAAATTACTACATGCGCCGGAAAGCAAAAAATGGAAAGGAGGGAAATGAGTAAAATCAACCGATGGACCTTTACAAACTCCTTCTTTAAGAGCAAAAGAAAGCGTAGATTCCATAGCGATCACAAATATGTCAAGTCATAACACATATGACCCTACCGTATCAGCCTCTGCTGATAATGCCATAGCAGTACCTGCCGGGGTGGAGCAGACCCATTCATTTAAGTTGTTGCAGGAAGAATTGAAAATACAGTTTGAGCAGTTTTTCCCTGATCCATTGGCTAGAAAAACAGTGGTAGTTGTACCCAGTCTATCCCTTGACCCTGATTTTCTTTCGCGTATAGAAGGTATTGTGCATTATGAGGAACGGCTGCTTTGTTTGTTGTTATTGCTCCGTATGCCTCATACACATCTGATCTATGTTACCAGTACGCCCATTGATCCGGTGATCATTGACTATTATCTGCATTTGTTACCCGGCATATCTGGTTACCATGCGCGACAGCGATTAACATTATTGAGTTGTTACGATAGTTCTTCCAAGCCGCTGACGGAAAAATTACTGGAGCGTCCGCGGTTGCTGCGGCGGATCGAGGAAGCCATACCTTCCGGACATATGGCCCATATAGCCTGTTTCAATGTTTCTCCGCTCGAGGCACAATTGGCATTGCGTTTACAGATCCCCGTTTATGGGTGCGATCCCGATCTTTTTGCTTTGGGCAACAAATCGAATAGCCGTAAGTTATTTCGTCGATTGGGTCTTAAAATTCCGGATGGTTATGAAGATGTATATACCGAAACGGGTATTGCCGAAGCGCTGATGGCCCTGAAGTTGAAGTATCCTGAATTGAAAAGGGCGGTGGTGAAAATGAATGATGGATTCTCCGGAGAAGGAAACGGCATTTTTTATTATGAAACAGGGGGGCCTGCTTTTGGAATGGGTCACCGCATTAAATCGCAGTTGCCCAGATCCTTGCAAATTGTGGCACCCGATTTAACGTATTCGGAATTCATACAAAAGTTTTCCCGTTTAGGTGGAGTGGTAGAAGTTTTTGTAGAAGGGGTGGATAAACATTCTCCTTCTGCCCAATGCCGGATCGATCCGTTGGGTACCTGTGATGTGCTCAGTACGCATGACCAGGAATTGGGGGGCGAAAGCGGACAGGTATTTACCGGAGCGTATTTTCCTGCCCGTAGCGAATATGCTGTTCCCATTGGGGAAATGGGATTAATGGTAACGAAGGCCTTATGCCAACAGGGCGTTCTGGGTCGGTTGAGTATTGATTTTCTTTCGGTGCGCGAGGGCACCGGATGGGCCCATTATGCACTGGAGATCAATATTCGAAAAGGGGGGACTACGCATCCCTTTTTAATGCTCCAATATTTAACAGACGGAAGGTACGATCACCGTAATGGGATCTTTCATACAGCCAATGGACTGGAACGCTGCTATTTTGCTACGGATAATTTAAAACATCCCAAATTCAAAGGACTGACCCCGCACGATCTGGTGGAAATATCCATGAAGCATCATTTGATGTACGATAGTACCACACAGGAAGGGGTGATGTTCCACCTGATCGGCGCCCTATCGCAGTTTGGTAAACTGGGCTTGGTTTGCATAGGAAAGGATCGGGATACTGCGCGGGCGCTTTATCATCGAACCATTGAAGTTTTGCTTGCAGAATCTGATTAAATTCCCAGAACCTGTTTCAATCGTGCATATCCGGTTTTACTCACATTAATGGCTGCTCCGGTTTTGAGATGGGCGATATGCTGCTCTTTTTCGTAGGGATCAATTCGGGTGATCAGTTTCACATTTACGATAAAGGATCGATGGGTGCGGACAAAACTTGCCGGGTCGAGGGTTTTTTCAAAGTAGGCCATGGTTTTATTCTTGAGAAAACAACCTTCTTGCGTATAGATCTTCACGTAATCATCATCGGCTTCCAGGTAATGAATGTCTTCGATCGGTATGATCTTTATTTTACTTCCTGTTTTTACCACCACCCGTTGATTTTGGGGAGGCTGAGCTGTTGCTGTTTCCAGAAATGCTGCTTCGGGGGCTTTCGCGTTGCCGGCCTGTACTTTTTCTTTCCATTTCGCCACAGCTTTATCAAAACGCTCCTGGCTAAAGGGTTTTAAGAGGTAATCGATCGCGTTATTTTCAAAAGCTTTGATGGCATATTCATCAAAGGCGGTGGTGAAAATAATGGAGGGGCTCTCTTCCAGTAATTCCAGCATTTCAAAACCGTTGATCTTGGGCATTTGAATATCGAGGAATACCAGATCGGGCTGGTGAAGCTGAATGGCTTTAACACCTTCAAATCCATCATTACATTCCTGCATCACCATCATATCGGGATGGTTAGTGATATACTCTTTTACAATCTGGCGGGCCAGTGGCTCATCGTCGATGATCAAAACTTTTATCATGCCTGGGGTATTTTTAATGAAGCACAGAAATTTCCATCCTTCATCGTTGTTTGCAACAGATCATTTCTGCCATAAATAAGGAATAACCTTCTTTGAACGGCATTCAAACCAAAACCGGTACCGGTAGCATGGCCACGGCTGGTTTGTTCATCATAAGGGTTGGATACTTTTATGTAAAGAAACCCATTTTCGAGAACCGAATCAATACGGATCGCCACCTGCTCGGTTGTATCATATAATCCAAACTTGATCGCATTTTCCACCAGGGGCTGTACCAGCAGCGAAGGGATCCTGGCGGCATCTGCCTCCTGGTTGCTTTCTATTTGGGCCGACAGCCGGTGCCCGAAACGGACTTTCTCGATTTCCAGATACAAACTGAGGTGCTCCCATTCTTCTTTCCAGGTAACCAGTTGCTGATTGTCTTTTCGCAAAGTACCCCGCAAAAAATCGGATAGCTGCTGGATCATTTTTCGGGCTTCCTGCGGACGTGCGGCTGCAAGGGCGCTGATAGAATTCAGGCTATTAAACAGAAAATGCGGCTGTAATTGTTGTCTCAGGTTGAAAAGTTCGGCTTCCCGCGATAATTTTTCCGCGTCCGTTTTTCTCTTTTCATTTTCACGCTGATCGTCTAAACTATACCATACAATACTGATAAGACAGGCGCAGCTAAATAACAAAAAGGCCGCTCCATACCGTAGTGATACCGATTTGCGAAAGAAGTCAAGGTATTCGGTATTGTTTGGTAACAATAAAGGGTATCCGAATTGCATGAGCAATCCCCAAAGGATTGTCATGGCGGTACAGAACAGGATGAGGTAAAGGAATTTTTCCTTTTCCGGCCGGTAGTAGCGAAGTGCTGTAAAGATGAGCCAGGTAAAAATAGCCAGACTAACATTGGTGAACAGGGCATCGCCTACTGCAAAGGGAAAGGAAACACCGAATTCCCGGTTCATGAATATGAACTGGAGCTCGGTAGTGATAAACCACCAGGTGCCGAAGATGATCTTATTTTTTGTGGTACTTAAAAGTGAAATTGACACAAGGATGGGTTAAAAAAGTTGAAGGATCTGATGGGTGGTTTTTTCCCGGATATGTTCATGCTTTTTATGGATCGTATCGGTATAATGATCGGGCCGGTCGGTTTCCTTGATCTGAGAATATAATTCAGCCCCATCAATAAGCTCCGACAAGGTATATAATTCCGATACATTTACGAACTTCCAATAAACTAACTGCTCTTTTTGATTCAGGAAGCGGTCTTCTTCCATTTGCCCCCAGCCAACGGCTTTATTCAGGGCTTCTTCCTCGTTGGCGGCCGCTACCAGACGTAACTGTTCATCAAATTGGGCTTTATGATCTCCGTCTCCGCACAAAATACGGAATACGATTTTGGTCAGATACCATTTCATATAATAAGGTTGTGTTGGTTAACGATGCGGCGTTCAGCTTCTGATCTCAATGCCGCCGAACATGGCAAATCCTTTTATGACTAAAATTTTGTCGCTTCGCGTAATTCCACCGGGATGTGGTCTCTTATCTTCAATACCTCCAAACACGGCGACTGCTTCATTATGTATGATCCAATCTGCCGGTACCAGAAGTTTGCAGCCCCCAAATATGGTTACTGATTCGATCACCAGTTTGGGAGGAGGGAAGTCGGCCTGGGTAAGATTAATCTCGGCCCCACCAAATACAGCCACTACATCGCCCCCTTTAAAATTTTTGGAATAGATATTCCTTTTTACCGAACCAAATACGGCAGCGATGTCCATAATTTCCGAATCATTCTCATTTCTTGATGCTGTTCCGGCCGGCTGGGGAGTTGCCGGCTCATTCCAGGTGGCAGATGTGTTGCTGGTATCTGTAAACTGGTTGGGTTCGGGGAAAAAGCGTTGCCTTCTGCGGGGCCGAACGATCAGGTATACGCCAAGAACAATGAGGGCCACAGGCCAGAAGAACCGGCGGAGAGATATGTCCTGAATGAACCAATCATCTATGAGAAAATAACCGCCAATAAAGATCATGATCAACCAGCCACCACCTCTGAAGTTATTTTTGAAACCCAGAAATACTCCCAGTGCTATCAGGAACATCTGCCAGGAGAAAAGCCATTCCATATCATGAATAAACAATCTTAAAAGGGCTACTACTCCAATCAGTACAACAAACAAACCTGTCCATAAAGCTCCTTTCCCTTCATCCCATTTGGGTCTGTTGTCTTCAAATCCTGCGTGCCTGTTCCAGCGGTTATATCGTCCCATATCAATGAATTTTAAACAAATCTATAGGGTAATACAGCCCGCAGCAATAGTTACGGGGGTAAGCAGGTTCTAAAGTCGGTGAAAACAGGAATTCGGGCGGTAAAACAGGAATCAGTTGCGCTGCTGGCTCATCCGGCTGCGGATCCTGCTGAGTGTTTCCAGGGTCATGCCCAGATAAGAGGCAATGAATTTTAAAGGGATCCGGTTCAGGAAATGACTCTTGGTGTTAATGAAGCGGTGGTATTTTGCCGTGGCTTCAGTGAGGCGGCATATATACGCCCGTTCCTCTGCATCCTGATAATATTTTTCCAGTACGATCCGAACGAGTGTATTGGTTTCAGGATAGTGATGGTAGAGGTATTGCATATCGTTGCGATGAATCGCTATCAATATACATTCTTCCAGGGCCTCAATGGTTTCAATGCTGGGAACCTGTTGATAATAACTCGATATAGAAGTTACCAATTCGTTTTCGGCGGTGATCCAGGTGGTGATATCTTTCGTGCCCTGTTTTACAAAGCCCCGAAGGATCCCCTTCTTTACAAAATAGAGATGATCGCAATTTTGTCCACTCCGTACCAGATGTGCGCCTTTCGGTATTTGCAGCATCACAATATTCTCCTTCAGGTATTTAATGGCTCCTTCACTTAATGGGTGAATACTATTCAGAAAATACAAAACGGATGCCAGCGCATCGGGCGTTACCTGTTGCATGGTGGTGGTGTTCATATAGCCTTAACGGCAAGGTTAGTTGCCTTGCGAACAAATATAATGTTTCTCCTGCATCTTTAGGCTGATACAAATCTGAAATCAACCCCATCGAACAATCCCTTGTCGCTTAGTTTCAATTTGGGAATAACCAACAGGGCCATAAAGCTCAGGGTCATGAAGGGTGCTGATAGCGTGGCGCCGGCCTCTTTGGCTAATTGGTCGATGGCCGTGTATTCATTCGCTACGTCATAACCATCATGTATACTCATTAATCCGGCCACGGGCAAGGGGATTACTTTTTGTATGGTTCCGGTAACACAACTCACTCCTCCCGCAGTGGAAATAACCAGATTAATGGCCTCACGAAGAGCCTCATCCGAAACGCCTACAGCTACAATATTGTGGCTGTCGTGGGCCACAGAGGACGCAATGGCACCCGTTTTCAATCCAAAATTTTTGATAAATGCAATGGCCGGCACAGATGGTTTGTACCGGTTCACCACCACGATTTTAAGCAAATCTTGATCGGTATCACTTTCCCAGTAAGTGTCCGAAATTTTCGGACTGGCTTCTATCCGGTTTGTGATCAATTGCCCGTCAATGGCTTCAATGATGGGTAATAGGGTTTGGCCTTTTTTAACAGGATAGCGCAGGTTTGCTAACGATACCGGTTCACAATGAAATTGATTGATGGGGGTAACAGGCACCGATGGAATTTTCGTTTGACCATTTTCAGCCACACATATGCCGTTAATATAAGTCTGCAGTATGTTGAAACTGCTGAGATCCTTTACCAGTATAAAATCGGCCGGATCATTCACCCGCAGCAATCCCACCTCTAATTTATAATGCAATACGGGATTGACGCAGGCAGCTTGTAAAACATGGAATATGTCAATGCCTTTGGCAACGGCACGGGCACATAAAAGGTTGATATGACCAGCCACCAAACTATCGGGATGTTTATCATCACTGCAGAACATGATTTGATCGGGGTAGTCGTTGAGTAAATCGATCAGTGCGTCAAAATTTTTGGCTGCGCTTCCTTCTCTGATGAGGATCTTCATGCCCCCTTTAAGTTTATCCAGTGCTTCCTCGGCGGTAAAACATTCGTGATCGGTACTGATCACGATGCGATCGGGAAACTCTTCCTCCAGACCTCCCTTTATGTATTGCAGCGCCTGTTCACCTCTCAGGCCGGGGGCATGTCCATCAACGGGTTTATGGAGTTGATGGGCTGCCCGAATTTTTTCAAGCACTTCAGGATCTTTATAAAGCACTCCGGGAAAGTTCATCATTTCGCTCAGGTAACGGATCTCGGGCCGTTCCAGCAGTTTACGCACGTCGGCAGCATCAAGGGCGGCACCGGCCGTTTCGAATACCGTTGCCGGTACGCAACTGGGGGCGCCAAAATTGAATTTGAAGGGAACCTGCGCACCATTATCGATCATAAATTCCACCCCTTGCAACCCGCAAACATTGGCAATTTCGTGCGGGTCGCTGATAGTGGCCACCGTTCCATGAACCACCGCCAATCGGGCGAATTCGGAGGGCACCAGCATGGAGCTTTCAATATGAACATGGGCATCGGTAAAACCGGGCAGGATAAAAGGTAATTGGGGATTTACACCAGTGGCATCCGGAATAGGGACAATTGCCACTATCTTTCCCGCCTGAACCGTTATGGTGGCGGGGGTGAAGGTTTTGTTTGAGATATCGGCCAGATTACCCGTAATAATTTGAACTTCCATACGACTCATGGGTTGTTAATACTGTGAAATGTGCGGAAAAATGCGATAAAAGTAAGCAAGTGATTGATTCCGCCCCCTAAATTTGAGTATTAAATATTTTAATATGAAGAACATTTTACCCCTGTTGGTGCTTCTGATAACAGGTTTAATCGTAAACGCACAAACGGCCGATGATGTGATCGGAAAATATGTAGAAGCAATGGGCGGTCAGGAAAAGCTGAATTCCATCAAGTCGCTTTATATGGAGGGCGTTTCTGTAGGCCCCAATGGAATGGAGATCACTTCCCGTACCTATAAAGTACAGGATAAATTATACCGTCAGGAAGTTGATTTCGGCATGGGCTCTTTTACCATGATCGTTACGGATAAAGAAGGTTGGTTTTCGAATCCGCGCAATGGCGGAGAGTTTGAAGCCATGCCCGCTGAAGGGCGCACGGCCATGCAATCTGAACTGGATTGCGTATTTCCGCTGGTTAATTATGCCGCCAAAGGACATAAAGCCGAATTGCTCGGAACCGAAACCGTAGAAGGCGCTACCTGCTATAAAATTAAACTGACGCTGAAAAGCGGACGTGTGATCAATTATTTTATTGATAACAAAAACTGGTACGTTGTTCGTACTTCTGCTGCAGGTGGTGGCGGCATGATGGGTATGGGCGGCGGTGGGGGCCGTGGCCAGGGCCAGCAACAAGGTGGCACGCCTCCTGAAATGAATACCGACTATTCAGATTATAAAAAGACCAAAGATGGCTTTGTGTTCCCCATGACTGTTACCCGCCCGGGTATGGGTGGTAGGGGCATGGCAACCAATATGGAAAAAATTGAGGTGAATAAGCCCGTAGATGAAAAATTGTACAAGCCAGAATAAAAAATATATATTTAGTATAGCGAATAACATCTTTAAAATATAAACAAAACAAAATGAAAAATTTGCGCATCGCTTTGTTTGCCTTAGCCTCCCTGATCTCTTTTACCGTTAGTGCCCAAACCGCCGATGAAATTGTTGCCAAGCATATTGATGCGCTTGGTGGCAAGGAAAAACTCGCTACGCTGAAAAGTGTTCGTATGGAAACCAATTTGAGTGTACAGGGTATGGAGATCCCGGTAGTGATCACCCGCGTACACAATGTTGGACAACGTGTAGACATCTCCGCTATGGGTATGGATGGTTTTATCATCAATACGCCTACAGCCGGTTGGACCTATATGCCTTTCATGGGTCAGTCTGCCGCCGAAGCCATGCCTGAAGATCAGGTGAAGGAAGCTGCGGATGAATTAGATCTCCAGGGTGTTCTTTATAACTATCAGGAGAAAGGAAGTAAAGTAGAACTGGTAGGCAAGGAAGACGTTGATGGTACAGAGTGCTTCAAGCTTAAGCTGACTACTAAAGCAGGAAAAGAGCGCACGTACTTCATCGATCCTAAAAACTTCTACATTATTCGTGCGGTATCAAAAGCAGTGGTAATGGGTCAGGAGCAGGAAGTGTCTGTGAATTATGGCGATTACAAAAAAACCGAAGAAGGTTTTGTATTTGCCCATAGTATTGGTGGTGCTTTTGGTCAGGGCGATATGACGGTTACCAAACTCGAGATCAACAAACCTGTTGATGAAAAAGTATTTAAGCCAGCGAATTAATCTTTGATATTATTTTATTCAGACCCGGTATGCCAATGCCGGGTCTTGTTTTTTAACCTTAACTATACCTTGCTATGCGTTATTATTTATTGGGATTGTTATTGCTTTCCGGAACCGTTAAAGCGCAAACAAATGTGAATGCTGCTACATTGGGAATGATGGAAGCGCGTGCCTTGGGGCCCGGCACCATGAGTGGTCGTATTTCGGCCATTGAAGGGGTGGCAGAAGATGGTAAAACGATTTATGTGGGTACGGCCGGTGGCGGTATCTGGAAAACCACTAACGGCGGCGCCTCTTTTAAACCCATATTCGATAAATATTGCCAGTCTATCGGGGCACTCGCCATTGACCCAAAGAATCCGAAGATCATTTATGCCGGAACCGGCGAAAGCAATATGCGGAATTCAGTTTCCATTGGCAATGGTTTGTATCGTTCCAATGATGCCGGTGACAACTGGGTGAAGCTGGGTCTCGACAGTACGGAGCATATTGCCCGTATTGTGGTAGACCCCACCAATAGCAATACCGTTTATGTAGCGGCGCCCGGCCCCTTGTGGAGCGATAGCAAGCACCGGGGATTATATAAATCTACAGATGGAGGAAAAACCTGGGAGAAGATACTTTACATCAATGAAAAAGCCGGCTGTGCGGAAGTGGCACTGGATCCCAAAAATCCAGCTATCGTTTATGCTTCTACGTGGGAGTTTCGCCGGTTGCCGTATTTGTTCTCTTCGGGAGGAAGCGGCAGTGGTATGTATAAAAGTACGGATGGGGGTAAAACCTGGAAGGAATTGACGAATGGATTACCCGCCAAACCTTTTGGGCGGATTGCCTTTACGCTCGCCCCCAGTGCTCCGGAGAATATTGTGGCCATTGTGGAGTCGAACGAAACCGGTTTATATATTTCTTCCGATGCTGGTGCTTCGTGGAAAAAGCAAAGCGCGGTATTGAATGTAGTGGCGCGTCCTTTTTATTTCAGCACTATTGTGATCGATCCTAAAGATCCCAAGCGGGTATACCGCCCGGCCTATTCGTTTTCTTATTCCAGTGATGGAGGATATTCCTTTGCCGAATCCAGTAATGAAGGGGGCTGGTTGCACAGTGATATGCATGCGTTGTGGATCAATCCCAATAACACCAATCATATGTATCTGGGTACCGATGGAGGGGTGTATGTGAGTCTGGATAAAGGAGCTACCTGGTTGTTCCTGCAAAATTTGCCTGTGGGGCAATTCTATCACGTAGCCGTTGATCAGCAGGAACCGTACAATGTTATGGGTGGTTTGCAGGACAATGGTTCCTGGATTGCTCCCTCTGCCGCACCGGGTGGTGTAGGTAATGGCAACTGGCTGGCGATAAACGGTGGAGATGGTTTTTGGGTGCAGCCCGATCCCAACGATCCGAACACGGTATATGCTGAATCGCAGGGAGGAAATGTGAACCGCATCCATATCAAAACCACCAAAGCAGTTGGTATCAAACCCCAGCAGGTGGCCGGCGAGGAGAAGCTGCGCTGGAACTGGAATACACCGATCGTTATTGGCGAGAAGAATAAAAAGAATCTTTACATGGGTGCGCAGTACCTCTATCGCAGCACCGATCAGGGACGAAACTGGACCCGCATCTCTCCAGATCTCACCACCAATGATAAGAAGAAACAGGAGCAGGAGAATAGTGGTGGTTTGAGTGCGGATAATACGTCGGCCGAAAATCATTGTACCATTTTTGCTATTGCCGAATCTCCTCTTGATGAGAATATCATTTGGGTGGGAACCGATGATGGCAATTTACAATACACTACGGATGGCGGGAAAACCTGGACCAATACGTCACCTAATTATACCAGTTGTGGGGTGCCGGCGCAAACCTGGGTTAGTAGTGTTGAGCCCTCCCGTTTCGACAAGCAAACGGTTTATGTAAGTTTTGAAAATCACATGTATGGAGATCATAAAACCTATGTAGCGAAATCGACCGATATGGGAAAAACCTGGACCCTTTTTCATAGTAGTGAGTTCACGGGCTTTGCGCATAAAGTGAAAGAGGATCTGGTAAATAAAAATCTTCTTTTCATTGGCACGGAGATGGGATTGTTTGCCTCGATCGATGGCGGCGCCCAGTGGTTCCGTATGAAAAATAAGATACCCGATATGAGTCTGGTGCGTGATATTCAGATCCATCCGCGTACGCATGATCTGATCCTCGCCACCCATGGTCGGGGTATTTTTATTATAGATGATATACGTCCCATGCGTAATCTGTCGCAGGAAATCGTTTCCTCCGATCTATACCTGTTTGAGAATGCCCCCATGAAACTGACCATGGGTGATTTTGGTGGTGGTGGTTTTCCCGCAACCAATGGATGGATCGCCGGAAATCCAGCCTCTGTTCCGCCCATTCAGTATTATTTAAAAGATCGTATCAGTTCCGGTAAAGTAGTAGTGGAGATCTACGATCAGGAGGGAAAACTGGTGCAATCCATACCTGCGTCGAACCGGAAAGGAATTAATAAGGTATACTGGAACCAACGTATCAAACCTCCCAAAGTGGCCGTGGGGGGTACCAAGATAGATGCAGGCGGTTTTCTGGCGCCAACCGTAATGCCGGGAACCTATACCGTAAAACTAAAAGCAGGAGAAAAGGAATTGTCTAAGTCCCTTCAGGTGGTTCATAACGACGCTGAAAAAGGGTTCTCCCTGCAAGACCGGGAGCAGCAGTATAAAACCGGCATGGAGCTTTACCGTATGCATGAAAAATTAGGAGTGGTTGTGGAAGATATCAGTGCCAGGCAGAAAATGATCCGGGAACAATTACCGCATGTAAAAAGTAAAAAGGTGAAAGCCTTACTGGAGGAATACAATACGCAACTGGAGAAATTGCGTTCTGAATGTTTGGCTACCAGGCAAAAATCCATTTTTGCCGACGAAGAGCGTTTGCGGGAGCGCATCACTGATGTGTATGCTTCGGTGGTAACACAGGAAGCGGCGCCTTCTAATTTGCAATTGCAACGGGTTACTGTATTACAGCAGGAACTGGCCAATACCGAACAAAGCAACAAGCAATTATCGGAGAAATATTTTACCCGCGTTAAACAGGCCCTGATCAAAGAAGG
>CAZKSY010000020.1:0-34096 GCA_964555605.1 uncultured Chitinophagaceae bacterium | reverse complement strand
AGTAACTGGAAGAATATTTCAGACAATTATTTTGGCAGCAGTATTGGTGCGGTTGCCGTAGCACCCTCCGATGAGAATATTGTTTATGTGGGGGAGGGTGAGAATACCATGCGTGGCAATGTGAGTGAAGGATTGGGAGGAATGTGGCGCAGTGATGATGCCGGAAAAACCTGGAAAAATCTGGGCTTGAAAGATGGTCGTCATATCATTCGCATTGTGATACATCCGCGCGATCCCAATACCGTTTGGTTGGCTGTGATGGGCCATTTGTTTGGGCCTAATCAGGAACGTGGTGTATATAAAACCACTGATGGCGGTAAAACCTGGAAACGCACCTTGTTCGTAAATGAGCAAACCGGTGCCTCAGATCTGGTCATGGAACCCGGTAATCCGAGTGTTTTATATGCCGGCACCTGGCGCTTGATCCGCACGCCCCACAGTTTAGAGAGTGGTGGTGAGGGCAGCGGATTATGGAAGAGTGTGGATGGCGGCGAAACCTGGACCAATATCACGCAAAAGAAGGGTTTACCCAAAGGAGTTTGGGGTATCGTAGGAGTGGCTGTAGCGCCCTCAAATACCGATAAGGTATATGCGATCCTTGAAAACAGCAATGGTGGCTTGTATGTAAGTAATGATGCGGGAGAATCGTGGACCCTTGCCAGCAGCGATAATAATATCCGTCAGCGTGCCTGGTATTATACAAAGGTTTTTGTTGACCCCAAGAATGAAAACAATGTGTATTGCCCCAACGTTGGATTCATGGTCAGTCGCGATGGAGGCCGTAGTTTTCAATCGCTGCGTACGCCCCATGGCGATCACCACGATCTCTGGATCGATCCGGAAGATGGACGCCGTATGATCGTGGCTGATGATGGCGGTGCTCAGGTGAGCTTCGATGGCGGACAGAACTGGAGCAGTTACGATAATCAGCCTACTTCACAGATCTATCGTGTGTCTACCGATAATTCTTTCCCTTATCGCATTTTGGGCGCACAACAGGATAATTCCACCATTCGGATCAAACACCGTACCTACGGCAGTGCCATTACCAATGACGATTGGGAGTCTACTGCCGGAAGCGAAAGCGGTTATGTAGTAGCCGATCCGTTGAATGCCGATATCGTTTATGGCGGCAACTATGGAGGCTATTTATCACGTTTGGATCACCGTACCGGCGAGAACCGGGCGATCACGGTGTGGCCCGACAATCCGATGGGTGCCGGGGCTGATGTACAGAAGTTCCGCTTTCAATGGAATTTTCCGATTTTCTTTTCTCCGCATAACCCTAAACGTTTGTATTGTGCCGGTAATGCCTTGTTCGTAACAGAAAATGAGGGGGCCAGCTGGCAGCAGATCTCCCCGGACCTCACTACAAATGATAAAGCCAAGCAGGCCTCGAGTGGTGGCCCGATTACACAAGACAATACATCCGTTGAATATTATTGTACCATTTTCACCGCTACCGAAAGCTGGCTGGAGAAAGACCTGTTGTGGACCGGTAGTGATGATGGGGTGATCTCGGTGAGTCGTGATGGCGGTAAAAATTGGGATAATGTTACTCCTGCAGGTGCCCCCAGGCTGATGATGTGGAATTGCATCGAAGTGGATCCCTTTAAAAAGGGAGCTGCTTATGTGATCGGTACCCGGTATAAATCCGATGATTTTACCCCCTACATCTACAAGACCGAAGATTATGGTAAATCGTGGAAGCTGATCACTAATGGTATTGATAACCTGCATTTCACCCGTGCCATGCGTGCCGATAGGGTGCGCCCCGGCTTATTATATGCCGGAACGGAGTATGGCATGTATATCAGTTACGACGATGGCGCCAACTGGCGCAAATTCCAGTTGAACCTGCCCATCGTTCCCATCACGGATCTCACTATCAAGAATAATGATCTGATCGTGGCTACACAGGGACGTGCCTTCTGGATGATCGATGATTTAACCATCGTGCAGAAATATGATCCAGCCATCACGGAAAAAAATCTGTATGTATTTCCTGTTCATCCGGCCTGGCGTATTCCCGGTCAGGAAGAACGTTTCAATTCGTTCCGTCGCGCACCCGTAAATGCCGGTGCCAATCCACCCAATGGTGTGGTGATCAAATACTATCTTAAAAATGTAACCGATTCTACCAAAGGATCAATGGTATTGATGGATAAGAATAAGAAAACGATCAAAACCTATAGCACGGATGCCAAGGACAATAAGCTGGAATTCACGAAAGGCATGAATCAATTCGTGTGGAACCTGCAGTATCCCGGTGCAGAAAGTATTGATGGAATGATCCTGTGGAATGGTACACCAGGTAGTATCGTAGCTCCTCCGGGAGAATATTTCTTCAAATTCAAAGCGGGATCTGATTCAGCAGAAGGGAATTTTGTGATCAAGGCCGATCCGAATTACGAATGTTCTCAGGCCGATTATGAAGCACAGTTCAGTTTCCTGCAAACCGTAATGGGTAAATTCAATGAGTTACAGAAGGGGATCAAGAATATCCGGGCTGTTCGTGCGCAGATCAATGAGTTTGTGGGCAAACAAGGTAAGGACTGCCCCAAAGAAGTGAAAGCACTGGCCGATTCGATCAATAAAAAACTCACCGGTATAGAAGAAACACTCTATCAAACCAAGGCCCGCAGCGGTCAGGATGTATTGAACTATCCCATTCGCCTGAACGATAAACTCAGTGGTGTATTTGATATGGCAAACAGCGGCAATATGGCTCCCCCCAAACAGGCCAGAGACGTGTATGCTGTGCTGGCGGCTCAATGCGATGAGCAATTAAATAAACTCCATGCTGTGCTGAAGGAAGAGGTAGTAAGTTTTAATAAGCTGGTGCGGGAGAAGGAGTTGCCGGTGATTAATTTGAAAAACTAAGGTTAATTTGAAAATTTGAAGATTTGAAAATTTGAGAATGCCTTTAAATGAAAGAGGTCGATTATTTATCGACCTCTTTTAGTATCCATACATTTTCAAATTCTCAAATTATTAGGTTTTCGCCACTTTCCGCACGCCCGTAGTCGCGCCACCATTCAAGGTAAGATCGTGGGGTTTATTTGTTTTCCACGCACCTCTGGTAAAGTCGGGAACATCCATGGTTTTAGACCGGTTCTTCACCGATGCTTCACTTAATGGAATGATGGAACTCCAGGAAGCTGCGTCGTACACTTCAGAATCCAGTGGTAATCCGTTGCGCAGACAATCGATCAAACGCCAGTCCATGATAAAGTCCATTCCTCCGTGTCCGCCCACTTCTTTGGCGATCTCACCGATATACTTTACAATGGGGGGTGAATATTTTTCATAAAGTGCTTTCAGTTCTTCCGGTTTGCTCCAGTTATGTCCAAAACCGATCCGCTCAGGGCCAGGCCATTTTTGCGCTACGGCTTTGGTACCACTGAGTAAATGAATACGGCTGTAAGGACGTGGCGTGGATACATCGTGCTGGATCAGCATCGATTTCCCTTTCGAGGTACGGATAATGGTGTTATTCATATTACCGCGATACTTCTTGCCCTTATATTCATTGAAGAAAGGGTCTTTTTCAGCCATCTCATCTGCCAGGGGGGCCAGCGAAAAATCGTTGGTGCTCATTGATACCAGATGGTCCATTTTATCACCACGATTGATATTCATACACTGCGCAATGGGGCCCAGTCCATGGGTGGGGTACAGACTGCCGTTGCGTTTCATATTTTCTTTCAGTCGCCACATATCGGCATACGCATTCTTATTAAAAAGATAGCTTCTGCTCAGGTCATGTATATAAGCGCCTTCCGCATGAACCAGTTCGCCGAACAATCCGTTACGAACCATATTCAGGGTGAGTAATTCAAAGAAGTCGTAGCAGCAATTCTCGAGCATTACACAATGCTTTTTGGTTGCTTCGGATGTTTCCACCAGTTGCCAGGCATCTTCTACCGATAATGCGGAATTCACCTCTGTGGCCACATGCTTACCGTGCTTCATGGCATGCAGGGCAATCGGTGTATGTAGTTCCCAGGGGGTGGGGGTGTACACCAGGTCTACGTCGTTGCTTTCGCACAGGGCTTTCCAACCTTCGTTGCCACTGTATTCTTTAGCCTTGGGCCGCCCCATTTTTTCCAGCGTTTTCTGGGAGCCGGCTACTCTATCGGGATATTTATCGCAGAGCGCCGTGATCTCTACGCCCTCAATATAACTTAAGCGCTCCACCGCATCACTGCCGCGCATGCCTAAACCAATCACACCAATACGTACAGTGTTTAGTTTCGGTGCCGCATAACCGCACATATTGAATCGCTGTGGTTTCTTTTCATGTGCCGGTGCTCCACCCTGATCGGCCTCATCTTTGGTGACCATGGCTACGGAATTCAATCCGGTTAGAAGGGTGCCCGTTCCCAACGATACGTTGCGAAGGAATTTACGTCTGTTCGAATTCATGCGGCTGTTTTTATTTCATGCAATTTCCTGAATTTACGATGAAATACGCTGGCTTCAGGTAATTTCGGACAAACGTTTGCAACTCCCGGTGTCAATTTGACCGAATCTCTTATCTTGTGCCAATGATCGGGAAAGCCTTGATAAACTGGGTGAAACGTCAAAACCCCAAGTTTGCCTATTTATACAGAAGCTTTGGTTCCAGACCGTTTATCCTGCTCGATATCGGTGCAGGCAATCAATCGGCCACCAAAACCCTGCGTTTGTTTCCGCAATGTTCCTATCATGGCCTCGACCTGAGCCGTGATTATAACAACCAGGAATCCGATTTTTCTCTCATGAAGGCTTTTTACGAATTGGATCTTACCCTGCTGCAGTTTGACCTAATTCCTGATGATCATTTTGACAGCATCCTGATCGTTCATGTGATCGAACACTTACACAATGGAGACGCGGTTTTAAAAGCCTTGTTACCCAAATTAAAAAAGGGTGGAACCATGTATGTGGAATACCCCGGTGCCCGCAGCACCCGATTACCTTCCATGCGCGGTACCCTGAACTATCACGACGACAAAACGCATGTGCGTTTGTATACCATACCGGAACTAAAAGCATTATTTGAAAAGGAACATTGTACGGTGCTCTCTGCGGGTTTCCGTCGTTCCTGGTTTTACGTAGCAGCTACGCCTTTTCGCATACCCTTGCGTTGGTTAAGGGGTAAAGCGGTTACAGGAAATATTTTTTGGGACCTGCTCGGGTTTGCCGAATATGTGGTGATCCGGAAGAATTAACAACATCCTCCACGCCGTTATAAATTCAGCCAGTAGTTTAGCTTGAATACCAATGCGCGGTTTTTGTTTTTGAACAGTGGGTCCACAAAATAATTATCAGTATACACAAGAAATAAGTCACTAACCGGTTTGTAGCGCCATTGGAGCCGGCTGTTGATATTGAAATTATTTCCTTGTGTGTAATATTGTACAAATGTGGTCCAGAATAATTTGGTACTGAAATTCAACTCAAAGCGTGACGATAACAGAAAAAGGTCGGCTTTTCCATAGGGAGCATCAAATAAAAGCCGGTTGTATTCACCTCTCAGTTCAACCGAAAACCAGGGTTGCTGGCGATAGATCAATCCCAATGAGGCCTGATGGTATTTTGCCGAAAAATAAGTTCCCGCCGCTCCGGCAATTTTATAAGAGAAGGCATTTCGTGTATCGGATAAATAGCTCGCTGAAATAAAATCGGAATTGTAGTATCCGGGAGGGAGTGGATCTCCATCGGCAAATGATGTGTGATAGGGCAGGTTTGCTTTAATATGATTATAACTCCATTCCAGCATACCCGTATTTTTATATTGTTGCTGGTACAGCAGGGTCAGGTTCCACTCATTGAAACTTTGATCGGGATTGCGCACCATAAAATTTTGCAAGATTATTTTATGCTGTACCACCCGCCCTTTTTTCGGGTTCAATTGCAGGGTATTCTCATTAAAATATTGCCAGAACCCCAATCGAATGATCGTATCACGAAGGGCATCATAATTTTCCACCCGATTCACAAAGCCCATATCGGCAAAATAATTCTTGCCTAACTGTCCCACATCAATTATAGAAGAAAATTTATTTCCGGTATAACCACCGCCAAAATCCATATAAGCCCGTTCCTTCTTCATTCCTTCCTTCATCGAATGATGGTACCCATACCAGGCTTGCCAGCGCCCATTGGTGCTGGTAAAACTCGATTCAATGCCGGCATTGCGTCCGTATTTTTCTTGCGGATCGGTGAACTTATGCGACTTGTCTTCAAACCCCTGACGGTTAAAAAAATAGGCTTTGATAAGCGATCGGGTATGTACCTGCTGCATCACCGTAACGGCACTGTAGTTCTGCCCGGCATAGTCTTTCGTTGCCTTGGTTTGCATGCTCATGATCCCTACACGGGTTCTTTCTGAAATATTACCAGTCAATCGTGCTCCCCCTAAAATGGGAATGGTTTGACCGTTGGGATCCAATCCAATTCTTCTGGAATAAAATGGCCGGATCGGCGGAATACCGTATTCGGAAAACAGGTCGCTATTCTCTAAAAAGAAATTACGGCGTTCGGGGAAAAAGATGCTGAATCGCGACAGATTGGTTACCTGCTGGTCTACTTCTACCTGTGAAAAATCAGGATTCACCGTCAGGTCAAGATTCATCGAGCTGCTGAGGGCTACTTTGGCATCGAAGCCGGCATTGGTGGTAGTTTTTACGGGAGCGTTCTCTTCTTTATTTTCTGAAATCCCCCCTGTGATATAAGGGATCATGGCTATATTACTTCCGGGAGGTGGGGGAGGCGCATCCCAAACCAATACACCAAAATAGCCCAGGTCCTGCGTGGGGAAATTGGCCGGAACTCTTGTCCAGGTGTGAAATTCATTGCTCTTTTTATCGCTGCGGATAAAATTCAGCCCCCAGCGTAAATTGTCTTTATCATAACGAAGGGTTTTAAACGGTATCGCCATTTCAATCACATAGTGATCACCGTATATTTTCGTTTCAGAAAACCATTTATTATCCCAGCTAAAACTCAATTCCCCAAAATTGTAGGCACTCAACTGATCATCTGCCTGAACGTTGTAAGAAGTAACGGTGAAATAAAAACCATTCGTTTTTTTGTTCATCGGGTCAAGCATGATACCCAGTCCATCACTTTCCCGTATCCGGGAATCTCTCTTCAGCGATTGAGCGATCAATGGAATAGAATCATAAATAGTGGCATTAACGTACAGAAAATGGTCGTCGTAGGTCATTTTCACCAACGTTTTATGCCGGGCTCTTTCATCATCGCGGGGGAATTTCAACCAGAAGTGGGAAGCTTCTTCCGCTAATGCCCAGTCGGCCTCATCCGTTACCCCGTCGAGCTTGATCGCTGTTCTGGCTTTTTTGATGTGTAGTTGATAGTCTTCCTGATAGCGGGAATTATCGATCGATTGGGCCTGCAACGACAAAACGGATAAACAAATAATTAAAATGGGAAGGGCGAATTTCACTATAAGCTGTTTTTCTGGTAGCGGGTGCAATATTTAAAATACCGGCAGGAATAGATCGTTAAAATGGCTGAAACAGCCAGTAAAAGGATAAGTGGTAAGGCATGTGTTTACGTTAGTCCAGCAAACCGGGTCTTTTCTCCTGCGTGCGTTTCACGCTTTGTTCGTGCCGCCATTCCTCGATCTTTTTCAGATCACCGCTGAGTAATATGTCTGGCACTTTACGACCATTGAATTCGGCTGGTCTTGTATATACCGGAGGGGCCAGAAGATTATCCTGGAAAGAATCAAAAAGGGCAGAGGTTTCATTATTCAGTACGCCGGGTAACAAACGACCGATAGCATCCACCACTACAGCGGCGGCCAATTCCCCACCGCTGAGTACATAGTCGCCAATAGAGATCTCTTTTGTAACATACTGATCCCGGATCCGTTGGTCGATTCCTTTATAATGCCCGCAAATGATCAACAGATTTTTCTTCAGAGAGAGCCGGTTGGCGGTAGGCTGATCGAACAGATCCCCGTCTGGGGTCATGTATATGATCTCGTCGTAGGTACGTTCTGCAGAAAGTGTTTCAATGGCTTTGGCCAGGGGTTCGCACATCATGACCATTCCGGCCCCTCCGCCGTACTGGTAGTCGTCTACCTGCCCGTATTCATTCACGGCCCATTGGCGCAATGGATGAAGGGCCACTTCCAGAAGCCCCTTTTCCTGAGCTCTTTTCATGATGGAATGTCCGAAGGGACTTTCCAGCAATTCCGGTAAAACCGTGATGATGTCTACGTGCATGCCGCAAATATACAGCCCCTTATCCCAAATTATTTAAGGGAGGTAAGGCCTGTTTGTATTAATTTTCCGCTTCAAATCCGGATTCATGTTCAAAGAGAGGCCTTTTAATGTTCTGATCTTCTGCTTCATTGTAACCCTCTGCACCGCAGTGCTGCAGTATATTCTGCCCGATTTCGACTTCTTTGATGGCGGACTCATTACCGCTATTTTACTTACCATCTTCTTAAAAGAGGATAAGTACACCATATTTTTCGGGATCATCAGTGTGGCATTGGTGCTTTTGTCGTATTTCTATGAACATGAGGGCATCAGCGCCCAGCGATTGATCATGCAGCAAATGTTTTCGGCAGTGATCATGATGCTCACCACCATCGCGGTACTATATGTGAAGAAACTCTACCGCTCGATGGAATCGGATCAATTGCAAAAGAATGCCCTTTTTGAACACGCTACAGAAGGGATCATTCTTACCAATGGGAAAGGGGAGATCATATTGGTTAACCCGGCCGGTGAAAGATTGTTCCGGTATTCCAGAGAAGAACTTTTAGGAAAAAAAGTAGAGGCTCTGATCCCGTCCCGATTCCACGGAAATCATTCCGGCTATCGGGAACAGTTTGGTAAAAGTCCTTCGTACCGCCAAATGGGACATGGCCGCGACCTCTTTGCCCGCGATAAATTCGGGAATGAATTTCCGGTAGAAGTCAGTTTGAGTCATTACCGCCAGAATAATGAATCTTTTGTGATTGCGTTTGTGGTGGATATCACGCAGCGGAAAGAATCGGAAAAGCATAGTTCACAGCAACGGGAACAGTTGGAGAAAGTTTCCCGCGAGATCCGTCAGTTGAACTCTGAACTGGAAACCAAAGTGCGGGAGCGGACGCTGATCCTCCAGGAAGCCCTGCAGGAACTGGAGCAATCGCAAAAAGACCTGCATGAAGCGCTTAACAAGGAAAAGGAATTGAATGAGATCAAATCCCGTTTTGTTTCCATGGCCTCTCATGAATTCCGCACGCCCCTGAGTTCCGTATTATCCTCTGCCTCCTTGCTGGGGCGCTATACCAAAACAGAGGAGCAGGAGAACCGCGACCGTCATATACATCGCATAAAGGATTCAGTGAAACATTTGAATGACCTGCTGGAAGATTTTCTTTCACTTGGAAAACTGGAAGAGGGCAAAGTACAAACACAAACCGACTGGGTTCAGATCAAGCCCTTCCTGGATGATGTAGCCGATGAAATGAAAGCCATCCTTAAAAAGGGTCAGCATATTGAGGTGGAGATGCCCGAGGCAGTGGAATTACAAACCGATAAAAAATTATTAAAGAATATCCTCATTAATCTGATCGGTAATGCGATCAAATTTTCTCCCGAAAATGCGCCCATTACCGTTGGAGCGTTCAAAAAAAATGGGCAGTTATGCATCTCCGTTAAAGATGAAGGTATGGGTATTTCGGAAGAAGATCAGCAACACCTGTTTACCAGTTTCTTCCGCGGTAAAAATGTTACCAATATACAGGGGACGGGCCTGGGCTTACATATCGTAAAGCGTTATGTGGATCTCTTGCAGGGAACGATCGATCTGAAATCGGAACTCGACAGAGGTACCACAATCAGCTTCAGTATACCCGCCGCCCCGGCAGTGGATAATGCATGACGGAAAGTTCAGGTGTTGTAAAATTTAGTGACAGGAAGCGGCTTCTCCATTCGCAGTAGCCAGTACGGGGCTGATAAATGGAATACCCAGATTCATACCTCTTAAAATGAGTATGATCGCCACAGAAGCGACCACCACCGGCATTACTTTCCGGATCTGTTTACGAACCGTTAGATCCATTTTTAAACCGATCAGTGATAAAGCCAGCATCGCCGGCAGGGTGCCTGCGCCAAAGCTTGCCATAAATAAAACACTTTCCTGCACCTGTTGGGTGCTGAGGGCACCGGCAATCGCCAGATATACCATACCACAAGGGAGCAGACCATTCGCCATTCCCAGCAGCAGGTAAGCAGAAATATTCCGGGACCGTAGAAAATATCCCATCCATTGCTGCACTTTACTATAAAAGCGTTGCAGCCACTGCGGTTGATACAGATTCTTAAAGAAAAAATATTGCAGGGCCAGAAGCAGAATGATTACCCCCAGTGCGATCGAAAACCATTGTTGCCAGCCGGCGATAAAGATCTGTCGCCCTGTCAAGCCAAATAATAATCCCATGGCAGCATAGGTAACTACCCGGCCCAGATTATATAAAACCAGTGCAAAAGATTGTAAGGGGCTGGATAAATGCGCCACCGGAAGGGAAAGAGCCAACGGCCCACACATACCCACGCAGTGAAAACTGCTGATGAGTCCGAGTGTTCCGCCTGCTATAATTGCTTCCCAGATCATTTATGGTTTCGACCAGTTTTGTTCAGAATAATAAAATATGCCATTGGCTTCCCAGCCGATCTTAACGGTATAGTTCCCTGAGGGAATCTTTTCCATTGAAACGATCTGACGGGCTGCGGTATCTACAGCAAGGGGAAATTGTACGTCTTTTGTTTGATCGGTGGGGCAATAAAAATGCAGATTGCCTTTTATTGTTTTTCCTTTCATTTCTGCGGGCAATTGTAACACCAGCCCGGTTCCCTGATTGGTCAAACTGGCCGGAGCACTTAATTCCTGTGCTTTCTTGCTGCCATCGATCAGTTGCTGATAATTCAGTTCATCTTTGTAATACTCTTCTGAAACCAGCTCGTAACGTGTATTCACACTATTATATACGAGATAGCCCATCAGTACTACAAATACAATGATCACCAGTAAAATTCGGTTTCCCCAACTCATAGCAGTAACATTTATTCATTAACAGGACCCAGGAAACTGGTGCGTATTTCGTCCAGTTTTTTGTCCCCTTCATACAATCCAATGCGTATGGTTGACTTACGCTGATGGATCAGATTCTTTGGCAAAACTACGAAGAAAGAACCGGCTCCCTGACCTTCTTTCTGAACGGTAATGATGTGGTGCGATCCTACGATCTCAATGCCACCGTTGATACCTTCCAGTTTCATTTGGAGGGGCACTTCTTTCATCGTTTTGTTGGCCACTTTGATATTGTACAGGTTCGTTACACTGTCGGTACCTCTTTCCTGAAAGAGCTGACCGGGTGTACGCATGATGGTAGCGTCAATATCTTTTCGGGTGAACAGCAGAATGCTGAGGATGGAAACCAGAATGAAAAGTAACAGGGTGTACAGTTTCATCCGGGTGGTATAATGCAGTTTTTCCCCTTCTGCAATGCCATTTTCAGAGGCATAGCGCACGAGGCCTCTGGGTTTATCGATCTTGTCCATTACCGAATTACAGGCGTCGATACAGGCGGTACATCCTACACATTCCAACTGTGTGCCGTTACGGATGTCAATACCGGTAGGGCACACACGTACGCACTGGTAACAATCGATACAATCACCGATCTCACGGGTTTCTCTTTTGTCGTATTTGCCACGGGGTTCTCCTCTTTTGTAATCATACGCAACGATCATGGAGTTCCGGTCGAGCAGTACCCCTTGTAAACGTCCGTAGGGACATACAACGGTACATGCCTGTTCGCGGAACCAGGCATAAACGCCATAAAATACAGCGGAGAAGATCATGAGCGAGAATAAACCGCCCACGTGCTGACTCACCGGTTCGGTAATGATCTTCCATAATTCTTTTACTCCGATGATATAGGAAAGAAAGAAATTGGCGATCACAAAACTCATGAGGTAGAAGACCACATGCTTCAGCACTTTGCGGAAGATCTTATTGCCGGTCCAGGGTTGCTTCGCCAGTTGTTTCTGACGGGGGGCATCCCCTTCAATGAAATATTCCAGCTTGCGGAAGAACATTTCCATGAATACGGTTTGCGGACAAACCCAGCCACAGAATAAGCGGCCGAAGGCGGCTGTAAACAGAATGATGAACACCACAAAGGTGATCATCGTTAAACCGAAAATAAAGAAATCCTGCGGCCAGAATACCTTGCCGAACAGGATGAATTTGGCTTCTGTTACATTGAATAGAAAAAAAGGCCTTCCATTCACGTGAATGAATGGAAGGGTAAAGAAAATTATAAAGAAAATATTGCTGACGATCGTACGGATATTGTACAGTTTCCCTTTGGGTTTCTGTGCAAAGATCCAGTTCCGGTGACCTTTCGCATCTACTGTGGCGATCCGGTCCCTGAATGATTCCTGTACGTCGTCGTATAAAGAGTCCTGTTCCTTCATCTTCTGTTCCTCCTAAATTGGCAGTTTTATGTTCACATTATTTTGCAGGCACAACGGCTGTGGAATCTGCTGGTTTGGCGGCAGCAGAGTCAGCTCCTGTTGTAGCTCCTTCTGTATAAGGATCCCCCTGTGGCGCTTTGCCATTGGGAGGGTTGGTTCCTTTCAGTGTTCTGATATAGCTCGACAATTGGGCCATTTGGGAAGGCGTGAAATCTTCTTTCCAGCTCTTCATACCCTTATCCTGCCAGCCATATTTAATGGTTTTGAAAATATCTTTTACGCCACCACCGTGAATCCAGAACTCGTCGGTAAGGTTGGGGCCGACACCACCTTCACCTAATTTACCATGACAAGCCACGCAGTTGGCCTCAAATAATCCTTTGCCGGCGGTGATATCAGCGGGGGCAGAAGATTCTTTTACATTGTTTTCATCCACCAGATTGGCTGCGTTTTTCAGGTATTCGGCCTGCTGACGCTCGGCATTTTTCATGGCGATTGTATATTCTTCAGCACTTAAAGGAGCGCTGTGTGTTACGTGATAGCGCCACAGATAAATACCTGCAACAACGATGGTAACGTAGAATCCATACAGCCACCATGGTGGAAGTCGGTTATCCAATTCACGGATGCCATCGTAGTTGTGACCCAGATCCAGATCGGCTTCCTGTTCCTGCGGACGGAAACTGTTGAATCGATCCCACCAGGAAAGGGTTGGTTTGGCAGGGGCCGCAACGGTACCGGCGGCAACGGCTTCTTCCATCTTGCGTTGTTTATCACGGGCGAGCATTGCTCTCAGTTGGATGAGCATGAAAAGGATCACGATCACTTCCAGGGCAATCACACCGGTTACCAGATAAAAGGTAGTTTGAGACATGCCGCCATAATTGGTAGCGGCCACTGCTGCATCGGCAGGAGCCGTGGTTGCAGGCGTTTGTGCCATGGCGGGAGAGGCGAGAAATAATAATCCGGCAACGATGGCGGCACCGGCACCTTTTTTCCATTTCTCGGTTTCGTGCTGGAAGCGGGCTGTACTCAACAGTACATTGGCCAGCAACGCGATCACCAGCAGTAATAAAGCCATCAGAATAACCAGTGTAAACACCAGGGGTTCTGACATGGATGATTTCGCCGGAGGACCAGCAGCCCAGGCGGCCGGTACCCATCCGAAACTCAATAATCCCAGAACGGCTGCTTTCAGGCCGAATGAGGGGAGATATTTATTTCCTGTACTACGGAACATATTGATAGTTTTAAAGTGGTGGTTGGTTTAGTCTAATGGAATTCTGCTGATGTCCTGAAACGTCTTCTTATCTGTTTTGAAAACATAGAACAGCATGTAGGCAAATACCAGTGCGAATATGCCAAAGGCAGTCAGCGCATAGATACTCACGTTACTGATCTTCTCCAGGTAGTGAACGAATTTCATATTGATTTCCTCCTGTCCCTTTTCAAAGGGACCCTTTGTTTTTTATTATTTCATTGCTGTTGGATCCTTCGGTGCGGTACTGATATCCTTACCCAAACGTTGCAGGTAAGCGATCAGGGCCACCACTTCATCATCGGCACTTACACTGATCTTATCCATTTTCAAACTGATGCGGATACCATTACCCTGTGTCATCAAATCTTTATTCGCGATTTGATCATATCCTTCAGGATAAGGAACACCCAGTGTTTGCATGGCTCTGATCTTGGCCGGTGTGGAAGCTGTATCCAGTTTTCTGCCTTCCAGGAATGAGTATGGCGGCATGATGGAACCCGGAGACATTAAGCGGGGATCCATCAGGTGGTTAAAATGCCAGGCATCGGTCTTTTTATTACGGCCATAACCCTCACGCGCCAGATCCGGACCGGTACGTTTACTTCCCCACTGGAAGGGGTGATCATAAACAAACTCACCTGCTTTTGAATATTCCCCATAACGGGCAACTTCATCACGGAACGGACGGATCATTTGTGAGTGGCAGGTATAGCAGCCTTCACGTATATAAATATCACGTCCCTGTAATTCCAATGGCGTATAAGGTTTCACTGCTGTGATAGTGGGTACATTGGATTTGATCAGGAAGGTTGGCACCAGTTCCAGGATACCACCAATGGCTACCAGGATCAAACTCAGCAATAACATGGTAAGTGGTTTGCGCTCGATCCAACGGTGCCAGTATTCACGGGCATGAGAATCGGCTTTTGCCAATGGAGCGGCTTCTGCTGCTTCATCACCGATAAAGCTGCCCTGACCGATCGTTTTACCGAGGTTGTACACCATCATTAAAGCTCCTACCAGATATAATAAACCACCGATACTTCTGGTAACATACATCGGAATGATATGTGTTACTGTTTCGAGGAACTGGAATTTCAGCGTGCCTTCCTCTGTAAAGGTCTTCCACATTTGTGCCTGTGTAAAACCAGCCCAATACATCGGAATGGCATACATCACGATACCAATGGTACCCAGCCAGAAGTGGTTCGTGGCTAATTTTTTACTGTATAAAGGAGTGTTGTATAAGCGGGGAACCAGGAAGTACAACAGACCAAATGCCATGAAACCGTTCCAACCCATGGCACCGATATGCACGTGGGCAATGGTCCAGTCGGTAAAGTGTGAAATGGCATTGATACTCTTGATACTTAATAACGGACCTTCGAGGGTACTCATACCATAGCAGGTAACGGCTACCACGAAGAATTTCAGCACCGGCTCTTCACGCACTTTATCCCAGGCGCCACGGAGGGTGAACAATCCGTTCAGCATACCACCCCAACTGGGGAAGATCAGCATTACAGAGAATACAGAACCGAGTGATTGTGCCCAGTCTGGCAAAGCAGTGTACAACAGGTGGTGCGGACCAGCCCAGATATACAGGAAGATCAATGCCCAGAAGTGGATGATTGAAAGACGGTAAGAATATACCGGTCTGTTTGCTGCTTTCGGCATGAAGTAATACATGATACCAAGGATCGGTGTGGTAAGGAAGAACGCCACCGCATTGTGACCGTACCACCACTGTACCAGGGCATCCTGCACACCGGCATACCAGCTATAGCTTTTCAAAAATGAAACAGGTAATTCGAATGAGTTCACGATATGCAGCATGGCTACGGTTACCCATGTAGCGATATAAAACCAGATCGCTACGTAGAGGTGACTTTCCCGGCGTTTCAGGATCGTACCGAACATATTCACACCGAAAAGCACCCAGATAAGGGCGATCGCGATGTCGATGGGCCATTCCAGCTCTGCATACTCTTTACCCGTGGTATAACCCATGAATAAAGTAAGTGCTGCAGCCACAATAATGCTCTGCCAGCCCCAGAAATGGATCCAGCTGATCTTGTCACTGAACATACGTGCTTTTAGCAAACGTTGTAAAGAGTAGTAAATGCCGCAGAACATCATGTTACCTACGAAGGCGAAAATCACCGCATTCGTATGCACCGGACGTAAGCGGCCAAAGGTGGTAGGAGCAAAATTGAATGTAGCGGCCGGATAGTAGAACTGAATGGCTACTAATAAACCTGCCAACATACCCACGATACCCCAAAGTACCGTAGCGTATCCAAATGCCCGTACGATCTTGTTGTCGTAATAAAACTTTTCTACTTGCATACTGGTATTGTTTCTGTGTTTGGTTTTGGTTTCAATTATTTTTCGGAAGTTGATTTGCCGGGTTTGTTATCGAATAACATGCGCATGGGTGGGGATACATCATCATCAAACTGACCGCTGCGGACGCTCCATAAAAAGGCCCCCAGAAAAAGGGCAGCAACAGATATACTGGCAACTAATAGCAAAATGATGGCACTCATACGAAAAAGGTTATCTAAAAGTGGTGTAAAATTATTTTCAGCACCCCCTGTGTGGGCTGATATGACTCACCGGAAAAAATGATTCTTGTCATGAATTTGTCATCCTTCCTTACAGTCGCCACCAGCGGCTGATCAGATTGCTGCTTCCGAAGGTGATCAGCAGGATACTGAGCGAACTGGCCGGCATCAGAATGGCCGCTTTCAGGGGTGAAAGAACACCCTGAACCGCAAAGCTGATTCCGACAATATTATACAGTATGGAAATGATGAAAGCCGCCTGAACGATCCGCTTGTTGGCCCGGCACAGGGCTAATAAGCGGGTAAATTTATTTAACTGACCGGCCTCCAGGATCGCATCACTGGCCGGGGTGAAATTGTTTGAATCCTCTGCCAGTGCCACCCCGGCATTACTTTGCTTGAGGGCCCCCGCATCATTCAGTCCGTCGCCGATCATCATTACTTTTCGGCCGGTTTGTTGCAATTGCTGGATATAGGCCAGCTTCTGTTCGGGTTTTTGGTTGAAAAGCAAGCTGGCTTCAGGTCCCAGCAGTTTACGCAGATTGGCTTCTTCTCCATCATTATCGCCCGACAATACGGAAAGTGTGTAGCGTTTGGAGAGCAATTGCAGCAATCCGGGGATCTCTTCTCTGTAATGATTCCGGATGTTGAAATATCCTTTTACCGTGGCATTCACCATCACCCAAACCTGGGTAACCGGATTGTATTTTTCATTACTGCCGGTTATGAAAGATTTAGAACCCAACCGCATGCGGATGCCATTGATCGTTCCTTCTAATCCTTTACCGGGTATTTCATTAAACTCCGTAAGCAGGTCCTGCTCTCCGGCTACTTTTCCAAAATGTTTTACCAAGGCCCGGCTGAGGGGGTGGTTCGATTGGCCCGATAAAATGGAGATCATTTCTTTTTCCCGGTTGCTGAGCGCATCACCCTCATATATCACATCCTGTAAATGTGTACTGGTCATGGTACCGGTTTTGTCGAATACGATATGATTGATATTCGCCATTTCCTCGATCACCTGCGCATTGCGCAGATAAAATTTATTACGTCCCAGAATACGGAGGATGTTTCCATTTGTAAAGGTATTCGATAGCAGCAGGGCACAGGGGCAGGCTACAATGAGTACCGCGGTGATCACATTCCAGATCTTTGATGGATCGTTGAAATACCAGAAACCGGCTGCAATCAGGGCGATACTGAAAAGGATCACCGTAAAATAGCGGCTTAATAAATGCACAAATGAAATACCCTTCTCCTCGTTTTCTTTTTTGAATTGTTCCCCCGACCACAAACGGGTAAGGTAGCTTTGCGTTACTTCCTTGATCACCAGCAATTCAATGCTACCCGCCACCTGTTTACCTCCGGCATAAATAATCTCACCCATTTCTTTCTCTACCGGAATGCTTTCCCCGGTAACAAAACTGTAATCGATCAGCGCTTTGCCCCGGGTTAAAATACCATCTGCCGGAACCAATTCCTCATGATGGATCAAAAGGGTATCTCCGGGAACGATATCGGGGAGTTGGGTGGGAACTTCTTTTTTCTCTTTAATAACCGATACGGCTACGGGGAAGTAGGAGGTATAGTCGCGTTCAAATGATAATTGCTGATAGGTTTTATCCTGCAGTACCCGGCCCACGAGCATGAAAAATACAATGCCCGACATACTGTCGAAATAGCCGGCACCGGTGCCTGTTACCACCTCATAAACACTGCGACCAAAGGTAACAATGATCGCAAGGGCAATGGGTGCGTCAATATTGAGGAAGCGGTGTTTTAATCCCTTCCAGCCACTGATGTAAAAGGGCAGGGCACTGAAGAAGAAAACGGGCAGGGCGAGAATGAAATTGAGGGTTCTGAAAACCGTTTGAAGATCTTTTTCCTGATCGGCCAGACCCAGGTATTCCGGAAAGCTCATGAGCATGATATTGCCGAAACAAAATCCGGCAACGCCCAATTGGAAGATCATGGTCTTGCTCACCCGGGGCTTGTGCTCCTTCAGATTATTCAGGCTGATATACGGCTCATAACCGATACTCGTGAGTACTTCTGCTACGTTGCGTATACTGGTTTGGCGGGGATCGAGTATTACTGATACTTCTTTCCGGGGAAAATTGACCGTGGCGCCAATAACTCCGGTTTCAATCTGGTGCAGGTTCTCCAGTAAATACAAGCAACTGCTGCAATGCACCTGGGGCAGGTAGAACGTAATATGCACCTGTTCCGCATTCTGGAAACTCACCAGTTGCTGCTGGATCTTGGCATCGTCGAGAAAGGCGAATTTGTCTTTCCGAACCGGATTACGCTGGGTTTTCCCCGGCGCTTCGTTGAGATTATAATACTCGCAGAGGCCATTTTGGTTCAACAACTGGTAAACCATTTTACAGCCGTCGCAGCAAAAGATCTTATCGTCTGATTTGATTTTGGTATGGGTACATTCTTCCCCACAGTGGTAACAGGCAACAATAGGTTGTTCAGCAGTTGAGCGCATGCGGCAGATTTTTGCGAAGGTATCCGCAGGAGCGGGGGTGGGGTATGAGAGCAATCAAGACTTTCCGTGATATTGGTCAGAATCGTCAGAGTTTTAATATTTTAATCCCTATTTTTGAAGCTCTGGAATCATTATTTTACAGCTAATTAACTGCTAAAATGAAAACATTACTGGTTATTGATGACAATACGGCCTTGAGAGAGAATACGGCAGAGATACTGATCCTTGCCGGTTATAAGACCTTTTCTGCTGAAAACGGGAAGAAGGGTGTGGAGATTGCCATAAAAGAGAAGCCCGACCTGATCATCTGTGATATTATGATGCCGGAACTGGATGGGTATGGCGTATTGCACCTGCTGAAGAAGAATCCCGCTACAGAAAATATCCCTTTCATTTTTCTTACCGCCAAAACCGAACGCAGCGATTTCCGTAAAGGAATGGAAATGGGCGCCGACGATTATATCACCAAACCATTCGACGAACTTGAACTATTGCGTGCCATTGAGATACGCCTCCGGAAAGCAGAGATCCTGCAAAGCCAGTACAGTCAGGGTGAAAAAGGATTGAACGATCTGATCCGCGATCTGAACAGTACCGGATTGATGTCGATGAATCCGGAGAATTACGACAGTGAGCAACATGGCAAGAAGCAACTGATCTATGCAGAAGGCAAACGGCCTAAATATTTGTATTATCTGCAGAGCGGTAAAGTGAAAACCTTTAAAGTTCATGAAGACGGCAAAGAATACATCACGAATTTATACAGTCCCGGCGATTACATGGGGTATACTGCTTTACTCGAGAACAGCAGTTATGATGATTCGGCGGAAGTATTGGAAGATGCAGAAGTGGTCATGATTCCCAAAGATGATTTTTTGCAGGCGGTGTATAAGGACATTACGATCGCTTCTATGTTCATCAAGCTGATCGCCCATGATGTGAAAGAAAAAGAAGAGCGTTTATTGCATCTGGCATACGATTCCCTGCGCAAACGTGTGGCAAAAGCATTGGTGGATATTCATGAAAAATTCAATAAAGAAAACGGCAACCGCCAGATCGATATTTCCAGAGAAGATATTGCGCAGTACGTGGGTACCGCTACCGAATCGTTGATCCGTACATTAAGCGATTTCAAATCTGAAACCTTATTAGAGATCAAAGAAGGAAAGATCCGGATTCTCGATGTAGATAAACTCAAACATCTGCTGTACTAATCAATAGTGAAGAAATGCAAAGGCCCCGATACTCCAATCGGGGCCTTTATTATTTTATAGCCTCAGGAAGCCAATGGCATTTTTCGGAATGTTGTATTCCGCAACCAATAAACACCCTGTCGGATAAACACCTGTGCCGGAATGCCAAATATTCGTTTGAATAAAGATTCCACCTGTTCAATGGTCATAGTTGAATCGATCGATAATTCTTCATTCGGACATTTTTCACAGAGCTCCTGAATCTTAATGTGCGGGAATGAATTGGACAGCCGTGCAGAAAGATTGAGTCCTTCGGCTCCATCAAATGTAAATTCCAGTTTGCGTTCGGGGAACAACTGGTGAAACTGTTTCTGAATATCACTCAGGTAGCTGCTCCTGTTGATAAGAAGTTTCATAATAAGATGATTTCAATGGTTTATTGATTGTCTTCCCGGCGAAAAGGAGTGGAAATTTCCTTTCCATGTTCATTTTGCTGGCGCAGGGTCCAGTTATCGGTCATGGTGGTTTCGAGCCACAGGTTACCCGATCGGCGAAATACCTGCACCGATAAACCAAACTGGTCCATGAAGGAATTTTCGAGATCAGATACCGTCATGGTATTCGTTAAGGTAATAGCTCCTTCTCCCTTTTTCCGTACCCAGGCTTCCTTTAATGTTCGGTTGTGTGCGATCATCATTTGCGCAGGGTAGCGATCCTTCCGAACCTCACCGTTCCGGAAGAACTCGATCTTGAGGTAAGGAAAAGCATTGGTAAAATCTTCCTGCACCTCGCGGATCGTTCGATCTGCAAATATGGCCAATTGTATGTCCATCATTTTAGTAGACATAAACAGTAATTGTTGCTGCTTCTTTTTCCACTCCCTCCTGTCTGGGGATTCGAATAAGAAGTTCTCCGTTTTTGTAAAAAGCGCTCATCATGATCACATCAGCATCGTCAGGAAGCGTAAAAGCCCGCACCCAATGCGAATAGTCAAACTCGCAATGGTCGATGATGTGATCCGGAGGTCTGTTTTCTTTTTGAGCACTTATGAGAAGCACATTCTGGTCCACCTGAACCGAAATGTCCCTTCTTTCAAAACCCGGAATAGCAACAGTTATAAAATATTCCCCCGCATTTTCCTCGATGTTCGCTGCCGGTATCAAAGCAGAAGCATCCTCTTTTCCGGGTTGGAAAAGTGAAGCCTTCATGGGCTTTCCTGATTTGATCGGTACAGTTGTCATAAAATTGATTTAATGACCCGGTTTTCGCCGCGGCCATATGAACAAACATGATTCCGTTAGGGAGAACTTAACTGTTTCTTTTTCAGTATTTTGTCTCTTTTTATTGATTTGATCCCTGTTTATTTTTACAGCAGACCCAATCCATTTGGTGAATAATAAGGCATTTTATGAAATCAAAACTAAAGGAATGGGTACCCGACGCCTATGACTTATCAGAAAAGGCCTACTGATTTTAGTCAGTAGGCCTGTAAGCTCGTTTTTAGGGGGATAAATTGTCAGGAACCGGTGAAATCTTCCAGGTCGCGACGTTGTTTTTTTGTCGGACGGCCAATTTTGCTGGGTCTTTTGCCTGTATGAAAGCTGGCGGCCTGAAACTGCAATCGTTCGATTTCTTCGGCCGGGGTGATATCTATATAAAATTTGATCGCTTCACTGTATTGTACCCGGTTGTGCAGCAGGCCGGTTACCTTGATCCGCCATCGCTTGGCTTCTGTTTTAACCTCATATTCATCATCCACCGACACGTTTTTGGATGCTTTTGCCGCATCTCCGTTGTATTTTACCCTACCCTTATCACAGGCATCAGCCGCCTGGCTTCTCGTTTTGAATAAACGAATGGCCCAGAGGTATTTGTCGAGTCGGAGTTTTTCTTTCATGGGAATAGTGAATGGTGAATGGTGAATCGTGAATCGTGAATGGTGAATCGACGCAGCGTTCCCTTGCGTGTTAGCGTCTTGGCGGTTACGTGATTTTTTTCTTAACCGCTGCGCCTGCGCTGAAGCTACGGCGTAGGCGCAAAGGCGCAAGGGCGCAAAGAAACGCCAAAATTCACCATTCCCTATTCATCATTCACTTGTTGGCAAAATGCTTATGAAAATAGGGGATCGTTTCAATGCCTTTATAAAAATTGAACAGATCATATTTTTCATTGGGTGAATGCAGGTTGTCGCTGTCGAGTCCAAAGCCCATGAAAACGATCTTCAATCCCAGTTCTTTTTCAAACAAAGCGCAAATGGGAATGCTTCCACCACCACGCACCGGAATGGGATCTTTCCCGAAGGTTTCCTTAATAGCGGCTGCGGCAGACCGGTAGGCATGGGAATCAATCGGCGTCATGTAAGGCTCGCCGCCATGATGCTCCTCGGCTTTCACCGTTACACCGGCAGGTGCAATGCTCTTAAAATAGTTCAATAATTTCTCGGTGATCTTTACCGATGATTGATTGGGAACCAAACGGGCCGAGATCTTGGCGGTGGCTTTAGAAGGCAGTACCGTTTTCGCACCTTCTCCTGTATAACCACCCCATATGCCGTTCAATTCAATCGTCGGACGAATACCGGTACGTTCGTTGGTAGAATACCCTTTTTCGCCCCAGAGCTGGCTAACGCCCAGATCTTTTTTATAGTCTTCTTCATCATACGGAGCTTCCGCCATTTTAGCTCTTTCTGCCGGGGTGGATTCCACTACATCATCATAAAAACCCGGAATGGTGATATGATTATTTTCATCATGGCAGGAGGCGATCATTTTTGCCAGGATCGTAATGGGATTGGCAACAGCACCACCATAAACCCCGCTGTGCAGATCGCGGTTAGGTCCGGTTACTTCTACTTCAATATAGCTGAGACCGCGTACGCCAATATCAATGGATGGATTTTCCATACTGATCATGGCGGTATCGCTGATCAGGATCACATCAGCTTTCAATATGTCTTTATGTGTGGCAACGAATTTACCAAGGTTGGGTGAGCCGATCTCTTCTTCACCTTCTATGCAGAATTTGATATTGGTACAAAGAGTGCCGGTTTGCACCAGTGTTTCCAGGGCTTTCACGTGCATATAAAACTGACCCTTATCGTCGCAACTGCCACGGGCAAATATTTTTCCGTCTTTGATCACGGGGTCAAAGGGACCGCTATGCCAGAGTTCCAGCGGATCGGGAGGTTGCACATCGTAATGGCCGTAAACCAAAACAGTGGGCAATGAAGGATCCTGGATCTTTTCACCATATACAATGGGATGTCCTTCGGTTTCATAAATAGTAACGGTATCGGCACCGGCTTCCAGTAAACGCTGTTTTACTGCTTCGGCACATCTTTTCATATCGTCTTTATGTTCGCTGCGTGCACTGATGCTGGGGATGCGTAACAGATCTAACAATTCGTTCAGGAATCTGTCTTTATTCTTTTCCTGATATTCTTTCCAGGCCTTCATATAAACCAGTTTTTGATGTATAAATGGGTGAACGAAGATAAATAGTTTTCTTTTGCTGTTACGCTCAGCTCAGTTGATGTTTTTGATTGGAAAGGATATTGCTTTCCGTCCAGGTGACGGTTTTTTCAAACGGGTGTTTCCGCTCCGGGCAATCGGCAATACTGCAGATGCGGCAGGAAAAATCCAGACAGCCATCGGAGTGTACAAACAATTCGAGGCTGTCGCCAAACTCTTTTTTGATCAGGGCACTCAAGGCGTCAATTTCCCGGTGGGCCTGATGTACATTGATATACCAGGGAACGGTAAGATGGCAATCAATATGAAGTTGTCCGCCGTATTTGATCACCCGTAAATTATGCAGGTCGATCCAGGAAGGCTGACGGTTCTGATTCAGGAAGTCCACCAGTTTACGGAGTAATTCCAGATCGGCCTCGTCCATGATTCCTGCGATAGATGAGCGCAGGATCTTGTAGCCGGTAAAAATGATCACAAAGGCAAAGATGATCGCCACAGTGGCATCGATCCAGGCCTGCCCGGTGAAGTAGATCAGGATTAACCCTACAATGATCCCGAGGGTGGAGTAGGTGTCTGATTGCAGATGCTTGCCACTTGCCACCAGGGCCAGGGAATTATTCTTTTTTCCCCTTCGGATACTGATATATCCTACAATATAATTGATGGCTGCAGTGATGGCCACCAGTACTATACCCCAATCCAGTTTTTTTAACTCATGCGGATGGATGAAATTATTGATGGCTTCATAAATGATTATCAAACCGGCTATAATAATCAGGGTGCCTTCAACGGCAGCCGACAGGAATTCGGCTTTCCCATGCCCATACGGATGATCGGTATCGCTGGGTTTAGCAGCCACATATAAACTGTACAATCCAATAAAGCCGGCCACCACATTTACCGTACTTTCCAGTGCATCCGTAAGAATGGAAACGGATTGCGTTAGAATATAGGCCACTACTTTGAGCAGGAACAGTATAACGGCTACGGTAACGACCCATTTTTGTATGCGGAGATTTTCCTGCTGTGTTTTCAATGTGGCTGTTTTTGCAAAGGTAACGGATGTTGCCTTATAACCACCGGCATTAAAAAACCTTTGCCGCTCATGCCCGGAGGCAATCGCAACAAAGGTGTGTGCATGAAGAAAGAAATAGAATAAGTCTAACGGTCAATGAATATTTTAATCTACGATGAGCTTAAAGGTTTTATTGAAAGTTATAGAACGCAGGCTTACACCATATTGGCCTTTGGCCAAATTGGCCACGCTCAATGTATATTGGTTGTAACCTTTGGTAAATACTTTATTAATTGTATTGATCACTCTACCGGCAGCATCCAGCACCTGAATAGATATTTTTTCTTCGGCAGGAAGATCAACAGTTAATACGGTTTGATTTTTGGCGGGATTGGGATAGAGGGTCAGCAGCGGATCCGAATTTCCGAAACGTACAGACAGGATCTTTGAATACGACACTTTGCCGTCTACATCCACCTGTTTGATACGGTAGTAAACAATTGGTTTACGTTGATTGCCGACGCCAGCATCCGTGATTGTATAATCATTTTGTGCTTTGTTATTGCGCAATGAATTTACAGTACCCACAGACGTGAAATTTCTGGTATCGAAAGAACGTTCCACAGTATAATAGCTATTGCGCTCTTCTGCAGCAGCCGTCCAGGTGATCACCGCATCAATATCTCTTTTGGCCACATCCAGTTTCAGCCAATCGATGGGCAATTTCAGATTGGCCAGCGGAACATAGGAGTTGGCTTCATACGCTCCACCGTTTACGGCACCATTTCCGTAGAACATGGCAGCATAATTCGTTTTATCGTCGCCATCGATCTCTACATAAAAAGCCAACTGTCCGGTAGAACCGCCATTGGCCAGATGGGTCAATCGTCCGGTAGTGGGTCCAACGGAATTGTTGAATTCAATTTCCAGTGCATTCAGCTCAACACCAGCCTGGAAAGTATAAGTAGCTCCACCGGTAATAGTGGCAGCAAACAAATAGGTGTAAAAGCCACCCTCATTCGTGATCTGGGTAAGATAGTTGGCAGTGGGAATAAAGCCACTCAGGGGATTGCTTTTGATCGTAGCCACCGGTTGTGTGGGTACGGTATTCGGTACCTGCAGGGTAAACTGTACGTTGGTGAATTTTCCGGCAAGTCCGCTGTTGGGCAGCAAGGCCACCATCACTGAGTTGGGGGTGCTGCCTGGTTTAATGGTAGCCGTAAAACTGGTTTGCGCAGATGCACTCCACACAAAACCTGCCACTAAAAACGATAAGAATAAAATTTTCTTCATGTCTCAACTTATTAGAATGTAAAAATTAGTTTGGTAAGGCTTGTTGCCGGATGTTCAATTCATTATTGGTCAACACAGACGAGAGCAAATAAGCTCGATCGTTCTGAGCCCCCTGATAGCGAACACTGCGGTTCATGTTCAGGTCGGCACGCAGATAGCCGTTCAATGTGGTTAATTCATTACTACCGAGATCGGTGAGAATTAATCCCCGATCGTTTTGGGCTCCCTGATAGCGGGAGTCCACATTGCCGTTTACGTTTCCAGCCCACATAAGATTAATGCCGCCGGATACCGTATAAGCGGCACCCTGTGTGCCAAAGATCGCTGCATCTGCAGCCGTACTGAAATTAAAAGGTGCCGGTGCGGCCAACCCTAAACTTACCGGAGCTCCGGGATCCATGCTAATGCCCAAATGGTTGCGGTGACGTACCGAAATTACATAGGAGCCTGCGTCGGCATTTTTAAAGTATAGGGGACTCTGACCATCAATATCAACAATGGTTCCATCTCTTCTCAACAATGCTGAGCGTGTTTGCACAACCGGTGCTACAGTAGGCGAGCTGATAGTCCGTAATTGTACAAATACCCAGTCTACGATATTATTTGCCGCGACCGGCTGATCGGCCAGTACGGAGTTTGAAATGGTTTCAGGAACATCATTCAGTACGTGGGAAAAATTGGTGGTGTAGGGGGCTACCCGATAGGGATCGGAAGTAGGGATAAGGTTTGAGGGGGGAACAGTCCCAACGGAATAAGCGGTGTTGGTTCGTAACAGGTCGTTCATCAAACCGCCAGACGTATAGGCTCCCTGCAGGAATACTTTAGCATTGGCCAGCACAAAACGGTTCATCGCATACAGATCACCGCTTGTAGCTGTTAATGGAGCACTGACAGTATTGGAGGTATTGTTTTGAGAAGCACCTGTCATACTCCAGTTGCCGCCACTATAACTCATACCACGAAGGAATGATTCGGTACCCGATAATCCACCTGTTTCTACATAAGTACCTGTGGTGGTAACAGTGCCGCCTGTTACGCCACTGGTGGCTAAACTCCAGTATTGATTCAGGAAGTCTGTAGAACGGGGATGTTTATTAGGATGACCACCATTGATGAGTCGGCCGGAAACCGATGCACTGCTTAGGGTGCTGCCAGTAAGATTATATTCAAGGGGCATATAATCATTGCCCTTTCCAAGGGGCAGGGTATAGGTGCCATTGGCATTGATCTGCTTGGTATATATACCCGTACCGTTGGTTTCAATAAACTTTCCTGTTCCGGCTCCGGCCCAGGTGGCGGCAGCGGTTTGGGTGAAATTATTTGCTCCTAAAATGATCTTTCCATTAGTGAAGGTGAGTAATCCACTGGTAATGGCCGCACCGGTAAGTGTTATATTATTACTATTATCAATTTCCAGATTGGGTTGAACGGTAAAACCATTCATATTGACTGTTTGTGCGGCAGGGCCTTTCAGCAGAATGAGCCCTGTACCTTGTATATCACTACTGCTGCTGAGGTCACCCTGAATGGTAACCGTTGCCCCCGATTGTACAAAAAAGGTAGCACCCGATTGGATGGTCACCTGTCCGTAACCGGTATAGGCAAAGCAGACGAGTACAAAAAAAAGTAATCTTCTTTTCATAATAATTAATGTTAACTGCCTCCTTTCGGAGCCTGAATAAGGGATAGTTGTTACAGAGGATTGGAAGAGAGAGCGGTCAAATTAGTTCAATTGAACACTCCTGTGGATTGAATTTATTGAATGGGGGCTTTCAATGAGTAAACGGACTAGGTACTAATACCAAATGTAAGGTAAAAATGAGGGATAAACTTGTAAATGCCAATACCCTTTTTAGGTGATATTTTATATATATACTGTTTATAATTCGTTGTTGGCGAAGGGAATCACTTCCGGATTGGGAAGTTTTCCAGAATCGGGAAGAATTTAACGGAACAGTTTCGTTATCAGGCGGTTTTCTTTTTCAGGAACTTCGATACAAAACGGCCCATACGGAAATAAAATTCTTTGTTGAATAATTGCGAATCGTGCAGGGCTTTATAAATAAGGAACAGGCCGATAGGCAGCAATACAGCGGAGGCCAGCCACATGCCAGCTACCGGTTGCAGGATATCTTCTTTCACGAATTTGCGACCGAAATTGTTGAGCAGGAAAAAGATCACAAAAAAGATCACCGCAAAAACCACCGGTGTGCCGATACCGCCCTTGCGTACAATAGAGCCCAGGGGCGCACCGATCAGGAATAATACCAGAACGGCCAGCGACATGGAGAACTTGGAATGCCATTCTATTAAATGCAACCGCAATTCTTTGCGGTGATTCTCATATTCAATGGAAGCCCCTTCCAGTGAGGCTTTTAACGAATTCGCATAGGAAGTGGCCTGATCTGTGACCAGATACTTGGAGGAATCGGGGATCAGTTCCCGGAATTTCTTTTTATCCCCTTTGAAATAGGGTACCGTGGTTTTGACCCAGCCCGTATCAAGGTATTTCATGAAGCCGAGATAGGTATTGATCTCACTCCGCGTACGCTTATCGAATTGGGAATTTTTTTTCTCCAATGAGTCGATCGCATAATTCAGTTGCTTTACATTCAGCATTTCGTAGCGGTTCTTGAAAACCGAATCGGCGGTAAGATTTAACTGCAGCGCACTGAGATCGAGTACTTTTTTGTATTCCTTGAATCCGAGACGGATAAATTCCACGCCATTGCCGGTACGATCGCCTCTTTCCTGGTACCGGGTGCCATTGCGCAGGGTAAATTCGAGGTAACGCTTGTCTTCCGATACCCGCATCACTCCCGATTGCGCCACGATCATATTATCCTGAAAACCGCCACTGTTTTCATAAATAAGTACCTTATTCAGGATCGAATCGTCTTTTTTCTCGGATACCATTATGGAATACCCCGGAATTGTACTATAAAACTGCCCCTCTTTTAAATCAAAAGCGGGCTTCTTATTCACGAGGTCGGAATGCAGCGTTTTCATTTTCAGGTTCGCGACCGGGATCATATAGTTGTTGAAGAGAAAGGCCAGACCGGAAAGCAGTAGGGCGACTACCAGCAGCGGACGCATAAAGCGCAAGAGCCCGATTCCAGCCGATTTGATCGCCACCAGTTCAAAGGTTTCACCCAAATTACCAAAGGTCATAATAGACGATAACAATACAGCCAGCGGCAATGCCAGAGGTACCAGTGTGGCACTCAGGTACATCACCAAACGGAGGATCATCACCCCATCAATCCCTTTCCCTACAAAATCATCGATCCACAACCAGAAAAACTGCAGGATCAGTACAAATAATGTTAGAAAAAAAGTTGCAATGAACGGACCGATAAAGGCCTTCAGCACCAGTATGTCGAGTTTCTTGATCAATCGGTAACGAAGTAATTATCTTTATTTTATGAACCCCGCAAAAATACAGTTTTCGGAAGAGGAATCAGCGTTGTTGCAACAGGCAGATTGGCTTTTAACAAAGAATAGGATCATTTCCGCAATTTATGATTTGATGGGCGTTTGGTCGCAGGAATTACAACAACAGGAAACCACTCTTCGAAATCGCCTCCCCGGAGCGGTTTTTACTGCTTCCGGGAAAATTTCCAGAGGAGAATCCTATCAGGGATTGCCCTGGGTAATGTTAGACCATCCCCGATATTTTACCCGTGATGAGGTTTTTGCCCTGCGAAGTTTTTTCTGGTGGGGACGGAGCTGGTGCATCACGCTGCATTTGAAAGGAAAATATGCCAGCATTCTTTATAACCTGGCGGCGTCACAACTTGATACCCTCGCCCGGGAAGGGTTTTCGTTGGGGTATGAAGGGGAGGAATGGGATCACGATTGGATCAATAATAATAGTTTGCCCTTTAGCGGGCTAACAAAAAAGGAGCTGTTACAACGGGTGCAACAGGCTCCTTTTATTAAGATCGGTAAACGTATTTCTTTGGATCACTGGCAAAACTGGTATACAGAAATTGCCCGGATCCAGCAATTATTACTGGATCTGGTTCCGGATCAGTTCCCCAATCGGTGAAACAGGTCTTTCACCTGGTACCCCCACAACTGGCTCTGATCCTTGATCTCACTTTTTTCAGCAAAATCCTTTATCACCAGTATCGTTTGATTGGTTACTTCTGATTTTTCGATGCGGAATTCAAAATATTCGTCTTTGGGGAGATGTGTCCAGTGAAAACGAATGAACTTGTCTTCTTCACTTTCCATTAACTCGGCTTTGTCGGTGGTGCCATTCCATGAAAAACTGAAAACACTATCCCTTTCATCCACTTTATCTGCAAACCATTCCTGCAACCCGGCCGGGGTACTCAGGAATTCGTACAAAATGGAAGGAGAACATCTTACCGGATACTCTAATGTAAATTGTTGTTTCTTGCTCATCTACTCCTGTTGTCCTTTTTTGATTCTAATCTTGCAATAATAGAGAAATATTACTTCCCTCAAAATTTTTTTGTCCGCATTGTTTTTTACCGCAACAAACCCCAGGGCCCGGTTCTGCATCTTTTAACAGGGTACCTCCCCTCAAACCGGATGGAATAGGGGTTTTCTGACCGGAAAATAATCGCAAATCATGACAATTTGCTGACTTTAATTATTGTTAAACATAAGAAAACAGACAATTCCGACGTTGTTAAGGGTACATCCTACGACAAAATCATTTAAATCCTAAAAGGACCCTAATATGAGTATGCGACAACTCAAGATCACGAAGAGTATTACGAATCGTGAATCACAGAGCCTGGAGAAGTATCTTCAGGAGATTGGAAAAGTTGAACTGATCAGCCCGGAAGACGAAGTGAAGCTGGCCCGCCGTATCAAGCAGGGAGATCAGTCGGCTCTCGACAAATTAACCAAGGCGAACCTCCGTTTCGTCGTTTCGGTTTCCAAACAGTATCAAAATCAGGGTTTATCGCTTCCCGATCTGATCAATGAGGGCAACCTCGGATTGATCAAGGCCGCCCAGCGTTTTGATGAAACCCGTGGATTTAAATTCATCTCCTATGCCGTTTGGTGGATCCGTCAGAGTATCCTGCAGGCATTGGCAGAACAGGCACGTATCGTACGCCTGCCTTTAAATAAGGTAGGACTTACCAATAAAATTCAGAAAGCATTTTCCCAACTCGAGCAGCAGTTTGAGCGGGAGCCTTCAGCCGAAGAGCTGGCCGACATGCTGGAACTCGATATCGAGGAGGTAAATGCCACGCTGGGTACATCCGCCCGTCACGTGAGTGTGGATACACCACTGGGCGAGGGCGAAGACAATACCCTGATCGATGTAATGGAGAACAAGAATGCCGACCGGGCCGAGACCGATCTGGAACATAACCAGTCACTCACCCAGGAAATCGAGCGTTCCATGCAATCGCTTACCGAGCGCCAGAAAGAAGTGATCTGTTATTTCTTTGGTATCGGTATCGATCACCCCATGACATTGGAAGATATTGGCGAAAAATTCAATCTGACCCGCGAGCGTGTACGTCAGATCAAGGACAAAGCCATTACAAAAATGCGTACCAATTCAAGATCGAAGGCCTTGCGCAGTTATCTGGGTGTTTAATCTAAAAATAGAAGTAGCAAATAAAGAAATTCTACACGTCATAATCTTACTGTAAATTTGCAATCCTGTAAAAGTGAATGTTTAACTACATTCACTTTTGCTTTTATTACTGAATTGCAAATCAATAGTCTACGCCATGTTCGAAAATCTTTCAGACCGGTTAGAATCGGCCCTTAAACAGATCAAAGGGGAAGGTCGTATTACCGAGCTCAATATCGCTGCCACCGTTAAAGAGATCCGTCGTGCGCTGGTGGATGCCGATGTGAACTATAAAATTGCCAAAGAATTTACAGATACCGTTCGGGAAAAAGCCCTTGGGCAGAAGGTGATCAATGCCGTTAGTCCGGGCCAATTGATGGTGAAGATCGTAAAAGACGAACTGGCCGAACTGATGGGGGGCACCGAGAGCGAATTCAACGCCAAGGGCAATCCGGCGGTGATCCTGGTGGCCGGTTTACAGGGTTCGGGTAAAACCACTTTCAGTGCCAAGCTGGCAAATTTTCTGAAGACCAGTAAAGGGCTTTCACCCATGCTGGTGGCGGCTGATATTTATCGCCCGGCGGCCATTGATCAGTTGAAGGTATTGGGTGAGCAGATCGGCATTGAGGTGTATAGTGAACCCGAGAATAAGAATGCCGTGGAAATAGCGGCGAATGCGGTAAAAGAAGCCCGCAGCCGGAATAAGAATGTGATCATTGTGGATACCGCCGGTCGTTTAGCGGTTGATGAGCAGATGATGAATGAGGTGGCACAGGTAAAAAACGCCATCAAGCCTCAGGAGATCCTGTTTGTGGTGGATAGCATGACCGGTCAGGATGCGGTAAATACCGCTAAGGCGTTTAATGAGCGACTTGATTTCACGGGTGTGGTACTGACCAAACTGGATGGTGACACACGGGGTGGTGCCGCTTTATCGATCAAATACACCGTACAGAAGCCCATTAAGTTTGTCAGCAGTGGCGAGAAAATGGATACGCTCGATGTATTCTATCCCGATCGTATGGCCCAGCGAATTCTGGGGATGGGAGATATTACCACCCTGGTGGAAAAAGCCCAGGCGCAGTTCAATGAGGAGGAAGCGAAGAAACTTGAGAAGAAGATCCGGAAGAATCAGTTCGATTTTGAAGATTTCAAGCAACAGTTGGAGCAGATCAAGAAAATGGGTAACCTGAAAGACCTGATGGGCATGATACCCGGAGTAGGCAAGGCTATTAAGGATGTGGATATCAGTGATGATGCCTTTAAGGGCATCGAAGCCCTGATCAATTCCATGACGCCTGCTGAGCGTCAGAATCCCGACCTGATCGATATGAGCCGGAAAAAGCGCATTGCGAAAGGGGCCGGCAAAGAACTTGACGAACTAAACGCCTTCCTGAAACAATTCGAGCAAATGAAGCAAATGATGAAAATGATGAATAAGATGCCGATGGGGAGGATGATGCCGGGGATGAAGAGATAGGGAGTAGGGGTTTTTGAAATGGGGTTTGAGGGATGAGGTATGGGGTATGAGGGAAAAAGAACTGTTTTTCCTCATACCTCATACCCCACACCCAAATTCTCCCCCTAAATATTTGGTACTTACCCATTTGCCAATTAATTTTGAACAGTTGATCAGGATGCTTATTTTTGCCATCCAATTTTAGAAAACCCTATTCATTAACGCATTTAAATTTCTATTTAAAATGCCTGTAAAAATCAGACTGCAACGTCATGGGTCTAAGAAGAGACCTTTCTACTTCATCGTAGTTGCCGATGCCCGCTCTCCTCGTGATGGAAAATTCATTCAGAAATTAGGTACGTACAATCCCCTGACTGTTCCTGCTACCGTACAGCTCGATCGTCAGAAAGCATTGGATTGGCTGCACAAAGGTGCTCAGCCTACCGATACTGTTCGTCGTATCCTTTCTTTCAAAGGCGTATTATACCTGAAGCACCTGCTTCGTGGTGTGAAACTCGGCCTGTTTGATGAAGCTGCTGCGATGGTGAAATTCCAGGAGTGGCACGGTGAGCATGAAACTCAGGTGCGTAAGCGCCAGGAGGCTGATGCCCGTGATCGTCGTGTGCGCAGAGGCGGTGGTGCACCTCCTTCACGCAGACCACAAGGAGAAGAATAATTTATTAGATTATACACTTCTTTATAAGATCCCGGTGTTGTACACCGGGATTTTTTTATACTACTCGCCCAGCAACCTGTAAATTGTGACCGAAATGACCAGTTATACGAATATTGGAAAATTAGCAGCCGTCCACGGCGTGAAGGGGCATTTTGTGTTGTCGCACAGTTTGGGTAAGAAAACCACCCTGAAAGGACTGCATGTATTATTCGTTGAAGTAAAGCGCGATGAAATGCTGCCGTATTTTATTGAAGAGGTGCAGATCAAAAGCGAATCGGAGTGTTATGTGAAACTGGAAGGCATCAATACCCGGGAAGAAGCAAGACCCCTGGTGCAGAAACAGGTATGGATGACCGAGGAAATGTTCCAGAAATTCGCGGCGAAATCGGCCCCCATTTCAATGCTCGGCTTTCATATTATTGATCAGGGCAACGATCTGGGAGAGATTCTCGAAGTGATCGAGCAGCCGCACCAGTTACTTTGTCGCATCGATTGGAAGGGGAAGGAAGCCCTGATACCTATCAACGAAGATTTTTTATTGAAAGTAGATCAGCGTAAAAAACAGGTATTGGTGGAATTGCCCGACGGGTTGATGGATATAT
>CAZKSY010000019.1:38133-53093 GCA_964555605.1 uncultured Chitinophagaceae bacterium | reverse complement strand
CCCTCCCCCCAAAAAAAAGTCCCGCCTCTCGGCAGGACCTTGTTTATCGTAGGAACCGTCCAGGTAATACAATTTAGCTACAACCCATACTGTTACCGCAGTTCAAACACTTATAGCAAGTACCGCTACGAATGGTGATATGTCCGCAGGTATTACAAGCCGGCGCATCACTCTGCATGCTCTTTGCCGCTGCATTCACTGCATCCATACCCGCTTCAGCCTTCACCGCTTTAACAGCTTTAGCCGGTTCTGCTTCGGGCGCTTTGGCTTTAGCAGCCACCACGCGCACTTCACTCAGTTCGGGTGTTTTCTTTTCATACTCCAATGAAGTAGGAATTTCATCCCAATCATCTGTTCCGGTATTCATCACTTCTGGCTTATCCAGTACATGTACCAGGTCGGTACGTCCCAGATATTCATAGGCCAGCGCACGGAAGATAAAGTCTACAATAGACGTCGTGCTCTTGATATTCGGGTGATCTACCATACCGGCTGGCTCAAAACGGGTGAACACAAATTTCTCCACGAATTCTTCCAGCGGCACACCATACTGCAAACCGATCGAGATGGAGATCGCGAAACAGTTCAGCATAGAGCGCATGGTAGCTCCTTCTTTCGCCATATCAATGAAGATCTCTCCTACTGTACCATCACCGTATTCACCGGTGCGGAGGAACAGGGCCTGACCATTGATCTTGGCTTTTTGTGTAAAGCCACGACGCTTGGCGGGCAGGGTTCTTCTTTCTACGATGCGGGCCAGTTCACGCTTCAGTTTGGTATCAGGAGAAGCCTGTACACGTTTCTGTACTTCTTCCAGCAATTCCTTGATGGTGAGTTTACCCATATCAACGATATTGGATTCAGCAGCCGCTGCAGCAGATTCTTCTGCTGTCACTTCTTCACCAGCATCGTTTTTCTTTTTCTTATCGCTCTTATTGCTCAGTGGCTGACTCAGCTTGGATCCATCACGATAGAGAGCGCAGGCTTTCAAACCTAATTTCCAGCTCATCATGTAAGAATCAGCGATCTCATCCACATTGGCTTCGTTCGGGAGGTTGATCGTTTTGGAGATCGCACCACTCAGGAAAGGCTGCGCAGCGGCCATCATACGGATATGTCCGTGTGCATGGATATAACGCTCCCCTTTCTTACCACATTTGTTGGCACAATCAAACACTGAAAGATGTTCTGCTTTCAGATATGGAGCCCCTTCAATGGTCATGGTACCACATACATAATCATTGGCATCATCGATCTGCTCATCAGTAAATCCAAGTGCTTCCAGCAAACTCCACTCAAAATTGAAGTATTGCTCAGGTTTGAATCCGAGACGTTGCAAACACTCTTCACCCAGGTTATATACGTTGAATACGAATCCGATCTCAAAGGCACTGCCTACCGCTGCATCCAGTTTCTTGATCTCTTCGGCAATGAATCCTTTTTCGCTCAGTGACTGGTGATTGATATGAGGCGCACCGGCAAAGGTTCCGGAACCTACCGCATATTTCACGATGGCTTCACTTTCTTTTTCACTGTAACCCAGATTTTTCAGGGCAGTGGGAACAGACTGGTTGATGATCTTGAAATAACCACCACCACTCAGTTTTTTGAATTTCACCAGCGCGAAATCGGGTTCCACACCAGTGGTATCGCAATCCATTACCAGTCCGATCGTACCGGTAGGTGCAATAACGGTGGTTTGTGCGTTACGGTAACCATATTTTTCACCCATCTGAACGGCTTCATCCCAGGCTTTGGTCGCCGCTTTCAGTAAATAGTCGGGGCAATATTTCGCTTTGATACCCTGAGGCTTCACGCTTAATTTCTCATACTCATCAGCATCATACGCAGCCAAACGGTGGTTGCGCATTACACGCATCATATCCTCGCGGTTCTCTTCATAACGGGCAAAAGGTCCCTGATGTGAAGCGATCTCAGCAGATGTTTTATAGGTGATACCGGTCATGATAGCGGTCAGGGCACCGGCGATACCGCGCGCTTCTTCACTATCATACGCAATACCCATCACCATCAGCATGGAACCGAGGTTGGCATAACCCAGTCCGAGTGTACGGTAATCGTAACTTAATTGTGCTACTTCCTTACTGGGGAACTGCGCCATTAACACAGATATCTCCAATACAGTAGTCCATAATCTGGAAACGTATTCAAACCCTTCCACGTCGAACAAATTGGTTTCTTCGTCGTAGAACTTACGCAGGTTTACAGAAGCCAGGTTACAAGCGGTATTGTCGAGGAACATATACTCACTGCAAGGGTTAGACGCACGGATGCGACCACCCTGCGGACAGGTATGCCACTCGTTGATCGTGGTATCATATTGTGTACCGGGGTCAGCACAACGCCAGGCAGCATAAGAGATCTGATTCCATACTTCTTTCGCAGGGATCTTCTTCATGATGCGACCATCCATACGTCCTTTCAATTCCCAGTCTTCACCCGCTTCCAGTTTGGCAAAGAATTCGTTCGGGATACGTACAGAGTTGTTACTGTTTTGTCCGCTCACCGTGCGGTAAGCTTCTCCTTCGTAATCGCTGGGATATCCGGCATTGATCAAAGCACCCACTTTCTTCTCTTCCTCCACTTTCCAGTTGATGAATTCCATGATCTCGGGGTGATCCAGATCCAGACAAACCATTTTCGCCGCACGACGGGTAGTACCGCCGCTCTTGATCGCACCGGCAGCACGGTCACCAATCTTCAGGAAGCTCATTAATCCGGATGAAGTACCGCCACCGCTCAGTTTTTCACTTTCGCCACGGATGTTAGAGAAGTTGGTTCCTACACCGGAACCATATTTAAAGATGCGGGCCTCACGAACCCAGAGGTCCATGATACCACCTTCATTTACCAGATCATCATCCACACTCAGAATGAAACAAGCGTGTGGCTGCGGACGCTCATAGGCAGATGTTGATTTCTTCAACTGTCCGTCGGCAGGATCTACATAATAGTGGCCCTGTGGCTTGCCTTTAATACCATAGGATTCATACAAACCCGTATTGAACCATTGCGGACTGTTCGGAACACAGGCCTGATTGAGAATGCTGTATACCAGCTCCTCATAAAACACCTGCGCATCCTGCGTGCTGGCAAAATAACCATAGCGCTCTCCCCATACCTTCCAGCAATTGGCCATACGGTGTGCTACCTGACGAACGGTGGTTTCACGACCGAGGCTGCCATCGGCTTGAGGCACGCCGGCTTTACGAAAATATTTTTGGGCAAGAATGTCTGTAGCAATCTGACTCCATTGACGCGGAACCTCTACATTATTCATTTCAAACACCACTTCTCCACTCGGGTTACGGATAACGGAGGTACGATAATCGTACTCAAACTGATCGAATACGTTCACATCATCTTTGGTGAAGCGACGGGTAAACGTTAAGCCTTTCTTTGGCTGCTTTTTGGCTGACATATGGTTCCGCTTATTTTGCTTTGTTAAGAAATTGTTACTGATACGGGGAAAACGAAAATATCCTTTGCTATCCATATTCGGTGTTTTGAGATATGCACAGGTTGTGGAAAATAGAAACTTGAAATTTGGAAATGCAGGTCTGTCGCTCTTTAGCCCGATTTCAGGGCGTTTCAGCCAACTTATACCCCTTTTTTAGAACAATTTTTTTTGGCAGATCGGGGGAAATCTTTTAGGGGAATGGGGAAAGGTGAATGGTGAATGGGGCCTGTATGCTGAAGCTTTTGGCGAAGGCATAAATCCTGGCGGTTCATTGCGCCCTGGCGTCTTGGCGGTTAAGAAAAATACATTTAACCGCTGCCCCTGCGCTGAAGCTACGGCGCAGGCGCAGAGGCGCGGAGGACGCGAAGTTACGCAGAGTCGATTTATACCTTCGATTTAATCCGACATAGCAGAAAAGCGGAGTTGGAAAAGCTTCGGCATACAGGCACTATTCACCATTCACCATTCACCATTCACTATTCATGTCTCCCCATTCCCCTCCTGTTACAAAAGTCACCCAACATTTCCCCGCTTTGTCGTTCTTTTGCACCCATGAAAAATGTACTCCTTCTGTGGGTGTTAATGGGTTCCCTGGCAATGGCGAAGGCGCAGTCTACCGACCGCACTGCTATCTGGTACGGCAGTATTAACAATATCCATATCAATAAAAAATGGTCCTTACAGCCCGATTTTCATATCCGTTCCTCCGATAAATGGGAAAACTTTCAAACATTTATTCTCCGTCCCGGTATCAATTACCGCTTCAACCCCAAATGGAATGTTGTAGTGGGATATAACCATATTCAAAGCCGGGTGGTCATTGGCGGGGTGGCCGGTTATACGCCTGAAAATCATATCTGGGAACAGGTATGGTTCCGGCACAAACTCAAGCGATTCAATCTGGTGCACCGCCTCTCGCTGGAACAACGTTTTATCCAATACGGCTATCTGCAGAACAATACCATCAAAAACCGGGAAGCTTTATTTACCCAACGGATCCGCTACCTGTTCCGGACCCAACTCCCCCTGGTACAACAGAAACCAGCTTTTGTAAAAGGCCCCTATGCAGTACTGCAGGATGAGATCTTCTTTAATATTCATAAAAAGGAGAATGCCAACGGCCAGTCCTTCGACCAAAACCGGCTTTTCGCCGGTATCGGCTACCGGGTTTCGCCAAAACTGGATATAGAAGCTGGCTATCAAAACAGACAGATCACCGCCCGTGGCGGGGCCCGCTTTGCCGATCATATTACCCAGATAACCACCTTTTTGCGTTTATAACAATTACGAAAGGAAGGTTTGGAAAAGTTTTTGCATTTTTGCAGATAACCAATCCTCGGGGCATGACCAACCGCATTTATCAATCTTTAGTTCAGCAGAAGCAGAAGGGACAGAAGTCATTCGCGGTTTTGATCGACCCCGACAAAGTAACCCCTCCCATCATCGACGATCTGATCGAAAGAGTCACCCAGGCACAGGTAGATTATCTGCTCGTGGGGGGTAGCCTCGTGATCAGCAATCGTCTCGACGAAGTGGTGACTCAACTCAAATCGAACTGTGATATTCCCGTAGTGCTGTTTCCGGGCAGTCCTTCCCAGATCACCCGTCATGCCGACGCACTGCTCTACCTGTCTTTAATTTCTGGCCGCAATCCTGAATTACTGATCGGGCAGCATGTAATTTCTGCGGCAGCGGTAAAGCAAAGCGGTCTGGAGATCATTTCCACCGGTTATATGGTGATCGATGGAGGTGCCCCAACCACTGTTTCCTATATCAGCAATGCCGCTCCGATACCTTCCGATAAAAATGAGATCGCGCAATGCACGGCCATGGCGGGAGAAATGCTGGGCATGAAACTAATCTATATGGATGCCGGCAGTGGCGCCAAAAAAGCCATTTCAGAAAGCATGATAGAGAAAGTGTCGCAGGTGATTGAAGTGCCCCTCGTGATCGGTGGCGGTATCAAAGATCCCGAAAAAGCCTATCGCAACTGTAAGGCCGGCGCTGATGTGATCGTGATTGGTAATGCGATAGAAAAAGATCCTAACCTGATCAAAGAAATGAGCGATGCCATCCATGGCGTGCGGGTAAACAGCTAAATAGATTTCACGCCAATCCCGTTTGCTGTTTGTATTTCAACGGTGTTACGGTTTCCATTTCCCGGAACTTACTGATAAAGTGATTAACACTATTGAAACCGCTTTGGTAACAGGCAGTACTAACCGAACAACCAGGTTGTGCCAACAGGTCTTTGGCCTTATTGATCCTCTCCTTAAGAATATAGTCGACAGGTGTGATCCCAAATTCCCGTTTGAATAAACGGAAGAACGTGGGACGGCTCAAATAGGCCAGTTTACTCAATTCATCGATGGATATCTTCCGGTGTAGGTTCTCTTTAATAAATTTGATGACCGCAGCAAAGCGGTGATAGGCCGACATCTGCCGGTAATGTGTTTCCACCAACTGACGCGCCTGCGTTTGCATCAACTTCAGCAATAGCTCACGAAGCGCCAGCTCTGCAAAAACATCTTTCATCTTACTATCGTGCGTCGACACTTTAATGATCCGGTTAATGGCTTCGGCCAGATCATCTGAATTCAACAGGAAGAACTCTTCCATATTCAGTTGCCACGCGCCACTCTCTTCGGTTTTGGGCGCACGCTTGTTAAGGTATTGTATCGTTTCCTGGATCTCTTCATGGCTGATGGTCAAAGCAATGCATTGTGTAGGATTATTCGCTGCCGCTTCCGGAAAATCGATCACCATCCATTCATTGGCCTGCCACAACAGCGATTCGCCAGGTTTGTAATCAAATAATTGATCATCCTGTGCATGCATACGCTTCTTTCCCCGTAACATACTGGTGATTACCAGATCATCAAACTTTAAGGGTACTTTTTCGGCGGGCTGGTAGGTTTCATAAATATTCAGCTCGCAGGTATCCAGATTATACACCTTTCGATTCTCCACCAGTGTTTGCAATTGATGGGGAGCAGTAAGCGCCACCGGCGCAGGAATATGGCTTCGTTGCGTGAACATGTTTTCGTTAGAGGCCAGAAAATACAGTTTTTGTGCGCATTTTAGCCTGATCCGGATCAGAATCTTACATATTTTGAGACAATACTTACATTTTGGGAGACAAAATTGACATGCCCCCCGGGGGTTAACCAATAGTTTTAGGCCTCTAAAAACGATTGCAATGTCAACTACTACCACACAAGCCCCTTCAAAGCTGGTCGGGAGACCAAGCTTAAAGCCCCGTTATGATAACTATATCGGAGGCAGGTTTACCGCCCCGGTGAAAGGGGTGTACTTCGATAATATTTCTCCTATCGATGGAAAAGTTTTTACCCAGGCAGCCCGCTCCACACAGGAAGATGTTGAACTGGCCGTGGATGCCGCCAATACAGCATTCGTAACCTGGAGCAAAACGGCTGCAGCTTTAAGAAGCAATCTGCTGTTGAAGATCGCCGATATTATGGAGAAAAATCTGGAATTACTTGCCACCGTGGAAACCCTGGATAATGGTAAACCCATTCGTGAAACACGTGCAGCCGACCTGCCACTCGCCATTGACCATTTCCGGTACTTCGCCGGAGTGATCAGAAGTGAAGAAGGCACCATTTCAGAACATGATGAAACCACCGTGAGCATCAATCTACACGAACCGATCGGTGTGGTAGGACAGATCATCCCATGGAATTTTCCATTGCTGATGGCCGCCTGGAAAATTGCGCCGGCTCTGGCAGCCGGTTGCTGCGTGGTGGTGAAACCAGCCGAGCAAACCCCTACCAGTATCATGGTATTAATGGAATTGATCGACGGCGTGCTGCCTGCCGGCGTGCTGAATGTGGTAACCGGCTTCGGCATTGAAGCAGGTAAGCCCCTGGCGACTTCAACCAAAATTGCCAAAGTGGCTTTTACCGGAGAAACTACAACGGGTCGATTGATCATGCAATATGCTTCGGAGAACCTGATCCCTGTTACAATGGAATTGGGCGGAAAATCACCCAATATTTTCTTCCCCAGTGTGATGGATGCCGATGACGATTATCTGGATAAAGCGGTGGAAGGCGCTGTGATGTTTGCCCTGAATCAGGGCGAAGTATGTACCTGCCCTTCACGGATCCTGGTGCACGAATCCATCTACGACAAATTCATGGAGCGTGTTATTCAACGGGCACTGGCCATCAAACTCGGCAATCCACTCGATCCTGAAGTGATGATGGGAGCCCAGGCCAGTAACGATCAGTATGAAAAGATCCTTTCGTATATCAATATTGGTAAAGAAGAAGGGGCCCAGATCCTTTGTGGTGGCGAGGCATTCAGTCAGAACAGCGGATTGGAAAACGGCTATTATATTAAACCCACCATCCTTAGAGGCCATAATAAAATGCGTGTTTTCCAGGAAGAGATCTTTGGACCTGTAACCTGCGTAACAACATTCAAAACCACAGAGGAAGCCATCGCTATCGCGAACGACACGCTTTACGGATTGGGCGCCGGCGTGTGGACACGTGATGCACACGAATTGTATAATGTGCCACGTGCCATTCAGGCTGGACGTGTTTGGGTGAATTGTTATCACGCCTATCCCGCCCATGCACCTTTTGGCGGTTACAAGAAATCAGGATTTGGCAGAGAAACACATAAAATGATGCTGCATCATTATCGTCATACCAAAAACATGCTGATCTCCTATAGTAAATCCAAATTGGGCTTCTTTTAAAATACTGATCTCCTATCCGAAGGCTTGTCTATTGACAAGCCTTCTTACATTTTACTTATGACCCCAAGAGTCTTAGCCACCGAAGCAGCCACCGCTGTCATACGTTCCCTGCAACAGCAGTACGGGCCGCTCATGTTTCATCAGAGTGGGGGTTGCTGCGATGGATCGGCACCGATGTGTTTTCAACAAGGCGATTTCAAGATCGGTTCACACGATGTGCTGTTGGGCACCATCGCTGATTGTCCGTTTTACATGAGCAAAGACCAGTTTGATTACTGGCAGCATACACAGCTAACAGTAGATATAACACCCGGCCGTGGCTCCAGTTTCTCCCTGGAGATTCCACTCGGCATTCGCTTCCTGATACGCTCCCGCTTGTTCACCGATGAAGAACGGGCCCTGCTTCAATAACGTTTTTTCATTGACAAAACTCCTGTAAATTAAGCTCCTCTGCGAGCATCACGTAAAAAGAGGTTTCCAAAGGAATCTCCATCCACTAACAACCGTTATTAAAAATAATCCCGTAGGCCACCAAATTTTCACATAAAAACAGGATTATTCTTAAAAAAAATGTTTTCTTTTGTGCCGTTAAACTTTTAAGCACAAGAACACTCTACTTAAGAAATGCAAAAAAATCTCACCATAATACTCGCTGATGTAATGGCTACGGCTGTTACTATATTGCGTGGGGTTTTTCCTGTACAGCCTCGTACAGTTTTTGTTAGCCGCCCGATTCCCGTTGTGGTGCGACGTTGATACATCTATTCCATAGAATCCTTTCAGGCATCGGATCTATGATTCCCTTCCCGGGAAACGTGTAACTATTCTGTTTTACATCGATTGTTTTCACCTTTTTATCAGTTTGTGTAATGGATCAGCAGCAACATACATTTAAGGTTATTGTAGCCAATGAGGAGCACCTGAATTTCGCTTCCATCATTTGCGACGAAATGGCCGATTCGGCCCGCGCCCGTGGTACCGGTATTGCCCGTCGTACCCCTGAATACATTCAGGAGAAAATGAAAGAAGGCAAGGCGGTGATCGCCTTTAATCAGGATGGCATCTGGGCCGGTTTCTGTTATATCGAAACCTGGGGCCATGGTGAATATGTAGCCAATTCCGGTCTCATAGTAGCACCGGCTTTCCGTAAAGGCGGATTGGCCAAAGCCATCAAGAGAAAGATCTTTGAACTCAGCCGCAAAAAATATCCCGACTCCAAAATTTTTGGTCTCACCACCGGTCTGGCCGTAATGAAGATCAACAGCGAACTCGGATACGAACCCGTTACCTATTCAGAACTTACACAAGACGAAGCGTTCTGGGCCGGCTGCAAAAGCTGTGTGAACTACGAGATCCTGATGAGTAAGGATCGTAAGAACTGTATGTGTACCGCCATGCTCTACGATCCGAAAGATCATTATGAGCCCGAAGAGACCAAGCAATTCTTCGAAGAGAATAAGTCGGGTCTCGAGCGCTTACTGAAATTCAAAGAATGGAAGCTCCTCCGCCCCTTCCTCAAAAAAGATAAGGAAGGCAACGGCGGATCAGCAGCCAGCAAATCATTATTACATTATTTTTTTAACTTATAATTCCCCGATTCGATATGAGCCGTAAGATCGTTTTAGGATTCAGTGGTGGATTAGACACCACCTATTGTGTGAAATACCTGAGTGAAGAACGCGGATTCGAAGTGCATAGCGTGATCGTGAACACCGGCGGATTCAGTGAAGAAGAACTGCAGAAGATCGAAGCACATGCCTATAATCTGGGTGTGAAATCGCATACAACTGTAAATGCGGTTAAAGGATATTATGACCGCATCATCAAATACCTGATCTACGGGAATTGTTTAAAGAACAATACCTACCCGCTCAGCGTATCGGCCGAACGTCTCAGTCAGGCCCTGCATATCGCCGAGCATGTGAAAAATCTCGGTGCCGATGCCGTAGCCCATGGAAGTACCGGTGCCGGTAACGACCAGGTGCGCTTTGATATGATCTTTCATATCATGATCCCCGGTGTAGAGATCATCACGCCCATCCGCGACCTGAAACTGAGCCGTGAGGCAGAGATCGAATACCTCAAAAGCAAAGGGGTAGAGATCAATTTTGAAAAAGCCATGTACTCCATTAACAAAGGTCTATGGGGTACCAGCGTGGGCGGTAAAGAAACCCTGAACAGCAAAGGCATGTTACCCGAATCGGCCTGGCCTACACAGGTAACAGCCACCGATAGCCGCGAAGTGATACTCGGATTCGTGAAAGGTGAACTCAGCACGATCGATGATAAATCGTTTGCCCACCCTTCTGATGCCATTCAATATCTGCAAAGCATTGCCGGCGCCTATGGCATCGGTCGTGATATTCACGTGGGCGATACCATCATCGGCATCAAAGGTCGTGTTGGTTTCGAAGCCGCCGCTCCTATGGTGATCCTGAAAGCACACCATGCCCTCGAAAAGCATGTGCTCACCAAGTGGCAGTTACAGTGGAAGGATACCCTCGCCCAATTCTATGGCAACTGGATGCACGAAGGACAGATCCTTGATCCGGTTATGCGCGATATCGAAGCCTTCCTCGAAAACTCACAGCAAAATGTAACCGGTAAGGTATTTGTGCAACTGATGCCTTATCGCTTTCAGGTAATCGGTATCGAAAGCAACTACGACCTCATGAGCAGCAAGTTTGGAAAATACGGTGAAATGAATACCGGATTTACCGGCGATGATGTGAGAGGGTTTAGTAAGATTTTTGGTAATCAAACGTCGATTTGGAATGCTGTGAATGAAAAGTAATGATCAATTATTAATGATCAATTATCTGATATTAATAATTGATAATTGATCATTAATAATTATTGACTTCAACAATCTGAAATGACTAATAAAATAAAAATAGGAATCATTGGAGGAGCCGGTTATACCGGAGGTGAACTGATCCGGGTATTACTGGGTCATCCCCGCGCAGCGCTGCTGCATATTCACAGCAGAAGCAATGCGGATAAGCCGGTGAGCAGTATCCATCAGGATCTGCTGGGTGATACAGACCTTCTATTCACCGGCGACAATGGCTTCTTTGAAAACGGAGAGGTGGATGTGCTGTTTCTCTGTTTGGGTCATGGGGAATCTAAAAAGTTCCTGACAGAAAACAAGATAGCCGCCTCCATCAGGATCATCGATCTCGCCAATGATTTCCGTTTGAAGAAAGATGCGCAGATCGGCGACCGGAATTTTATATACGGCTTACCCGAATTGAATCGGGAAACCATTCGTGGTGCACAAAACGTTGCCAATCCGGGTTGTTTTGCCACCACTATACAGTTAGGCTTATTACCTCTGGCCAAAGCAGGATTATTGAAAGAAGTGTACACCACAGGCATTACCGGTAGTACCGGTGCCGGGCAATCACTGAGTGCTACATCGCATTTCAGTTGGCGAGCGAATAATATACAGGCCTATAAAACCCTTACCCATCAGCACCTGGGCGAGATCGGTCAGTCGCTGATGCAGTTACAGGAATCAGGTGATGTGAAAGTGAACTTCGTACCCTGGCGGGGAGATTTCACCCGCGGCATTTTCATCAGCTCACAGATCCATACCGATCTGTCGCTGGAAGAACTGCAGGTATTGTATCAGGAATTTTATAAATCACATCCATTTACCCATATCACCACCGCCCCTGTTTTTTTGAAACAGGTGGTAAATACGAACAAGTGCATCATTCAACTGGAAAAAGTAGGCGACCTGCTGGTAGTGCATTCCGTTGCCGATAACCTCCTCAAAGGCGCCAGCGGCCAGGCGGTCCAGAATATGAATCTGATGTTTGGATTGGAGGAAACGGAGGGGGTGCGTTTGAAAGGCGGAGCCTTTTAAGTTGTATGCTACAGCAAAAGTTTCGTGGTATGAGGTGTGGGGTATGAGGTTTGAGGGCTATGCAATAAAGAGCCATGAGAGATTATAAAAGCCTTGAAGCATGGAAACAGGCGCATCAACTATATCTGGAGATTAAAAAGGTGATAGCTCCAAAACTTCCCCTTACAGAAAGATTTGAACTCGCCTCTCAATTAAAAAGGGCAGCTCTTTCTGTAGGATTGAATATTGTGGAAGGATGCGGAAAATCAACGCAAAAGGATTTTGCAAGATTTCTGGATAATGCACTTGGCTCTCTATTTGAAGTAGACTATTGTTGCCTCATCGCTTTTGAACTTAACTACATTTCGATAGAGCTGTATAATCAGGTAAACAACAAAATAATAACGGTAAGAAAACTTTTAATCGGACTATTAAACTATACTAGAAAAACAATCAACTAAAAAATAAGACCCAAACCTCAAACCCCAAACCTCATACCCCTACTTAGGACTTACTACTAAAAACTTACTACTCAAATGAATCTCTTCGACGTCTACCCCCTCAACGACATTGTCATTTCCAAAGCCAAAGGATCTTATGTTTGGGATGATAAAGGTGATCAGTACCTGGATATGTACGGCGGTCATGCCGTGATCAGCATCGGACATACACACCCGCATTGGGTGAAGCGCATTGAGGCGCAACTGGAGCAGATCGCATTTTATTCCAATTCCATCAAGATACCGGTGCAACAGCAACTCGCTGCTAAACTGGGCAAAGTAGCCGGCAAAGAAGCCTACCAGCTTTTCCTTTGTAACAGCGGTGCCGAAGCCAATGAGAATGCCCTGAAACTGGCTTCTTTTCATACCGGTCGCAAAAAAGTGATTGCTTTTTCCAAAGCTTTTCATGGCCGCACCTCACTGGCTGTATCGGTTACAGATAATAAAAATTATATCGCACCGGTCAATGAAACCGATAATGTGATCTTCCTGCCTTTTAACGACGAAACAGCACTGGAAGACTGCTTTAAAAAACAAGGCAGTGAAATTGCAGCGGTGATCATTGAAGGCATTCAGGGAGTGGGTGGTATTAATGTAGCCGAAAATGGATTCCTGAAACTGATCAAGCAGCTCTGCGATGAACATGGTGCAGTATATATTGCCGACAGTGTACAGTGTGGCTATGGCAGAAGCGGTAAATTCTTCAGCCATGATTTTGCCGGGGTGCAAGCCGATATCTATACCATGGCCAAAGGAATGGGCAATGGATTTCCTGTAGCCGGATTGATCATCGCACCGCATATCAAACCCAAACAATTCCAATTGGGCACTACCTTCGGAGGTAACCATCTGGCCTGTGCCGCTGCCCTGGCCGTGCTGGAAGTAATTGAGGAAGAGAAATTAATGGGCAATGCCGTAACCACCGGACATTTTCTTAAAGAAGAACTGAAAAAAATTCCCGAACTTATGAATGTACGGGGACGTGGTTTAATGATCGGATTTGACGTGCCTGAGAACTTAAAAGACCTGAAGAAGAATCTGCTGTTCAAACACAAGATCTTCACGGGTGAAGCAAAACCCAATGTGATCCGTTTGTTGCCTTCACTGGCTTTGAAGAAAAGAGATGCGGAAGATTTTATTGAAGCTGTAAAAGAAGAGATCGAATTCCTGAAAAACCCTTCCTGATCCATTCATCATAACCCGGTACCGGAAATATAGGACGACATGAAACAATTCATCTCAGTACAAGACGCAGGTAATATCGAGGCACTCGTGCAATCGGCCCTGCATTATAAAGCCCAACCCCTCGCCCATCAGGAAAAGGGTAAGGGCAAACGCATCGGTTGTATTTTTCTGAACCCGAGTATGCGTACCCGTTTGAGTACGCAGATCGCGGCACAGCAACTGGGCATGGAAGCCATTGTGTTCAATGTAGGACAGGAAGGATGGACCTTTGAATTTGAAGAAGAAGCCATCATGAGTGGCACCACCGTAGAACACGTGAAAGATGCGGCACCAATACTGGGCAATTATTTCGACATCATTGGCATCCGTACCTTCCCTTCACTGAAGAACAAAGAAGATGATTACAGTGAATTGTATATAAAACAATTCATCAAGTATGCGGGCGTACCCGTATTGAGTCTGGAAAGTGCTACCCTGCATCCTTTGCAAAGTTTAACGGATATCATCACGATCACCGAAATACTGGCAAAACAAGCAAAACCACTCGCCCGCAAACCCAAGATCGTTCTCACCTGGGCGCCGCATGTAAAACCATTGCCGCAATGTGTGGCCAATAGTTTTGCAGAATGGGTGAATGCCTGGGGACAAGCCGATTTCGTGATCACACATCCGGAAGATTATGAACTGGATGAAAAATTCACCAAAGGGGCCACGATTACACACGATCAGGAGGAAGCATTGAAAGATGCCGATTTTGTATATGTGAAGAACTGGAGTACGTATAAAGACTATGGTCGCATGTATACCAATGACCCGGCCTGGATGATGACGAATGAAAAGTTACAAGCGACCAATAATGCCAAAGTAATGCACTGTTTGCCTGTACGTCGTAATGTTGAATTGAGTGATGAGATCCTCGACGGACCAAACAGCATCGTTACCCAACAGGCATCGAACCGGGTGTGGGCGGCGCAGGCGGTGATTGCGGAGATGCTGGGGAAGTGAGAGATGAAAAGTAAAAGGGGAAAGGATACCCTTCACACTCCATCTCAAACTCACACAGGAAACAAACGTCTCTTAGCGGAACTTAGCGTCTTCGCGCCTTTGCGGTTAAGAAAAATATACTTAACCGCCAAGACGCAAGGGCGCGAAGAAAACCCCAAACCACGCCCCTCTTAAAACTTAAAACAAAAAACTTAAAACTCCTTATGTCCC
>CAZKSY010000019.1:0-38033 GCA_964555605.1 uncultured Chitinophagaceae bacterium | reverse complement strand
ACCGGCGCCGATGCCAATCTGATTCCGGCACAAAAAAGACCCGTGAAAGAAATTGATTATGGTTTTGTAGGAGACGTAAAAAGTGATCGCATACCGGGAGCCACCTGGCAGCAATTACTTGAAATGGGCACCATCCCCGTGGTGGCACCGCTCACCCACGACGGAAAAGGAAACATGTTGAATACAAATGCCGATACCATGGCGCAGGAAACGGCCAAGGCACTGGCATCCTATTATAAAGTAACACTGATCTATTCATTTGAGAAATCCGGGGTTTTGCTCGATGCATCAAACGATAGCACCGTGATCCCCAAAATAGATCCGGCCATGTACGAAAGCTTAAAGGCCGAACAAAAAATCTTCGCCGGTATGATCCCCAAACTCGATAACGCTTTTGCAGCATTGCAAAGTGGTGTGGATCGGGTGATCATCGGTAACGCGTCTTGCTTGCCTCAACTCTTGTCCGGAGAAGCCGGAACAACTATTGTCCATGGATAACGCATTGACCACATTACAGGATAGCGCGATCGATCTGCTGAAAAAGCTGATCGCCACACCTTCTTTCAGCAAAGAAGAAGAGAATACCGCCGATATCATTGAGCGCTTTCTCGAATCGCATGGGGTGCGTACCAAAACGCACCTGAACAATATCTGGGCGCAGAACAAATATTTTGATCCTGCCAAACCCAGCATGTTACTGAATTCGCACCACGATACTGTTAAACCCAACAAAGGATATACCCTCGATCCCTTCGCCCCCATCGTGAAAGATGATAAACTGTATGGCCTCGGCAGCAATGATGCCGGTGGTTGTCTGGTTTCATTAATGGCCGTATTCCTGCATTACTACGAACGCAGCGATCTGAAATATAATCTCGTATTTGCGGCTACTGCAGAAGAAGAGATCTCCGGACATAACGGTATTGAAGCGCTGGTACCCCGGCTGGGCGAAATTGAATGCGGTATTGTAGGAGAACCTACCCTCATGCAAATGGCCGTGGCTGAAAAAGGGTTGCTGGTATTGGATGCTGTGGCGCAGGGCCGTGCCGGTCATGCCGCGCGCGATGAAGGCGAAAACGCTCTTTACAAAGCCATGAAGGATATCGAATGGTTCCGTGATTATAAATTTCCGAAAGTTTCCGATCTCCTCGGTCCGGTGAAAACTACTGTTACCGTGATTGAAACGGAAAATAAAGCGCATAACTGTGTGCCGCCTCAATGCCGTTTTGTGGTAGATTGCCGGGTGAATGAACTGTATACCTTTGAGGAGATCCTGGAGATCATACGATCCAATGTGCAGAGCGATATAACGCCCAGAAGTATGCGCATGCGTTCCACGTCCATCCCCCTCGATCATCCATTGATCCAGGCCGGAACAGCACTGGGACGAAGCTATTATGGGTCGCCTACTACATCAGACAAGGCATTGATGCCGTTCAAAACCCTGAAAATGGGTCCCGGTGACAGTGCCCGTAGTCATACAGCAGATGAATTTATTTATCTGCATGAAATTCGGGAAGGGATTGAGATGTATGTGAGGTTGATTGATAAGGTGGTGAGGGGGTGAGAGGTGAGAGGTGAGAAGTGAGAGGTGCCTGTATGCCGAAGCCCTTGGCGAAGGCATAAATCGTGCCCATATGCCTTCGCATTCCTCTGCGCCTCTGCGGTTAAATGTATTTTTCTTTCCCGCAAAGGAACGCGGAGTTACCTCACAACCCATACCTAAAATAAAATTTTTCTCTCAAAAAGAACACCATGAAACTCTGGCAAAAGGAACAAACGACCGTCTCTGCCCTGATCGAATCCTTCACCGTAGGACGCGATAAAGAATTCGATGAAGTAATGGCCCGCTTCGATGTGCAGGGTTCCATTGCCCATGTAACCATGCTGGGGGAAGTGGGACTGATGACCAAAGAAGAATCGCAACTGGCGGTAAAAGGACTCAAAGAGATCCTCGCTTCCATTGAAGCAGGTGATTTTCATATCGGAGAAAATGTAGAAGATGTACACTCGCAGGTAGAGATCCTGCTCACCGAAAAGATCGGTGATGCCGGCAAGAAAATTCACAGCGGCCGCAGCCGTAATGATCAGGTGGCGGTTGACATCAAACTTTTCCTTCGTGCGGCGGTATTGTCGCTCAAAACTGAAACCAAAACGCTGTTCGACTTACTGATACGCCAAAGCGAACATTTTAAACATAAACTTATTCCCGGCTATACCCATTTACAGATCGCCATGCCTTCTTCGGCCGGCTTATGGCTGGGGGCTTATGCGGAAAGTCTGGTGGACGATCTCGAAATACTCGCAGCCGCCTATACCATTGCCAATAAGAATCCGCTGGGAAGTGGTGCCGGATACGGTTCTTCTTTCCCGCTGAACAGGAAACGCACCACTGAATTACTGGGCTTCGGCGACCTGAACTGGAACTCCGTATATGCACAAATGACCCGCGGCAAAACGGAGAAAGCCGTTGCCATGGGCATGAGCGCGATCGCTGGCACCCTGGGCCGACTGAGTATGGATTGCTGTTTATACCTGAATCAGAATTTCGGATTCATCTCTTTCCCTAATGAACTGACCACCGGAAGCAGCATCATGCCGCATAAAAAGAATCCGGATGTATTTGAACTGATCCGCGCCAAATGCAACCGGATACAGTCGATACCGAATGAACTCAATCTGATGCTGGCCAATCTGCCCTCCGGCTACCACCGCGATTTGCAGTTGACCAAAGAGATCTTATTCCCCGCTATAGAAGAATTAAAATCATGCCTGCAACTGGCCGTGGTGATGCTGGAAAAAATGGAAGTGAAAGACGGTTTGCTCGATGATGAAAAATACCGCTACCTGTTTTCTGTAGAAGCCGTGAATGCGTTGGTGAATGAAGGCATCCCCTTCCGTGAAGCCTATCGCGAAGTAGGCAACCAGATAGATCAGGGTAATTTCGAATTCGATTACAAGAAGCGGATGACCCACACACATGAAGGTTCCATTGGCAACCTGTGTAACGACCGTATACAGGCCGCCATGGAATGCACCTTACATAAATTCCGTTCTGCAGCAGATTAACGCAACTGAGACGTTTCCACACGGGAAGGGGTATCTTTTCCCGCCACAATACTGGTAGAACTGATCGCAATGGCTTTAATGATCTCGGCCATATTTGGCATATTCAGTGTTTCGATTTCATCATCCAGCGTATGATAATACTGATCACGCTCTTTATTAACGCCATCAGGATGGGGCTCCATACGGGAAGTGGAAATGGTATGCGCCGGTACACCTAAACGAGCCAGCGTGGCATTGTCTGAACGATAGAATAAATTCTGTGTCGTATACGGATCGGGGTGAAATTTGAATTTACTTCCCACCAGATTCTTCTCTAATATCTTCCCCATATCCGAACGCTCATAGCCTGTGATGTAGGCAGCATCTGGTCCCCACTTACTTTCGGTGCCGATCATTTCAATATTGAACATGGCCACCACCTTATCAGGGTTGTACTGACGGCTGAAATACTGGGCTCCGTAACCACCTACTTCCTCCGCGGTAAAAGCAGCAAAAATGATGGTTCGCTCATTATCCTTTTTACTCGCAAAATAATGGGCCAGCATGATCACCGCTGTAGTGCCAGCAGCATCGTCATTGGCGCCGTTGAAAATAGAATCCATGTCTTTATTAGGCTTGCCAATACCTAAATGATCATAGTGACCCGAGAAGATCACATATTCATCCTTCTTCTTTTTACCAGGCAGAATACCCACCACATTTCGGAGCGGCATCGGCGTGAGCTCCTGCTTGAAACTGGCTTTAAAGGTGTTCACGGCCTCTGTAGTAAGCACCAATACAATGCTCGTGGGAGAAGGGAACATTTCACGACGGGAACTTTTCAAACTATTCAATTGACGACGGTGTGCTGTGTCCACCGCTACGAAATAATTCTTTTTAGCCGCCTGTAAACGACGCAGGGTCATAAACAGCGTATCCTTGGGACCGATCACCACTTTCTCATAACCGGAGCGGTCATCAATGTTCAATTCCGCTTCCGTAGTAAGTCCTACCACATTGCGGCTGTCAATCTCCACCCCATTCACGGTAGCAGAGGCACTAATAAACTTTGTACGCAGCATATTGAACTCCTGAAAATAGGAACTCCCATCAACAGGCTTCAAGCCGGCCTTCTTAAACTCTTCAGCAATAAATCCAGCGGCTTTATCAATTCCGGGAGAAAACGTACGACGCCCCTGCATCTCATCCGATGATAGCGTACGCTCGATACGCTCCACTTCCTTTGCATTAATGATACTGTTGATGTCTTGTGCAAAAGAAAGAACCGAGATCAAAAGTGTCAGACTGGCTAAAATTATTTTCTTCATTGGTTTATGTGTTAGGGCTTGCTATAATATTGAGAATTCGGGAATAGTCAATCGTCAATTGTGAATCGTGAATAGTGAATCGGAACATAGTTTTTACAGGTGTTTCGGGCAAAAGGAGGAATAAGAAATAAGAAATAAGGAATAAGAAAGTTAGTTGCCTCATACCTCACACCACATACCCCATACCCCATACCCCATACAACTTACCACTTACCACTTATAACTCACCGCTTCCCTCCCCCACTCACAGGCTCATCATCTCCTTAAACTTCACTGTCTGTCTCCGGCTTACTTCAATTTTTTCGCCCCCTTTCATTTCCAGCAGCAGACCGCCATTAAAATACGGCTCGATCTTATCGATCAAACGGAGGTTAACGATATGCTTACGATTGGCACGGAAGAAAGTCTTCTCATCCAAACGCTCTTCGAGTGCATTCAGTGATTTTAAGATCAGGGGTTTATTCGTGCCGAAATACACTTTCGCATAATTGCCTACGCTTTCAAACAAACGGATCTCATTCAGTTTAACAAACCAGCAACGCTCGCCGTCTTTCACAAATACCTGATCACTCTCGGTAAGAATACTTTTGTTAATATTAACAGAAGGGTTGCCGCCATTCAACTGCTCCTTTTCTTCCAGTACCTGTAATTTCTGAATAGCATCGGCCAATCGTTTCGGCTCAATGGGTTTCAGCAAATAATCCAGCGCATTTACTTCAAAAGCCTTCAGGGCGTATTCGTCGTACGCTGTGGTGAAGATCACATTGGGTGCTCTATCGAGTTCGGTCAACAGATCAAATCCGGTTTTGCCGGGCATCTGAATATCGAGAAAGATCAGATCCGGGTTCACACTTTCAATTTTTTCCACGCCCTCTCCTACATTTGCGGCTTCGGCCACCACTTCAATTTCAGGATAATCGAGCAACAATTTTTTCAGCTCGTTCCGGGCCAGTCGTTCATCATCGATGATAATAGCTTTCAGCATACATTTTAATTTATGATTACAGGTATCTGCACACGTGCTTCCACCTCTTTCTCATTGCGTTGAATAATAAAAAAACGGGAGCGGTCGCCAAACAGCAACTGCAAACGATTACGGGTACTCGACAATCCAAATCCATCCTCATTCTGTTGTTCACCGAGCTGACCCGAATTCAACACCACCAGTTCGTGATAATCCCCTTTAAAATCAGATACGATACGGATCACGCCTCCGCTTACCTGTTTACCGATGCCATGCTTAATAGCATTTTCCACCAGCGTTTGCAACATCATTGGCGGAACAGGCTGATCGAGTGTATCCTCATCAATTTCATATTCCACGCGCAAGCGATCCTCAAAGCGGATATGTTCGAGCGCCAGATAATCTTTAACGATATTCAGCTCCTTCTCAAACGGCACGATCTCCTGCTTCTCCGCCTGCATACTGCTGCGCAGAATATTACTCAATTCTGTGATCGCTTCACGCGCCCGGGAAGGATTCTCGTCAATCAAGGCCCGGATACTGTTCAGGGCATTGAAGATGAAATGCGGGTTGATATGCGATTTGATCGTTTTCAGCTCCAGCTCCTTCACCATGGCTTCCAGCTTCAGGGTATCCAACTGCTGGCGACGGCTCTTCTCAATAAAATGATAGAAATAATAGATCAGGGTCCAGGGGGTAATGAATATACCAGAGTTAATGATGGAACCAAAAAAACGGCTGTACCAGTCGATCTTCTCTTTACCACCCAAAGCAAATATCCCCAGAGAAGTGATCACGAGAATACTGTATACGGCGCTTGTTATCAGGATGGCCAGAATGAGCCGCGTGATCATTTTTTCGATCGGTAATAACAACCATCCAGACCGCTTGATATACTCTCGCAACAGATGGGTTGAAATAATACCTCCTGCCACGTACACAAATATCCGAACAGAGTTATCCCAACTGAGTTTCTGCATCATGGTAACAGCAAAAAACAGCATGGAAAAACCAACAAGCCCCCAACCACCTAACTGACAGAGCCAATAATTCGATATCCGGTTAAATAGTCTCATTCTATGAGGGCAAATCTAATAAATCAAAACGGAGGAAAGCGGCCTTTAGGATATATGGCAGAATTACAGGATTCATGGAACCTGACTTTCCCCAATGGGGTAAAATCAGTCTTCAGTGAAAAAGTATATTATACATAAAACGCTAATTATCAATGATTAATTATTAATTATAAAAACCCTAAACACTTTTACCGCTTACTTGTTCTGTTTAAGCATTTAACCCCTTTATCCTCAAAAGAATAAAGTGTATTTTTGAACTTACTAAACATTGCTGAATGGAAATCACCCCCGGCCCCTTATTAAAAACGATACAGTCGCCCCAGGATATGAAGTCACTCACCCGCGAACAGCTCCAGCAGCTCAGCGAAGAGTTACGGCATTATATCATTGATGTGGTGAGTGTACACGGTGGGCACTTTGCGGCCAGTCTCGGTGTGGTGGAACTTTCCGTAGCCCTCCACTATGTGTACAATACACCCTACGATCAACTCGTATGGGATGTGGGTCATCAGGCCTACGGTCATAAAATTTTAACCGGTCGCCGCGATAATTTTCATACCAATCGCAAATACAAAGGCCTCAGTGGTTTTCCCAAACGTTCCGAAAGTGAATATGATACCTTCGGTGTAGGCCACTCTTCCACTTCAATTTCGGCCGCACTGGGCATGGCCATGGCCGCTAAATACAAGGGGGAAGACAGAAAAACCGTGGCGATCATAGGAGACGGCTCTATGACCGCCGGCATGGCCTTCGAAGCCATGAACCATGCGGGTGTAGCCGATAACGACATGCTCATCATTCTGAACGACAACTGCATGAGCATCGATCCGAATGTAGGCGCCTTACGGGAATACCTGACCGATATCACTACGTCGCAAACCTATAACAAGATCAAAGACGATATATGGAATGCCCTGGGCAAATTACCGGTGGGAAAAAATTTCACCCGTGAAATGGCCAGTAAGCTGGAACACGGCGTAAAAGGATTCATCAATAACAGCAGCAACCTGTTTGAAGCACTGAAGCTGCGTTATTTTGGCCCCATAGATGGTCACAATATCACAAAACTGGTGGATACGCTTCAGGATCTGAAGAATATCCCCGGCCCCAAGATCCTGCACATCCTAACCGTAAAAGGAAAAGGCTATGCCCTCGCTGAAAAGGATCAAACCAAATGGCATGCGCCCGGCCTTTTCGATAAAGTGACCGGCGAGATCCACAAGAAAAAATTTGATACCCCACAGCCACCGAAATACCAGGATGTTTTCGGACATACTATTATTGAACTGGCAGAAAAGAATCCTGCTATATTTGGTATTACCCCCGCGATGCCATCCGGCTCTTCCCTCAAATTCATGATGGAGAAAATGCCGGATCGTGCCATTGATGTGGGCATTTGCGAACAACATGCTGTAACCCTCAGTGCCGGTATGGCCACACAGGGATTAAGAGTGTATTGCAATATTTACTCCTCTTTCATGCAACGTGCCTATGATCAGGCCGTACATGATGTGGCCATCCAGAAACTACCCGTGATCTTCTGTCTCGACCGCGGTGGATTGGTAGGTGAAGATGGTCCTACCCATCACGGCTGTTACGATATCGCTTATTTCCGCTGTATCCCCAATATGGTCATCAGTGCCCCTATGAACGAAAGCGAATTGCGCGACCTGATGTACACGGCACAATTGGAAAAAAATCAATTGCCATTCGTGATCCGTTACCCCAGAGGGGAAGGCGTTATGCCGGAATGGAAAACCGAAATGAAAGAAATTGAAATCGGTAAGGGACGCAAACTGAAAGATGGCAAAGAAGTAGCCATTCTCAGTTTCGGACATCCCGGCAACTTCGCCACACAAGCCATCCGTGAACTGAGAGCCGAAGGAATCGATCCGGCACATTACGACATGCGTTTTGCCAAACCCATCGATGAAGCCTTATTACACGAAGTGTTTAAAAACTATTCCCGTGTGGTAACCATCGAAGATGGCACCGTAGTAGGTGGCTTTGGTTCGGCTGTACTGGAATTCATGGCCGCCAATAAGTATACAGCGGAAGTGGTGGTGATGGGTATTCCCGACAGACTGGTAGAGCATGGTACACCAAAACAACTGTATGAAGAAATAGGCATTCATCCGGCTGGCATCGCTGCCACCATTCGAAAAATGGTAAGCGTTCCGGTACTGGTCTGAGCCAATTAATACGATTCAAAAACACTACATTTTAAAGTATTAATGAGCCGATCACCATCGGCTCTCCTTTTTAGTATGAAAAAGAACCTTATCCTGCTCCTTTTGCTGAGCACATCATTTGTTCAGGCGCAAACCACTATTAAAGACTCAATCAATACCTATACCGCAAAAGATTTCAGACTGCAATATCCTTCACAATGGAAACTGGATACCAGCGGACTGATGGGCTCAACCTGTTTTATTTATGCCCCGGCCGATAATGCGCAGGATAAATTCAGAGAGAATATTAACGTGGTGATCCAGGACCTTACCGGCTCCGGTATCGATCTGGAACAATATAAAGACATCAGCGAAAAACAATTGCCCGCCATGTTCCCCGATAGCAAACTGGAGGAATCGGCCATTCTTAATGCAAACACCGCCCAACCCTATTATCGGGTGCGTTATAGTTTCTCTAAAAACGGAGTAGACATTCATATCAGCACTATCTGTTTTATCCGAAACGAAAAAGCTTACCTCGTAACTTTCTCCACAGAATTGGCACGACTGGAACAATATAAAAAAGCTGGTGAGGCGATGCTGAAGAGCTTTAGCCTTATAAATTGATCCTCTAAACGAAAAGAATAAACGAAGGCGCACCCAAATATTATCGGAAAAATAATATGAAAGCAAGTTTGCAGAATAGCTTGCTCCAAACGACATTCGCACTCTAAACTATAGTTCTGTGAAGCAGTTCCTCCTATTGGTAATCATCAGTTTTTGTACTACGATCAGTTTTGGGCAAGACAGCACTTTTTATTCCGAACAGGGTAAAAAGGTAGGCAGTCTTGATTCCGCATCATTTTACTATGTGCGAATAAAAAATACAGCAGACAGCAACCTGATGTTGCTTAAAAAATTCACCCGCAAGGGAGATCTCTATATGACGGAGCAGTACAAAAATAAAATGCTGCATGGTAAATCAGTAGAGTTCTACCCCGATGGAATGAAGAAATCAGAGATTGATTTCGTGAACGATAAAAAGGAAGGCCTGCACCTGGGCTGGTGGCCCAATGGACAGTTGAAACGAAAAGATCAATATGTAAAAGGAGAGTGGAAAGAAGGGCAGTGTTTCAGCAGCACTGGTACCGATACCAGCTACTTTGTTTTTCATCGGGCGCCCTCTTTCCCGGGTGGTACCGATTCGCTCCGTCGCTACCTCTACCGTGCGGTTCGTTTTCCCAGAGAACAGGAACGGGAAGGCATTCAGGGAACCGTGCGTGTCGGTTTTGTTATTGACAAAGACGGTTCAGTTATAGATATTGTGGTGACCAATAAAGTGCATGAAGCCCTCGACCGGGAAGCCGTTCGGGTGGTGAAGGGCATGCCCCAATGGATCCCCGGCCTTGTAGATGGGGTTCCCACAAAATTCAAATACATTCTTCCGGTCGTTTTCCAGATGGAGTAAGGGAAAGATATCAATTGGCAGAAAGCCAACACCAAAAATAAACACCCTCCTTCCCGAGGTTCCGTTAATAAAATCAAAAATGATCGGGGCGCTATATGGAATAGTGCCCCTTTTTCGTCATTAGACCTAAACAGGCTCATGATGAAAAAAATATTGTTGCAATTACTGGTATTCCTATTCATGGTGGGCACTGCCGGCGCCTGGTACTTTCTGCGAAACAATCATGCACCTGCTAACATAAATACGACCACAACAAAGGCTGCCGCCTGGCGTATCAAAATAGAGAACAAAGCCGCACAGGCGGAGAAATGGATCAATACGCATCAATACAATACAGACTATTGTTTTCTGATAGATATGAGTCTGGAATCGGGCAAGAACCGCTTCTTTGTGTATTCCCTCAAAGGCGATAGCATTTTGGCGCAGGGATTGGTTACGCATGGGCGCTGTAACGAAAACTGGCTCGAGGGACGTAAATACGATAACCGGATCGGTTGCGGTTGTACTTCACTGGGGCATTATAAAGTAGGCCATAAATACACAGGGCGATTTGGAACAGCATTTAAATTGCACGGTTTGGATAGCAGCAACAGCAATGCCTTTGCCCGCTATGTAGTGTTGCATGCACATGCATGTGTGCCGGAAGCAGCCGTGCATCCGGCTCCTATTTGTCAGAGTGATGGTTGCCCTACGGTATCCCCCGGCTTTCTCGCTACGCTGGAACCCTATATTCTAAAAAGCAAGCCACCCGTTCTGTTGTGGGTATTTGAATAAAACACGCTCCCTTTTTCTTAGCGTTGACTACACTTCCACCCTAAATGGGACTGGTTATTAGTAGCCGGCGAAGAAAAGGGAGCGTTCAGTTAATGTATAGTTACCTTACAAATTAAAAATCCAGGCTACCCATTTTGCCAGCCTGGTAGGCATCAATGGCTTCATTGATCTCTTGCGGACTGTTCATTACAAACGGGCCATAACTTACCACTTTCTCCTTCAGGGGTTGTCCACCAAATAGAATAAAGGAACTGTCACTTAACACCTTCACCGATACCTGATCGCCGTTTAATTGGAGATCGGCGAGTTGCCCCGACTGCATGGACTCTCCCAGCAGTTGCAGGGAACCATCGAGCAGGTATACCGCTGACGTATAATCGCTGTTCACCGGAATGGTAACGACCGCCCCGGCTTTCGCAGTTACATGATACAGATACTGAGGGGTATGCGTTTGCACAGGCGAGTCCACTCCATTGAATGAACCGATCAATACTTTGATCCGGGCATTTTCTACTTCTACTACTGGCGTTACAGCAGCGGCATAATGACGAAAGCTGGCGTCCAGTTTTTTATGACTGGCCGGTAGATTGATCCATATCTGCAATAACTCCACTTCACCACCTCTCTTCAAAAACTCCGCAGTAGGTCCCTCAGAATGTACGATACCGGAACCGGAAGTCATCCAGTTGATATCTCCACCCCTCGCTACCTGATCGTGTCCCTTGCTGTCGCGGTGAAAAAATTCTCCCTGCAACAAATAGGTAACCACTTCAAAACCGGCATGCGGATGCGGGGGGATACGCAGGTCCTGACCCGGCTGTACCGTATGCGGCGCCATATGATGGATCAGTAAAAACGGGTCGATCATTTGCAAACTACGCACCGGAAGTACGTTGCGGATCTTAAAAGGCCCCACACGTTCTGCGGTAGCTTCTGTTATCTGACTGATCGTTCTGGTTGTCATACCAACTCCTTTTTTGTTTGTGTGTTTTTGGCATTCACAATAGCCTGTGTAAGCCATACAAATTCGTCTGTAAACTTATCGGCCTGTGCTTGTAAGGCCGCCACTTCAGTATTTCCCTGCTCATCAATGGTATTATTGATATCCGGCACCAGGAATTTCTGCGGTAGCGCGTAGGCTCCCATACTCAATACGAGATGTTGCATCTGCACAGAAGCATTGATACCCGCCATCTTACCGGAAGATACAGCAATAACACCGATCGGTTTTTTCTGAAACTCGGCACGGTAATAATCCAGGGCATTCTTTAATACACCGGTATAACTGCCATGGTATTCGGGACTCAGGAGTATCACACTATCGGAAACAGATAAACGTTTTCCTACGGCGATCACTTCCGGCGCCACCTGCGGGTCGCGGTCGGCACGTTCTTCCAGCATCGGGAGGGAGGTTTCGGCGAGGTCGATAATATCCACTTCCGCGCCACGCTCTTTCAATTTCTTTTCAATGAGATAAGCCGCTTTCTGCGACTGTCTGCCTTTTCTGATACTGCCGATCAGGATTGCTACTTTCATAATAACTCCTTTTTCAATCAATGCGTTCTAAATAGTTACTCTTGTAACCCTTCAGGGGAGCAGATTGTTTAATGTTTTACCGTCAATTGGAATACCAATTGATGTTCTAACATTATTTGGCAGTAAAAGCAGACGCTTAGTCAGCAGAAGGCTCCGGACTGCTGTCAGGATTGGTAGGCGCCGGGGTATAATCGCCGATCTGGGGTTCTTCTTCCCGGTTCTCATTCCATTCAATGATGAAATTATTCCGGCCTTCGCCTACCATAATAGACATATAGCGGGCCTGGATCAATTCGAGCATCGACAGGAAGAGGAATATAGCGTGGATGCGATCTTCACATACATCGAAGATCTTTTCAAAAGCCATTAATTTCTCGCGCTTTACCGTATCCAGCATGTACACACGGCTGTCTTCCATGGTGTAGTTATACTGCACTACGGTATGGACAGGGCGTTTGTTACGGTCCTCCATGCGCTTCATTACCTTTTCAAACGATTTCATCAGTTTGAAGAGGGTAATGGTTTGTATTTCAGTGCCTTCGCCCGATTCTTCACCGATATGCGAGAGTTCTTTCTGCAGGTTACCCCTACGAACCATCAGCATACGCATGGCTTCCATTTCAGCCATTTGAGCGGCAGCTTCTTTATATCGTTTGTATTCCAGGATCTTGTCGATCAGTTCCTGGCGCGGGTCAATTTCATTTCCCTGTGCGTCCAGCTCTTTACGGGGCAACAACATTTTCGCCTTGATGCGCATCAGCGTGGAAACGAAAAGGATGAATTCACTGGAAAGTTCAATATTCAGCTTCTCCTGCTGATGGATAAAATCGAGGAAGTCGTTGATAATGCGGGTAATAGGAATATTATAAATATCCAGCTCATCTCTTTCAATGAAAAATAACAGGAGGTCGAACGGACCTTCGAACTGCGCTAACTTGATCTGATACGAAAACTGACTCACACGCTTGATATTACTATGAAAAAATAAAGTCCCAATCTACGACCGGGACTTGACAAAATTACGAAAAACTTATTCAGAACTTGGCAGCTAATCCTACTCCTAACAGAGAGCGGAGCTGTGCCGCAGCAGAAGTTTTATTCGGGCCAAACTGACGTACATCATCGTCATAAATAAGGTCGAAGTTATAGGTAACCTGCAACCATTTATTCACTTTCATATTGATGGTATTGGTCCAGAACACATCCACATTCTGTGGCTTGGGCTTGGTTTCCACGATCGCCAGTTGGTCGGGACCGGTAGCGGTGAAGCGATATGATTTCAGGTAGTTGGAATACAGATCCAAACGTGATTTATAGGTAACGTTCTTCATGATCTCCTTCTTGAAATTCACGGAAGCAAAACCGCCCAGTTCAAATCGAACCTGACGGGCCGGATCAACACCATACATGGCCGCCAGTGGTAATTCGTATCCGCCACCATCAGCAGCAGGGATAACACCACCCGGGAAATAATAGCTCTTTGGTTGAGCCGTTACAATTACCGTACGGGCAGAAACCGGCGACACAAACACAGAGAAATCAGCATTCGGATGCCAGTCAAAACCCGGAGCCAGTGTAGCATAGGCCGGAGCAAAGAATCCGGAGATACGGCGTTGGTATTTTCCTAAATAGTTATAGCTGTATCCATTGGTGAATTGGGAACGGAAGTTTCCCACCAAAGCCAGACTAACCTTGCTGTTAAGATCACGTCCGAGTTTGCTGAACAGGTCGATCTTATCATCATTCTTACGAACACCCTGTGAGGCGGTGTTTACAAAAGCATAACCCAGATCGAGGGTGTTATTCCAGTTCCACTTACCTACATGACGGTTGGCATAGAAACTGGCGTAGGCAGCTAAAGAGAAAGAATATTTCTCTGCCCCTGCAGCCCAGTTACGGCTTCCACCCTGTCCGAAATTGATGGAGAACGTACCACCAGTCTTCCAGGTTTTATTAGAATTTTTTTCATCAGCTTTTCCGGAACGGGCAGCCTGATTATGCATGTCCTTCACACCGGCATCCTGCGCCAGGGTAGCTAAGGTGAACAGACTGAAAGAGGCGAGTAAGAATATTTTTCTCATACTGCTGTTTGGGTTTTGGTAGAAAAAAACGGCATTTTGAAGGTACTCAAAATGCCGGACAAATATAGAGTTTAGTTTTATTTCTTCAAAGCATCCCGGATTTCACGCAGCAGGGTAATATCCTCTGGTGTGGGGGCCGGAGCTGCAGGTGCCGCTTCCTCTTTTTTCTTCATACTGTTCAGCGCTTTGATCACCATAAACATCACAAAAGCCACGATAACAAAGTCGATGATAGTGGTGATGAAAGCTCCGTATTTTAACGTAATAGCTGCCTGCTCGGCCACCACATTACCGGCCGCATCCTTCGTTTCTGCAACCTTGTCTTTAATGGTATATTCCATTTTGTTGAAATCAACCCCACCGGTAAGTAATCCCACCAACGGGGCTACCAAACCATCTGTAAACGAAGAAACCACTTTGCCAAAAGCGCCTCCCATTACAAAGGCTACGGCAATATCGACCAGATTGCCTTTCATCGCAAAATCCTTGAATTCTTTAAGCATTCCCATAAAACATGTTTTAGTTGATAGATAAGAGTTTTTCCTTATACAAGTTATAAAACTTTACAATTCAAAGTCGTAAACCGACCCGAGAGGGTTGTCAGCTTTTATAAAATACCCTTTCCCCTTATTTTTTAAGTCCGGGGAACTGCATTTTCAACCCTACCAATGTATCACGAAGCTGGGAAGCGATCACATATTCCTTATACCAGTTCTGGTCGGCCGGCACAATGGTCCAGGGGATATCATTGCACTTATCGAAACAATCCTCATATGCCAGCATATAATCGTCCCAAAGAGCAGCTTCTTTAAAGTCGTTCTCATTGTATTTCCATTGCTTGGTTTTATCCAGCAATCGCTCTTCCAAACGCCCTTTCTGTTCCTCGGGCGACACATGCAGATAGAATTTAAGGATCTGGGTATTATTATGTTCCGCCAACAATCGCTCAAAATCGTTGATGGCCTTCATGCGTTTTTTAGCCGTTTTGTCGTCGCACCATTTATGCACCCGCGTAATGAGGATGTCTTCATAATGAGAGCGATTGAACAACTGTATAATTCCCTTGGCCGGGGCGGCCGAATGTACCCGCCACAAAAAATCGTGCGCCAGCTCTTCTGCTGTAGGCGCTTTAAATGATTTTACCGTTACACCCTGTGGGTTAAGGGAACCAAATACATTCCGGATCACACCATCCTTTCCGCTGGCGTCCAGGCCCTGTATCACCACCAATACAGAATGCTTGCTTTCTGCATATAATAAGTTCTGCAACCCATCTAACTCCTCCAGGATTTTGAGCGTCTTCTCTTTAGTTTCCTGCTTGTCCATACCCTTGGGGGCACGGGTGCTGATGTCTTTCAGTACGATCTTTCCCATTCCAAAACGATTTGACTAAAGTTATTGGTTTTTGGGTGTTTTGGCGCAACTTGCGTACTCTTTTAATGGAAAACAAAAACAGCAAATTCATCCCCTGGCTGCTCTTCGCACTACTTTCCCTGATCTGGGGAAGTTCCTTCATTCTGATGAAACGGGGCATGTTCACGGCTACCGGAGCCCCAACACTTTCTGCCTATCAGGTGGCTGCCTTGCGTATGTTAAGTGCCGGACTGGTGTTATTACCTGTTGCCTTTATGCATATTCGTAAGATACCAAGGGCCAAAACAGGCTGGATCGTTTTATCGGGTTTGCTGGGCAGCTTCTTCCCGGCCTTTCTGTTTTGTATAGCCGAAACAAAGATCGATTCCAGTCTGGCCGGATTCCTGAATGCCCTCACCCCCATTTTCACCATCGTGGTAGGGGTATTGTTTTTTCATACAGTGGTACAAAAACAAAAGATCGTGGGTGTGCTGATCGCTTTCGCCGGCATGCTCCTGCTCTTTCTTTCCAACCCCCATATCAACCTTCAATACCTGTGGTATGCCGGCTTTGTTTTGCTGGCGACAATACTATATGGATTTAATGTAAATATTGCCAGCAATCATCTGCGCGAAATCCCTTCCACTGTAATTGCTGCTATTGCCTTCGGTTCATTGGTGCCTTTATCGCTGGCCGTACTTTATTACACCGGCTATTTCAATTTACCCTTGTCGAATACCGACCTCTTCCTTTCCACCGGTGCCAGTACCGTACTCGGTGTTTTCGGAACAGCACTCGCTACCATTCTATTCTATATTCTTTTAAAAAGAGCCGGGGCTATTTTCGCTTCCATGGTAACCTATGGCATTCCGTTTATTGCACTGGCCTGGGGACTGGCCGCAGGGGAAACCATTCATGGCTTACAGGTTGCAGGTCTCTCCATTATTTTATTCGGTGTGTATAAAGCCAATAAATAAAAAAAGCAGGTCTTTTAAAACCTGCTTTACTATTTCGATCAATCGATATTAATAATCTCCCAATGTTTCGGGCAACTGCTCTAACGCTCTCTTCAGTTGATCGTCGTTAGGCGCAATTCCATGCCACTCATGACTGCCTTCCATAAAGTCGATTCCCTTACCCATTTCTGTTTTCATCAATATCACCACAGGCTTTCCGTTGCCGAGAAGTCCTTTGGCTTTTTCCAATGCAGCCACCACTTCATCAACATCGTTACCCTTTTCCAACGAAACGATCTCCCAACCAAAAGAAGAAAACTTCGCACCAAGGTCACCCAGATTCATCACTTTACTTGTTGGACCATCGATCTGTTGTCCGTTCCAATCGATCGTAGCGATCAGATTATCTACTTTATGATGGGCAGCAAACATCACTGCTTCCCAAATTTGCCCTTCCTGTAATTCCCCATCACCATGTAAAGAATACACAGTGGTGGTTTCTTTATTTAATTTCTTTGTTAAGGCTGCACCAATGGCCACACTCAATCCCTGACCCAGTGAGCCGGAAGCGATGCGCACCCCTGGCAGGTGTTCGTGTGTAGCAGGATGTCCCTGTAAACGGGTATTCAGCTTACGGAATGTAGCTAATTCCTTTACATCAAAATAGCCGGAACGTGCCAGTGTAGAATAGAACAACGGAGAGATATGTCCGTTCGACAACACAAAAACATCTTCATTCACTGCATTCATATCGAAAGATGGATTGTGTTTCATCACCTTAAAATAGAGCGCTGTAAGGAAATCGGTACAGCCAAGTGAACCACCGGGGTGACCACTGGCCACACCATGAACCATACGAACAATGTCTCTGCGGATCTGTGTAGCGATATCTTTTAATTCTGGCATAAAATGACGTTGTGGGCGCAAAACTAATGGAATTGTTCGGGAGAGGGCAAAGGCCGCTAAACTTTTTCTTATTAATGTAGTCTCATACAAGCCCTTTCACAATAAAGAGGGTACAAATGTTGTTATTCCATTTACATGGCTTAATTTGCACCCGGTTACAGCGAATACCCAACCGGCCGGATTAGCAGCACGTAGTACTATTTGTAAAACAAAACCAGGCTGATGTTAATTGTCTTTGATGTTCTACTCTGTGTGGCCATCTCTTTTACGATCACTTTTTTGGCAATACCGGTAATTATTACCGTAGCAGAGCGGAAAAAACTGTTTGATATCCCTGATGAACGTAAAGTTCACCAAACACCTATCCCTTCACTGGGTGGACTGGGTATTTTTGCCGGCTTCATCATTGCCTGTCTCCTGGCGATCAATTTTCAGAACGCAGCCGAATTTCAATATTTTTTAGCCGCCTCCATTGTCATCTTCTTTCTCGGATTGAAGGATGATATTCTGGTGATCTCTCCCGTAAAAAAATTCATTGGTCAGGTATTGGCCGCTTTCCTGATCATCTATAAAGGAGGTGTGCAGATCAAAAGCATGCACGGATTTTTAGGCATTCAGGAATTACCTGAAATGTTCAGCCTGCTCCTCACCTACTTCGCCGTGATAGTGATCATCAATTCCTTCAACCTGATCGATGGTGTTGATGGATTGGCCGGAAGCCTGGGATTAATGTCGACTATTGTATTTGGGGTTTATTTCCTGCAGGCCGATCTGGTAGCTTATGCCGTAATGAGTTTTTCCATCGCCGGTGCGCTGACAGCTTTCCTGATCTTCAACTTTCAACCTGCCAAAATATTTATGGGTGATACGGGGTCGATGCTGATCGGCCTGATCAATTCCATACTGGTGGTGAAATTTATCAATGTGGCGGAATTACCCAGCTTCAGCCATCAGGTAGATGCCGCTCCCGCCATCGGTTTTGCCATTCTGATGATCCCCCTGCTCGATACGCTGCGCGTTTTTGGCATCAGGATCTTCCACCGCCGGTCGCCTTTCAGCCCCGACAGAAACCATGTGCATCATCTGATGCTGGATAAGGGAATGTCGCATCGCATGATCACCATCACCCTTACAGCCGTTAATATACTCTTTATCGCAGCGGTTTACCTGCTCCGCGGAATCGGATGCACCTATCTGATCCTGGGCACTATTGCTGCCTTTTTTGCCGGAATTACCGCTCTTTACTATACCCGCCCACAACCCCGTCTCTTTGTGGCCCGTACCGTAAAGGCAAAAACCAGCAGCCCGCGGGTGGTTTCCCTGACCAAGGATACCATTCTGGAACAAAAGAACTAAAAACAGACCGCTAAAAAAGTTTGAAACGGGCTTTGCCCGTTTTTTTGTTTGATGTAGGTTTGTGACCCAATTATAAACACAACAGTATGTCGGAAGAATTAAGTAAGATCAAATCGAATGCGCTGGACGCCATGAATAAAGCGATCAGTCACCTGGAAACAGAACTGACCAAAGTAAGAGCCGGTAAAGCCACTCCGGGTTTAGTGGACGGCATCGTGGTAGACTATTATGGCAACCCCACGCCCATTAGCCAGGTGGGTAATATTTCCGTAGCGGATGCCCGGACACTAACCATCCAGCCCTGGGAGAAGAATATGCTGCAACCGATCGAAAGAGCCATTATCGCAGCCAATATCGGCATCAACCCCCAGAATGATGGTAATATGATCCGTCTCTTCCTGCCGCCCCTTACCGAAGAACGCCGTAAGGAGTTTGTGAAGAAAGCCCATAGCGAAGGAGAACATTCTAAAGTGGCCATCCGCAATATCCGTCGGGATGCCATGGAACATATCAAAAAATTACAGAAGAACGGCCTCAGTGAAGATATCTGTAAAGATGCCGAAGATGAAGTGCAGGAATCTACTGATAAATTCATTTTATTAGTCGACAAGCATTTTGCAGCTAAGGAAAAAGAGATCATGACGGTGTAACCGCCGCTGAAAAATATCAAAGCCTCTTCTACGGAAGAGGCTTTTTTATGCAATCCTGAATTGAATATTTAACTCTTCAGCTCAATGGGATCCAATGCTGCTTTCCGGCTGGGGAACCAGGAAGCCATCAATACCACTGTCACCACGGTTATGCCGATCAGCATAAAATCGGTCCAGACCAACTTCACCGGATAGTAATTGATCAGAAATGTTCCTCCCTGGATCGGCACCAGATGAAACTGTATCTGCGCCCAGCAGATCAATGAACCCAGCAACATTCCGGATACCACACCGATCGCACCCAGCAACAATCCTTCACTGATAAAGATGCGTTTTACCAATTGTCCGGAAGCCCCCATCGCTTTCAATACCTGTATATCTTTCTGTTTTTCCATCACCAGCATGGTGAGCGCACCAATCAGGGTAAAGGCAGCGACTACCAGCATCAAACAAACGATTCCATAGATCGCCCATTTTTCCAGCGTCATCACGGAATATAAACTCTTATTCTGCTCGTAACGTGTTTCAACCAAATAACCCGGCAATATATTCTGTAAGGCCTGTTTTACTTTCGCTAATTCCCGTGGGTCCTGCAAGGCAATCTCCATACTGCCATACTCTTCTTCTCCATACCCCAACATCTTCTTCATGAAACCGATATTGGTAAGCGCATATTTACTGTCAATATCCTGCTGAATAAAAAAAGTACCGGCCGGATTGATGTTTTCGCTGGCAAAAGACTGATACGGATCGATCACGGAAACATTCACCCCTCTGCGGAACAGATAAACCGTCATGCTGTAAATACTGCGCTCCACATCTACCGCCAATGCATTTTCAATGCCACCGCCTAAAACAATAGCCGGTTGCAAAGGGGTACCCAGATTGAATTTCCCCCGAATGATCTTTTGCGGCACATCCGTTACGGCACCGTATTGCTCGTCCACCCCTTTTAAAAAAACAATAGTCTGCATATCTGCATTCTGCAACAACGCTTTTTCTTCTACCACCAAACAGGTTGATTTGATCCCCTTCACGGAGCGGATCGCCTCGAGTTGTTTGGCTGTCAAGACGATTGTTTTACCGGTAGAAGCACTGATACGCAATTCGGGATAGAAGGAAGAATACAGGGAACGCACCAACCCCTCAAACCCATTGAATACACTGAGCAATACAATAAACGCCGCAGTGATCAGTGTGATGGCCACCACACTCACCCAGGCGATGATATTGATCGCATTGGTCGATTTCTTTGCTTTAAAATAGCGCCAGGCAAAAAGGAAATTCAATGGGCTCAGTTTTTAATGGGAGAGCGCTTATTGATCGGATGCAGGCCCCTGATCGGTTTTGATCTGTTTAAAGATCTCTTCCATCTTAAAAACATAATCAAGGGTATCGTCGAGGAAGAAACGCAATTCAGGCATGCGACGCAATTGCTTGGCCACCCGATGGGTCAGTTCTTTTTTGATCTCCCAGGCACGGTCTTCGATCTTCTTCATCGTTTGCTCACGGTCTTTCACCTGAAACAGACTCAGATAAATGCGCGCTTCGAGCAAATCGGGGGTAACTTTCACGCCCGCAATGGAGATCATGCCCCCATCGAGCATCGACAAACCCAATCGCTGAAATATATCGTTGATCTCTTCCTGGATCAATCCGGCTACCTGTTTCTGACGTTTTCCTTCTTCCATAAAAATATTTTAGGGAGCAGAGATGTACTGCTGCATCCCATGCTCAATGTAAGTTAATTTATTCGCGAGGGTTTTCCTGAAAATTTCCTGGTTCACCGGAACACTGTTCAGGGCACCATATCCATGCCAAAGGTGATATACAATCCCGCCAAATTTGATGAACCGCAGTTGAACGCCGGCATGCATCAGCCGAACCGTAACATCATTATCCTCCTTGCCCCATCCCACAAAATCTTCATTATACCCATTGATCTTCAACAGATCACTCCGCCAGAAAGCCATATTACAGCCCAGCACATATTTATATTGCTCAAAGCCTCTCTGGAACCGGTAATTGAACCGGCAAAGCAGCGGACTGTGAATAGCATTGTGTTTTTTGGAAAGATGCGGATTCCCGAAAGCAGGGTATTGCAACTCCCCTTTCTCGATCAGTTCTTTCGATAATGTCTGATCGAGCAGGGCACGGCTTCCGCATACAAATGTGCCGGTTGCTGCCATTCGGCTATGGTCGGCAATGAAATGCGGATGTAATAAAAGATCCCCGTCTACCTGCACAATATAATCGCCTTTGGCCTGCGCAAAAGCCCGGTTGCGGATCTGAGCCAGCCGGAACCCTTCATCGGGTTGCCAGATGTGCAACACCGGGATTGGCGCCGTTTGGGCAAAGCGTTCTACCAACTGCCGCGTTTCCTCCTTGCTGCCATCATCGGCCACCAATACCTCAAAAGGCAACACCGTTTGACGCAGGACCGATTGCAGGGTGAGGTGCAGGGCGCCCGGCCAGTTATAGGTGGAGATACACAATGAAATTCGGGGTGCAGACATAGCTGATCTTGACAATTTGCAAAGGTACCGATTTATGGGCAGGGTTTAACAGCCTGTACAGGGCCGTTTCCTATAAAAAAACTTAATTTGCAAGGCTTAAACGGATAGAATGAAAATATTAAGGCGGCTCATCCCTTATGCCAGGCCCCTGCATCACTTTTTACCAGAATACATTACTTATACCATATTGGGTATCCTGTTCGGATTACTGAACGTTTCTCTGCTCATTCCGGTACTGCAATTGCTGTTCGATAAAACCACTCCGGTAATGCCGGCGAAACCCGAATTCAGCCTGTCGTTCGACTTTCTCAAAGATTATTTCAACTTCCAATTCAATCATATCATTCAGGACCAGGGGAAATTCCAGGCCCTGCTTTTTGTTTGTGCCATCATTGCGGTGAGTATCATGCTGGCCAACCTGTTCCGCTATCTCGCGGTGCGGGTGATGCTGCGTTTACGATTAAAAGTGCTGGAAGGCATCCGCCGCGATATCTATCACACCTATCTGAAGCAATCGCTCAGCTATCACCACAATCAGAGCAAAGGTGAATTGCTCACCGTAATGACATCGGAGGTACAGGAAGTGGAAAGCTCTGTATTGAATACCCTGCAGATCGTATTGCGGGATCCCTTTATGGTGATCGCGTATTTCATCGCACTGTTTTATTTCTCCCCCACCCTTACCCTTTTCACCCTGCTGTTCTTACCGGTAACCGGTATCATCATTACACTGCTCACCCGCAAACTGAAAAAGCTGAACTATTTCAGTCAGGAATTCCTGAGCCGTATTTTAAGTATGACGGATGAGAGTATCAGCGGTATCAAACAGATCCAGAGTTTTGTAGCACAGAAACTGATGCTCGATAAATTCGGCGAAACCAATCGTGCCTTCTCCGTACACAGTAAGAATTTATTTGGAAAGAAAGAACTGGCTTCGCCCATTTCAGAGGTATTGGGTGTTTTCGCCGCTTTAACACTGGTAGGATTTGCCGGATACCTCATTCTGAATAACCGCTCCGATCTTACCGGCGAACAGTTCCTGACGTATTTGATCATGTACCTGCAGATCATTCAGCCACTGAAAAATCTGTCGCAGGTTTCTTCTACGCTGCAACGCGGTGTGGTGGCCTGTGAAAAAATATTCTCCGTGGTAGATCTGCCGGTTACAGTAGAGAACCCCAAACAGCCGGTGAGCAAAAAAGAATTTCAGGAACATATACATATCAACCACATTACGTTTCGTTACGAGCAGAAAGACATCCTGAAAAATGTTGAATTGTTTATTGAAAAAGGGAAGACAGTTGCGTTGGTAGGACAGAGTGGTAGCGGCAAATCTACCCTCGTTGATCTGGTGGTACGCTTTTATGATGTACAGGAAGGAAGCATTCAGATCGATGGGACGGATATCCGGCAACTGGCGTTGGAAGACCTGCGCAGTTTGATCGGAACGGTGTCGCAGGATACCTTTCTGTTCAATGATACGATCTATAATAATATCGTATTCGGTAATCCCCATGTTTCCCCGGAGCAGGTGTATGAGGCGGCGCGGATTGCCAATGCACATGATTTCATACTGCAGATGGAGAATGGCTATGATACCATTAACGGAGAGCGGGGCGTGAAGTTGAGTGGTGGACAACGGCAGCGTATCTCTATTGCCCGTGCGGTATTGAAAAATGCCCCCATCCTGATCCTCGATGAAGCGACTTCCGCACTTGATACGGAAAGCGAGAAGCTGGTGCAGCAGGCGCTGAATAATTTATTGAGCAACCGTACCAGCATTATCATCGCGCACCGCTTATCAACGGTTCGACATGCCGATGAAATTGTCGTATTACATGAGGGCGAGATCAGGGAACGGGGTACGCACGACGAACTGATCAACCGTAATGGCTATTATAAACGACTGCTGGATATGCAGGAAGTAAAATAGGGCTGCCGCTCATCCTTTAAAGAGATTATTTTCAGGGAAGAAGCGGGCAACTATTCCCGGCACTTCGTATTTTCATTCTTCAAACGCAACACATGAGAAAAATCGCAACAACGCTTGTACTGGTTCTGTTTACCATACTGGGAGTATGGGCGCAGAAAAAGAATTTCACCTACGATCAGTTATTCAAAGGAAACGGTGCGCCCAGTTTATCTAAACCCCTGCCTGCCATTACAGGCTGGGTAGATGACGAGCATTATATTGAGCGGAGAAAGGATGATGCAGATGGGAAGATGAAAACCTATTCGGTAGAAGTAAAAACCGGCAAGGCTGTACCATATGAAACAGCCGTGGCAGAAGCTCCCAAAGCTCCTCAGATTGCTGTGAAAGATGCGCGAAACACCACATTGTCGCCAGACAAAAAATGGGCTGCTTATACCAAGAGTGATAACAATCTCTATCTGTACAATATCGAAACCAAAACGGAAACAGCCGTAACGAAAGATGGTTCTGAAACCATCCTGAACGGATATGCATCCTGGGTGTACTATGAAGAGATCCTCGGAAGAGGCAGCCGTTATAAAGCCTTCTGGTGGAGCAACGACAGTAAAACGGTTTGCTATATGCGCTTTGATGATGCGCAGGTACCCGTTTTCCCCATCTATTGGAGCGATGGCCAGCATGGCAAGTTAGAGAATGAGCGTTATCCCAAACCGGGGGATAAGAATCCTGAGGTAAAGATCGGTGTGGTGCAGGTGGATGCTCCGACCAATACGGTTTGGACCGATTTCAATGAGAAAGACGATCAGTATTTCGGGGCACCGATCTGGACGCCCGGCAATCAATTATGGGTACAATGGATGAATCGTGGGCAGGACAATCTGAAGATCTATGCGATCGATCTGGCTTCCGGTAAAAAAACAGAAGTGTATGATGAAAAGCAAAAGACCTGGATCGATCTGGACGAAGCGAGTCGGGTAGAATTTTTAGCAGACGGTAAAAGCTTTCTGTTGAAAAGTGATAAAGATGGTTGGGAAAATTATTACCTGCATAACATCAATGGACAATTGGTGAATCAGGTTACGACGGGTAATTTCTGGGGCACGAGCATGGTGCGGATCGATGAGAAGAATAAGCAATTGTACTTCCGTGCCCGTAAGGAGAATTCAGCGCGTTTTGATTTTTATAAAGTGGGATTGAATGGAAAGGGATTGGTGCGTTTAAGTTTTGGCGACTACAGTCATGATATGGTGAATTTATCACCTAACGGAAAATACTTTATTACGGCTTATTCCAATGTGAGCACGCCCACGGCAATGTCTTTAGTGGAAGTGAAGACAGGAAAGCAGTTGCGTGAGTTGGGGAACAGTAAAGGTGCCGATTTTGATGCTTACAATACACCGAAAACGGAGATTGTGCGGGTGAAATCGTCTGATGGTATGTTTGATCTGCCGGTATCGATTACGTATCCGGTGAATTTCGATCCGGCCAAAAAGTATCCGGTGCTGGTATCTATATATGGCGGGCCGAATGCCGGAACGGTGTATGATCGCTGGAGACCTTCAGGAGGAGCCACCCAGTGGTGGGCACAGGAAGGCATTATACAGGTGGCTTTTGATAACCGTAGTAGCGGACATTTTGGAAAGATTGGTTTGAATTATATCCATCGTCAGTTAGGCAAGTGGGAAATTGAGGATTATATGAGTTGCGGACGTTGGTTGCGTAATCAGTCTTGGGTAGACAGTAATCGTGTAGCTATTACCGGTGGAAGTTTCGGCGGATACATGACTTGTATGGCGCTTACCTACGGTGCAGAGGTGTTTACGCATGGCATTGCGAATGCATCTGTAACCGACTGGCAGTTATACGACACGCATTATACGGAGCGGTTCATGGATACGCCGGGGGAAAATCCGGAGGGATATAAAGCTACGGCAGTGATGACTTATGCCGATCGTTACAAAGGCGGCCTGCGTATTGTGCATGGTACGTCTGACGATAATGTGCATATGCAGAACAGTATCCAGTTGATCAATAAATTACAGGAGTTGCGGAAGCGATTTGAGTTTATGTTATATCCGGGCGAGCGGCATGGCATTGGGGGGAATAGCGCGAATAAGGCGCAGCACAACCGGAATGAAGCCTATAATTTTTATTACAAGAATTTACTGTTGAAGCCGATGCCTGAGGTTTTTTGGGGCGTTACGGCGCCACAGCGGGGTTTCTAAAAAACATTAAAGCCGGCGAGAAATCGCCGGTTTTTTTTTTCGGATTGCCAAGCTCGCAGCCTCCGGTTGCCAACCCTCAGCATAAAGTACTGATAATAAATTAAGTACGATTTTACTTGCAATGCCCCCGGGTTGCCAACCCGGCATTTAAACAACTGAATATCAGCATTTTATTAAAAAAAGGCAAAAGTCAAAATGAAATAGCTAAAAGACTGATTATCAATAAATTAATTCATCAATTAAAAAGAGGTTGCAAACTCCCCGCGTAAAATACTGATAATGAGGAAAGTAAGTTTTTGCTTTTTCCTGCTCCGGGTTGGCAACCCGGAGAAAAAAGCAAAAAAAACCGGCGATCTCTCGCCGGTTCACTATCATCGTCTTTAATCTTATTTGTTCATCGTCTGCTTCGCTTCAATACTCAAGGTGGCATGCGGCACTGCACGTAAACGCGCTTTGTCGATCAGCTTGCCGGTAACCCGACAAATTCCATATGTCTTATTTTCAATACGCATCATCGCCTTTTCCAGGTGATCAATATAATTGATCTGACGGCTGGCCATTTGCGCCAACTGCTCCCGCTCCATACTCATGCTGCCATCTTCCATGGTCATATAACGGTTCTCCGTTTCATCACCACCCATCTCGTCTTTACGGGTAATCAACCCTTGCAGGTAGGTAAGCTCTTTTTTAGCCTGGTCCAGTTTCTTTTGAATCAATTCTCTGAATTCGCCAAGATCTGCATCACTGTATCTCATTGTAGGTCCGGTTTGTATAATTTCTGGTTGATCTAATACTGACTTCGTAAAATTAGGCTCGTATTTGCGAGCTGTCTTTGTTTTGATTTCAGGAATAACCACTTTAACCGGTTTTGCAGGCTCTACCTTCTTTTTAACAGGAGGCGGAGGTGCAGAAACCAATTTTATTGCTGGCTTTGCCGGAATCGGAGCGGGCTTTACTTCTGCAGGTTTTGCAGCAGGAGCCGTTGCCTTCACCTCAGGCTTTTTAGCCGGAGCCGGTGCTGCCTTTACAGGCGCTTTAGCCGGAGCTGCTTTGGCTGGAGCTGCTTTCACCGGGGCCGCTTTCGCAACCGGCTTAGCCACTGGTTTTGCCGCAGGCTTCACGGCCTTGGCAGGCGCTGGCTTGGCAACAGGTTTTTTAGCAACCGCTTTTTTGGCAACTGGTTTAGGAGCTGCTTTTTTAGGGGCTGGCTTCTTCGCCACCGGCTTTTTTGCCGGAGCGGCCTTTTTCGCAGGGGCGGCTTTCTTTGCCGGCTTAGCGGCTTTCTTCTTGATTGCCATACTGTTAGGCTTTTTTAGTAACGAATACTTTTAGGGGTATCTCATTCACATCAATTTCAATGCCATGGGGCAATTCCGATACCAAATCCAGCTTGTCTGCCAGAATTTCGGCGCAAATATAGGCATTATAACGAGCGATAGACTCCTTCAATACTTCAGCTTGCGTTAACTGCACTTCAATGCGGTCGGTCAACTCATATCCATTATCCTTCCGGATCTTCTGTATACGGTTTACCAACTCCCGCGCATGTCCCTCCTGCTCCAATTCCGGACTCACCGTAATGTCCAACGCAACTGTCAATCGTCCCTTGTTCGCCACCATCCAGCCAGGAATGTCCTCACTGGTTATTTCAACATCACCGATTTGTAATATTATGGATTCGCTATCAATTAACAATGAAACATTCCCCTCTTTTTCCAACGTTGCAATGGCCTCTTGTGTAAAACCTGTTAATGTAGCGGCTACGGCCTTCATTTTCGGGCCCAAACGTTTTCCCAGCGCTACATAATTCGGCTTGATCTTCTTCTTGATAAATCCATTATCCTCGGTCAGATATTGCACTTCCTTCACATTCACCTCCGCTTTCAGCAGCCCCTCGATCTGTTCCAACTGCTCTTTCATCACCGGATCCAATACCGGAATCAATACCCTCTGCAAAGGCTGACGCACTTTAATATTCACCTTCTTGCGCAATGATAATACCAGCGAAGAAGCATCCTGCGCCATCTGCATTCTTTCCTCCAACGCCGGATCGATCACCGATTCATCCGCTACCGGATAATCCACATGATGGATCGACTCCGCCGCAAATCGGCCACTAACGGCATTGAGACTGCGGAAAACCATATCACTGAAGAACGGGGATATCGGAGCCATCAACCGGGTGATCGTTTCCAAACACTCATATAATGTTTGATAGGCCGCAATTTTATCCTGTTCATATTCTCCTTTCCAGAAACGACGACGGCATAAACGCACATACCAGTTACTCAACTGCTCGTCTACAAAATCTTCAATCAAACGTCCCGCCTGCGTAGGCTCATAATCATCTAAGTACGCACCCGCTTTCTTCACTACCGTATGCAGGGCCGATAAGATCCAACGGTCTATTTCCGGACGTTCCTTTACCGGAATATAATTCTCGCGGAAAGCAAATCCATCCACATTCGCATACAAAGCAAAAAACTGATACGTATTATATAAAGTGCCGAAGAATTTCCGCTGCACCTCCTTGATGCCATCCAGATCGAACTTCAGATTATCCCAGGGAGACGCATTCGTGATCAGGTACCAACGGGTGGCATCCGCTCCAAAACTTTCAATGGTCTTGAATGGATCTACCACATTGCCTAAGCGCTTACTCATCTTATTGCCATTCTTATCCAATACCAGTCCGTTCGATACCACCGTTTTATACGACAGTTCCCCATACACCAATGAAGCAATCGCATGCAGGGTATAAAACCATCCTCTGGTTTGATCCACTCCCTCTGCAATAAAATCGGCCGGGAAACTGGTGCCAAACGGTGCTTTGAACGGACGCGGATCGCCTGCCTTCAACTTCTCCTTATCCAAGCCCCACTGCGCATAAGGCATCGCGCCACTATCAAACCAAACATCGATCAGATCGGGTACCCGTTTCATTGGCTCGCCCTTGCTGCTCACCAACACGATCGAATCCACAAATGGCTTGTGCAGATCCAGGGTTTCACTATTGTATTTTTTCTGCTGATCCAATCCTAAAATGGTATCCGCCTGTGCAATGGCATCCAGCAGCTCATCAATACTTCCAATACATTTCTCCTCGGTACCATCAGCATTTTTCCAGATCGGCAACGGTGTTCCCCAGTAACGGCTGCGACTCAGGTTCCAATCCACCATGTTCTCGAGCCAGTTTCCAAATCGGCCTTCACCGGTACTCTTCGGTTTCCAGTTGATGGTCTTGTTCAATTCCACCATTTTATCGCGCAACGATGTGGTACGGATAAACCAGGCATCCAACGGATAATACAATACCGGCTTATCAGTACGCCAGCAATGCGGATAGCTGTGCTCATACTTCTCTACTTTAAACGCACGGTTCTCTTTCTTCAACTTCACCGATATGTCAACATTCACATCCACATAGTTGGGATCGTCTTTGTAGTTTTTCACAAAGCGCAGGCTGAATTCACCCAATCCATCCACGAATTTTCCTTCGCGGTCTACAAGGGTAAGGATACCTATGTTGAATTTTTTTCCTACTTTATAGTCATCTGCACCAAAAGCCGGCGCCGTATGTACGATACCGGTACCATCTTCAGTCGTTACAAAATCACCACTGATCACTTTGAACGGATCGGCATCAGGTGTGGTGGCACGGATCACCTTCATATTGTTTCCGTCGAAAGCCAGCAACTGCTCATAATAACAGCCTTCTATATCCGAACCTTTGAAAGATCCGATAATACTCCAGGGCAATAATTTCACCTCAGCCGAATAACCCTCAAAATCACCGTTCTCTCCCTCCGGCTTAAAGTATTTCCCCACCAGATTTTTCGCCAGGATCACTTTCACCGGCAAATGCGTGTAGGGGTTGAAGGTCTTTACCAGTACATATTCGATATTCGGCCCAACAGTCAAACCGAGGTTCGACGGCAGGGTCCATGGGGTGGTCGTCCAGGCAAGGAAGTACAATTCCGTATCGCCTCCCGCCAGATCGAACAGGAATTGGGAACGATCGGTACCACGTACTTTGAACATAGCCACACAGCTCGTATCTTTTACATCCTTATACGTGCCCGGCTGATTCAATTCATGGGAACTTAATCCGGTACCGGCGGCTGGAGAATAGGGCTGAATACTCACACTTTCATATAACAAACCACGCTGATACAATTGCTTCAGCAACCACCACAGGGTTTCTATATAAGAATTCTGGAAGGTGATATACGGATCGTTCAGGTCTACCCAATACCCCATTTTACGGGTCAGGTCGTCCCATTTATCCTTATAGCGCAATACCGCTTCACGACATTTCTTATTATACTCTTCCACAGAGATCTTCACGCCGATATCCTCTTTGGTAATTCCCAGTTCCTTCTCTACACCCAATTCGATCGGCAACCCATGCGTATCCCATCCACCCTTACGATTTACCTGAAATCCTTTCATGGTCTTGTAGCGGCAAACCATATCCTTGAGGGTACGACTGATCACGTGGTGGATACCGGGCATGCCATTGGCACTGGGAGGGCCTTCGTAAAAAACAAAGGGAGTGGCTCCTTCGCGCAAGGCAACACTTTTTTCAAACGCCTGATTTTCATTCCATTTATTCAGGATTTCCTGCTCAAATGCAGGCAAATTCAACTGTGAAAATTCTCTGTATTTATTCGCCATTTTCGTGCTCCGGGGAGTATTAGATCCGTTGTAAAATGGGTGCGAATTTACGGAATTTTAGCGGTTGGTTGTGTGGACATGGGGTTTATTCATGGTGTGGGGTGTGAGGAATGAGGCCATAGCGTAACATGGCGCCTTTGCGTCTTGGCGGTTAAGAAAAAATACATTTAACCGCTGCACCTGCGCTGAAGCTACGGCGCAGGCGCAAAGACGCCAGGACGGGAGGAGTTACCACCCTCATACCTTATGCCTAACACCCAAAACTCACCACTCCCCCTCAACCGCCCCCTGCCCCAAAAACCTTATCTTTATCCCCTCCATGACCTCACTCGTTCGCATACTCCTTATTCTGCTTATTTTCCTTCCGGCAGGCAGGTCGTGGTCGGCTGTTTTTGTAGTCACCAATACCAATAATTCCGGTGCCGGCTCCTTACGGGATGCTTTGGAACAGGCCGATCGGAATGGAAGCGCTGAAATAGATTATATCAACTTTAATATTCCGGCAAACCGAGGCCCTGCCCTTATCAAGATCCCGGTAGATATGCTGCTGCCCTCCCTCAGCTCGCGACTCGTTATTGATGGCACCACACAACCGGGCTTACCACTGGGCGTTTCGGGCGCTAAACTCACCCTTTCATTAGAAGGCCGAACCACCAGCAAAGATTTTCTCTACATTTTTGAAGGAAGCAGTTTGGTCGATGTATCGATCTACGGCCTTTCGCTGCAATCATTGGCGCAGGACCCTGCAACGGGATTGAATCCGCCTGAAGTACAGGGTATCATTATCAGAGGGGGATCGGGCATACGCATCGGTGCTCCTGGCAAAGGCAATGTGCTGGCCAATTTCAACCGGGCCATTTATGTACAGGAAACACCCCAAACCGGAGGTGTATATGATCTAACCGTACAGGGAAATATCATTGGTCTGGCAACAGATGGGGTGAGCACCAGTTTAGGCGGCGGGGGAAGAGGCGGTGGCCCCACCATTCCCGCTACCAACAATTTCGGTGTGATCGTTGACCTGGGCATCAACACCCTTATCGGTGGACCTACCGCTGCCGCGGGAAATATTATCAGCAGTCGTATCATGGATATCTTCAGCGCCGGCCGCTGGTGGTATGCGTCTGATGATAAAATGACGATCTCCAATAATCAACTGGGGATCGATGCCAATGGAAAAAACATCAACCTCACCCATGGGGTAGGCATACAGGTACGGAAATTCTCCAAACGCTTTTCTCTCTCCCGTACCAATCTCGGTATTCTCATCGATCACAACCAGATCGGCGGCATGAACCGTTCTGTGGGGATTATGATGGACAGCATTCAAACCTTTTTTGCCATCGAGAATAATATTATCGGGGGAGAAGAAAATGATGCCCCGCCCAATGGCAGCGGCTATAACGGCATGGGTATTTACCTGAATGAAGTGGATGTGGGCATCATCGGTGGCGAGAATTTTGGCAGGGAAAATATCATCCGCTATTGGAAAAGAGGTGCCCTCATCTGCGATAAAACCTCGAATGTTACGTTCCGTTATAACAGCACCTATTGCAACAAGGACCGTGCGATCGAACTCAATAACTGGGATGTTTACAATCCCTCCCCTTTCCGTAAAAAGCCTTACGTAACGATCAACTATATCAGTCAGCGCGATTTTGTGATCGAAGGAACCGCCACGCCCAATTCCTGGGTGGATCTGTATTTTGATGACAACTGTCCCGACTGTGAAGGCAAAACCCACTTAGGCGGCATGTTCGCCGTAATTCCCGTAGGCCCCACCGGTAGATGGAATTATGCCGATATCCCCTTCGACAGAGGCAATTTTGTGGCCACTGCCACCGATGGATGGGGCGCCACATCAGAGTATTCGCGTCCGGAACTGGATACCACCGCTGTACAGAAAACACATGTTTTATGCAGCGGACAGTTGGGCAGCATCTGCGGATTAAAAATCATCAGCGGCACCACCTGGCAATGGGTGGATGCGGCAGGGAATGTGGTGGGAACCGATACCTGTTTGACCAATGTAGCCCCCGGCAAATATTATTTCAAACTCAGCATTCAACCTGCCGCCTGCGAACGGGTATTTGCCTTTGAGATAAAAGACAGCACCCTCGCCATTGATACTACAGCCGGCATAACGGTATTGAACAGCCGCTGCGGAAAGAATAATGGCAGCATCACCGGATTCAAAGCCGCCCATGCTACCCGTTGGCAGTGGGAAGATGCTTCGGGTAACGTTATCTCCACCAATGCCACCCTCACTGGCGTGGGAGCGGGTCGTTACCGGTTTCATGTATTCAACCGCATTTGCGATACGGCGAGTGCTTTTATAGATATAATAGATGTAAGTCCGCAAGTCGATGCGGCCGCCTTGGTCGTTACGCCCACTACCTGCGGACTGCCCAATGGTTCGATACACGGGCTGCGGACTTCCGGTACCACTTTCTCCAGTTTCTCCTGGATCGACAGCAATCGGGTGGTCGTGGGAACCCAGCCGATCCTGAACGCTGTACCACCCGGACGCTATAAATTTTTATTGATCGATGCCACAGGTGGTTGCGGCGACAGTACGAACTGGATAACTGTTGCAGCCATACCGGCTCCTGCCATTAACAGCAGCAACACTGTGATCACACATGCCACCTGCGATCAAACGAATGGTGCCATCCGTGCGGTAACAATAGAAAATGCGGTAGGTCTGCAACAGTTCTGGTGGCTGGATGCTTCCGGCGCTATCATAGGCAATACCATTGACATCAACGGAATCAAAGCCGGCCGGTACCGCTTAAAATATAAGGACGAGAGCCCCTGCGATACCCTGTACTCGAACTGGTTCGAGGTACTCAACAATGGGGCGATCCGCATTGATTCAGCGAACTATTCCATTCACCCCACGGGCTGTACTCGGATCAATGGCGCTATTACCGGTTTTCAGGTAACAGGCGCTACCCAATTGCAATGGGTACAAATGCCCGGCAATAATGTGGTGAGCACCACGGCCGATTTGACCGGAATCGGTGCGGGCACTTATCGGCTTATCGCGACCAATTTCGAATATGGATGCTCGTCACAAACCGGCCTGTATACCATTTCCATTGCGGCCCCCATTCCGGTTACAGTAACACAGCAAACGGTAAAAGACGCCAGTTGCCTATTAAATAATGGTTCCATACGGATCGATCAGTTGAGTGCGAACAGCAATCTGTTCCAGTTCCAATGGCTGCGCGACAGTGTGTTGAATATTGGAAGCAGCTTATCACTGAGCGATCTTTCTCCAGCACGTTATCACCTGATCGCGACCGATACCAATGGCTGCGCCAGAAATATTTATTCCAGAACCATTACAGCCCTGCCCTTACCACAGTTGGATGCAACCCTGGCACGAGTGACTGATGACACCTGTGGTTTTACAACAGGTCAGATACACGGCATACAAGCCAGCAGCACCCAGGGGGCCTTGCAGTACAATTGGTATAAAACCGGCAACACGAACCCGATCGGCAACCGGATCGATCTGAACGGATTGAATCAGGGCGATTATTTCCTGGAGATCACTGACATCAATGGGTGTAAACTACAGAGCCCCGGTTATCAGGTAAAAGAGATCGTAACGACATTACCCTCTCCGCGATACGACGATCAAACCATTCCGCGACATTCCACGGCGAAACTGCGGGTGCGGAACCCCATGGTGAATGCCGTATATGAACTGGTTGATAATGCCACCGGAAATATTTTACAGAAAAACAGTACCGGCCTGTTTGATCTGCCGGCGGTACGGGAAGATCTTAGTCTCTCCATACGCGTGAGTTCCGGACCGTGCAGCAGTGCGGCCACAGTGGTGCACATAAATGTGATCGACATGACCCAACTGGATATCCCTAACGCCTTCTCCCCCAATGGCGACGGCATCAACGATAAATTCCATATCCGGGTATTGGGATATTTCAAAACCGAATCGTTCCGGATCTTCAACCGCTGGGGCCAGATCGTGTATGATTCGAAAGATGTACTGCAAGACTGGGATGGCGGCTTCAAAGGCAGTGCCCTGCCTGTCGGCACCTACTACTACCTCATCGAGGGGATAGATGTTAAAGGAGATTTCGTTCGCAAAAAAGGCGCTGTCACCTTACTTCGTTAAACAACTACAGGTTTCTATTGATCCCCGTCTATTAAACGACCGGAGTTTTCCACATTATTTCGCTTTGGCATAGTTTCTGGAATTATTATCCCGACCAACCGACCGTATTGTGCTGGTGATGAAATACGCATGTGGGTGTCACGGGAATTACCGGTTGGGTTGCACAAAATCCTAAGGGGTTTTACCTCAGTTCTTTACAAGATTAAAACTAATTTCATAAAGCATTACATGAAAAACCTTTTCTACGGTTTAGGGTTTAGGGGTTAAAAAGGGGGGTATTCCTACTCCCCTTCCTTTTTGCCAAAACCCACCGTTAAAGTTATTATTTCCGCATCCTTCCGTTTTTAATCTGAGAAACCATCCGAAGAACCACTCCAATTCCTTTAATCACTTTTCCTATGAAGTCCAGTTGGCTTAGGGCGGCAGTACGCGAGTTATTGCATCCCAAAAAATTAAACCTCCCTTGTTGGGGAGGTTTTTTTAATGCTTGAGCAGTAAGGTTAAAAATACATTTCGTCCATCAGACGGCAGCAGACCCGGGCCGGGGTACCCGCCTGCTCTTCGTGTAAAATACCGGGCATCAAAGAGGTTATTGACGCCTGCACGTAGCTGCAATTGTTTCGACCATACAAATCCGATAGTAAGATCGGTTACCTGATACCCGGGAATCTCCCCGTTTTGTCCGTTGGCGGTAGGGGTAACGGTATTATTCGCATCGGCAAAGGCATGGCTGGTAAAACTCCACTGTGTCGTAAGCGACCATTTCTTATACCCTACGGTAGTACCACTGCGTATGATATGCGCAGGAGCATTTTCTACTTTCTTATCCTGGAGATTCGTTTCGATCAAATCATTAGTAGCCGATTTGGTGATCACGCGTAAATTTCCGTAGCGGGCATCCGTGAAACCATAACTGGCGAATACCGTCCACTGCCAGGCACTGCGCACCGCAAGTCCTTTCAGGATATTCCATTCGGCCATGGCTTCCACACCTTTACTGATACTATTCCCCACATTGGTACGGTAATTATAAAAACTTCCGTCGGCCCGCTGTTGCGTGAGCACGCCGATTCGATTGTTATAGCGTAGATAAAACACACTCACATCAAAATGCAGGATATCATTCACGCGTCCTCTATAACCCAGATCGATATTATATCCTTTGGCATCACGCATATCAGGATCGATCATGTCAGTGCCGGGAGGAGCGGTAAGATCGGCAAACTGTATGGGACGATAGGCCTGGGTGATATTTGCATAGAACTCTGTATGCGGCGTATTATGAAACTCTGTTCCGATACCGGCCAGCAAAAAGCCCCGGCCTTTACGTTGTTCCTGTAGAAAAATGGGATCGCCATTGGCCGCAAACCCATTTCTGCCGGAGGCTTCCGCAGTTAAATACTCATAACGGATACCGGGAACCAACAGTAATTTATCTGTCAACCGAAATATCGTCTCCGTAAATACTGCTGCATTATAACTGCGGAACTGTATATCCCGGGGCCAGATGCCGTCCACCCGTTCTATCGTATAGTCTGACCCGGTAGTTCCCTTTCCATCGCGGTAACGATGCGTGGTTCCCTGATACAAGCGGATACCACCCGAAAAATGATGTTTGCGGTTGCCCCATTTAAATGCGGATAACAGGCGGGCTTCCATCCCGGCATTCCGGTACTGATCAATATCAACGGTACGGTTGGCATACTGCAGGGTACCGGCTGCAATGGTATCGCGGATATTGATCGCCTTCAGGAAACCGACACTGTTTCGATCGCCGCGTACGCCGAATAGTTTTACATTCAATTTCGATTGTTCATTGATCTGATAGTTGGCGATCAATGCCGCCGTGGTCCAGGTAATATCCATCCAGTTGCGCGACCGGTCGCTCCAGCGGGCATCTTTTTCCAATTGTGCATCTGTGATACCACCGGGTTGCTGGCTACGGATATGCGAATGCATGATCTCGGCGGTAAGAGAGAATTTATCGGTGATCTTATAGGTATAGGTGCCGAATCCTGCATTGGTGAAATACTGGCTGTTCCGGCGCCAGCCATTGGCATTGCGATGATCGAAGAACCCATAATAATGGGAACGCTTTGTTTCGCCCCCCACTCCGATATAACTATTGTAAAGGGCATTGGAACCCACTGTTTGCTGGGTTTCTGCTTCAAAAGGTTTGTTGATCTCACTGCCATTACGCAGGATATAATTCACCATGCCACCGAACTGCGGACCGTATTGCAGGGCGCCTTGTCCGCGTACCACTTCAATGCGTTGCACGGCCTGCAACTGCGGATTGTAGTAAGCTTCGGGATAACCAAAGGGATCGGCGGCGATATCGTATCCATTCTGGCGCACATTGAATTCCCAGGAACGGTTGGCACTCAGACCACGGGCACTGATGCCGATCTGGATACCACTGCCATCACTTTCCCATACATGAATGCCGGGCACTTTGGCCATTACCTGACGCATGGTATTGGTGACTACATTGCCTTTTACATTATCCACTACAATGAGGGCATTCTTCTTGCCGGCATAGATGGAGGTGCCGACTACCTCGGGCATTTGTTGAATATCGCTGCTGCTGTTACGGCCGACAACGGTTATCTCGGGGAGATAGGAATGGAACTTATCAATGGTATCTTTCTTTTTTATTGGCGTTTGTGCGTTCAACGTCAAAAAACTACCTAACATAAGTCCTGCCAATACACACTTTTTCATAATGGTTAGTTTATGGGGCAAAGGTGAATCAGCAATCGTGGATGTTTGTTACGGAATCAGAAACTCACTTTACGGGAAAGGGAAATACACTTAACCGCTGCCCCTGCGCCGTAGCTTAAGCGTAGGCGCAACGGCGCAAAGGCG
>CAZKSY010000018.1:12610-55076 GCA_964555605.1 uncultured Chitinophagaceae bacterium | reverse complement strand
ATTTTTGATTTTAGGAGAAATATAGATTTTCCAGATATAAGGAGAAACTCCATTATTAGTATCGCTATTGTTCCAGAATACGTTTGCTTCATTACTAAAGATACCGCCAATAATAATCCCTGCCAGTAAATCTGGACTCTTCATCTTATCCAGATCTAAAATACCAAAATGGGTAAATAGTGATTCATTTAGAGGAATGAATTCTGATGCCGCCCCAAAGAACCCGTCCATAGATATTGGAAGAGCGTACTCCGTCGTTTCGGAGCCACTTCTTTTAATAGCGCTGATGGTTTTTACAAAAGGCACGTTTTCGTCTGCCTGAGCACTATCAGTGGTAGAAGGATAGTACTGAGCCATTCCTCCAAAAAATATACTGTATTGTGTTTTTGTTTTTTGACTGTATAAAGAAAGATTTGCCGTATGATAGTGTGCAAATTTTTGTGTAAAATGAGGAAGTTCGACTGCTTTACTATTTGTAATGTCCACCAAACTGGTATAGGGCAAATCTTTATCATACCGAAAAACACCAGAGTAAAGGGTAAGCATTTCTTCGCCATTCTGTCCTATTTGAGGGAGTAGATTGTAATCCCTTCGGTGAAGAAGCTCTTCATTTCTGTAAGTATGATAATTTTCTATGAGGAGTTTGTCACCAATCCACTTCAATTGAAATCGTCTTATTTCGTTTGTGTATTCCTGAACGAATCCGGGTCCGTGATCGGGGCCATGGGGATTGTATCGACCATCAAAACGTTGGCCTCCGACAAGATAAAGTTGATTGTTCATTTTATGCATTCGTCCGCCAGTTACAGCCATTCTGGAATCACTCGTTTGAGAAATATGTTGAATCAGTGAGGTTTTATTAATTATTGCAGAAATGGTTTCTGCTACTTTGATGCCAATAACAGAGGCATGTGTAATGTGATTCTTTTTAGATTCACTATACCCGTACCCACCTATTAACCATAGGATATTTTTTTCCTGATAAAATTCCATGTTGCTACTTTGAATTTGCTCGGCTATGGATAGAGGGAGTTCATATACGGAATGTGTCCAGACTTCATTGGTTATATAGTCCCAGACAATGAGGTTTGTGTTATTGAATTTTTTATTAAACGAGGCAAATGGTTGTCGTTTATGCAATCCGTCTGTTCTACCGCCCACCAACAGAATTTTAGAATCCATCCTTGCCCAGGCATAGGATTGCAGGGCAGGCAAGTTAGGTATGGAGTCTTTTTTAATGGTTAATTCAAATGGAATATTGATTTGTGATTTGGCAGGTTGGGTGAGGGTGATGAGAAGGGTAAGAGAAAGTAGATATTTCATATCTGATTGAATTGGGATCAAGATCGGTTAAAGGAGTGAGTATGGGGGTGATTTTGGTCACTGTACAACCAGGAGATGGCATCTCCAAGTGATTAAACGCAGATTTGGTCGTTTAATCACGCTGAAAATTTGGTATTTTCACCTTGAGATGCCATCTCCCCAATAAATACAACCCATGCAACCCTATTCTGAGCAAGTCTATTACTACCTACTTCTTATCACCATTGGTAGTGCTACGCTAGCTTTTCTCTACCACCTGATCCTTTATTTTCAGCATAAGGATCAACTTCTGGGGAAATACTGCATGTATTTATTCTTTCTTTCTGCTTTTCTGATCAGTCGCTCACTCCTGGCTAAAGAACAACTCTCCCCTCTTCGTATTACCTGGACTTTCCATTTTTGGGACGAATTACTACAGTTGCTGCTTTATTATGGATACATAGAATTTGTTGGGGCCGGTTTGGGAATCCGAAAGGATAACCATCCGGTATCATTTAAGATCTGGAAAGTACTTGGTTTTATTATACTAACGATAGCAGCAATACATTGCATATTGCTGTTGACGCATGTTTCAGAACGCAGGATCTCAATTTTATTTAGAGGCTCCCGCTTTCTTTTGATAGCAGCATCTCTTGTTGCCCTTCTGGTGTATAGTTTTAAAAGTAAAACACTATTTCAACGTTATATTTTGTATGGCTCCTTTATATTTCTCTTTACAGGGTCGTTGGCTTTTGCCTCCTACGTGTTTCAATTTGAGTGGTTTGGTTTCTATGCGTTGAGTTTTACTTTTTTGGGTGAAATAGCCGATGTGCTTTTGTTTTCTGCAGCAATGGGCCATCGAACCAGACAAGCCTTCATAGAGAAAGAATTAACCCTGCGGGCACTTGATGAACAAAAGGCCTTGAATCAATGGAAAGACATAGAGCGAATGCGGGCCATTCTCGATACACGCAATGAAGAACGCAATCGAATTGCCCGAGAATTGCATGATGAAATTGGTTCCTCACTTTCGAGCATACATATTTTCAGTGATGTAACAGAAAAATACCTTGTATTAGACCCGGCAAAGGCGAAGGAAATGGTACATAAGGTGAAAGCCACTTCACTGAAAGTGATGGATACAATGAGTGATCTGGTGTGGGCCATTAATGCAGAAACAGACAATACACTTAGTTTGATTCGGAGAATCAGGCAATTTGCGATGAATATTCTTGAAGCGAAAAATATTGAATTTGAACTGCTGTCGGAGAATAATATTGAATCATTGATTTTAAAGACGGAAGCAAAGAAAAACATCTTTCTTTTGCTAAAAGAATCAATAAATAACGCTGCAAAGTATAGTCAGGCATCCAAAGTTACCATCAGGTTTACCTTACAGAAAGAGATGCTTTTTATTGAAATTGAGGATAATGGAAAAGGATTCGATGCATCATTGGCACAAGGAAACGGATTGAAAAATTTGCGTATACGCTGTGAGGAATTAAAGGGAGTGTTCACTTTGCAATCTGCTAAGGATAAGGGCACTCTGATAAAGGCTATACTTCCGCTTACTAATATTAGTAGTATTTAGACAATCTGTTAGCGGTATATTTGAAATATGCATTCTATCAAAGTATTAGTATATGATGATAATTCCGATAGGAGAGAAAGCCTTCTGGCACTGTTATCGCTAGCGGATGATATGGAATGTTTGGGTGCTTTTCCTGATTGCAGTTTTGTGGCCGATCATATGAATATTTATGATCCGGATATTGTTCTGATGGATATAGATATGCCGCTCATAAATGGTATTGAAGGATTAAAAATCATTCAGTCAAAAAAAGTTAAGGCAAAAGTATTGATGCAGACTGTTTTTGAAGAGAATGAAAAAATATTTGAAAGCATCCGCTATGGAGCTACCGGTTATATATTAAAATCAGAACCACCCATTAAAATACTGGAAGCCATACGTAATGTACAGGCTGGTGGTGCCATTATGACGGCTTCGGTAGCGATAAGGGTTTTGCAATATTTTCAAAATACCCAAACCAAGACAGCTTCTAAAGAAGATTATGGATTGTCGGATCGGGAAATTGAAGTCCTTCGATTATTGTCTGATGGTAACAGTTATAAAATGATTGCTGCGCATCTGGGCGTTACTTATTTTACGATCAATGCGCATCTAAAAAAAATATACGAAAAGCTTCAGGTACATTCTGCCAGTGAGGCAATTGCTATTGCCATCCGGCAAAAGCTTGTTTGATCTCTTACATTACTATATTTAGTAGTTGCCTGCTTATTGATTAATTCCCAACTTCATAAGCCAGAGTTTCCTTTCAAATGGTCATGCTTCGAATTGATTTTCATTTAAAATTTATTTTAAAATTGTTTTGTATGAAACGAGCTTCTATAGCTTTTATGACATTGTTATGTTGCAGCCCAGCTTTTGCACAAGAATCCAATAGTTGCGATACCGTTCAACCCAATTACATCATTACTATGCCAGGATTTGCTATTAAGGATTGTGAGTATAGTGAGTTTAATACGATCCAATTTCAATATGAGAAGGTTCCGGGAAAAGTAGAGGACTTGACTTCCAGTGGCCTGTATCGAAAGATTACATATGAAAGACCCAACGATGAAGCACGTAAAATAAGTGGTATTCAGATACGTGCTAATTATGCCAATGCGGTAATAAAGGCAAAAGGGGAAGTATTAAGTCACCGGCAAGATTTTTTTAGGTTAAAACAGGATGGTCGTCACATATACATTTTCATAAAATATGCTGAAGACAATAATGATTTCGGGTATGTATTGGAGATTATTGAAGAGTCTAAATTGAAACAAGAGGTTGATATAAACCTAAAGGACTTATTGAATACGGAAGGACGTGTGTCCATGTACGGAATTTTATTTGATATAGACAAGTCTGTGATCAAGCCGGAATCGGAGTCTGCATTGAAAATGATTTCCGACTACTTGAAAAGCAATCCAACTGATAAAATCGTAGTGGTGGGTCACACAGACAATTCGGGAAGCTATGATCGAAATATTGCACTCTCAAAAGAACGGGCAGCCAACGTAAAAAATTATCTGGTAACCAAATATGCAATTGATGCTTCAAGAATAAAAAGTGAAGGGGCTGGTCAGTTTTGTCCTGTTGCAAGTAACGCATCAGAGGAGGGTAGAAGAAGAAACAGAAGAGTGGAGATTGTTAAATTATAGTGGCCTTGTATATTACATAATAAATTTAGTCAAATGAAAAATTGCGTTTTAATTTTCTTCGTTTTATCCTCCTTATCTATTTATGCTCAAGACAAAAAAGGGTGTGATACTATTGAACCGTCCTATGTTTCGCGGATGCCCGGATTCTACATTAAGCAATGTGATTATAGCGAGTACAATACATATACGTTTGATTATATGAATCTCGAGGATAAGTATACAAAGAAAACGGTAAGTGGCATTTTTCGCGAAATTCGATATGAGAAGGATCCAAAAGAGGCTCGAAAATACAGCGGGACCCAGATAAAGGTGAATTATGAGAATGCAATAATAAAGGCAAAAGGAAAATCTTTGTCGACCCGTAAGAATTATTTTCAATTTAAACATGAAGGTAAGAATATCTACATGAGGATCTATAACGCAGATGATACAGATGACCGTGATTTCATGGTAGCTATTATTGAGGAAGCTGAAATGAAACAGGATGTAGTGGCGACTATCAGCGAAGGAATAGACCGTGACGGAAAAATTGCCTTGTATGGAATTTTATTTGATGTTAATAAAACGACCATCAAGCCAGAATCTGAACCAGCTTTGAAAGAAGTGATAGAGTATCTGAATAGTAACCCTACTGTAAAAATTGTGGTGGTAGGACATACCGATAATACGGGAGTATTCGCCAACAATATAGCATTATCTAAAGGGCGTGCCGTTTCTGTAAAGGACTACCTGGTAAAGGTAGGAAAGATCAATGCTGCCCGATTGCTTTCAGATGGTGTAGGGTCGTTATGTCCGGTGAGTACGAATAATACCGAAGAGGGGAAGTCATTGAATAGAAGAGTGGAAATAGTTAAGCAGTAATTGATTTATATAATTGAAATGTAACAATAATGCGTTTTATAATAACTATTTTACTTCTTTTCCCAATTTTCGTTCCAGCTCAGTTGATCCGTATGCCAAAGGATATCAGAATGGATACTGTTCCGCAAGGATTTGTTGATGGATTGGTGCGGCATCATTTTTATAAGAACAATACAGTAATTGCAATAATTCAACCGGCCAAATGGCATAATAATGACACAAGAGGAATTGCTATTGCTACCGAATGGGAAGCAAGTATGATGATTGGACCGGTACGTGTTGATACGTTTAATACAGCAACCAAAGCGCAGCGATGGATCCTTCAGGAATTAGAAAATTACCTGATGCCTGTAAGTATTCAAAAATGGAAGTCATTACGTGCACAACCACCTAAAGTCAGGATACGATATCCCTGGGACTGGGAATACAGATTGGATAGATATAATTCTATTTTCAAGAGTAAAGCGCAAAGTAATAATCGGTTGGTTTTATTAAAGAAGGAGTACAATGGATCCTCTGAAATATTTCAAATAATACGTACACCCAATACGGGGAATATTTCGGTGGATGAAGTGATCAGGATAAGTACACAAATGAATCGTATGATTGATCTGCAAAAATATCCGTTGAAGGAGGTGGTAGTTGGAGGAAAAGCCTTCAAGTATACAGAGCATTATTTTATGGAACAGATGTTTCAGCAGCACTATTGGTATGCGGATGCTCAGGAGATAATATACATTGGTGTGGGATTGATGCGGGAGGATAAGGTGAGATATCCTGCAGTGATAGCAGAGATAATTGCGGGAATAAGGTGGTAATAGGTTGTGGTGTTTTTGTAGGCAACAAAATGGAGATGCCATCTCCTGAGGTTTTTCTTAAAAAGAAACGTTTTTAAACGTCAAAAATGTTGTATTTCGATTCAAATTGAATAAGACTGGCGAAGTGGTCCTTTTGTGCCAGATGTTCTTTTAGGAATTGTTCTTTTCCATTGAACCAATCCAGTACTATGTCTTTTTTTATAAATGTTGGTTGCTCGAACAAGTAATGTGAATAAGAGCTGTAAGGATAATCTGATACTGTGGTTCCAATATCATGGTGTACATGATTCCAATGAATATAGTATAGCAATTGCAGCGCATATTCAAAAGAGTCTACATATATGTCTTTAAAAGGAGAGCAAAACAACCCCCCATACCGATTGTATTTTTTGTTTATCCATTTTGTATGGGAAATGCATGTTTTACGAACCTGTTCACTCATAAAATCATCTACGGAATTGATGTTGTTAATATAGAGTGGAAGCGGGATGTGGTTCTGTTTCAGAAAGAGGTGGAAGTGGTTTGGCAATAAGCTGAATGCATAAATATCCGAATAGGGGGCCAGGTGCTTTTCTATATTCCAAAGAAATCGCCAGTAGTCCTCTGGTTCATAAAATAGCTTTAGACCTTTGTGAGCACGATTATAAATGTGGTATAAATTGTCCTCAATAAATGCAGCCTGGTAAATGGGATTAATGGGCATGTTCAATAGTTTTCTGCAAACTATTGATAGCTTAGATTGTACTGAACATATAAGTTGTGTATTACAAAATGGAGATGGCATCTCCGGGTCTTTTTCTTAAAAATCCACGCTTTTATACCTTGGAAAAACGTTTAATCACGTGGAGATGCCATCTCCTGGTTGTACCCTACCTAATGATAATCTCATCAATAAACAAGTGGGTAGCCTGCCCCGCACTTTCATGCCATGCGGGTAAAGATCCCCCATTTTTAACCCGAACACGAACATACCTTCCCTTGCCTGTGACGGGAACCCCCAATTCCTGTTGCATAACCTCTTTTATTGAAGCATCGATTTTATTTTCTGCTATACCTAAAGGGCTATATGTTACTCCATCAGCACTAATTTCAAACATTGCAGAAGCCGGATAACGAATCCATGGGCTAATATCCTGCAAAACATCTACACCTACATAATTCACTTGTCTTTCTTTTAGTAGATCTATCACCGCTTCAAAATCCTGAGCAAAATAGCTCTGCCATTCTCCTGTTTTCCAGTTTACTGTTCCCTTGATACCATCAATCAACGCTTCCGGACCTCCTGCGGTGTACATCGGATGCACATTACTCAATATCTTTATCGTTTTATCCGTCGGTAATTTATAGAGTGGCTGAGATACTATACCACTCTTAAATTGTCCTCGACTTGCATAAAACGAAACTGTGGAGCTTTCATTTATAATAACAGGAGTAGTGTACTTTTTATATGATGTTTTCCCATTGTCAAACGAATACCAGATTTCAGCATCCTTCTGAATATGTTTGAATACTACACTGATAGATTCTTTAAATTTATTCGTAGGCATATCCATGTAGGGAACAGCTACAAACGAAGGACTAAATGTGGCAATATCTGGTAGACCTGTATTAACACCCCTTGCCTTATTGGGTATTGTACTCAATTCTAACTCTAGATTACCGCCAGCAAAAATTTCGGAGTGATTTATAAATGTTTTAGCATATTCTTTTCCGTTAAGTCTGCCCCTTGTCACATAAATGGCCTTATCGTTATGTTTCTTTGTCTTAACGCTGAAATCCTTTCCATTCTCCTGATGAATGATGACCTCATCAAATAAAGGTGTACCCATAGTATAAATGCCACTGCCCGGGGTTACAGGATAAAATCCCATTGCACTCCAAACAAACCAGGCACTCATCTGTCCACAGTCTTCATTGCCGATCAAGCCATCTGGGTTATTAGGATAAAATTCTGTAGCAATCTTATGAACAATTTCCTGGGTGCGCCAGGGGGCACCTGCATAATTGAATAAATATGACATGTGATGACTGGGTTCATTACCATGTGCATATTGACCAATAAGCCCTGTAACATCTTGCTGATCACGACCGCTCATACTTGCTGATGTGGTAAACAACTCTTCCAGTTTTTTCAGAAAACCTTCTCTTCCTCCATGCAGTTGAATCATTCCACTTATGTCGTGCATCGCATTAAAGGAATAATGCCAGGAATTTCCCTCTGTATAAAAATTATTTATTTCTGTTGCGTCAAAAGGGCTGTACCAAATACCAGATAATTTACCTCTGATATGTCCGCTTGTTGGATCATATAGGTTGCGGTAGTTCAATGAACGCTTAATGTATTTGTCAAACAATTTTGTATCACCAATAGACTTAGCGAATTGAGCAATACACCAATCGTCATAGGCATATTCAACCGTTTTGGAGGCGCTTTCATGGTCATCAAAATTGCTTATAAAACCTCTATTTTGATAGGCTTCCAGGCCGAATCGGTTACTTTCGGCATAGCTTGTCATAGCCTTCATCGCCAGTTTTGTATCAAAATTTCGAATTCCTTTTTGATAGGCATCAACAATTACCGGAACGGAATGATAACCGATCATACAAAAGGTCTCATTTCCACTTAATTCCCACACAGGCAGCATACCACCTTGCTGATACTGTACAAGGAAAGTATTTATAAAATCATTTGTGCGTTTTCTGTTGATCAATGTCATTAGTGGGTTTAAGGCACGATGGGTATCCCACAAGGAGAAGACAGTGTAATTGGTGAATGTATGTGAATTATGAACTTTCAGATCAGTCCCCCTATAGTCTCCATTAACATCTGCATATACGTTTGGCGCCAGGCAAGCATGATATAACGCGGTGTAGAAGGATGTTTGCTGATCAGCTGTACCACCTTTTACTTCAATTTTTCCAAGTTCTTTATCCCAGGAATTTGTTGCCTGCAGTCTGATGTTGTTGAAATTCCAGTCTTTTATTTCTGCATCAAGATTATGTTTTGCATTTTCCATGCTTACACCGGAAATGCCGATTTTTAATCGGATAATGTTGTCTGCGGCAGAAGCGAATTGTATAAAGGATTTAATATTCTTTCCTTCAGCTTTTTGAATACCTTTTTGAAGATGGTCGTCTACTGCAATACCATAGGATTTGATAGGCTTTTCTGTCTTTATGTAGAAATACAAGATCTGACGATTGGCCCATCCCTTACTAATTCTACTGCCTCTTATTTCATATTCATTTACTATTTCAATAGAACTCTCTAATACCTCATCACGATGCTTGAGGTCAATGAGAACACTTGGTTCCGAGTTTGGAAGATAAGTGTATTGATGCATACCCGCTCTGATGGTCGTTGTTAGTTCTGCATTAATCTGATGTTTATCAAGTTTTACCTGATAGTATCCCGGAGTTGCTTTTTCATTCTTGTGTGAGAAAGGTGAAGCATATTCTGTATTCTTCCATTTTACGTCACCGGTAAAGGGCATTAATAGAACATCGCAATAATCGCCTACTCCAGTGCCGCTTAAATGTGTATGTGAGAAGCCATATAAAAGAGAATCGGAATAATGATATCCACTACAGCCATCCCAACCTTCCAGTCTGGTGTCTGGACTCAATTGCATCATACCAAAAGGCATTGTGGCTCCTGGAAATGTGTGACCATGCCCGCCCGTGCCAATAAAGGGATTTACTTTAGAAGCATACTTTCCGGTTTGGGCTACCAGAAATGTGTATGATAACAAGCCAAGACAAGTTAAGCAGGATACAAGTAAACGGGAGAAATTTTTCATGTGAGAAAATATTAAGTAATTAATCGGCTTTAACTTGTTCAAAAATAATCACAATTGCTGTTTAAATTAGGGATTCATGGTTTGCGGCGCCATGATAGATATCAGGTATGCAACGATATAAAAAGTTGTATAGGAAGAAACCGGATATTTAAATAAGTATTTAAGAAGGGGATATCTGGTTGTATACAACCAGGAGATGGCATCTCCGGGTGTTTACACCCTCCCTTCACGGTGTTTTCCTTCTTTTTCGAAAGAAAATCACGAGGAGATGCCATCTCAATACAACGTTTTTTTTACTTTCACTAAATTTCTATCATGAGCAAGCGTACCAATTATATCTCCTGGGATGAGTACTTTATGGGTGTGGCACTCTTGTCTGCACGTCGTAGTAAAGACCCTAACACACAGGTCGGTGCCTGTATCGTAAATCCTAAAAATAAGATCGTTGGTGCCGGATATAATGGCTTGCCAATGGGTTGTGACGACGATAAATTTCCCTGGGAGAAACAAGGATCCTTCCTTCAAACCAAGTACCCTTATGTTTGTCATGCAGAACTTAACGCTATCCTGAATAATATTGGGATGGACCTGCATGGCTGTAAAATCTATACAGCATTATTTCCCTGTAACGAATGCGCAAAGGCAATCATTCAGTCCGGTATATCGGAGGTAATTTTTCTGTCCGACAAATATGATGGATCTGAAACCTCTCAGGCATCTAAACGTATGCTCGATAGCGCCGGCGTAACCTATCGAAAAGTTATCAGCACTACCGGTAAAATAGAATTGTCGTTTAATGAAAATGATGTATAAGACTATTCTACCTCAGGTTTTGATTGATCGGTTTCTGACAGATGAAAAGGCATATCAATAACAATCAATGTTCCTTTACCCGGATTGGAGAATATCTCGAAATTAGCACCTATTGCTGTAGCACGGCTTTTCATTGATTGCAATCCAATGGTTCTCTCTTTTCGCTGTCCGCCCTCTTCAGTTTTAAATCCTGCCCCATTGTCTTCAATTGTCAAGATCAAACGACCCTCCTCATGCGTTAAATTAATATGCACCTTAGTGGCATGCGCATGCTTCAGAATATTACTGATCGCTTCTTGTGTAATACGGTAAAGATTCAAGCCATATTTGTCATCATTCAACATGATCTTATGATGGTAAAACTTGAACTCTATTTTTTTACGATCCAGATTCTCTAACATATTTTCCACCGCCATTACATAACCGAAATCACTCACGTGCTTCGGCAACAAAGAGCGGGCAATGCTCCTGCCTTCCTGAATGGCCACTTCAAGAAATTTTAATCCGGTTTGATACCGCTCTTTAAGCTTCGGCTCCAGATTTTCTACTTCTTTTTTTAATAGCTCAAAATTTAATTTACTGGCTACCAGTGTTTGTTGCAACCCATCATGTATCTCTAAAGAGATCCTGGTGCGTTCAGCGTCTGTTGCCTGAAAAATTGCCGTTAACTTCTCTTCCTCAGCAGTAATGTTCTTTGTTATATCAAATACAATTCCGTCAATACGCTTCTGTTCCATTTCACCATCATAATGCTGAAATTCTCCAATTTCATATACCCAACGGATCGTTCCATCTTTATGCATCAGCCGGTATGTATGCGTATATCGTTCCCGTAATGCATATGCAGATTCCATACTCTTTCTCAACTTACGGATATCATCAGGATGGATTAGATCGCTGTAGCAGATTTTATGTCCCTCGCAAATTTCTTTTGCCGTATAGCCGGAAATCTGCTCAATAAAATCGCTGATAAATATCATATGACACTGCGTCTCCCTGTAGCAACTGAATACGGCACCCGGAATGTTCTGAATGACCAGATTTAGCTGCTTGTTTCTTTCCAGTAATTCCAACTCGAACGTCTTCTTATCTGTAATATCCATAGCCACCCCTGTATGTCCGGTTATTTCTCCCTTTTCATTTCGGACAGGCATGGACCTTGAACTCAACCAGCGTATTTCTCCATCGGGTCGCATGATCCGGAATTCCTTATCAAAATCCTCTGATTCCATATACCGATTCATCGCTTCTATGATTGCGCCACGATCTTCTTCAATAATAGAATTTATAAAAGAATCGGGGTCCCGTTGCAGACTTTCGATAGACCTTCCATACACTGTTTTGTAGGCAGGGTTGATGTATAGTAATTTTTGCGCGTCCGGACTGCGTAACCAGAATACCTCGCTCACGTTTTCGGCAATCTGACGGAAGTTTTCTTCACTGATACGCAAGGCTTCTTTGGCCTGCTCCTGTTCGCTGATATCTTTGCTAAATACCGAAACAGCCACTACTCTATTTTCCAATAGAATCGGGTTCATAACAATATCAAAAACCAGTACCCTGTTTTCAAATGCAAATCGTTCTGTGAAACGAATCCGCTCATTCTTTAAAACGTTATCATAACGCTCCTTCCAAATATTCCTGATCTGCTCTGGCAACAGGGCCAGTATGTTTTTGCCTTTCTCTAATTTCTGCCCATAGGCGGCCTGAAACTCCTGTGCAAAAATTTCGTTCGTATATATTATGTTATAGCTGCTGTCTACCGACCAGATACTTTCCAGGGAACTACTCAATAACGCTTTCAGGTTGGCTTCACTTTCACGCAGTGCCAATTGAGCCTTTTTCAATTCAGTGATCTCAGTGCTGTTTCCACAGGAGCCAATGACAGAACCATCTTTGTCTCTCAATGGGAATTTAATACTCAGGAAATATCTTATTTCGCCGTTCTTTATAAGCTGCTCTTCAAAAACAATAAGATCACCGTTTTCAATTACCTGTTTATCGTTTATACGAAAAGCGTCAGCCTGTTCTTTTGTGAAGAGTTGGTAGTCGGTTTTGCCGATGGTATCTTCCGCTGAAGGTCCTGTGATTTCTGTCCACTTGCTGTTTACCGTAAGATAACGACCTTCTTTATCTTTTACATAAATAACCGATCCACTGTTATCAATGATATCTCGCAGGAATTGTCTGTTTTCCCGGAGGGTATCATCAGCTTTTTTTCTGTTCTTTACGTTCACCAATACCTGACTGAATAATACCAGCAGCTTTTCTTGATTTTCATTATTCTCCTGATAGTTATTTACAAAATCAAATCCTACAAACCCCAACAACTTTTCCTCATCTTTAATTGGTATCGTGATCAGGCTTTTAATGTTTTGTGGCTCGAGCGCTTTTTTAAGATGCCCCTCCTCACCTTCATCACTTAGGGCTGTTACAGAATCAACAATAAAAGGAAGGCCTTGCTGATGCCTTTCCAGCCATTGCGGAAAATGTTCTATGGATACCGATTGAAGATTTTGAATTTCAGGATCGATACCTGCATTACACCATTCATATGTATTATGTATGACCCCGTTTTCATGGTCGTAGTCAAAAATGTAGGAACGATCTGCTTTAACAAACGCACCCATAGTTTGTAGAGAGGCATTGATCTCCTGATCCAGATCGCTGAGGGGAATATTGATATAGCGCTTTGCAATCTGCATGATCAGTTCGCGTAAACGTGTTTGTTCTAATAAGTCCTGCTCAATATGCTTCCGCTCGGTGATATCTGTAAAGGTGGTAAACACCTGAAAAGGTTTTTGCTCGCCCCGACGGAATTCCGGCTCTGCATTCACTAATATCCAGGTGTAATTCATTTTCACCGGATTATATACACCCATAACAACATCCTTAACAGAGCTGCCCGTTTTTAGAGCCATCATGGCCGGATGCAGTTCGCCGGGGAATGGATCACCATTTTCATCGATCGTGTGCCATCTGGGATCAGTGGATTTGTACCCGATCATTTCCTCAAAACTCAATCCCAACAATCGTTCTGCAGCAGGGTTTGCCTTGAATATGGCACCCTCCCGATCCTGATATACCACACCCTGTGCCATCGTTTCAAATAACCGTCTGTTCTCTGCCTCACTTTCAATCAATGCCGACTCAGCTTTTTTACGTGCTGTTATATCTGTATCGCTACCACGATATCCAAGTAATTCGCCATTTTCGTCCAGTATGGGTATACCATTCGTGGTTACCCAAATTATTTTTCCGTTTTTATCTTCTATCTGATTATGCAGATCACTAAACTCCAGTTTTTGGGCAAATACCGCCATGGCCTGTTTTCTGAATTCTTCCTGACCATCAACAGGATGAATTTCATAAAAATATTTGCGACCGACAAGTTCGTCCGAGCGATAGCCCAATACGGTTTCAGCCACATCACTTACATAGGTGTATAATCCTTCTTTATCAACTTCCCATGAAATTGTACGACTATGCAAGGATAGCTGATCCATTCTGTAATCTTTCTCCCGAAGTGTATCTTCAATTTCCTTTCGCTCTGTTACATCAACAAAAGTCATCATACTTAATCCGGCAAGGGATATGTAGCCCACTTCCAGATATTTCCAATCCCCATTTTTGCAGTATACTTTTACCTCAATACCTTTGAACCCTTCCTCTTCATTTTGCGCCTCCACAATGGCGCGTGCCCATTTGGCCTGAACCTGTTTCCGGTATTTTTCTTCCGGATAGGCCTTTTGCCACCAATCATCAGAATTTTTAAGGTCTGTTTTGTTGTACCCTGTTATATCCTCAAACCGATCATTTACCAGTAAAACATTCTCCTTTCGATCCGTTACCACCATCCCTACCGGAGAGGATTGGATAAGGGTTTGATAACGCAATTCATTTTCACGTGCTTCCTCTTCTGCTTTATGGATATCCGTTATGTCGGCTACTACACCGATGGAAATTGTGGGATTGTTGTTTTCATCAAAATCAGTGTGACATCTTTCGTTCACAAACTTGATTTCATTGTTTTCAGTAATAATTCTATGAACAATATTATAGTCTTCCTTTTTTTTCAGGTGATTGTTATACGATTCATTTACGAGGTTGCGATCTTCCGGATGCACAAAACTCATAAAGCTTTCAAGCGTTGCTGTAAACTCCTTGGGGTTTCTTCCGAAAATTTCAAATATTTCATCAGACCAACTGAGCTGATTTGTACGGAGGTCTAATTGCCAGTAACCCATACGCGCAATTTTCTTCGCCTGCCGTAAGATCAATTCATTTTCCTGGATCTTTTTTTGAGATTGTGTGATGATCTCTTCTGCTTCCTTACGCTCTGAAATATCATTAAAGATGCCGCAAATACATTCCTGATCATCCAGCTTTATGGTAACCGCAAATATATCAGCATAAAAAACTGTTCCATCTTTTCTTTTCACCCGCAGATTATGCGCCACCCTACTTTCTTTTCGCAACATTAACTGGAATGTTTCCAGAATATGTGGCAGATCTTCCACCGGATGCAGGTCTGGAACCGATAACTTTAAAAGCTCTCCATTCTCATAGCCCAGCATCTTGCAAAAAGTATCATTTGCATATAAGAAACTTCCTTTTTCCTGATCTGCTACAATAATGCCCTCTGGAAGGCCATTCAGTACGGAGCGCACCGTTTTCTCTGAATGTGCAATGGCTTGTTGTGCCATTTCAAAGTCCTTCTTTTCATGTATTACTACCGAAATTCCATCTGTTGAAGGAATTACTTTGTAGTTGAACCAACAATTCCGGGTGCCATTATAATGATCAAAATGCAATTCTTTTCCGGCCTGTAACGCAAGATTAAAAAAATTGATCAACTCAGGTTCCAAGCTGCCCTCTTTCTCGTTCAAAACACTTTTACCTATTAAATCTTCCGGTATACTGTTGGAAAGCGCAGCAGCAGATTTATTGACGTAGCGATAATGCAGGGATTTGTCAAACTTGATATAACCTTCACCAAAATGATCCATTGATTGCTGCAGGTCTATGACTTGCTGCAACAGCTCATCGTAAGTAGGACGATTCTGAGGCATCGGGGAATAACTGTTTGTTTTAACCGAAATACGAATACAAGGGGGATAAGAATAATGGTATCTCCTTCAAATCTATCTAAAAATACATATAAAAAGATTGACTAATCACGTAATTGAGAGTGATTTTTTTCAGGGCAGCACTAAGTATTCAATATGCCGTTATAATGCTGATATTGAACTACGTAATATTGCTTATCATTATTTTTGCCCTGCTTTTTGGGCAAGCAATTTTGCTAACCCTGTGTAAGACGGATTCAATTTCATTCAAACGACCGAAATCTGCCGTTTGATTTATGTCAAATCGTTTCTGCGGATTGGAATCCTGCAAGGCCCTTTTTATTTCAAATAGACAAAAAAAAGAGCGTCCTTTTGGGACGCCCTTGATTCTTAACCTTGAATCTTTAAACTAAGCAAAAACAGACTTTAACCTTACTGATTATTTTCGGTGGCTTCCGCTTCTTTTGAATAAAAGAAAAATGCCGCACTCATGGCTAATATCAATGCAGCGAGCCCCAGCATTTCGGACATCTCCACTTCTTTAAGATTCAGCGTAATAATTTTATTTGCTAAGGCTATGGAGGCGATCTTCAGAATGGATCGAACCGGAATTTTATCGCTGCTTAGAATTAGTTGCATCGACTTAAGCAATTCATATCCTACCACAATGATGAGCAATACCGAAAAGATCTTATAAAGATCTTCCACATTTATTAAGAATGCATAAGGATCGGGTGTGCTGATATTCTTAATAAAAATGATGAACAAGTCAGCGGTACCCAACAGCATACTTAATACAAGTACCAGCATTAAGCACATTATGATGCATCTGCTTACCCATTTAAGCCCATGAAGAAATTTCTTTTCCATACCGATGCGCATGCTGCTTTAAATTGTTTTCCGATTGATATTACTTTTCATCATCACTTTTTGTGTTGATGTTTTCTGCCGGTGCGATCCTATTCCGCACCTGTTTCTTGAGCGGTTGTAAATATTGGCAATAGTGATGAAACCAGGTAATAAATGAATCAATTGCACAGGTATTCGGGAAGTTCTACGTAAGGTGGGATACGTAAAATAGCGGTATTCCTGTTTACGGCCACAATGAATTGCACTCCCCACAATTTGTAAGAGTTATTACTTAAATACTTTATTTCCAGCATTTTTCTAACGACATTTGTCGACGAATCTAAAACCCCTAAACGCAACGTATGAAGAAGCTGTTAATTAGTTTGACACTTGTAATTATGATGGGCCAGCTCCTGGCTCAGGAAACAAAACCGTATAATCCTTCCTTTGTAGCCAAATGGGTGCCATCCAGTTTGTTTTTCGGCAAAATCGGTATTGGTACGGAGTATAACTTTAAGAAGAAACGCTCCATCACCTTCAATTTCGGGCTGCCCTCTGCACATGTGCTCACGCAGAATATTGATGGCAAAGACAGGTCTTTAGCTATGAAAACGACTTCTGTTATGGCGGGATATCGTATGTATATGGGAAAAAGACCCATGACGGGTTTTTATTTTGAACCCTATATTAAGTATGTAAAAAATACAGCCTCTACCAATACTGATTTTGATATTTCCGGAACCACTAAGCCCTTTCTGCTTTCTGCATCTTATTCTGGTTTTGGCATCGGAGCCCAGTTGGGATTGCAGATGATGATCGCTAAACGTGTGGTTCTTGATTGGTACCTTCTGGGGCCAGAAGCGAATAGTGCCACATTCGATCTGGATGCACAGGAAACGGGAGCCGGTGCCGCCTGGGATGCTACAGCCGCCAATGACGCCAAACAGGAGATCGATAATTTTGTGAAGGACGTTCCATTGGTGGGAAGCAAAACTACGGTAACCGTAAACAGTTCTGCACGAAATGTGCATGCGGCTTATAAAGGCTTTTTACCTGGTTTCAGAACGGGTCTGTCTATTGGTATCCGACTGGGAAAATAATAAGCCACCATTCTCTAAATAGCTACCGGTATTTTGATGGCCTGATGCAGTTGGCAAACTGTTTCAGGCCATCTCTTTTTCCCGCCTATCTTTGAGAAACAAACCTCATTTTATGCGCGTATTACTGCTATTGATTTCAATTCTTTTATCGGGTGTTGTTGGAGCACAAACAGCCCGTCTTTCAATGGGTGCCATGCATTTAACTGCTGGCGTTACAGCAGAAGGAGGATTCGAGTATGCGTTGAACCATGGTACCCAGGAAGTAATAAAACCATCGTCGCTCGGTTTTGAATTGGCTAAGCCTGAAACAGTACTGCGTAAATTCCGCTTGATCAAAACAGAAACATCATCTTATGATGAAACCTGGACTCCGGTTTGGGGCGAGCAGGATCGGATACGTAATAATTATAAAGAGGTTGTTTTTCATCTGGAAGATAAAAGTGGCTCCGGGATTTTAATAAATATTATATTTCGGTTATTTGAAGACGGTATCGGATGGCGGTATGAGTTCCCGGTTCAAAATAATCTGGAACATTTTATCGTGAAAAATGAGTACAGTAATTTTGCACAATCGGGCGATCATAAAGCTTTCTGGATCCCGGGCGATTATGAAACCAACGAATACACGTATAATACTACCTTGCTATCTGCTATCGACGCAACTGAAGCTGCCGCAAAAGAAAAGGATATTGCTGTAACCGCACTGATCGATAAGAATGCCGTGCAAACACCTCTGATGATCAAAACTTCTGGTGGTTTATATATCAATCTTCATGAAGCCGCTCTGGTCAATTATCCCGCAATGAATCTTTTGCTCGATAAAAACAGCCTAACGTTTCAATCAGTATTGGTGCCCGATGCCGTTGGTAATAAGGCGTATTTACAAACACCATTTAAAACGCCGTGGCGTACCGTGATCGTTAGCACAAGTGGCGCTGGCATCCTTTCGTCTAAAACTATTCTGAATTTGAATGAACCCGGTAAAATTTCAAATACGAGTTGGATCAAACCACAAAAGTTTGTGGGTGTTTGGTGGGAGATGCATACAGGTAAAGCCAATTGGCAACTAAAAGGAGGAAAGCATGGTGCAAACACTGCCAATGTGAAACGCTATATAGATTTTGCTGCCAGGCATAAGTTTGATGGGGTACTCGTTGAAGGATGGAATGTTGGCTGGGAAGACTGGTTTGGAAACTGGAAAGAAAATGTTTTTGATTTTGTTACGCCTTATGCCGATTATAATATGCCTGCGCTCTCAAAATATGCTCGACAAAAGGGGGTTCGTTTGATCATGCATCATGAAACTTCGGGAGCTGTAACAAATTATGAGAGAAGAATGGATACTGCTTTTCGCTATATGATACGCAATGATATCAATACTGTAAAAACAGGTTATGTTGGACGAATCATTCCCCGGGGAGAACATCATGATGGTCAATGGATGGTGAATCACTTCAATCGTGTAGCTGAAAAAGCGGCTGCTTACGGTATAATGGTTGATGCGCATGAGCCCGTACATCCAACAGGATTACATCGAACCTGGCCGAACTGGATGGCTAATGAAGCTGCCAGAGGAGCTGAATTTAATAATGCACCCACTCTTGGAATTGTACCTGAACATAATACGATCCTGCCGTTTACACGGTTGATGGGAGGGCCAATGGATTATACACCGGGTCTGTTCCATATGCGTTTGAATCAATTCGACAGCACCCGAACTACCCGGGTGCGTTCTACGCTGGCAAAACAACTTGCTTTGTATGTAACCATGTATAGTCCGTTGCAAATGGCGGCGGATCTGCCCGAGAATTATGAAAAGTATATGGACGCATTTCAATTCATTAAAGACGTGCCGGTGAATTGGTCTGAAACCAACATTCTGGAAGCAGAACCGGGCGACTACATCACCATTGTTCGCAGAGAGAAAGGCAAGCCAAATTGGTTTTTAGGGGCGATTACAGATGAAAATCCGCATGAATATACAGTGGATCTGAAGTTTCTGGAACCTGGAAAAAAGTATCAAATGACTGTTTATGCCGATGCCCCGGAAGCGCATTGGGATACCAATCCAGAGCGATATGTAATTCAACGAAAAGTAGTTGCGACAACAGACACTGTTCCCTTAAAGCTCGCTCCGGGTGGAGGCGTAGCGATCAGTTTTATCATGATGCGCTAAGGAGGGAAGGAGCAATGGAATGTGTTTTGGTGATAAGAGAATAAAAAAAAGAGCCGCTTAGTTCTTTTTCTTATTCTTATTTACAGCAATGGTATGATTAATGTTCAGCCCAAAAATGTGAAAATAACGGTTATACGTTTTTTTCGCATAGTCGGGACGGTAGATATAGTAAAGCTCTAATTTGGTGCGCGGTGCAATTTTTACCTTTGTGCCAACGGTATTGCGCCAGTTATCTACAAAATTATTGCCGCCGAATTTCATCACAGGTTCTGTTGCCGCAAATAATTCCCAGCTTTTATTGAGGTCATACTTAATCATCCACCGGCTTCTCCAATAACCCTCACTCTGATTTACTTCCGTTGGATCTACAAAGTCCTGCAGTTGATTCTGCAACAGGATGCGCCAGCTCAGTTCTATGGGCTTCCATTTTTTAGATGCTTCCAGGCCCAGACTCACCCGGTGATAGGTGCCTTTTTCTACCAGCGCCAGCCGATACTCCAGTCCAGCTTCTAATAGTTTTCCAATCTTTCTATTTACGCCGACACTGAAATAAGATCCATTGTAAGTGGAGAGATCATTAATGAATCGTGTTTGATAATCAAATTCCGCAGACCATTTCTTCGGCAGGTCAAATTTCAACCCGACTCCATACCAACCTTGGGCATCTTTAGGGTCGGCTTTACTGGTTTGCGCCATTGCAGGTATATACAATGCGATAAATATCAAACTGATTACAATTGCTTTTTTCATCCGTTATTTTTATCTACATAAATAACTGTTACGGTGCCTGCATCTTTTAAGTAATCGATTTCGTCGATGGTCACTCTTTTTATATCTAATCCGGTACGCAGTTTGAGATCTTCGATCAGAGCAGGCTTTTTATCTTCATGCAATAAAGCAATATTATCATAATGGATCACTTTAGAGTATTCTCTTTTCATGAGCCAGCTACCTTCCATTAAAAAAGTAATGCTGAGTATGATCACACAAATTAATATTATTTGCCAAATACTACCCCCGCTAACGGAAGTGAGTAAGCCGAGCGCAATACTCAGAAAAAGATATGTCATATCCTTCGCTGAAATACCCTCGGTTCTGTAACGCAACATCGAGAATACAGCGAACAAACCAAAAGCAGCCCCGGTACTCATTTCAACCTCATTCAGCATATGGGTTACAAAGAAAATAATGCTATTGAATGCGAAAAAGCTCAGGAATAGGTCGGTGCGACGGTAATGCGAAAAATAGATCAGTCGGGTCAGTACGAACATCGCCACCAGATCAATAAAATATCGAAGTAACAGCGAGATAAAACTGGTATTGCTATTGAAGAATTCGGGAATATCCATGCCTGTTTTTATTAAATATTTTGGTATACGATTTTTTAAATCGATTGTGTTTTAAGATTGGATCTAATCCGATAAGGCCCAAACAATATTTACTTAATGAACCTTGCCGGAAGCCCTTTATTTTCATGTAAGATACTAATTGACTTTCGTTACGCGAGGGTGTCTTTATTTCTATCATAAGAATATGCTGGAACTGAATACTGCGTTCCCTGTTGGAGAAGGATAAGTCAATGTCGATCGTAACTTTTTCTTTTTCTGTTTTATGAAGCAGTGAAATACGGGTATACTGGCTTCTTAATGTATGGACGAGCTCTTCAGATGCCAACCCGGTCTCTTTTTGGATCATACCCCCTGCATCACTGATCCGTATACCATCAAGCCGCACTTTCTCTGTAGCTCCTTTATGATTCCTTTTTTTTACCTCAAAATAGTGCATGCCTGTATTGAGATATTTACGTTCCCGTATCTTGAACCTGTTGGCCCGACCACTGTGATGCTGGTGATAGGTGGTTAGCGCTGCAGTATCGTAATAATCTGTTTGGTAGCTGAATGCCCGATTTTCGTCAATTGTCAGGATTCGGTAATCGGCATGGCAATGATGAAGGAGATCGTCGAGCGCTTCTATAGGAAGCACGTATTTACGGTCTACTCGGTTTTGAAACAAACCACTTTCATTGATCTGTTCCAAACTACAGGGTTCAAAAGTATCCAGTAGTCTGCTATTCATGAATGAATTTAGGGTACAAAGGTATTGATCAGGGCCTTTCTGTTGGCAATATGCGTTTTGATATTCTGCTTTTCATTCGTAAAAGAAGCCGGACTGGTCAGATAGCTGTATCCGGTTTGTTCTCCATTCGCTCCAATGGCATAGGGGCTTACCATAGTATGGTATTTTTCCACTAAGGCGTCCATTGCTGTTTGTGTAAAAACCGTGTTGTTAAAGGTTTTCATATGGTCCTTATATTTCTGGAAATAGACAGCATCATCGGCCAGATAACGAATCAGGGGCCAGCTTGCGGTTACTTCATTCATGGTTAAAGATAATGCATTGCTGCCAGGACCGCCGCCACCAGACACACCTGTTAAACCCGGGCTTTTTGAAAGCGCTTCGTTATTATCCCAGGGTATCCACACTAATTTTTGAGTGCTGTGATTATAGAGGTAATAGTTATGTGCCATGAGCCCGTAACTGTCCCAATTCACAATGGCATTATTGATGGCCAGATATTTGGCGAAATGGTCCATATTGAAAGCAGCTTCCAGATTACTGCGCCATTGGGAAGGGTTGGTGGTTCGAAGCGAACTGTTCAATGCTGTCACAAATTGCTGGACATCGGTGTAGTTTGCCGCGGAATCATTATTCTTCTTTTCAAATTGCGTTTGAATAAAATTGCTTAGCTGACTTTCAGGTTTATAAATATTGCCACTTTCTTCCCCAAACTGATTCTTGATCATATTGTCATCGGGTACTTCCACACTGCAATAAACACCCCAGTACCTGAGCCCCGCACCGATATCAACATATACCCTGTAAAATGCAGTAGTAGGAGCCGGGATACCTGCCATACGAAAGATATCTGCAGAAATTTTTTCTCTGATCAGTGATTGATCTTTATAGCCTGGAGAGAAGGTCATTTCCTCAAATCCATAAAAGTGCTGATTCTTTATGCCGGGATATTTATCTTCGAATTCATCGAAGTTTAGTCTGAAGGGGAGTTTGTAGTTGCCACTTTTCCATGCAGCGGTGAGTGAGGAGTTTCCTTTTAAACGGAATCCGACATTCTTCCAGGTTTTATTATTGAAACGAAGTGTTACATCCACATAGTTCGGTTCAGCACTAACGCTACCGGGAGGTGCCGGTGGGCCGCCTGCATTTGCACCAAAATCGGAACCGTATAAACTGGTCATATTACTGCGAATGGCATTCCAGTTTGTAGTACCAATAGTAATTTCAATGGTATTGACCGACTCCTGCGGATAGACGGTTGCGTAATCCGGGCTCACATTACCATGGGTGGTGGTGGTCCAATCTGCATTGTAAGAAACCGGGTCCACAGCAGTAGTGGCACCATTGTCTGGATTTTTTCTGCAGGCAATCATCCAAATACCAATAGTGGTGAGAAGAAAAAGATGTTTTTTCATGTAATGATCGAAGTAAGAGTGAAAGGAAGAATATATAAGAGAGGTGACTCACTGTAAGGCGTCACCTCTTTAAGCAATTAATCTTTAATGGGTCTTTCTTTTCCGGGAGCAGGCGGACGCATTCTTTCTGTTGCCTTTTTATACTTTTCATATTGTTCCGGTGTTAAGACCGCTTTTATCGCAGCATCTCTTTCCTTTTCTAATTTTTCCAACGAAGCTTTCACTTTTGGATCCATTGGAGGTGGGGGCGGAGGCGGGTTATCTTTTCTGATCTTATCTGCCCCTTCAAAAAATGCAGCGAATGCAGCTTCCACCTTTTGCATTTGGGTTGGATTCAGTTTCAACTCCTGTTGCAGCATTTCTTTGCTGTGTTTCATGCGATCCTCCGGGCGGGGTGGGTGTGGCGGATGGGGCGGATCCTGAGCAAATGCCGATACACTCATAAGAATCATAACGGCCAGAATGATTTGTTTTTTCATGAAAACTATTTTTAAATTAAATGATATTGTATGGATGCATCAACGAAAAAAATCCTTCGTTAAAAAAAGCCTAAGCACATTTATTCGGGTCTTGGTTCAGCTCCGGGAGGAGGTGGCGGAGGTCCGTGTGGTCCCTGCGGACGCGGCGCACCCATCATTGCGGTAACTTCTTTCAGTATTTTATCGAAGGTCTCTTTCTGATTATTGTCACATAGTGTCCGTATAGCATGAAAGTGCTCTAAAGTGAGAAGATCGAGTTGTTCGGTGAGTGAACTAACTTCTTTGGCTACTTGTAATTTACTGCTCTCGCTCAAAGAGTCAATTTTAGCCAAGGCAAATAAAGCATCTTTTTTCTCTCTGATCGCATCGCGTAATTCGACAGTTTTATTGCGATGATCCTTCATCAGTAAGAGGTAGGCCTCTTTTTGTTTTTCCGTAAATTTTAATTGTTCGATAAGAAAATCCTGCGGACGTTCTTTAGGAAAGGCGGAGCCTTTGGGTTTGCCGAACCAGAATAGCCCTAATGTAAGCGCATTGATGAGCAGCAAAGCCAGAACCAGCCAGCTCAAAAATTTTGATGTAAAATAGGTTTTCATGCCTGTTTATTGAAGGGGAGAAGAAATGGTTTGTCCGTAGGCGGCTGCAAAACTCTCGATCGTATTGGTTGATGAATTGGAAGACGATGTCTTGAATTTTTCAACTAATGTAAAGAAGTTCAATGCGGCGCATAGTAATAGTGCGCCCAGTACCCAGGCTGGCTTCACTGGCAACGACCAGGTGGTTGGTTCAGCCCTGTTTTCCATACGTGCTTTTAACCGTGTATAGAAAAAATCATCCGTGGTATTTTCGACCATCTGATCAATCAGGATCAGATGTTCTTCCAAGCGGTTTGGATTATCTTTTATCATAAAAAATCATTTATCGTAATAATTGTCAAGTTTCTTTTTGAGATTTTCTTTTGCCCGGCTCACCAGCGATTCAACTGCCTTTACCTTCATTTCCATGATGGCACAAACCGCATCATACTGCATACCCTGCACGCGAATCAACGTAAAAGCCAACTTCTGTTTTTCCGGTAAACTATTAATAGCTGTAAATAATGCCAGCGCTTTCTCTTTGTTTTCGGCCTTGATTCCGGGATTGAGTTCGATTGCCTCAGGGCTCTTTTTTTCTGCAGGCATCCACCAGGGAATCATCTGATGCAAGCGGTTGCGCGTGTTTCTTTTTCGAAGTTTTTCAAGAGCCTTTCTGGTCGCGATCCGGTAGATCCATGTATTCAAGCTGCATTCTTCTTTGAATTGATGTATAGAGTCGTACACCTGAATAAAGGTTTCCTGAGCCGCATCCTCTGCATCCTGACCATTTTGCAGAATATTGAAGGCAGTGTGAAACACCCGGTTGCGGTATTCATCCACCAGCCACCGGAAAGCAGTTTCCTGTCTGCCTCGCAATTGATCTATAACGAGCCTTTCTTCCAATTCTATTCCTTTAGATGCACGGCACTGAAGTTTCCTTCGGTAATAGTTGAGGAAAATATAGGAATTTAGCCGGTTTTTCTATGCTTGCTGTTTGATAATGGGCTAATAGTGGGCGGTATGAAGAGGAATTAGTAGGAGAACTTGTAAATTTTCTCATCTTGTTCAATGCGCTCTACCAATTTTTTATGTCGGTCGGCATGACCAAAAACATGCCAGGTATAGGATACCTGGTCAGTTTCTTTGATGTGGCCAACCAGTTTATATTTCAATCCTAATTGTTTGATGATTTCTTCATATTTATCTTTTGTATGTCCATTAGCATGAAGACTGATGGTATATGATTTAAAAACATTCCATTTATCCAGAAAACCTTCAGCATACGGGAGAATGGCCAATACAATCACGATCAGAATACTGGCGGCACCTGCTTCGAAATAGCGACCAGCGCCAATACTCATGCCAATAGCGGCAACGGCCCAAATTGTGGCGGCAGTAGTGATACCACTTACTCTGTTCTTTTCCAGAAAAATTACACCGGCACCCAAAAATCCTACACCTGTAACAATATTGGAAGCGATGCGATCGTGCGAGATATCAATGCCCAGGTTCACCGACATCATTGTATAAATGCAGGATCCCAGAGAGATCATGATCATGGTTCGAAATCCGGCCGTTTTACTACGGTACTCACGTTCTGCCCCAACGATACCACCCCACAGAGCAGCCAATAGAAAGCGGAGAATTATTTCGTAATCCATATAGCGATCGTTTAAACGAATATACGGATTCGATGCTAAAGAAAGAATAGAGGGATTTGCTTAGCGTACGTATTCGGTACGAAGGATTTTACAGAAAGCTTCGATGCCAAGATGGTGATTGTCTTCCCAATCATGCGCATCGCCACCGTCGCTGATAAATTTATACGCAGTGAAATCAAAACCCATGATACAACAAAGCTTTGCAATGGAATATACTTCCATGTCATTTATTTCATGAACGGGTTTTTGTTGAAACTGATCCTGCGTGGTACAAAGAAGTCCATCCTCACCAAAGCTGATTGGGTCTTTCTCCAGTTGGGGATAGATTAATTCATCGAAGGGAGTAATGCCGGCCTTGGGTACCAGGGGACGGGCGTCTATATCTGCCTGTTGAAATTTACGACAACGAAGAAGAGAATGCATTGGATGGGTGGCCGATCCGGCAGAGCCATAATTGAGTACGATGGTATTTTGCGGGTCGCTATGCAATAATACTTGTGTAGCGCGAATAGCAGCATTAACCTTTCCTACGCCGGTATAGAAAAGCTCTACTGTTTCCGGGCAATACTGCGGCGGAAACTCAGAAGGGATGGCTACAAATAGCTTGATATTCATTGGTCGCAAATATAATAGCATTGGATTTATACTTTATCCTTTAAAAGGATGATTTGAGTCAATTTTACAAAGGCATGATAACATGGAAATATAATAAGTAGTAATCACTTATATCTAATAAGGGTAAACCGCAATGGGGATGTAGCTATGAAGTCACATAATATTTATTCATTAAATGTGTTGCTTGATTGGAATGAAGGGCTTCTTCTTTTGTGCTGCTGGTATGGTTGCAATGTTTAAGGAGCTGTTTTCTAGCAAAAGCCTGAGATATGATTGAATCATCCCTAATCGGTTTGACTGGTTTAATCTTTTAACGTTGATGTGTTACGACCACATACAAACGAATAAGATGTAGTAGGGTGATTTTATTTCTTCATGATGCGGAAAATGATAGATCATCTAAATATATAGCAAGACAATTTTGAGAAATGAGTGGGTAGTGAACAGGCAGTATACTCTTAGGCACCTGAGAGGGGCGGTCTTCTAAACTATACGTTAAGCAGCGGACTGTATTGTTGTGGAATTCTTTAGCAGATTGCCAGAGAGAAATGCATGGTTTTAGGTATAAAATAGGAATTTCAGGGTACGAAATCTGGTTCATAAAAGGCAAAATGATTAAAATCATAAATTTTCACTGGTCATAGTTTTAATTTTTCGCTCTTATTTCTTCAAGACGGCACCGTTATGTTTGGACCAACCATCGTGTTAAATAGTGGTAAAGCCCTTTCGAGGCAATCTGTTATTGTGTGGCGGATTGTACAGGTCTTAGTTTGGCTGGTAGGAATATTTCTGATGGTCAGCCTTCTGTTTTTCCCTTCAATAGGTTTATTATTATTCTGGAATGTGTTGATCCCGGTGGCACCTGCTTTGTTTGTAGTGGCATTGGGCGTATGGCGAAATATATGTCCATTGGCACTTACTAATTTATTACCCCGTCATTTGGGATTATCCAAAGGAATTAAAATGAGCCCGGTTCAATCGGGTGTTTTTGGATTAATGGCAGTGATCGTGTTATTTATTCTGGTACCCTTACGCCATCCGGTTTTCAATCATAATGGTACCGCAACGGCCGTGATGATAATGTCGATGGTAGCGGTTGGTATGAGTTTGGGTTTTATATATGAATGGAAGAGTGCCTGGTGTTCGGGTTTATGTCCGGTGCATCCAGTGGAGAAGTTATATGGAGGTAATGTTGGGTTAACGGTACCGAATATGAACTGTCATAATTGTCATAATTGTGTGGTTCCCTGTCCTGATTCTACGCCTAATATGCATCCGGTTATATCGCGGAATACGAACTATCATTTGATCAGTGGGATATTATTGGCGGGAGGATTACCTGGCTTTATCTGGGGATGGTTTCATGTTCCGGATACCGACAAGACGTATACGATCCAGGAGCTATTGGGTGTGTACAAATTACCGGTAATTGGGTTGCTGGTTTCTTTGCTGCTGTTTGTTTTTTTGAGGAATGTATGGATGAAGAAGCAGGAGCGCTTATTGGTAGCCTGGTTTGCGGCCTTGGGGGTATCATGTTATTATTGGTATCGTATACCAGCCTTGGTGGGAATGGGAGATTTTGGGGAAGATGGGGTTTTATATAATTTGAAAGGTGTAATGCCTGAATGGACGGTCGTGATGATCAGGGTTTTGGTGACAGTATTTTTTATTTATTGGTTGGTGTACAGGCCGTTTAACCGGAAGAGTTGGGCGGTGCGGCCGGAGTTTGCGCGGCGGGGGTAGTGGGGTACAAAATGGAGATGGCATCTCCCGGTGTTTTTCTTCAATTTCATACGTTAATTTCACACCAAAAGGGTGTTATTTTTTTCCATTCAGTTGTATTTATGAGCCATTACTTAGGATCGGTTAAATCCTTTGTTATAAACCTCTGATCAAAATACCAGGCATTGGGGTAAACAGTTAAGGTACTGAATGCACCTTCTCTTTTGGTTGGGATGTCGTGTTGCAAAACGAGATTCCATTCCTGTATACCAGAAAAATAGTGCAGACGAAATGTGTAGGTAATTTTTTCCAATTCTCTATCTATTGAATTAAGCAATGCGCCCAACTCATCCGTGCCATTCTTTTTCGAATATGATTTTATATTACTTTTAGCAGGGATCACCGTTAGCTGATCATTTTTGGCAATAAATCGTCCCGTTTCCTCAACAATTATTATGTGGTTTAAACTATATCGAAAACTTCTTTCTGTGAACCGGTATGTTCCATCAGAATTGAACTGATATCGGCTTTTTGTATAGCCGCTGTTTCCCCAACTAGCAGGATTTGCATATGTTGGAGTAATGGAACCCGAACGGTTCCATTTTCCAATCAGGCGCTGGTCGAAGTCGCTACTTTGTGATACAATCACTGGTGCTTCATTCGGAACCGTAGGTTTAAAGGAAACAGATGAATAAAAATCTAATAAAACTTTTTGATATTTATCATTATTGCTAAGGGTGATTATACTCACTTTAATGTTACCATTTCTAGCCGTAAATAATGTTACATTATATAATCGTTTATTAAACGTAAAGTTTGTTTCACCTATATGAGCTGTCCAGTTTTCTGATAATGGCTGATCAATTTCTTCTGAAGGTTTTCCGACCTCAAATTGTCGCACCACTAATTCTTCCCAATCTGCTTTAAAATCAGCTATTGTGTTTCCGCTTCCGGCTACACTTTGATAAATAAGTATACGTGCATGATCTCCGGAATTTGGATCGAGTATACTGTATTTATTATAATCTCTACCGGTTTCTTTTATCCATGAAGCAGGTGCTTTGTAAAATATTCGATCATATGTTTCCTGGGCATTGGCATGAAATAGCAGCATACAGAATAGTGCAGATAGATATTGCTTCATGTTAGTTAATGATTGGAATTCCGAAAAGAATTATTTAACTAAGGTGGGAAATACCTGTGCAATGCGTTATCCTGTAAAAGGGGGAGTTTTTTACAAAATGGAGATGGCATCTCCACGTAAATTCACGGTAACAAGCTGGTGTTTTGACCTGTCTGTTTTAAGAAAAACCTCAGGAGATGCCATCTCCTTTTTGTATCGCACTACTAAGCTGCACATTTCCTAAAACTACAAAATACATAATTTTGCCTAGTTAAGAATGGTGTGATGTGGTCTTCTGTAATGCACTTTATCTTACAAAAACCATTATGAAATTGCTGCGTTAATTGGTCATCAGAGTACTGTCTGATTGGAAGACCACTACATTTCAATGGACCATTTTGCGAGAATGTTCCTACTACGATATAGCCAGAGACCGATCTCCGAACAATATCGAGATATGCTTTTATTTCATCTTCACTGATTAAAAAATGAAATGCAGCCCTATCGTGCCAGAGATCATATTTATTATCAGGTCGGAATTCCCTTATATCAGCTTCTATCCATTTTACCAATTGCGCTCTTTCTCCTAACCGCTCCTGAGCTTTCCGTAAACTCTCCCCCGAAATATCAAGAACTGTAATATTCGTATATCCTTGATCAAGCAAGTGATCGACCAACTTACTATCGCCACCGCCAATGTCAATTATTCGTGCGTTTTTGTCCAGGTTAAAGCTATTAATGAACGCAAGAGATGTAGTAGGAACAACTTGTGTCCAACCGACTTCATGCGGTTGTTTCGTGAGATATACGTTTTGCCAATGTTTCTTCAAATCTTTGTTCATGATGCAAAGTTTTGGATTCAATGAGCATTCTGCTGTGATAAATATCACACTACATGGCCTGTGTTAAGCAAAGAATTGATTATGTAAACTTTTGAACTTAAATTATCCATCGATTTTTCACCTGGTTTTTGCAGTGGAAACACGAGCGTATCTACGTATAATCACGTGGAGATGCCATCTCCATTTTGTGCCTCACCACTTCCTCCCCCTCAACCACCTTCTTACCGGCTCATCATACCCCTTCAACAATCCATACGCCAACAGAATAAACAAAACGAACAACCCTATTGCCACTGGTGCTATCTCCGCCTGTGTGGGTTTCTTCTCGTAGATCCACATCGTATATACATATATAAAGGGATAGTGTGTGATATATATCGGATAGGAAATATCCCCCAGAAATTTGCAAACTTTCTCCCCCCACCCACTTACTGTTCCTCCAGCTCCAATAGCTACCACGATCGGGTAAATAATAATAATGATCAGCGCTTCCATCAGGCCATTATAATTATTATATGGAATAAAAAATGTCAATGCCAATAAACCCGCACTGATCAAAAATGCCTGCTTCAATCGTATGATCTTACCTAAACGAAATAATAGCAACCCGGCAAAAAATGGGAATAACATGCGTACCACCGCAATCCAAAAGGTTTCATAGCTCCAGCCGGTTCCTAAATGGCCATTGGTAATAGCTGTATAAATCAATGCCCCGGCACAACAAACCACCAACAGACTCAACGCGATCTTACTAAACCGCCGCACCAATACCCCATATAAAATATTACCAATATACTCCTGCAATAAAGACCAACTGGGACCATTCAACTGATGCGTTTCGCCCCAACCCCTGATATCCGGTGATGGCATCAATACCATGGCTAAGACCATTGCTAGCAATAAATCTGATATGCCTGAAGGCGGACGTAGCGATTTATATGGATCTAACCAGAATCCTATAGCCCCGATCAACGCCCCCACAATCACCATTGGATGTAACCGTATCAACCGGATCTTGAAAAATTGACCCACAGTCATGCTGCCCCATCTGTCGTCATACGCATAACCCACCACAAATCCAGATAATAAAAAGAAAAAATCCACTGCCAGATATCCATGCCGCATCGGGTGTGTTGCCAACGTGGGATCAATGCCTTCAAATAAATGAAAAACCACCACCAGCAAGGCTGCCACGCCTCTTAATCCATCCAGAATTTGATAGTGCGGTTTGGTTGATCCCAGTCTGTCGGTCATAAATCTTTTTTTGAAAGTTACCAAAAGCCCTGCATTCCATTTACGAAAGCATGAAAAAAAGGGCACCCTGAAGGACGCCCCTTTTTTATTAAAATCCTAGTTTCCTTTTCTCTTTTGTATCCGTTCTTTTTAATTCCTGTATGCTTACTTTAGGTGCCAACACTTTGGTTACCTTTTCCACTTCCACAGCTTTATTTAATTTGAAATTGCCAGAGCTGTAAACCGTTTGAGCATTTCCAAACCGTACCGTATAGGTTCCTGCATCTGCGATCCAGGCGCCACTGGCCGTTTGAAAGCTCGCCAGATCTGCGGCGCGCAAGATAAACTGCATCTCCTGTGATTCGCCCGGTTTCAGTAAGCGTGTTTTAGCAAAACCCTTTAACTCCGCTACCGGCTTGTCAATTTTATCTGTAGGGGCACTCACAAATAATTCGGCTACTTCTTTACCCGCCACCTTTCCGGTATTTGTGATGGTCACACTTACTTTAATGCTATCAGAGCTGTTAGATGATGCGATCTTGAGATTGCCATAACTGAATTGTGTATACGATAAACCGTAACCAAACGGATAGGCAGTGGGTATATTAAAGCTGCTATAGTATCTGTAACCAACATACACACCCTCCTCATATACTACTTCAGCGTCTACCTGCTTCTGTCCGAATAAACCAGGTTTTTCTGAACCGGGGATCTCTCGACCCGGGAAATTCTTTGCTGTTATATCATCCTCATATTTAACCGGGAAGGTTGTTGCCAACTTGCCGGATGGATTCACTTTTCCGGAAAGAATATCCGCCATTGCATTTCCTCCTTCCAAACCCGGTTGCCAGCCTAAGAGGATAGCATCCACAGCATCACGCCATTGCATCACATCCACCACACCGCCAATATTCAGCGTAACCACCACTTTTTTATTTTGGGCATGAAAGGCGGCGGAAACATTTTTGATCAGTGTTATTTCTTTATCCGATAAATAATAATCGTTGGCTGTTTTTCGGTCATTTCCCTCCCCGGCATTACGACCAATGGCAATGATCGCCATACTGGAATTGGCCGCTGCATTTTTGATCTGCTCGACGTTAAGCTCCATTTCAGGTATTGGTACCACAGGACTCATCAATTCTTCCATTAAACTTCTTTTTGGCTTCTTTGCATTTTCGGTGGTGATATAATCCGCATACGCACGATACAGATCCGTATTTAATGCGAAGCCGGCTTTGAACAGTCCGTCTGAAAGCGGAACGGTGTACATTTTATTTACATCTCCACTACCGGTACCGCCGGCAATCAGTTCCATTTGATTATTTCCAAACAGCGCCACTTTCGTACCGGGATTTACGGGTAAAGTCCCTGCCTCATTTTTTAATAAAATCATACTTTCGGCTGCTGCTGCACGTGAAATTTGACCATTTTCTTTTAGTGGCGGATTATCGCTGTACTTATAACCTTTGAAGGCAGGAGTGCGCAACACGATCTCTAATATTTCCGCTACATTCTGATCCAGGACTGTTTCCTGTAACTGACCCGATTTCACCGCATCCAGCAGGGCCTTTTTCTGTGGGGGAAGCCCGGGCATGATCAGATTATTGCCGGCAATTTGCTGCGCCACCGGATTCTTTCCTCCAAACCAATCGGTCATCACAAATCCTTTATAACCCCATTCACCACGAAGGATTGTTCGCAATAATTCGGGACTTTCGGAAGTGTATGGTCCGTTCACCAGATTATAAGAACTCATGATGGTCCAGGGATTCGATTGTTGTATGGCGATCTGCCAACCTTTCAGGTAGATCTCCCGCATGGCTCTTTCAGTCATGATCGTATTAACCGAACTGCGATTGGTTTCCTGATTATTGGCGAAGAAGTGTTTGGCAGAAGTACCTACTCCTGTACTCTGAATGCCATTTATTACGGCTGCAGCCATATGTCCGGTGATCACCGGGTCTTCTGAATAATACTCAAAGTTCCGGGCTCCCAGTGGATTGCGGTGAATATTCATACCCGGCCCCAGAATAATATCAATGCCATATTCTTTGGCTTCGGCCCCATAAGCAGCCCCTACTTTTCTTACCAAGGCCGTGTCCCAACTGGAGGCCAGTAAGGTGCCGGTAGGCCAGGCTGTTGCATAATACAGACGGCTCTTGCCACCATTAAAAGCATGCACTCCGGCAGGTCCATCGCATACCACCAAACCAGGAATACCCAGTCGTGGAATGGCTGCAGTAGTGCCGGCCGCACCCGTAGTCCGCTTTTGAGCTTCAGTAGGTTGCCCGCCTGATCCCGGCATGGGCATGCCCGGAACATACATGCCGCCCCCTACTACCAGATTCACTTTTTCTTCCAGCGTCATGGCTTTCACTATCTCACTGATGGGCGCTTTTCCCAATTGGGGTAATTTCTCCTGTGCTGTTCCTGTCTGATAAAGGAGAACAGCTACGATAAGACTCATGTAACGGGCCAGTAATTTCATTGGAATAAGTATTGATGAAAAATTTATTGTATCATTATGACACAATAGTACTTCATTTTTCATTACTTCTCAAAAATTACTTACTTCGGGGTATGAAAGGCAAGAAAAACGAACTGAGCAGCATGTTGAAAACAGGGGTGGAGCAGTTTATGCCCGGGTTGTCGGTTGATAACGTGATTTTTGGATTTCACGATGACCAGCTCAAGGTATTATTACTGGAGTGTCAGGATAAAAAGCACTGGATGCTGCCGGGAGGGTATGTTCATAAAACGGAATCTGTAGATGATGCGGCCGCACGTGTATTGAATGATCGCACCGGATTGAAACGGGTATATCTGCAGCAATTTGCTGTATTTGGCGACACCAAACGTTCCCGTGAAAGTTTGACCAGAGGATTGATCCGCTACATGGATCTTGATGAAGCCAGTAACGACTGGTTCCTGCAGCGTTTCGTAACGATCGGTTATTATGCACTGGTAGAATACGAGAAAGTAAAACCGGTACCTGATTTCCTATCTCTTTCCTGCACCTGGTGGGATATCGATAAGATTCCAGCACTCATTTTTGATCATAAACAGATCATACAAACTGCATTGGAAGCCATGCGCCATCATTTGAACTATCAGCCTATCGGTTACAATTTATTGCCCGAATCGTTTACGATGAAGAGCCTTCAATCGATCTACGAAACGATCCTGGGAAGAAAATTAGAGCGGTCCAACTTTAATCGAAAGATGCTTTCATTGGGTATTTTGGAGAAGAAAGAAAAGCTATATTCAGGGGGAGCTCACAAAGCACCTTATCTGTATAGCTTTATTAAAAAAGAGTATGATCGATTGTTGAAAGAAGGATTTGGTGGCGAGTTTCAATAAACAGTTAAGGACGTAATCGTTTCATGTTATAATAATCCATTCTCATTGATCACTTCAGCCGGAAGCATCTGACCAAAGTCCCACATCTCTGCGATCTTATTCTCTTTGAATCGAAAGATGTGCATGACTACCGCGCCGGGATCTTCTTCATGTTGCTTAATATACGAGTGAACAGCAACGAGATCCCCATCTTCCAATGCCCGCTGCACCTTAAATACTTTATTTGGATTCATCCGGGCCGATTCCGCCATGGCTTCCATGAGCACTACTGGATCTTTAGGGAAATAGGCATTATGATGAATGAGATCGGGAGAAACGAAGCGTTGAAAGGCTTCCATGGAATCACCCTTGGCGGCTAATGCTAAAAAGTTTAAAGCGATTTCCTTTTTTGTCATTTGATCAAAGATTAATGATTGATAATCTCATTTGCGTCTGGCCGCTCTCCAACCCAGCCATCCCATCGGGAAATAAGCCAATGCCAGGTCTGTGATCGAAAACCAAAGCGGAGAAGGTAGTGCCACAATATTGATAATACCTCCGATCAAAAAGAATACTGTTACCACCAATGCTAAATTAAAGTGATGCTTGTTCGCTATGCGGGTGGATGCATAGGTGCCGGCAAATGTCCCAAAAGCATGGGCGAGAAAAGGAAAAAGGAAATGTTTGGTTTCAAAAAGATGCAAAGATTTTTTTAATCCTTCTGTAGTGGTTACATCAGCACCGGCTGGAGGGGTAATGATACCACTCCCGATCATGATGGTGCCCATATTCACGACACTGCCAATGATCAGTCCGCCTAATACAGCTAAAAAGCTGCGCAATAATATATTTTGCATGACGAGTATTTTAGGATCAAGTTACCATTATTCTCCAGTGTAAGGGTCTTTTATTTTTTTTGCCTTATAGCGAATAGAAGAAAACCGAACCGTGCAGGCTGACCCTGTAGGCGATTGAGCCAGAAAACCGATTTGAAAGGTGGAAGGGATATCCATTTGCAAATGCCTTACCAGAAACCAATTTTTATTATTGGTGGAACAATAGAGGGTGATCACATTTCCCGCTTTAGCCATTTTATAATAGACTTTATTCGTATACAGCTCGATCGAATTGCAATCGTCGGAAACATTTTTGGTTACCACAGATACCACCCTTCTTTTTGACTGATAATCCTTTTCAAAACAAAACTTCACCCAGTTCAAACTATCTGCTTTCAGTACGATCGCTCCTCCGTCCCATTTGTATCTGAATGGATGTTCTATCGCACAGGTCAATACAAAATCCTGATCGGGTTGAAAAAGTAATTTCGGAGCATTATCGGTATTATAGGTAACATTTGGATCGCGGAACATATCGGTTTTGGCTCCTGCTGTTAACAGAAGGTCGTTTTGCAATACCTGAACCGCTTTGGCCTTATTCTCCAGATGCAACGGAAATGGGATGGACGACAGCCTGTATTCCTTTTGCTGTGCAATAGAAAAAAGGGAAAAATGAAGTAAAATCAGATGGAGTATAAATGGCCGTTTCATATATAAATGTAATTAAAATCAATAGTATATTATTTGCTCCGTGTGCTACTTTTTTGCACCCATCAGAACAGTTGCTTACGTAATTTTGTTAAATGATGCCATCGATTTCATGAATTCTAAAACAATACAAATGACAAAAGTTTGGTTTATTACAGGTTGCTCTACCGGATTTGGAAGGGAACTGGCGAAAGAAGTTCTGGCTAAAGGGTATCGGGCTGTGGTGACGGCACGCGATGTAAACGCTGTTTCGGATATTGTAAAGGAGCATCCGGAAAAGGCCCTGGCGCTTTCACTCGATGTAACTGTACCGGTACAGATCGAAACGGCTGTACAAATGGCTATAGAAAAATTCGGGCAGATCGATGTATTGGTAAATAATGCGGGTATCGGATATTTTGGTGCAATCGAAGAGAGTGAAGATGAAGAAGTACGCCGCATGTTTGAGATCAATGTTTTCGGTTTAGCGAAAATGACACAGGCGGTACTTCCGCAAATGCGCAAACAACGCAGTGGTCATATTTTAAATATTGCTTCCATTGGTGGTTTGCGCTCCTTCCCGGCTGTTGGTTTTTATAACGCCACCAAATATGCGGTAGATGGATTAAGCGAGGCTTTATACAAAGAAGTTGCTCCTTTAGGTATTAAGGTTACGGTTATATGTCCGAGTGGCTTCCGTACCGATTGGGCCGGTCGTTCAGCTAAAAACACCAATATCCGGATCGATGATTATGCCGGAACAGCATGGAAAAATATGGGAGATATAAGAGGGTATAGCGGCAATCAGCCCGGTGACCCGGTAAAAGCGGCGAAAGCGATGATCATGGTAACGGAATTGGAAAACCCACCCCTTCGTTTACTGTTGGGAGCAGCCGCTTTAAAGGGCGCCAGACTAAAACTGGAAGAACTGAGGAATGATTTTGAAACATGGGCAGATGTATCAGTAGGTGCCGATTATAATTCCTGAGACGAGTAAAATAATAAAGGCCGAATGCATTCCGGCCTTTATTATTTACCGACTCATGCGAATAATAAAAGCAGCGTTAAAACAAGTCCGGCCAGGGTAAAATACAGGCCTCTTTTGAAAATAGTCGTCTTCGGCATAAACATCCAGAAGGAAGAAACCACGAAGAATAATAATGATATTCCAAAGAATATATTCAGATAGAATAATGGCTGCTTGGTATTTGCCTTGTGCAATTTGGTCAGTTTATCCATCACATAAGGCAATTCCTTCACCGTATATACCGCCGCTCCTGTGGCACTGTTATAGGTGCCGTTCTTAAAACGCTGTATATCTCCTTCCTGCTGATCGATCTTTAATTCGCGCATGCGTAATTCCTTTCCTAATTCTTCGGTTGTCAAACCGGCTTTCAATTGCTTTTCTACCACTTTTTCCTTTTTCAGAAAATCAGTATCACGAAAAATTAAAACGACGCCACTAATGGCGTATACAGCCATAATGCCTGCCAGAAAAAAGCCGAGATAACGATGATAGACCCTCATTTTGTGTTGCATATTCCCTTTTTGTTTTATATATGACGATAAAAGCGCATGTAACTTTCGGTCGGCAATATTCCTTTTTATTTATGACTATTGAAATTAAAAGAGGGAATATCTCTTACGGATAAGGGAAATAAGGCTGATTCGTGTGCTACCCGATTCTCTCTGGAGTTTCATTTTACGGTTATTGTTAGCCGGAACGATGTCATTTGAAAATACCTTAAGTATTAATATATTCGTGTTGCTGGCTTATTTATATTATTATGTTGGGCAGAAACCTTCTTCTATATCTTTTGACGGCATTTTTGGGGATGTCGGTTGCGCTGGGCCAGCAACCCAATAGTTGTGGAGTAATAGCTAAAATGACGCCGGCGGGAGATTCCATTGTAACCGGAAATACCGGTGTATTGTTTGAGAATGCCAGTATCAATGCCACCGATTATAAGTTTATAATGGACGGGTTCCCCTACCTGATGAATACACCGCTGAGCATTGGAATTGATGTAGGTTTAACGGAAATAAAACTGGTTGCCTATAACGGGAGTTGCACCGATACCACAGTAGTATATTATTTCAGAGCCGGTGAATTCCCGGTCGATCCGGTTTCAGCACGTAAGGTTTATGGATCGCCACAGTTTTTCAACGAAATGAAGGGGATAAGTTTATTAAAGAATGGTGGTCAACTCCTTTTTGGTTATCGCTATTATTCCGACTATTTACACTTACCCCAAATTGGATTTCTTATAAAAACGCAGGCAGGTGGATGTGTGGAGTGGTCTCGTAAGCTCCCCGTTAACTGGAATTTCCTTAGCACCGTAAACGATGCAAAAGAAGCGAACGACGGCAGCATCTTCATGGTTGCTGAATATTTGAGTCGTCCCCAATTTCTAACCAAACTCGACCCTGCCGGAAATATTTTATGGAATCGCGTGATAGATGATGGCTCCATTTTTCCGCAATTGATCATGCGAACCGTTATCACTCCTGATAATGGCGTTATTACGGTTTCCACGCCGTATGCTGTCCCTGCTTTTTATATTACCCGATTTGATGCAAACGGACAGATATTATGGCAAAGACATCTGGATTATAATATGGTAGCCACTAACGGTTTTCGTAACCTGCTTATTAAGGATGGCTATTTGTATGTAGCTGGAGGCTTTTCATATAATACCGTTACGAATTATGGATCGTTCATTTCCAAGTTTGATATTTCCAACGGACAAACTGTTTGGGCAAAACAATATAATAATAGCAGTGATTATATTGGGTTTTCCGATATGGTGAGTATGGACACTACGATCGTACTGAGTATTATAAAGTCAACCGGGGTTTCCACCAGACCAACAATTGGTGGAGTGATGCGCATTGATACGGCTGGCAATGTGAAAGATGTTTCTGTGATCGCAGAAATCCATACGCCCAATCCCTTGACAGGGCCTTATGGATTGGGTGCCACACATATAACAGTAAGCGGCAAGAATTACTACATCATTTCATCAGGTGGATATCCGTTAACGCTCCAGGGCGATGGTTTTAATACCAAACAAATACGTCTTGACTCCACACTACAGGTGCAGTGGGTAAAATCAAGCGGAGGTGTGGGACAACCCAAATATTACTATAATGTGCCCGGACCAAGAGGGGGAGCCATTATTGCAGGACATGAGTTTTCAAAACTGGTGGGTAACGCTTCATTCGGGCAGATGTTTGCCGTAGTGCCAGTTGATTCTTCCCTGACGGAGCCAAATACCAATTGTTATTTCTTCACCCAGGCATGGGAAATATTTCAACCAACAGTTACTTCAACACCCATTCAGTGGGTGGTAGATGAACCGGCAAACAATACGGCGGTTGATATGGATTTGAATTGGGCCGATTTCTATCCGGAGCTTCGATTTAAGTGTCCTGATTTTGTTGACTCCTGCGGCTATTTAAAAATATCCGGCCCGCGCGATATCTGCAATATCTCTCAGACCTATACTTTTCTAACCCATAAGAACAAAAAATGCGGACAGCCTACCCGATGGCGATTATCGGATGGTATGCAAATGATACGACAAACTGATAGCTCAATAACCGTTCAGTTCAATAGCTTTGGCCGGTTTGTATTGCATGGAAGTAATGTACTGAGCTGCTCTCCTGTAGAAGATTCTATTGTAATTGTGGCTGCTTCCAAAACACCCCCATTGGAGTTAGGGCCAGATCTGGATATTTGTCCGGGCAACACAAAAACCCTTCATGCCGGTTCGAAATTCCTCCGTTACGAATGGCAGAATGGTAGTACGGATTCTGTTATTACGGTAAACCAACCCGGAAAATATTGGGTGAAAGTGACCGACTCCTGTGATAATGTTTTGAGTGATACTGTTAACATTCAACTCGCTCCTCCCATTCCTTTTTCGGTTGGGCCAGACAGAGAAATATGCGAAAAGGATACTGTACACCTGGATGCACCAGCAGGATTTATGAATTATGCGTGGAGCCCTGCGTATCGTATCAATACACAAACCGGCCCCTCAGTAATTGTTTCGCCTATTACAGATACCCAATACACGGTAATGGCAGAGAAAACGCCTGGTTGTTTTGCTTATGATACGGTGAAGATCGTGGTGCATCCAATCCTTCCATTGCAGGCTGGTTCTGATACCAGTTTTTGCACGGGCGACAGTACTATTTTTGATGCGGGCGCAGCATTTGCCACATACAAATGGAATACGGGAGCTACTACTGCTCAAATAGTGGCCCGTCAAGCTGGTAAATATTCTGTAATAGCTACTTCAAATTTCGGCTGCCGTTCCTTTGATACTGTAGAAGTGGTTGCCCTTTTTGCTTTACCTCAACCTTCATTAAATGACGATCCGGTTATTTGTGATGGAGCGATAAGGATTTTGGATCCGGGAGCCGGTTTTGTCACGTACAGATGGAATAACGGTTCTACCGGAGCAACTATTTCAGTTTCATCTTTGGGTGATTATTTTGTACAGGTTACCAATCAACAAGGATGCAAAGCTTCCGATACGGTTCATATTGATCAGCTTCAATATCCCCCCTCTGGATTTTTGCCGGCAGATACAGCCCTTTGTTCTTATGAATCCCTTCAATTAAAACCGATACGTAACTTCAATAGTTATCTGTGGAATAATGGGAGCACGAATAGTTCCCTATTGGTCAATCGTAGCGGACTCTATTCTGTAGAAGTAAAAGACCAATATGGCTGTATTGGAAAGGATAGTATTTTGATCACTGCGAAGATTGATTGTTTACAGGGTGTATTCGTTCCCAATGCATTTACTCCTAACAGTGATGGGCGAAATGATAAACTGCGTCCGATCATTTATGGACGGATCGTTCAATATGAGTTCACCATTTTTAACCGGTGGGGAGCTGTTGTATTTCAGTCGAAAGACCCTACCCGCGGATGGGATGGTTTGATAAATGGTCAACCACAGCAAAACGGGGTTTTTGTGTGGTCGGTTACCTATCAGCTCGATGGCCAGACTGTTCAGCAACAAAAAGGTACCGTTACACTTATACGCTAAACTATTTAATTCTGTTTGCTTCGTTATACTACCTGCCAGTCATTTTCATTGCAGCTTCCGGATAGCGTGCTCCTATTATTTGAACAGATCGGGCCAGTTCGTCCAGTGTGTATAATTCCTCCGGACTGAGCTTGATAAAGGTGGCGGCAATGTTTTCATTTAACCGGCTCGATTTTGTAGTACCCGGTATCGGAACGATCCATGGCTTTTGCGCCAGTAGCCAGGCCAACGCTATTTGCGCGGGACTTGCCTGTATGCTTTTACCCATCAGCGTTAGTTTTTCAACAAGTTCAAGGTTCCTTTCCAGCGCATCGGGGCTGAAGCGCGGGATAATGGACCGGATGTCGGAAGGGGCAAATTGACTTTGCGTATTTATTTTACCGGTGAGAAAACCTTTGCCTAAGGGGCTGAAAGGAACGAAGCCAATTCCTAATTCTTCTAACATGGGAATAATCTCCTTTTCGGGTTCCCTGAACCAAAGCGAATATTCACTTTGCAGAGCTGATACGGGAAGAACGGCATGCGCTTTACGGATGGACTGAGCGCCTGCTTCAGATAAACCGAAATAGCGCACTTTGCCTTCAGCAATAAGGTCTTTAACGGTGCCGGCAACATCTTCCATGGGTACGGCTGGGTCTACACGGTGTTGATAAAAAAGATCAATACATTCAATTTGTAGTCTTTTCAACGAAGCTTCTGCTACGGCTCGAATTTGTTTTGGATGACTGTTTAATCCGATGTGTTTACCATTTTCAATCTGGAAACCAAATTTTGTGGCAAT
>CAZKSY010000018.1:6438-12510 GCA_964555605.1 uncultured Chitinophagaceae bacterium | reverse complement strand
CGGAGCCAGAATATAAAGGACCAGGGTTTTCCTTCTAAGGAATACCGGAGCTGGGGTTCGAAGGTTAATTTCTTTCCAACAATCACATCAATGATCGCCGCCGGTTTTCCCAGGGTAAAAGTGGGAATTACGGAAATTCCTTTATTCGTGATCGTTCCCACTACACCAAAGTGAAGGGGTTTTTTGGTGCTGTCAATTTCCTGTGCAAGAGCCGATCCGGCTATGAGTATCAGGACGCTGATGAGTATAATTGCGAATGGAAAGCGACTTTTCATTTTATCAAATCTGTTTAATATTATAGTATTGAATCACCGTTCAGTCTGGCATATTCACCCTGAAATATCCGGGCAAAGATGGATGGCTTTCCCTGATTTTTTTTATACAGATTACTGTTTCTGCTACCATTATTACGGTTTTGCCATCGTACGGTAGTTTTGTACACGCAGGAGCAGTACATTTGGTTAAATACAAAAGGTTGAAATGGAAGAGATCATAAATATTGATACGATTGCCAGGTTTAATGCCGAACGTGCCCAGGAAACATTGCATCCGTTGGTGTCGGTATTAGATCAGTCCAAGTCGAAAATGATGCAGCACGAGCGCAAACGCTCCGGATTGTATCTGGTATTTTACAAAGAACTCAAATGCGGGGAATTACTGTATGGTCGTGGAAACTATGATTATCAGGAAGGCACCATGGTGTTTATTGCCCCCGGTCAGGTGTATGGTGTCAAAAAAACGGCAGAAACGTTTCAGCCCACGGGTTGGGCCTTAGCCTTCCATCCAGATCTCCTGAATGGTACGGCATTGGCCAAAAAGATAAAAGAATATGGTTTTTTCCAATATGATGTGAATGAAGCACTGCATCTTTCAGAACGTGAAAGGCAAATGGTACTGGAGTGTTTTTCAAAGATCCGGTTCGAATTGGAACATGCTATCGATAAGCACAGTAAGAATTTGGTGGTTAGCAATATTGAATTATTATTAAACTATTGTGTTCGCTATTACGACCGTCAATTCATTACCAGAGATACACTTCATAAAGATGTACTAACAAAGTTTGAATCTTTATTGAACGATTATTTTTATTCAGATAAACCGCAAACACTTGGATTGCCCAGTGTAAATTATTGTGCGGAGCAAATGAATTTGTCTCCGAATTATTTTGGTGACCTGATCAAAAAGGAAACCGGGCACACCGCGCAGGAATATATTCAGGATAAAATCATCGAAGTAGCGAAGGAACGCGTTTTTGATACGAGTAAGTCAATAGGAGAATTGTCTTATGAATTAGGGTTTAAATATCCGCAGCATTTTACCCGATTATTTAAGCAGCGGGTAGGACAAACTCCCTTGGAGTACCGCTCGTTAAATTAGTGCAGCGGCGTTTTCAACAATCCTGTTGTTTTGTTGTTGTTGAATCATGGAGCCAAAAGACATCGACCGTATTATTGAAATGGCCTGGGAAGACCGAACCCCTTTTGAGGCCATTTATCATCAGTTTCAGCTGGCTGAATCGGATGTGATAAAATTGATGCGAAAGGAATTAAAACGCAGTAGTTTTAATTTGTGGCGGAAGCGCGTAAATAGTGGTGTAAGTCAGAAACACTTACGCAAACGTAATCCGGATATTACCCGATTCAAATGCAGCTTACAAAAGACCATTTCGTTGAATAAGATCAGCAAACGATAATTTTCCGCTAATAAACTTTCCTTATTTATCAGCCAACTCATACCGCACATAGGCAAACTGTTTTCCATCGGGGCTCCAGGATGGCACATTGATCGTTCCTTGTCCGCCGAAAAATGCTTCTGTGAGATCCGTGATCTTTTTTGTTTTTAGATCGAGGAGTCGGATTTTCACCTGTCGGCCAAAAGGATGCGCTTGCTGCTGATCTTCCAAATAGGTTATAATAGTTCCAACTTTATTATTGGGTGCAATATGTACGAACCAATTTGAATGGTTATCAAAGGTCATTTGTTCGGGAGCAGAACCGTCAGGACGCATACGCCAGATCTGCATACGACCGGTACGGAATGAATTGAAATAAATGTAGTTGCCGTCGGGGGAATATTCAGGGCCGTCGTCAAGACCTGCTGTTTCGGTTAAACGAATTTCAGGACCACCCGATACGCTCATTTTATAAACATCATAATTTTCGTTTCTCGGGGCACAGTAAACAATGTATTTTCCGTCGGGAGAAACGCCGTGCCAATATGATGGGGAGAGGGGCGTGATCTGCTCTGGCGTACCCCCTTCTGCAGCCACTTTAAAAATATAGGAAGACCATTCTTTATCCTCATTCTTGCCACTGGAAATAAAAAGTGTTTTGCCATCAAAAGAGTAGCCATGATCGTTATTGGCTTTTTGCAGATTTCCAGCGGGAAGTGTACCAAGATGCTTGCCATCGGTACTTATTTTTTCCAATAACCCATTCGCATTGATCAAAAGATACTGGCCATCTCTTGACCAGTTGGGAGCCTCGAAATGACGGTTCTCTTTCAGGATCAATCGGGAGGTTTTGCTGGACAGATCATAAATATATAAAGAGCTGATTACTCTTTTCCCTTCCGGTACCTGGGCAATAGAAACCTTGCTTATCAAAAGAAGCAGCCATAGAGCATTTCTCATGGGTCAAACAATTTAGATTTAAAACAGACACTCCCAATCTATAATTTCAGCATAAAAGTTCATGCAGAAAAATTTCATTTTCAGATTCCTACATACCTTGAATAGATTGCAGCATCAGCTGTATTTTGGTAAACAGTTCTCCCACGCCCAAACTGGCCCAGACTATAAAGAGGCCTGCAATGAACTTAACCCAGAAGGGAATTACCAAACGGGTTATTTTGGTAAACAGTCTGCTTAATGGTGGAATGTAAATGCATGAAATCAGCACGATAAACACCCCGAAAACAGCATCGTTTCCCCAGAATGTATTAATGAGACCTATACTAGAAAAAAGCAGACCAATCATCCAGGAGAGTAGTGTCGGTATACATTTCGGGTAGCGCATACAGGAATTTTTCTGTTGGTAAAAGTAATTAGAATGGCAAGGAAATGGTAACGATTTGATCAGAAAGCCTATTCCGACGGGTAATTTCTGTAGTCTTGTCTAAATATTCTAAGTATTGTTTCCTGTTTTTAAAAAGGCAAAGACTTGATAATCAGATTCTTTTTTTTATGACTGTAATTTAGTCAAAAGAAAATAATTGAATTTATGAAGAAGATTATCATATGTTTTGTTAGTAGAATCTGGCTACTGGTACTTTTAGTTACACAGTTTACGGGATTGTATGCACAGCCCTCTGTACCGGTTAAAGGTACATTGCTCAGGGCGGAGTTGATTGGATCGTATGATGTAAATAAAATGGATAAAATTGTGAATGAAGAACTGCAAGCTTTTTTAGAGGGTTCTCCGATGCCTTTCGAAAATTTTAAAGGCAAGTTTGATCGCCCCCGCTATGGCATGCAGTTGTTTAAACTAACTTATCAGACAAGTATACCCGAGAAGGCCAATAAGAAAGTTGTGGCTACCGGATTGGTAGCTATTCCTTCCGGATTGAATACAGCGATGCCCGTTATATCTTATCAGCATGGTACTGTATTTGGAAAGGATCAGGTGCCCTCGCAACCTGATAAATCTATGGAAACCAAATTAATACTCGCTCAGTTTGGCAGCCAGGGATATGTAGTTATTGGTGCAGATTATATTGGATTAGGAGATTCTCAGGAACCCAATTCATATATGTGTAGAAAAAGTACTGAGGAAGCTTGCATGGATATGTATAAGGCAGCCATGCAATTTTTAAAGAAACGAAACGTGGCCGTTGGATCATTTTTTACTATGGGATGGTCGCAGGGTGCCTATAATAATATGTTGTTTTTAAGAAGACTCGAGCAGTCGAATATACCCGTTACAGCCTCGGTAACTGCCTCGGCGCCTGTTGATCTTAATTTCTTTATAACAAGAGGGGTTGGAAATCCCAGGCCATTCGATGCCCCGTATACGCCGGCATGTTTATCGAATTTGGTATTTGCTGTATCCGAATATTTTTCATTACCTGATCTTCCCAAACAGATCATTAAGCCCGAATATTTAGATATTGCCAGAGATTTTTATCAGTTTAAAGTTGATTGGTTTACTTACCTGAAAAAATCGACGCCAGCAGTAACAGATTTTGTCAAACCTGCATTCATTACTGAAATGAAAAACGGTACCGGTAAATTCACCGCGCTATTAAATTCAATGGAAGCTTATCGTTGGGTAAGTACAACAGCGCTCCGTGCTTACACGGGTGGTTTGGATGAAGCCGTTCCCGATTATCTTGCTCGATTGGCGGTAGAATACCAAAGTGCATTAGGGAAAATGAATGGCAGTTATTATAGTGCCGGAGATAAAGCGGATCATCGGGCTACCTATGTTTTTGCAGTAATAGATGCAAAACCATGGTTTGATAGCTTTCTGAAAAAGTAATGTACTTCAAGCAATTTTGAGCGTACCATAAACGAATATCTTTGTTCAGGGATCATAGGAAGCCAGACAGCGATACAGAAAAGTACGATGTCTGGCTTTTCATTTCAGGAATAGAGGTATTGATGATGGATTGAAATGTATTTGGAATGAGAAACTGGTAATTGAATGAGCATGTTCCTCCTTTTGGTCGGAATGATAGGATGGTTTCAGGGGCATATATTTCGAGCGAAGCGGGAAATGTCATAACCAATCAGGATCTTTTGTGATTTATAATTAACTTGAAAGCCGCAATGTATAGTTATGACAATATTTGAGAAAATGTTACAGGGTGGCATAGTCGATACCGCCGATGCGGAATTTGGGAAAGTATGGGATTTGGTGAATGATTGCATCGGGTTATCTGCTGCATTAAATACAGCTACGAATACCCATTCAGTGAGAACCTTACTATCACAAATCACCGGACAGCCAATAGATGAAAGCACCACTATATTTATTCCATTTCTTACCAATTTTGGCAGGCACACCAGAATTGGAAAAAACGTATTTATAAATCACGGTTGTTCTTTTCTTGATCTGGGAGGCATAACAATTGAGGATGATGTATTGATCGGGCCACAGGTGAAACTGATCACTGAAAATCATCCGGTGGATCCCTTGAAAAGAAAAATGCTGGAACTCGGTGCCATACATATCAAGCGTAATGCATGGATTGGCGCTGGTGCTATTATTTTGCCCGGTGTTACAGTGGGAGAGAATGCCATTGTTGCAGCAGGCGCTGTGGTGAATAAGGATGTTCCAGACAATTGTATCGTAGGGGGTATTCCGGCCAGAGTAATGAAAGAAATTGATATAACAGCAAAAGGTGAAAAAGGATAGTACGCCTGACTATTCTGCTGTTAATTCCAGTTTCATCATGATATCCGTTTGTGCATCTTCTCCGAGATGAAAAACATGTTTATCGAATTCCACAAAGCCGTTTTTCTTGTAGAAGCTGATCGCCCGTGGGTTTTCTTCCCAAACACCCAGCCAAACATAGGCTGCTTTTCTTTCTCTGGCAATGGCGAGTGCTTTTTCATAGAGCAGTTGCCCGACCTTCAACCCATGGTATTCTTTCAGCACATAGATACGTTCTATTTCTACTGCAGTATTGTCTTTTAGTTCTGTTTGCGATGCGCCGAAATTAAGTTTGAGATAGCCGATAACTTTTTCGCCTTCCTTAGCAAAATAAAAAGCAGCTTCCTGGTCGCTCAGTTCCTTTTCCAGTTTTTGAATAGCAAAACCTTCTTCCAGGTATTTCGCCATATTTTCCTGTGTATTGCTGGTGGCAAATGTTTCCTGAAAGGTTTGACGACCGATTTGTTGTAATGCTAAAGCATCTGATGCTCCAATAAGAGATATAGTGATCGTCGCCATAAATAATTTAAATAATTAATTGATGTTGCTTTTCCTGTAACGTCAACAGCATATGTATTGAAGATATAAACAGCAAATATACATTCCTTTCATAGAAATTCATTTTGGGTAAAGAATGGTAATTGGTTGTGATGTGATGAAAAGGCGAAATCAGGTTCCTAATTGCGGTCGGAATGAT
>CAZKSY010000018.1:0-6338 GCA_964555605.1 uncultured Chitinophagaceae bacterium | reverse complement strand
ATTAGCTCAAAACGTAAAGTATGAAAAGGATCTGCTACTGCTTGATGCTATTTGTTCTAATACTATCTCATCAAAATATGTGGGCGCAGTCTGGCCATGCAAAGCCTCGCATTATTGTCACTGCTGATCCGGAGTTAGACGACCTCAATTCTCTTATTCGCTTTTTATTATACAGCACCGATTTTAAGATTGAAGGGTTGGTATATGCCAGCAGTCAGTTTCATTGGAAAGGCGATGGCAAAGGAACCAAATTTATGGTGCCTGGCCGTGAGTACACGAGGTATGGCCTCAATCTTTGTCCTTGCGAAAGCTATCGATGGAAAAAAGAGGAACGGTTTATTCACGAAGCAGTTGAGGCCTATGAGAAAGTGTACAGCAACCTGATCGTTCATAATAAAAATTATCCGACCCCGGCATATCTAAAATCAAAGATCCGCTATGGCAATATTGAGTTCGAAGGTGACTTTTCAAAGGATACCGAAGGTTCGGACCTGATAAAGAATGTTTTAATGGATGATCAGCAGGGCCCTGTTTATGTAACCGCCTGGGGCGGCCAAAGCACGATCGCCCGTGCATTAAAATCTATTGAATTACAATACAGTCAAAAGAAAGAATGGCCGGCCATAAGGAAAAAGATCAGTAACAAATTAGTGATCCTTCCTTCTGGCGATCAGGACGGCACCTATGCATCGTATATCAAGCCTCATTGGCCCGATGTAGAATATCGCCAATTTCGATCCGGTCCCAGTTATAGTTATGGTGCCCAGTTGATCCCTATAAAAGAGAACGCAGCCTTACTAACTGCTGATTGGATGAAAACGAATATAAGTTCCCGTGGGCCACTGGGAAGTTTATATCGCGTTTGGGGTGATGGAAAACAAATGGTGAAAGATGACCGGTTCGATTATTTTGGACTGCAGGGTTATACGAATGAGCAGCTCCGGCAAATGGGATATATCGTTTGGATGCCGGTGCAACCGCAGGGTTCCTGGCTGGGCGAAGGAGATACATTTACCTTTATGAACTTTCTTGATAATGGATTGATGGCATCGAATAAATCCTATCCGGGCGGATGGGCCGGTAAAACCATGACGCCTGAGTTTGTACCGGCAGTAGATCCTTTCAGTAATGACACCAGTAAAGTAAAAGATCTGGTGATCACTGATAGTATGATGAATGCCACTGCAGCCAAAAAAGCAGCAGAAGCCGATTTCCCTTCTTTCTTTCCTGCTGCACAGCAGGACTTCGCTGCGAGAATGCTATGGTCAGTAGCCAGTAAGTTTGCCGACGCCAATCACGCCCCACAGATAAAACTTCTTTCCAATAGTGTGCAACAGGTAGTGGCAGGCAAAAAGATCTTCCTTAAAACAACAGTGAATGATCCTGATGGAGACCAGTTTACAGTGAAGTGGTGGCAATTCAGTAGAACGAAAAGTGAACCGGCATTAATTATAGAAAATGATCACGCTTTACAAACATCGGTACAGGTTCCTGCAGCTACAAAGGAAAAAGAATTTTACCTGGTGTTAGAAGTACGCGATCATTCCAAACTCCCACTCACCTCCTATAAAGTAATAAAACTGGTGGTTCAGTAACAGGTATTTCGAGCGAAGCGAGAAATCTGTTTCCCGCCCCCACCGTGTCATTCGGACCGAAGGGAGGAACCTTTTTTCAAAAAAATAACTATTCATACAATTGCAGAGAAGAGACTATCTCCGAATAAATAGTATGAGATGACTTTTTGGTAAATTAGTATTTCTCTGACAGAATACTTGTCCGATTTGCCGCAAGATGCTGCCGATCTCCGTAGCAATAGTGCCAATTGATTTTAATATTTATAGAAATTTCTTTCACGAAATGCATGTTCAACGTATAGCAAGGAGATGCTTTATCCCATACAATTAAAATTTTCCACTTAATTAGCGGACTTGAAATACAATTATTACAATCAAATAGGCTATTATCAATGACCTTCCAGAGGGAAATTACTATAAAGAATCCGCCGATCGCCTTATTATAATTAGAGAGATGTTTTTGTAAAAAGTAGATTCCTCGCTGCGGTCGGATTGAAACGATGGTAGAGAGAAAGGTGCCTGCCATCGGTTGGGATGACACGGTGATAATAGGAGACAAAGCTCCTCCCTGCGGTGGGATGAAAAGGTTTTTTAAAGTAGGTTCCTCCCTTCGGTCGGAATGACACCTTGTTTGATATAAAACAGACTTCTCGCTTCGCTCGAAGTACCTGTGTATTAAAATCCTTTAATTATCTATTAAGGCATTCCTGTCTCTCTCAACCTGCAATTATCACTCTTCAAGACGCCACATCACTCCATTCTTCGTCTGCGATTTTACAAGCTTTCCCTGATCGTGCAATTCTTGAAGATATACATCTACTGTTGCTCTGTCCTTTCCCGATAATTCGGCAAACTCTCTTGAACTAAGTGTGTTAAATTGCTGAAATAGCTTCTCCCAATTATTATCATATGCTTTTTTCTCTGCGGAAGGTGAAAGTTTTTTTACAGCAGTTTCCAAAACGGCATATGGTTTTGACCCATAAACTTTTTCCTGCATGCCAGTATGATTAACAAAGAAAAGGGTAGGGAAGCCCCGAACGCCTAATTGCCTGGCTAAATCCAGATCATCGGCAAATTGTGCTTTTGCGGCACCTTCATAATCTTTTCTGAATATATTCATATCAAGTCCTGCCTGCATTGCCGCATCTTCTATAGGCTCCCATTTGGCGATATTTCTTTTTTGCAGGAAAACCATTTCCCGGACTACCCGTAAAAATAAGAGGGCTTTCTCCTGACTTTGTAGTTGGGCTGCTTTAAAGGCGATTGAGGGAGGGTAGGAAGAAGACAAGGGGTCTTCCAGCCAGATATCTCCGTCAATGGGCATATCATAGTACAAACTCACTTCATCCCAATGATGCGCTACATCTGATGGTTTGTTGATGCCCCCACTATTATAGCTCCAGTCGGGCAGTAACCCTCCCATGCGGTATTCGAAATCAAGAAGGTGCCCATACTCGAGTTTTAACTTGCGCAGCGCTGGTTCAATGCCCCAGCAGGAAGAACAGATAGGATCGGTAAAGTAGATAACTTTGATGGGTTTTTGTGTGTTGGTAACTGCTTGAACGGCATCTGTTTTTTCGACTGATGGCATCTCGCAGATGCCGGTTTCAACATCACAGAGGAGTGGATTGGTATTCAATGAATCGGCCATAGTAGTTTATTCTTTATTTTTGTGGAGGCAAAACTCCTAAGGCTTCACTTGTAAAACAATAAGTCAGGAAAACCTGACTATCAAAAATGGAAAAAGAAATTGTTAATAATTGTCCGGCAGAAGGACTTTTAAAAATGCTTTCCGGTAAATGGAAACCACAGATCTTTCGTTTAGCTACAGAAGGCGCTGTTCGGTTCAATAACTTGTTACGTCAGTTGGAAGGATCGAATAAGCAATCGCTGGCGGTTGCTTTGAAGGAATTAGAAGCACATGAATTATTGCAGAAAAATATCATTACGCAAAAGCCGCTGCATATCGAATACACTTTAACCGAAAAGGGGCAGGCGCTGATACCGGTGTTTTTACAGTTGGAAAATGCGTTGAAGTAAACCTCTTACTAAATTTTTCGCAGAAGTCCCCCAGGGTAAGCCTGCCTGCCCAACAGTTAGACTCTATTCTAAAATGGGTAATCTTCTAAGTCTAAAGACGGATCATTTTATTTACTGCTTTCAATTATCTACCATACTTTTCAAATATACCAAATAGGTCTCACCTCTTCTCTCTGCGAAGAAGTCTAAAAGCAAAACGATTCCACATTGTATGAATAAACCTAAACCGATCCCATTCCACCATGCATTGTTTTTGGCGCCATACATCAGCCCAATCCCTACCAGTATTAACCCTATTTCAACATACCTGAAGATGACAAAGTTTTGCATCACCTTTTCCATCCGGGGTATTTCGGTCGTTTGTATCATTTCTTTATGGTTCGACAAATAATTTTCCACCCTGATAACATCCTTGGGACTTCGAATGATCAGGGTCAAACCAACTATTATTTCTAAGACTGAAACCAGTATAAAAGGAATAGCAGCAGCTTTTAAGAAGGATGTTTTAAGAACAAAAAGAAAAACAAGGGCTATTATCAGACCTGCGATTCCTAAACCCAGGAATAAAAAACTCTCCATCTTTTCTCCCGTAAAATATTTCACTATAGGATTCATGTATTAAAGTTTAAAGAATCGTTTATTCATTTTAAAGATGAAATCATAGCCGAACCATTTATGAAGAAGATCATACAGCTTAGCATCCTTACCCGCCATATACCTCAATTTACTTTTCCCATCTGTGGCTGCTTTGTAGATTACTTTGGCAACAACATTTACGGGCGAAGCATTTTTGATCATTTGAGGGAAGGCTGTCATAATTTTTGTGACTATATTCTGATATACAGTTAGTCTTTCGTCGTTGTGAAAATCAAAAGATCGTCCGGCGAAATCTGTCGCGATTGCACCAGGTTCAATGATCTTAACCTGCCCGCCGAATTCTTCTACTTCATAGCGCAAGGACTCAGAAATGCCCTCCACGGCAAACTTTGTTCCGTGGTAGAGCGAACCAAGGGGAAAGGTCATCTTACCTCCCATCGACGATACATTCAAGATGACTCCCTTTTTGTTGGCTCTAAAATGCGGAAGTATCGCTCTGGTTACATCTAAGAGTCCAATAACATTCGTGTTGAATTGACGCAGTATTTTTTCCCTCGGGAACGATTCCAGCGGGCCATAGGCGCCGTAGCCGGCATTGTTGAGTAACACATCAATACCACCAAATCGTTTAATTCCCTCACTGATGGCTTGAGTGATAGAATCCAGATCTAATACATCCAGCTTTGTAACAAATACATTTTCCAATTCAGGCAATTCGGTTTCCTTTTCAGGATTTCTCATCGTAGCGATGACATTCCATCCATTTTGCTGAAAGTAACGGGCGGTTTCTTTTCCGATGCCGCTGCTGGCCCCGGTTATTAAAATAGTCTGTTTCATTCGTTCCTGTTTAATCAGGCGCAAACATAACCGGGTTCTGTAAAACCAACAACAGTAGAGTATGGTCTATGGTTGATATTTATTTTTCAACAGCTATATTTGTAGCATGTTAATAAACGAACTGTCCAAGCGTACAGGTCTTTCCGCCCATACCATACGGTTTTACGAGAAATCGGGATTGATCGAAGGCAAGAGAGATGCAGCTATAAAATCAAATAACTATTATCATTACGACGAAGCTACTGTGGAGAAGCTGGAGTTTATTGCAGATGCTAAGTCTGTCGGCTTCACCATTAAAGAGATCGGACAGATCATTGACGCCTGGTATAATAAAAAATATACCAAAAAGCAGAAGCTTCTAATACTGGAAGAAAAGTTGTCTTCTCTAGAGCAAAAGATGAAAGAGATCAGAGAAATGAAAAAACAGATACTGCAGTTCAAAGAGGATGTTGTAAACGACAGATGCTAAATGGTAAGGTATAAACAGACCTACTAATACTCAATCACTCCTGCATTATTTAGCTTTTACAGGTATCCAGATTTCCTCCTCTGAAGAAGGGTCGTTGTTTTTGTATTTTTCTCCTAATACTTCAAAATGCGGTCTGTCATCTAAAAAGTATCCTGACTCTGGTAACCATTCCTGATAGATGTTTCGGAAAAAGGCCGAAACATCCGTAGCTGTTCCCCGATAAAGAAAAACAGCGTACAAACCTGCAGGCACCATTGTAACTTCCATTTGTTCAGGTATAGTATCTGGGTTGGACACTTCTACAGCAGCCCATCTTTCAAATTCATTTGCAGGATTGAAATGGAAAAAATGTGTAGCGGGATATACGGCTAAAGAGAAAAGATCATTCGATACAGTATTCTTAATTTCTTTTCTCCTGGGCATAAAGCCACCCCATAGTTCGGCAACTTTGTAATTGGTAAAACTCATTTTCATCCGATGCCCTACCAATATTTTATCAGGTATGGATACGATCTTAGGGGTCATGGTTGTTTGAGTTTTAAGGCCACACTATCGTAATACTCTTGTGTTAGTTTTTCCGTCCAGGAAGTGGGTTGCGTGCCACCATAGATGGCCAGATAGGTGATATCTTTTTCTTTAGACGAGCTATGCCAATGTTCCACCTCTTTATTACACTTTATAACATCTCCTTTTTTAATAATGATCGGTTCTTTGCCTCTTTCCTGATAATACCCAACGCCATCCAGTACGATCAGCACCTGTGCCGTTACATGTTTATGCCAGTCTAAAGTTGAATTTGCTTTGAATGTGGCTTTGCTGAT
>CAZKSY010000017.1:41679-55420 GCA_964555605.1 uncultured Chitinophagaceae bacterium | reverse complement strand
CAGGGGCTGGCAGGTGTATGTGGGGTTTAGGATACTTTGAGGGGAGAGATGAGAGATGAGAGGTGAGAGGTGAGAGGTGAGAGGTGAGAGGGGAGAGGGGAGAGGTGAGAGATGAGAGGGGAGAGGTTGATTTAGGCTATTGCGTAAAAGTGCGATTTTGAAATTACAAAAAATGAAAGTAAAGTCCAGGGTTTAAACTCTGGACTTTTTTAATATTGTCAGATACAATTCATCCTTATTTCCGGGCAATTTTATATTGAAAAAGAAGGCATTTTTGGGTATGCTTGATCTTAAACATAAAAACCTGGAATTGTATCAAATTGCTTTAAGTATGGTACAGGAGGTTTATAAATTGACCTCAAAATTTCCTGATACTGAAAATTTTGGTCTCACGCTGCAAATACGCCGAGCCGCTCTTTCCGTTATATCTAATTTTTCCGAAGGTTCATCAAAGCCTACCCCCAAAGATCGAAAGCGCTTTTATCAAATCGCCCGTGCCTCGCTGGTGGAAGTTGATACGCAAATCGAAGTGTCTATTAAATTAGAATATATTTCATCTATTGATACAACCCATTTGTCCGGATTGGTTAATAGCCTTTTTGCACTTCTATCTACTTTTATAAAACGAACCATCTAACCTCTCCCCTCTCACCTCTCACCTCTCACCTCTCACCTCTCATCCCTCCCCAACCCGGCACCATCCTTGCCCCCTATACCCGCACGCCTCAATCATGGGTTTTTTCCCCATGAAAGCGTTATTTTGTCATTTAGAACAATTTTAGAAAAACAGCGCGTATGTTATTGAAACCTGAAGAAGAACTGGACTTCATTCCCATCATCCCACTCAATGAAGCAGAGGGAGATAATGGTGCTGATGTAGTGATCCCCAATGAATTACCTTTATTGCCCCTGCGTAATACCGTACTGTTCCCCGGCGTGGTGCTCCCTATCACTGTGGGAAGGGATAAAAGCATCAAAGCGATAAACGAGTCGTACAAGGCTGACAAACTGGTAGGCGTGGTAGCGCAAAAAGACAGTAACGTTGAAGACCCCGGTGTAAATGATCTGGAAAAAATCGGTACCGTTGCCCGCATCGTTAAACTGATCAAAATGCCCGATGGCGGCACCACCGTCATCATCCAGGGACGGCAACGTTTTGAGATCACCGCCATTACTGCGGAAGATCCTTTCTTCAAAGCCCGCATCCAAACACTGGAAGAAGCTTCGGCTCCTTCCACCCCCGATTTTGATGCCTATGTGGCCAATATCAAGGAACTGGCCGGACAGATCATCCAGCTTTCACCCAATATCCCTACCGAAGCATCGATCATTCTGAAGAATATCGAAAACCCCGGTTTCCTGATCCATTTTGTTTCCGGCAATCTGAATACAGAACTGGGCGAGAAGCAACAGCTCCTGCAATTGAACGACCTGCAGGCGCGGGCCGACCTGTTGATGCAATTGCTGCAACGTGAATTGCAATTCGCCGAGCTCAAGAATAAAGTGACCAATAAAACAAAGACGGAGCTCGATAAGCAACAACGTGAATACTTTCTGCAACAGCAATTGAAAAGTATTAAAGACGAATTGGGTGGCGATACCAATGAGCGTGAAGTGAAAGAGATGATCAAGAAAGCAGAAGGGAAGAATTGGCCCGCTGCAGCCAAAGAACTCTTTAAAAAAGGCGCCGACAAACTGGAGCGGATGCATCCCAGCACCCCTGATTATTCAGTGGTGTACAATCATCTTGATCTGATGCTCGACCTGCCCTGGTCGGAATATACCGAAGATCAGTATGATCTGAAGAAAGCCAAAAAGATCCTCGACAAGGATCATTACGGCATGGATAAAGTAAAAGAGCGTATCCTCGAATATCTGGCCGTTCTGAAGCTGAAAGGTGATATGAAAAGCCCCATCCTTTGTTTTGTAGGTCCTCCGGGGATTGGAAAAACAAGTTTGGGAAGAAGTATTGCCTCGGCTATCGGGCGACGTTATGTGCGACTGAGCCTGGGTGGTTTGCACGATGAAAGTGAGATCCGCGGTCATCGTAAAACCTATATCGGCGCCATGCCCGGCCGCGTTTTGCAATCGATCCGTAAAGTGAAATCCTCCAATCCGGTGATGATTCTCGATGAGATCGATAAAGTGGGCAGTGATCACCGCGGCGATCCTTCCTCCGCATTGCTGGAAGTATTGGATCCGGAGCAGAACAATTCCTTCTACGATAATTATCTGGAACTGGAATATGATCTCAGCAAAGTATTGTTTATCGCCACGGCGAATAATATCAATAATATTCAACCCGCTCTGCGCGACCGTTTGGAGATCATTGAACTGAATGGATATGCGGTGGAAGAAAAAGTGGAGATCGCCCGCCGTCACCTCGTGCCCAAGCAAAAAGAAGCGCATGGGTTGAAGAACATGAATTTCAATATCGGCGATAAAGTGCTGGATCGGATCATTCAGGATTATACCCGTGAAAGCGGCGTACGTGAACTCGATCGTCAACTGGCTTCTGTGATGCGCTACGAAGCACGCGAGTATGCGACAAAAGAGAAGATTAAATCGAGCCTTACAGTCAAAGATGTGGAGAAGATCCTCGGCAAACCCCGCTACAGTAATGATATGTACAAAGTAGCCACCATTCCCGGGGTGGCGGTCGGCCTGGCCTGGACCTATGTAGGGGGTGATATTTTGTTTGTGGAAACCAGTATCAGTGATGGTAAAGGCGAAATGAAATTAACGGGTAACCTCGGTAATGTGATGAAGGAAAGCGCTACGACCGCGCTCACCTATATTCAATCGAATGCCCGGAAAATGAATATTGATCCGGAGGTCTTTGCAAAGAAAACCATTCACGTGCATGTGCCCGAGGGCGCCGTACCCAAAGATGGTCCGAGTGCCGGTATCACCATGCTCACTGCGATCACCAGTGCTCTTACAGGAAGAAAAGTACGTTCCTATCTGGCCATGACGGGCGAGATCACCTTGCGCGGACAGGTATTGCCCGTGGGTGGTATCAAGGAGAAAGTACTGGCAGCGAAGCGAGCCGGTTTGAAAGAGATCATACTCTGCTGGCAGAATGAGAAGGATATTCAGGAGATCGACTCCGGATTTATAAAGGGGTTGACGTTCCATTACGTGAAGACCATGCAACAGGTGCTGGACATCGCATTAACATAATTTTTTATAATCCTTTAAACCAAGTGACCTATCAGTTGTTAGTATAATTGAATTTTCATGTTGGTTGTTTTAAGGGTTAAATAATTCCTCCATCTTCATGGAGGAATTTTTGTTTTATGTTACCTGCTCAATTGCCGCCCAGGCTTCCACATATTTAATGATTGGCGCTTCTTTCTCCTTTTTTTCAAACAAGGGAATGGCTAATTTCGCCGGGTGCGTCGCGCTTTCCTTCTCATATTACTACTTGGAGCCGCTGAAAACATACTGGCTCAAACTCTGGGGGGAGCTACCGTCTTTAATTTTTTGAAAAATCCCACGGCCCCACAGCTTTCCGCTTTGGGAGGTATCAATGTGTCGCAACTGCAGAATGATCTGGCCATGGGCTTTCATCAGCCGGCTTTTTATACACCCGGCATGCACGGCCAAACTTCTTTTAATTTTCAAACCGGATTGGGAGGGGTAAAGCAGTACCAGGCTTCGGGCGTTTATTATGATAAAAAAAGAGCGGTCGTTTTTGCAGGTGGGATACAATTCCTGGATTACGGCAACCTCACCCAAACCACCGATGCCGGTATTGAATTGGGTACCATCCGGCCAACAGACTATATGATGCAGCTTTCGGTATCCCGATCCTATATGAGCCGCTGGCGATACGGACTTAATCTGAAATGGATACAGTCCAGCTATGGACAATACCGTTCCAATGGCCTGGCACTGGATGCGGGACTAACGTATACGGATACTGCCCGGAAATGGCAGGCAGGAATATTGTTGCGTCATATGGGCACGCAGTTAAAAGTGTATCAGGGCAGCAGCAGGGCCGGCTTGCCTTTTGATATTCAGGCGGGCATCTCCAAACGCTTGTTGCATGCGCCCTTACAGTTTTCAGCCACCCTTCATCACCTGCACCAGTTTAACATACAATATGCCGACAGTACCACTGATGGTATGCTGTCTACAGCCGGTGGATTTACCGATAAGGTATTCCGTCATGTTGTATTAGCCGCTCAGTTGTTTATCGAAGAAAAAATAGAATGGAGTCTGGGCTATAATTATTTCCGGCGCAAGGAATTGAATATCGGCAACAGTGGCAACGGGTTGAATGGATTCAGTATGGGACTCGGTATTCACCTGCGTAAATTTCAGTTTCGATACACCCGGGTTTGGCTGCAGCAGAATCAATCGCTGCACCAAATCGGAATGAATCTGGCCCTTAGCCGACCCTTCCGGTAAGCTTACCGAATTTTATGTTGTAAAAATGTTTTTGGCAGCATGATTGGCGTAAATTTGAATAGTAATAACTCCCTCCATGATTCGGTTAATCATCGTAGACGATCATAAGCTGGTGCGCGAAGCCTGGAAACTGCTCCTGAGCAGGGATGAACGCATTCAGGTGATTGCCGTTTGTGAAAGCGGTGAACAGGCGATAGCTGCTGCCAAAACGGAGCAGCCCGATGTGATGCTGATGGATATTACCATGGAGCCGATGAATGGCGTGGAAGCGACCGCCGCCATTCGGGCATTTGATACCAACATAAAGATAATTGGCGTTTCAGTGCATTCCGATCTGGCACACGTGAATGCCATAATCGGCGCCGGAGCCAATGGCTATATCACCAAAAATTCAAGTGGGGAAGAAATGGTTCATGGTATTTTCGAGATCATGAGCGGTAAAACCTATGTGTGTAACGAAGTCCATGGTTACAACAAATAATCTCTCCGGCCTCAGTGATCTGTACGCGCTTTCATTAAATTAAAACTGCTGTCTTTTAAAAGGGGAAACTGCTTTGCAAAATAGGTATTGCTGAGCAGTCGAAAGGTATTCACATTGGTGAAATGGTCCGGAATCAGGGTTTTCTCCCGGAAGGGGAAATAAAAGGCATTGAAGTTTTCAAATTCCAGATCCGATTTTTCACTGGCATAATTCCGGTAGCCATGATCGCCCTGCAGAATGATTACCGCGGGGCGCTGATTGTAGGTAAGAATGCTGTTGATCAATGGGCGGAGAATGAACTGGTTGGTATATTTTAACTGGCTCACATAATCGGCCGGATTCAATCTTGCGTTAATGGTATACGACAGGGGGCGTCGTTTGCCGGTGCTGTCGAAATAAAAGGTTTCATGCGGTAGCAGAAAATGCGCATACACAAAACGGGGTGTAGCTGATGGGGTTCTCGACTCTTTTAAAACGCCCTCAAATGTTTCTGCCATCCGTTGCAACTGGATGTTTGCATGCTGCTCGTCGCCGGCATTTACTTCCCGCATCCGGTCTTTCGTACGCCATTGCCAGCCAATGTCACGATCCAGTTTATTGAAAAACGTTTGACCCGCCACCGAACGGTAGTGCAGTTCTTTTAAAAAAGGGGCCACTTGTGTCGGGTTGTTTTCCAGGTCAAAAATGGAATAGTTTCTGATAGTGTATCCTTCTTTTTTCAGGATTCGGCACCATTCATTTTGTAACATGGTTTGGTACGATTGTAAAAATTCTTTGGTGCTGAAGCGGTGGGATGGATCAAGCTGCCCCAGGTATTGTAAATTAAATACAGAGGACAAGGACATGTGGGTGAAATTGTAATTGCTTCTCGAATGCGGGATCACTTTAAAGCCGACGCTATCGAGCGCTGATTCGAATGCGTTGATATCTGTTCCAAATTCTTTCTGAAGGGTTTGGTTATTCGTGTACCCATCTAACAGAATATAATAAATATCAGGTCTGCTGCAGGTGTCGCATGCTGTATACTGCGTGGAAATGGTTTTGGAAGGATCGGCCTGTTCATTTCTTTTTTCTGCCCCACTGATAAATAAATACCCCCATTGTACCATTCCGGCTACAAACAGCAACCCTGATCCGATGGTAATCATGCGGGTGTAACGACTCAGATCCTTTTTGTTGCGGTAGAGGAAATAGATCAGCAGTGCCAGTAGCAAAAATAAAAGGGGCAGTATCACCCGGTATCGGGCTATTGCGGCAAGTCCGATCCGATCGAGTCCGTCGGTGAGGTACTGAAAAAAATAGAAGATCACTAATAGGTAACTGGTAAGGATGGTTGCTTTATCCCAGCTTCGCGTGATCAATCGTAACAGCAGATAGATGCCTATTGAGGCCAGCAGATAATAAAACAGGGGCCCTGCCGTCAGCGACCAATCAAGTAAGCCAAAATAATACGCTGCATTATTCATCACGAAAATTCCCGGGATGAATAATAGAAAAAGTGAGCGTAGGTATATCTGGCTTTTCTTCAATGAAAGATCTTTTATAAACTAAGGGCGCAAACCGCCATTATAGAACGGGTTATTTTGTATCTACCAGCAACACGGTAGAATCTTTCAGCAACGGAAAATTTGCCCGGAACATTTTGTTGAAAACCACACGAAACTGATTGACAGAGCTGATGCTGTCGTAAAGCCCCTCATATTGCTGATCGGGATAATAAACGGCATTCATGTTCCGGAAAAAATGACTGTATTTTTTTGATTCTTTTTCACGATACCCATGGTCACTGAGGATCATGATCACGGCTGTTGGATCATTCTTTTTAAGTGCCGATACCAATTCCCGCACTTTCGTATTGGTATAGGTTACATATTCAAGATAGGAAGCAGGGGGATTACTTTTATACTCATTGTAAATCACTTCTTCCGACTTCAAATTACCATTCTTGTCATAAAAGTAAGGCGGATGGGGCAGATAAAAATGTGCATACACAAACAGGGGCTTGGCATGTTTTTCGGTACTGGCTTTTATCGTTAGCGCCTGAAAGTCTTCATTGTTTTTTTTATGTTTTCGATAGTGGTTCTGTCCGAATAATTTAAATGGATACTTCGTGATCAGCAACCAGCCGATGTCTTTATTCAAATGGGCAAACAAGGTGCGGTCCGAAATCAGTTTGGTCTTCAGCGGCAGAAACGATTGATCCACCATAGCCGGATTACCCGCCAGATCGAAAACGGAATAATTATGGATCTCATATCCCTGTGCATCGAGGAATTTGATCACCTGGTTGTCGCGGATCAGCAAGGTGCAATTGGAATAATCTTCAGCCGTTACGGCTTTGGTATTTTTGATGCCATCAATATAGGCCATATTGAGCGCCGACGACATGGAGAAGGCGGTGAAATTATAATTGGAACGACTGTTCCACTGCACCTGAAATTTCTCCCTGATCAAAAAACTATCCAGATCATTCACATAGCCGTATTGCTCGTGCAGGGATCGGGAGCTGCCGTATTCATCGTACAGGAGGAAATAGATATTGGGCTTTGCACAGGTATCGCAGGCTTTGTAATTGTTTTCGTGTGCAAAACCATATACGGCAAAGCGGTTGACTGATTTGTCGAGCGATTTATAAATGCCCGTGCCGATATCGGTAACGATATAGATAATGAAAAGCAGGTTCAGGTATACACTGAAACGCTGGAAGGGCTTGGTCGATTTTCTGAAATAGATAAACAGCACAAATAATATGGAAAGTGCCATTCCTAACAGGAAGCTATAGCGACTGAAAAGTTTGATGGGCGAATGCGCTTTGAGGAATTCGTGCAATGCGCCAAAAAAGAAAAAGAACGACATCCAGAATGTGGTGATCAGGGCCGCCCGGTTCCAGTTGCGAAAGAAAACATAGGAAAAGCCGGCAATACTCATGGTCAGAAATAAATACGACAGCAGGAGCAGGGCCGCTTCTTTCACATCGATAAATCCCAGATTTTCCACGAAACCGTGTAACACAAAAAACACGGGTAAGAGGAACAGGTATAATGGATATCGTTTGATAACAGACATCAGGAAACTTGTTTACGCTTCATATAATAAAGGATACGTGCGGTCCCGGTTACCGGAACCACCTGCTCGAAAGTAAAATACCGACCGAATAGGTTTTCAAAATGGGTTTGGTCGTACTGTTCAAAAATATCAGTACGATGCAACAAGAGTTGCTGCACTTTCTCGTCTTGTTTCGGTACAAACTCAATGATCCATTCCGGGGCGATATCATGAAAATGCCGGGCGATCCGTTCCAGCGGAATGTTTTTCCCAATGGCCAGATGATGGATCAGGGCCAGGGCCATAGCCATATCCGGTTTGATCCGTTGAAAGAAGGCAGGACGTTCGGCATTATCAAAACCAATGCCGGCACTGGGATTGGATATATCGAGGAGAAGGGGATACAGGTTGCGTATCTTTTTCTCCCTAACTTCTTTGTATAATCGCTGAATGCAGTTCCGGTCACTATCGGTAGCAACGACAAGTTGCGATTGAGCCGCCAGCAGTTTGGAGAAATGCCCGTCGTTGGCACCCAGATCCAAAACCATATGGTAGCGGCGATTACTGATCAACTGACCGATCAGCCGGGTTTTCTCCTGCAGGTAATCGTTGCCGAGTATGCTGCCATCATAATAATGATTCCATACACTATTCTCCGGATAGCCCGTTTTCAGTTTTTTGATAATGCTTTCCAGATGCCCGAGTAACTGTAGCATTTTAGCTTTACTGAACTGTATTTTTTGGGTGGGCGTATGGGCGTTACCAGCCACCTTCCGTTGCAAGAGTACATGCAATCGTACACCCAGGTTCCAGCGGCTTTTCCAGGGCAACAGCGCAGCAGTGGTACCAGCCGAAATCCCATCGGGGTAAATACTCAACAGGCGGCTGCCTTCCATGCCGGTATAGTGTTCGATATAAAGCGGAAATAAAAAGTTCTCACAGAATTGGCGGTAGGCATCCCAGGGCTTGTGCTCCTCATATTTTGTAAAGGAAAGCGTGTCGATGAAAATCAGCCGCCCCTCATGTAATTGTATATTAAATGGTGTGGCATCTTTCAGGATCATCCCTTTATCCATGGATAATCGCATGATGCGCAACGTGAGTAAAGCGGCTTCCTGTAAGGTGGCAAAGCTCCATTCCCAGGGATAGCTGATCACCGGAATATTCACGGGTTGCAGGGTGCTGTGCCATTGGTTGGAACCTGTCAGATTTTGATCGAGGTCCCGGTGAGGGATCAGTAAAAACAGGTTGACGAGTTGCTCGTATAAGCCCGACTGCATCAATTGATCATGGTCTTCTTTTCCCGCCAGATTCACCTGACGGTAGAGCTGTCCCTCCGATTCAAACATGAATCCAGCCGGGTCGCGGTAAGAAGCCGGATGCGGGGTGGTGTTAGTCATTGGGTAGTTCGTTCTCCGGTGGGTCTTGCGGTTTAGACTTCATGAAGAAGGATTTGATCCGCCACCAGAGATGTTTAAAATAAAACAAGGCGCCCAGTACAGCGGCGATGATCACCTGCAACAGGTAGCTCCCGCTACCCGGATCTACATACAGGAATATGGTATTTGTTATCACAGGTAGCTGAGGTTGGTTTTGGGTGTTAATGTGATCAGGGTTTCGTACATCAGTTTGATCGTATTCTCGATATCATCGCGGTGCAGCATCTCCACAGTGGTATGCATGTATCGCAGTGGAATGGAAATAAGTACAGAGGGGCAACCATCATTCGCATACGCAAATGAATCCGTATCTGTTCCGGTACTGCGGCTCAGGGCACGCCATTGTACAGGGATCTTTTTACTTTCAGCGATCTTTTCTACCAGAGCGAGCAGTTTATTATGTACCGCGGGAGCATAAGACAGGGAAGGGCCTTTCCCACATTTCACTTCTCCTTCTATATTCTTATTGATCAGCGGGGTAGTGGTATCGTGTGTTACATCGGTAATGATGGCAATATTTGGTTTGATACGACGGGCGATCATTTCTGCGCCACGCAGTCCGATCTCTTCCTGCACCGCATTCACTACATATAATCCGAAGGGCAGTTTCTTCTTTTGTTCCTTGATGCGACGGGCTACTTCTGCGATCATAAAACCACCTACGCGGTTATCGAAGGCACGACCGATATAGTTGCCGTTGGCTAATTCGTCAAAACCATCCTGATACGTAACTACGGCACCGATATGGATGCCGAGTGCCTCTACTTCTTTTTTGCTGCGAGCGCCGCAATCGAGCCAGAGATTATCGGTACGCGGACTCGCTTCTTTCTGATCCGGAACACCTAAACGTGTATGAATAGCGGGCCATCCAAAAACGGCTTTAACCGGACCTTTTTTTCCGTGAATGAAAACACGGGAGGCCGGAGCCGTTTGATGATCCACGCCACCATTACGCTTCAGATACATCAATCCATCGGCGGTGATATAATTCACGAACCAACTGATTTCATCTGCATGCGCTTCAATCACCACTTTAAACGGGTGTTCAGGGTTGATTACCCCTACAGCCGTTCCGTAAGGATCCACAAAATGGGTGTCAACATACGGCTTGAGATATTCCAGCCATAATTTCTGTCCCCAGGTTTCAAAACCCACGGGAGAGGCGTTATTGATATAATTTTTGAGGAATTGTAAGGACTGATCGGTCAGAATGGTTCCGGTTTTGGAACGGGAAACGGTCTTTTTAGCCATAATGCGTTATTAGGCTTCAAAAATAATCAAATTGGCAGGAATACGGTGAGAAGGGAGGAAAACATCATCAATCCATCCAAAACAAAGTAATACAGGTAGGCCGAGAAGTTTTTCTTGGCATAAGGATACAGCCACCAGAGCAGCAGGGCGGGTGATAAATTGGCCAGTACAAAATAGCCGCCGGAGTGCCAGAAAAGGCCCATAACACACAAAACATACAATCCCATCGAGATCCGGAACAGCCGGTCGATTCCTTTTTCTGTAAACCTTGTGATCATGCTCACGATCCCTTCCTGAATATCTGCTTCACGGTCGCGGTAGTCAAATAAAATGCAGATGGCATAGATCAGGAAAAAGCGGCTGCAGCAGAATAAAATACTGTACAGGTCCCAGTCGTGCCCTGCCACCACAATAGGCAGAACCGTGGTTACATACATCCACACCATCGCCAGAAAGATGGTTTTGCCGATGGCATAGCGTTTCAACAGGCCAAAAACCGGTACGGGTATTTTAGGAGCCGAATAGAGGAAGGTGAGCAAAGCACCCAGCAGGATCCAGGGCCAATGCGGCAGAATGGCCTGATGCCACCATATTATGCCCAGTCCGCCCAATACAAACAACAACGCATGCATGACCTTATATTCGATCGACCAACTGTTGCGGTGATTGTCGGCCGCATGCGGAGGCGTCAGCATCCAGTGAAAATTATAACTGCACAGGGAGGCACTGAAAATGAAGAATAGAAAGTCGGAGGGATATGTGTGGACCCCCGCAAACTGCAGGGTTTGCATACACATGAGTACTGCGGCACCGGCCAGAAAAAGGCTGCTGAACAGAAAGAAATCAACCAGTTTTTTTAAAAAAGGAGGCATGTAATGCAGGATCAGTTGCGGCTGACAACGATCGGTTTGGTGCTGATGGTATCACTGACGTTGCCGGCCAGATCACGTAAAACAAAGCGAATGATCAGACTATCGTCTTCAAAACGGGGTGGATTGCCACCCAGATTGGGTGGATTAATGGCCGATAACAAATGGGCTTGATAATATAGAGTGGTTTGGATGGTTCCTTTGGTGTTCTTTGGATAATCGGGAACTGTCAGAGAGAATGTGTCACGGATCGTTGGAACGGTACGCTGATTGGTACGGATTTTTTGAACGAATAAGGTATTACTGATATCACCTTCCTTATCTGTAAACTCCATTTCAACCACCAGGGCGCCGTTATTCGGAATGATACTGGCACTTTCTGAAGTGATTTTTATAGTTGGTTTGGTCGTCAGCTTATCTTTGCCGCAAGCAGCAACCAAGCTAACAAACAGAAGCACCGGAATAAGTCGTGACATATTCATATTTATTGAATACAAATGTAAAGGCCGTTTTGGTAAGATACGATTATGATTTGTGAATTTGAGCATAAAATTTTTGGGGTGAAGCGGGCCGATTTTGACCCGCTGGCCCTGGATATTTTTCGTTTTCAATACCAGCACAACGCATTATACCGTCAATATGTTGATCAAATAGGTACGGATATAAAGAACGTACGGTTGGTGGAGCAGATCCCTTTTCTTCCCATATCTTTCTTCAAAACACATACCATACTTTTAGATAACGCCCCAGTGGAAACCTTGTTCGAAAGCAGCGGCACCACCGGCATGACCCCGAGCCGGCACCCCGTTCATAAACTGGCGGTGTATCGGGAGAGTTTTTTCCGTGGTTTTGAGCAGTTCTATGGCCCGGTAACCGATTATTGTGTGATCGGTCTGCTTCCTTCTTATCTGGAGCGGCAGCATTCCTCGCTGGTGTTGATGGTGGAAGAATTATCCAGGGCATGCGGTCATCCCCAAAGCGGATTCTATTTATACGACCATGAAAAACTGGCGGCGGTATTAACGGAACTGGAAGCAAGGCAGCAGAAAGTATTACTGATCGGCGTCACCTTTGCCTTGCTCGACTTCGCAGAAAAATATCCGCTGAAACTGGAACATACGGTCGTGATGGAAACGGGCGGCATGAAAGGTCGCCGGGAGGAGTGGACCCGCGGACAGGTACATGATTTTTTGATGCAGGCTTTTCAAACCAGGTCTATACATTCAGAATATGGGATGACAGAATTATTGTCGCAAGCTTATTCCAAAGGCGAGGGGCTGTTTTATGCTCCCGACTGGATGGAGGTATTGGTGCGGGAGGAAGACGATCCATTTGCGATTAACCGACGCCGTAAGGGTCAGGGCGTGATCAACGTGATCGACCTGGCGAATATTTATTCCTGTTCCTTCATCGCCACCGATGATGCCGGCCGCCTCTATCCTGATGGCAGTTTTGAAGTACTCGGACGGGTGGATCATAGTGATGTGAGGGGGTGTAGTTTGATGGCGCCGGCCAGTAGGAAATAAGGAATAAGGAATAAGAAATAAGGAATAAGAAAGTGAGGGGCGGCATTGATTGTAAAATCGAGCTATACCGAACCCCGAAGGGGTTCAATATTAGCAACCCCGGGGGGAGGCCGTAATAAGAAAGTCGCTGCGTCGCTGCGTGAAACCCTTTTATAACCCACAACCCTCATACCTCAACCCCGAAACCTCAAATCCCAAAATAAATTCCCATGTGGCAACAAACTCCCTCCGGTCTCTATCAAAAATTCATCTTCGCCGATTTTTCTGAAGCCTTTGCCTTCATGACCCGGGTGGCTCTGGAAGCTGAAAAGATGAATCATCATCCGCGCTGGACGAATGTATGGAATACCGTCGAAATCTGGTTAAACACCCATGATGCCGGTGGCGCCATAACAGAGAAAGACATCAGTTTAAGTAAGCGTATCGATGCGTTGGTTTAATCTTTTTTCACCGCAGAGAACAGGAGAACGCAGAGATTACGCGGAGTTCATGTAAGAACTCTGCGTAATCTCTGTGTCCTCTGCTACTCTGGGGTGAAAAAAAGTAACATAATATGCGGCTCGTATTTCTAAACTGATTCAATAGTTCAAAGCGCTTTTGCTCCTGCGCAGGGGCAGCGGTTAAGTATAATAATTAGACAAAAACAGTTTTCCCGCTCTCCGCACTCTCCCTCGCCAACTCGATCATCCGCACCACTTCAACCCCTTCCTCTGC
>CAZKSY010000017.1:33163-41579 GCA_964555605.1 uncultured Chitinophagaceae bacterium | reverse complement strand
CCGCACTCTCCCTCGCCAACTCGATCATCCGCACCACTTCAACCCCTTCCTCTGCTGTTGCTGGCACAGGACCTCCATGCAGTAATGCTTCTGCCAGTAACTGATAATAAATTCCGAAGTCGCCTTTTTCGGAGGGCACGCGTTCTTTTATCACCCCCTGCTCCGTTTCGGTATGCAGTAAGCCGAATAATTCCTCCGCCTCCAATCCCCATTTCGGATCGGTTGGAAGCATACCCGCTCTCGCATCCCCATCCTGCGGATCATCGCCATATTTCAGGAAACTTCCTTTGGTGCCATGTATTTGATAGCGCGGGCCCTGTTCGCGAACGATCATGCCGGCCTTCAGACTTACTTTGAGTTTTTCATAATGCAACCACAGATCGAAATAATCATCGGCCTCCGTACCCACACGCTGCTTTCTGATATCAGCCGTGATGGCTTTGGGCCTTCCGAATAGCTGCAGCGCCTGATCGATCAGATGCGCGCCCAGATCATATAGGATACCGCTACCCGGAACAGGCGTTTCTTTCCAGCTTTGTTTTAATTCTGGTCGGTAACGGTTATACGTTGCTTCAAACGTGACCAGATCGCCCAATATATTCCGGTCAAGAACTTTTTTTATGGTGCGGGCATCACTCGCAAAGCGACGGTTTTGATAGGGACATAGCGTTTTATTCATTTCTCTTGCTAAGGCGATCAGTTCTTCCCCCTGAGCACTGGTAACAGTCATCGGCTTATCCAATACCACATGCTTGCCGGCTTCCAAAGCCAGTTTCCCGTAAGGGTAGTGCGTTTCATTGGGAGTGGTAACCACCACCAGGTCGATGGATGGGTCCTGAAGAACCTCTTCAATGCTTCGGGCTATTTTTACGTGGGGATATCTTTCGATGGATTCGTTACGATGGCGTTCTACTACGCTAACTAATTCGTAATTTGGATTGCAGGCGATGAAGGGCGCATGAAAGCATTTGCCTCCAAGACCATAGCCCACCAGGGCTGTTTTGATGGTAGATGACATGGTTGTAAATTAAGTAATTTTAGATAGTGGGGGGAAGGAATCGTGAATCGTCAATCGTGAATGGTCGGCAAACTACTGTTGCAAAATAGAGAATACATTTAACCGCCAGGGCGCAAAGGCGCGAAGGATCGCAAAGAATTTCATTGCGGCTCATTGCGTCATCGCGTCTTTGCGGTTAAGCAAAAAATAAAAAATGTCAAAAGAACTACGCAGCCGGAATTGGTTCGGCAAGAAAGGGAAAGACGGTTTTATCTACCGCGCGTGGATGAAAAATCAAGGCATTCCGGATTTTGAATTCCAGGGCCGACCCGTTATCGGTATTTGTAATACATGGAGTGAACTCACTCCCTGCAATGCCCACTTCCGCGAGCTTGCCGAAAGTGTCAAACGCGGCATCCTGCAAGCCGGCGGCTTCCCGGTTGAATTCCCGGTGATGTCGCTCGGCGAAACCCTCATCAAGCCTACGGCTATGCTTTACCGTAATCTGGTGAGCATGGATGTGGAAGAATCCATTCGTGCCAATCCCGTTGATGGGGTGGTGCTTCTTTGTGGATGTGATAAAACCACGCCGGCATTGGTGATGGGCGCCTGCAGTGTAGATATACCCGCGATCGTTGTATCCGGCGGACCGATGCTCACGGGAAACTATAAGGGAAAAGATATCGGTACCAGTGATGTCTGGCGTTTTAACGATGCCCTGCGCTCGGGGGCGATGACCGAAGACCAACTGGCCGAAGCCGAGGCAAGTATGTGCCGCAGTCGGGGTCATTGTGCTGTGATGGGTACCGCCTCCTCCATGGCTTGTATGGTGGAAGCGCTCGGACTTACCCTTTCGGGGAATGCCGCAATACCTGCTGCTGACTCCCGTCGAAAAGTATTGGCGCAGTATTCCGGGATGCGGATCGTGGAAATGGTGAAAGAAGATCTTACTCCTTCTAAAGTGCTCACCCGGGCTGCTTTTGAAAATGCGATCATGGTGAATGCCGCTATCGGTGGCTCCACCAATTTTGTGATTCATCTGCTGGCGATCGCAGGAAGAATCGGGGTGGACCTGCGTCTTGAAGATTTTGATACCTATTCGAATCATATCCCCTTGCTGGCCAATATTCAACCTTCCGGAAAATATTTCATGGAAGATTTATTTTATGCCGGCGGATTGCCTGCGGTGATGAAAGAACTGCTGGGCTCCCTGAATACAGAGGCATTAACGGTAACCGGCAGAAGCGTTAAAGAGAATCTGGCAGATGCGGAATGTTATAACCGGGAGATCATTGCCACGGCCGAAGCGCCGGTTAATCCTGTTTCCGGGATCATTGTGCTGAAAGGTAATTTGTGTGAGGCAGGAGCGGTGGTGAAACCCTCTGCTGCCAGTGCACATTTGATGAAGCATAGCGGCCCGGCCGTAGTGTTTGAAGATATTGAAGATTATAAAGCTCGTATTGATGATCCCGAATTAGCGGTTGATGAAAATTCGGTATTGGTATTAAAGAATGTGGGACCTATGGGCTATCCCGGTATGCCGGAAGTAGGGAATATGGCCATCCCCAAAAAACTATTGAATAAGGGCGTAACGGATATGGTACGTATTTCGGATGGGCGTATGAGTGGTACCGGATTTGGTACGGTGATCCTGCATGCCTCGCCGGAAGCAGCGGCGGGTGGACATTTTGCGCTGGTGCAGGATGGCGACATCATTTCATTGGATGTACAGGCAAGAAGTTTACAGATCAATGTATCTGATGAAACTTTTGCCGAACGGAAAAAATCCTGGGTGAGCAAGGCCGCCGATCCGGGCAGGGGATATGTGGGGTTGTATGTACGTACTGTGGAGCAGGCGCATCTTGGTGCCGACCTCGATTTCCTGCGCGGCAGTTCGGGAAGTGAAGTAACGAGAGACTCGCATTAAATACAGATAACCGCAACGTATGCTGTTTTTAGTGCAGTTAAAGATTTGAAATGCTTTTTCACCGCAGAGAAACAGAGATCACAGAGTTTACGCAGAGTTTATGCAAGACTCTGCGCAAACTCTATTTCTCCTTTTCTCTGCGGTGAAAAAAATATTCAACAACTAAACTGGTTTTAAAAGATTTTAGGTGTAAAAAAAAGGAATGAAGAATTTTTTGAATCAAACAGCAATTATCACCGGCGCTGCACAAGGCATCGGTTTTGAGATCGCGCGGCAACTCGCCTCGAAAGGTGCTAATGTGGTGTTGAATGATGTGGATGCTGCATTATGCAGCACGGCCGTTTCAAAGATCCTTGCTGAAGGAGGCTCTTGCAAAGGTTTTCCCGGCGATGTGGGAGATCCGGTGTTTATTCAGCAACTGGTGGAAGAAGCTGTTCGCCAATTCGGCAAGCTGGATATTGCCATTGCCAATGCCGGCATCACCCTTTTCAGCGATTTCTTTGACTACACCCCCGAATCGTTCTTTCGCGTATTGCAGGTGAATATGGGCGGTAGTTTCTTTCTCGCACAGGCCGCAGCCAAACAAATGAAAACACAAGAATCCGGGGGAAGTATTCTATTTACCTCCTCAGTGGTCGGGCATCAGGCGCACAAACAATTGGCGGCTTATGCCATGACCAAAGCCGGTATTGAAATGCTGGCGCGGAATCTCGTGATCGAGATATCACAATATAAGATCAATGTAAATGCCATTGCACCCGGTGCCACACTCACCGAACGCACCATGGAAGACAAAGAGTATGCCCGCATCTGGTCGGAACTTTCTCCTACCGGCCGACCCTCCACCACGATCGATATTGCGAATGCTGCCTTGTTTTTAGTAAGTGCGGAAGCCCGCCAAATAACCGGTCAAACCCTCGTGATCGATGGGGGCTGGTCTGCGATCAGTCCTTCCCCCTTCTAAATAACCTGCAATAAAAAAGAGAAACAGATATCCTGTTTCTCTTTAACCTATAGTTTAAAAACTGATCAGAATTTCCGAACCGTCTCGATACTTTTCTTCACACTGGCCCAGGCATCCTTCGGCATATCATGTTCTACAAAATAATTTACCAGCCCGGCCTTACCGGCATTCTCAAAGATCCGCTTGTAATTGATCGTGCCTTCTCCCACCGGTAAAATGGTCTCGCGTTTATCATCCAGATCCTTCACATGCCATAGAGGGAAACGTCCCGGATATTGTTTGAAAAGTTCCACTGGATCTTTTCCACCTTTGGTGGCCCAGGCCAGATCCAGTTCCATTTTTATTTTGGTTTGACTCAGGAATAATTCATACGGAATCTTTCCTTCCACTGCACGGAACTCTGCATCATGATTGTGATAGGCAAAGCCTATACCCACTTTTTTACAATATTCATCCGTTTTATTGAGCATTTCAATCGAAGCCTTGATGTCGTCCAGGGTATTGATCGGTGTATTGGCACATACCAGGAAGGGCACACCGCCTTCGGCTGCTTCATCTACCAACTCTTTCATGTTGTCGGTCAAATTGCGCATAGGCGGAATCGTAATGGGTTTGCCATCGGGACCAGCCGGCATTTTTGCTCCGGGAGGCAGTTTGAAGGGTGCGCCGATCACGTGGTGCGAACGCCATTTCATTCCCAGGCTTTCAATATAGCTGTTGAACTCCTTTGCCTTCATGCCATAATAACCACCTTTCTTACTGAAAGCCGATTCAATGGATTTGTACCCAATATCCGCAATACCTTTTAAAGTGCCTTGTACATCATTGTCGATCTCATTAAAAAAGGTAAATAATTGCAGACCGGGAGCGGGAACTTTAGGGCCTGAAAAAGAGGAAGCAAAACCGGCTTTATGGGCCAATAAACCCGCTGCTCCCAGCAGCGCCGATTGCTGTAAGAATTTTCTACGTGTAGTCATGTTGCAATGTTTGTTGGTTCGCGCAGCGACGCGGAGTCGTAGCGATAGTTGTTATGATAAAAGGTACAGATTCTTTTGAAATCTATACCTTTTTTTATGTGAAGCGTTTCAGGATATTGGTTTACTGCATGCCGTCGGTCGCTCCCTGCATGCCTTCACCCATAGATTTCAGGTTCTTGCGCTTGAACAACGACAGGTCCATTTTGCCAAAGCGATAACTGAACGTGAGGCGTGCCATTTGCGGGTCGCGTAAACGACTATAGTTTTGTGTGAAATAGGATGAATACGAATACGATTCATTGATACGGGTGCGAAAGATATCATTCAAACTCAGCGTTACCGAGGCGGCATTGTTTTTCAGGAAACTTTTCTTCACGGCAATATCCACTCCATAGCTGGGTTTGATATATCCCTGCGCAGACGATTGTGCCTGGCCCATGGGAGGTCCCATCATACCACCTCCCTGACTTACCGGTAAATTGGTTTTAGACTGATAGGTACCTGATAGCTGAATACTGAAGTTCGAAGGCAGTTTGAAATTGCTGTTGAATTTTCCAAACCAGCTCCATAAAGCATCCTGCTGTGCCTGACCTGCAACACCGGTCTTGATACGGCCATTATACAGATTGATATTGCTGGTGAGATCCCACCATTTGGTCAGTGGATTGGTAGATGTCAACTCCAATCCTGCTGTATAACTGGAATTGGCATTGATAAAAGTATTGACCAACACATCGGAGCCGATTACCGGATCATATTGTTTGTCCTGATAACGGGTAATGAGGTTATTGGTACGCTTATAATAAGCCGACGCCAGGATCAGATGATTGCCTTTAAAGGTTTTGGAGTACGATACTTCCAGTGAGTTGGTAAACTCGGGCACCAGTCCTGAATTTCCTTTAGAGATATTCAGCGGATCGGTATAATCGGTGAAAGGCAGAATCTGGAAGAAGTTCGGACGATTGATCCGGCGCGTATAACTCATCTGCAATTCCTGTTTGTTCTTCAATTTCTGACTGAGGAATATTGAAGGGAATAAACTTATCGGATAGCTGTTGCTGAATTTCTGACCCGTGTTCGTCAATTCGCCACTATATTCTGAACTTTCGGCCCGTAATCCTAGCTTATATCCAAAAGTTTTGATCGAACTGGTCATGGAAACATAGGCAGCATATACATTGTCTTTGTTCGTATAGTTGCTGGTAGCAGAAGAGATCAGGTCCCAATTACCGGAGCTGTTATTCAGCACATAATTAAAGTTGTCGTTCGACATATTACGTAACTGGGCACGAAGACCCGTTTCCAGTTTTGTGCTTCCTTTAAAGGGACGCACATAATCCGTTTGAATGGTCATGAATTGATTGGTCCCCTGATTGTCTACGCGTTGCTGATAGTTGCGCTGTTTAACACCACCGGGTGTACTATAATAATCCGTATTATACAGGTTGTCTCCTTCACTTTTTCCGGAAAAATAGTTGAAGTCTGCAGTCAGTTCCTCGCCTTCGCGGGGGAATAACTGTTTCAATCCGGCCTGTAAACCTTTGGCATTAAATTCACGGCTGCCACTGGAGCTACGCTCACTGTAAATACTCTTGATACCAGTGCTGTATAAAGAATCAGTGGTCATACCCAGGGTTTCATTTGGTTTGAATTTACCCTGCACCCGTACAGCACCTATAGAAAAGGTGGTGCGGTTGGTGAGGAAGAAATCAAATCCCAGGCGACCGAATACAAAAGCGCCATTCATTTTATTCTTATTTTCCTGCAGCACTGTAGTGTTAGGTGTTTCAGCGAGATTAAAACGATCGGTAGTGCCGGTCGTTTTACTGATCATCTGATTCCCGTTCACCATAGCCGAAACGTTGAACTTCTGCTGACGTAAGTTGATATCACCACCGCCATTCACGGCGCCATATTTATCAACCCCGGCGCGCAGGTTGCCATTATAACCGGTTTTCTTATTTTTCTTCAGTACAATATTCAGGATACCGGCATTACCACCCGAGGCGTCGTATTTGGCGGAAGGATTGGTGATCACTTCCACGCTTTCAATGGCATCGGCAGGGATCTGGTCGAGACTTAACGTAGTGGGGCGGCCATCGATATAGATCTGCGGACTGGCATTACGGAGGGTAACATTACCATCAATATCCACTTGTACGCTGGGAACATTCTTCATGATATCTACCGCGGTACCACCGGCACTTACCAGATTCTTTTCTACGTTGAATACTTTTTTATCAATATCCATTTTCAAGAGCGGTTTGCTTGCCGTAACTGTTACGGATTGCAATTGCTTCGGGTCGATCTGTAATATGATATTGCCGAGATCTTTGTCAAAGGCGTTGAGCGCATTGCTCATAGCTGCCATATTCTGGGAAGGGTCCTGACCCGGTTTGGCTGCAGACGCATCCATTTTCATTTGGAAACTGACAGACTGCTCCACTGATTTATATCCAATAGCAGAGATCTTCAGCTTCAGCGTGCCAAACATGGGCAGTTCAGCAAAGCTGAATTCTCCATTGGTTTTGGTAACCATTCCTTTCAATAAAACTTCTTTTCTTTTTTTAGTGACCGTGTCAAATTTGTTCTGCAGCAGCATTACAGAAACATCTCCAAGAGGCCTGCCGGCCGAATCGGTGATCTTTCCGTACACATTGGCCATATTGGGCGCCTGCTGTGCTTTGCCATTTCCCATGGCAGGAAACTGCGCCTGTGTGAGGCTGGCAGTAAAGAGAAGGATAAGGGCGAGAAATACATTTTTCATGACTTTTGCTATTTGTAAGGTAAAAGTAGGACGGCTTCAGGGCTGTTCGGGGTGAATTGAGACGAGTGCCTTGATTCCTGCGACGAATACGTTGGATTGAATAAAATGAGATCAGGGTTTGATTACGAAGCGTAACTATACGGGCTAAAAAAAGGGCCCTCCATTCGGGAGGGCCCAGCCATAAACCTTAATCAAACTTACCCTTTTCTAATATGTTTGTATACAGACCACTCATCGTTTACACCTTCCAGAATATGTTGCTCATCGGCATCTTCGAAGGTGATGAAGTAATGCGTTTCTCCATTAACATTCATTTCAAACAGGTCGGTGATCCAATGACCGGATCTTAAATAAGATTGCATGTCGCTCTGCAAAGCCAGCGGAAGTTGAGCAGAACTGATATTGCGTGTTACCGCAATGGATTCGCCTTCATTTGTATAAAAAGCAGTCAGGAACTGTCCGTTCATTTCGAAACTGGCCTTATACCAGGTATTACCAGCTTCCCAGTTTATTGAAGATGCAGCAGAATAGTCTGCAGTAAAATGTTCTGTTACAGCGGCGGGCACCCCTGTTTGTGCCTGAAGGGTTTGGAAACTGCTCAAACTGATTACCAGTGCCAGGGCGATAAGGGTTAATTGCTTTTTCATGATTTTTTATTTTAATGTTTTAATAAGCTGCTTTCATATAATCTGACGCGAAGATGGGTTGCCACCTGCGCGGTGGAGGAGTTTTTGCGACGAAATGGGGGAATTTGGCGATGAAAGCGGGGAAAGAAATAAGGAAT
>CAZKSY010000017.1:26533-33063 GCA_964555605.1 uncultured Chitinophagaceae bacterium | reverse complement strand
GAAATAAGGAATTAGAAATAAGAAATAAGAAAGTGGGACGATTGTTTTTTTAGCCGGTTAAGTAATTATCAATTATCAATTATCAATTATTAGTTATATCTAATAACTAATAATTGATGAAACTCCCCCAATATCAACCGCCCCTCTTATTACTTACTACTTAACACTAAATACTTATTTCTTATTTGTCCAAATCTCCTCCACCGCATCTTTATAATTCTCACTCACCGGAATTTCGGTATTGCCGATGGTCACGCCGGTTTTGCGGATGCTGCTTACCTGGTCTTTGTTAATGATGAATGATTTGTGAACACGGAGAAACTGGGGGTGGGGTAGGTCCTCTTCCATTTGCTTCATACTGGTGCGAGTGATCACCGGTTTGGAGGGATTGGTTTGCAGAACGATCTTGACATAATCTTTTAACCCTTCAATGTATAGTACATCTTCGAAATTGATCTTTACCAGACTGTAATCTGCATTGACGAACATATAATCCGGTTGATCCTGTATGCTGCCGGTAACCGGTGCTGTTTTATTACGGAGTTCAAATAATTCCCTGGCTTTGTGACAGGCTTTTACAAAGCGGTCCAGCGCAACCGGTTTTACTAAATAATCTACCACATCCAGATTGTAACTTTCCAGCGCATATTTCTCATAGGCAGTGATGAGAATGAAAAGAGGTTTTTTCGACAGACTTTGTATGAATTGCAGTCCGGTAAGTCCGGGCATCTGTATATCAAGAAAAATCAGATCAATGGATTCGTGCTCCAATACTTTAAGAGCTTCGATCGGATTGCTGCAAGACGCGACCCGTTCCAAAAAGGGAACCTTACTGATATTGTCTTCCAGTAATTCGAGGGCCAGAGGCTCATCATCTATAGCAAGGCAACGGAGTTTCATGATAAATTTAATTGAAGGTCTGTGGTAAACCAGCCAGCTTGCTTTTCGATCAGCAATTGGTGTCGTTTACCATAAAGTAATTCCAGTCTGCGTTTCACATTGGTTAAACCAATGCCACTTGTTGCGTCTTTTACTTCATTTCCTGATTCGTTAAATCGGTTCTTTACCAGGAAGGCTAATTTCTTATCGGTCATTCGCAGAGAGATCTCAATACGCGCCTGTTCGATAAATCCGGTTCCATGTTTGAAAGCATTTTCAACGAAAGGGATCAGCAGCATGGGCTCGATCTCTTCCTGCAGATTGACCTGCGAAAAATCAACTACAACTTCCACATTCTTGCCAAAACGTTGCTGTTGCAGGTCAATATAGCTTTGCAGGTAATCGATTTCTTTTTCCAGACTCACTTTCTCTCCATCTGTTTCATATAACATATAACGCATGAGAGAAGAAAGTTTGATCAATGAGGGCTCCAGTAACTCCGATCCCTTCCGGGCGAGGGCCACCATATTGTTCAATACGTTGAACATGAAGTGCGGACTCACCTGAGACCGTAACAGGGAAAGTTCTGTTTTAAGATTTTCATTTTCCTTTTCCTTCATCAGTTTATCGGCCTCCATCCGGTCTACGATCAATTGATAGGCACTACTCGATGCCAGCATAAATACGAAAACGATCAGGGTAAAGAAAATGTGAATGTTGAAATTCAGTTCCTTGCCCGTGCTGAACATCCGGTGGTTAAACCATCCGATAAACAGAAACAAACCAAAAACCAGCAATTGTACCAGGGCAAACCATTTGATCTTATACCGATACAATACCTTGGGAATAATCACCAGCGCATTCAGATAGAAAAAAGCAATCCAGCATAGGTTATTAACCACATAGTAAATGCTCACGCCCATCTCCTCACCGTTTCTATTGGAGGGTCTGTTCTGAGCGGCTTCTGGCCGTAATAAAAATGGCAATGAGAATAGCAGCAGCCAGAAAGCGGCATGCATTATGATCGTTAACCATCTTCTTTTTGTCCAGCCTTTTTTCATGCGAGCAAATTACTTTCTTCTTTTGTATTAAACCATGATTTCGTGCTTAATGCGACGATCCGGCATTTTTTGTCGATGACTCAGCCCCTGATCCATTCTATTTTTTCTTCCAGAGCACCGGGAGTACGTGGCGCCGAAGGAATTTTTACATATCCCAGATAAAAGAAACCTAATAATTTATCATTCTCTTCGAGGCCCAATAAAGCATTGGCTCCTTTCAGGTAGGTGATGCCACCAGTACCCCAATACCCTCCAATGCCATGCACGGCTGTACTGAGATAGATATTCTGTACCGCGCAGGCTACCGCTTCCACTTCTTCCACCTCCGGTACCGATCCCGATGCTTTCATACAGATCGCGATCACATGGGAGCTTTTCAACGGCGCGGTTTTCAATGATTCGTATCGTGCCTCTTTAAAGGATTCGCCCGCTTCTTTTTTATAAAGTTCTGCCTGCTCTAATCCGAGTTTCTTTAATCCTTCCCCTGTAAATATTTTAAAACGCCAGGGCTCTGTTCGTTTATGCGTAGGCGCTGTATTGGCATTTTCCAGAATATCCAGTATAATTTCATCCGGAATTATCTTCCCTTCTTCAAACTGACTTGCAAATACCGACCGGCGGCTACGGATCAACTGATTTACTTCTTCAATAGTTATCATCTGTGTTGTTTTATAAGTTGGAATTAATTGTAAGCTATGGGGTTTGAGAGGATGTTTGTTTTATGGTTACATGTTTCACGCAGCGACGCAGCGACTTTCTTATTACGGCCTCCCCCCGGGGTTACTAAGGTTGAACCCCTTCGGGGTTCGGTACAGCCCGATAGACTAATCAAGTTCCCCACTTACTTTCTTATTACTTATTTCTTATTACTTATTTCGCCAACCCCCGATCTCTCAACCACCCCTCCAGCTCCCGGTCCCATCCATCCAAATGCAGTTTACTTCTTTTTAAAATGCCATAACCATGCCCGCCTTTCTCATAAATATGCAATTCACTGGGCACTTTATGTTTTAAGGAATTACTGTAAAACCCAATGCTATTCAGGGGGCTCACAAAATCATCAGAAGTAGAGATCAGGAAAGAGGGTGGGGTTTGAGCGTTCACCCATTTGTCGTTGGAGAAATAATCAATTCTTTCCTCTGTAGGGTTCTTCCCACATAACTGATCACGTATATTGAAAAGAGCAGAATCGTAGCGGAATGAAGTCATGGGGTAGATCAGTACCAGAAAATCGGGTCGTACTGAAACCGTCAGATCTGTGATCTCACCTACCTGATTGTTAAAATGGGTACCTCCGGTAGACGCCAGATGTCCTCCGGCCGAGAAACCCATCAATCCAATTTTATTTGGATCGATCTTCCATTTCGCTGCCTGTCCGCGTACAATACGAAAAGCCTGTTGCACATCCTGCAAAGGACGCATCCATTTCTCGGTCATCATCCGGTCGTCGGGCAGTCGGTTCTTTAACACAAAAGCAGTGATCCCTCTGTCATTATACCATTTGGCTAATTGAAAGCCTTCGTGGTCGAGCGCCAGAATAAAATAACCACCGCCCGGACAAATGATCACCGCGCTGCCATTGGGTTTAGCGGGTTTGAAAATATACAGGATGGGATCCTGTACATTCGAAACGATCAGGATGCTGTCTTGCTGCCATGTCCAGGTTTCTTTAATATCATTATTGATCCGGCCCGGTACTGCTCCCGGATATAAGCGCATGGAATCCATTTGCCCCAATGAAGAAAGCATGGAGAGCGCAAGACAACAGGTGAGAAGAAGTTTCATAATAAATTATTTAAGCAGTGGCCCAGTGTTTTCTGATAAAGCGCATAAAGTTACCGTGCATGAGATTGCTGATATCTTCCACGCTATACCCCCGATCCTTTAAACGATCGGCCAGCTTGATGGTGTCGGCAATGGTATCCAGATCGGCCGGACATTGCTCTTTGCCAAAACCACCATCGAGATCGCTGCCGATGCAAACATGCAGACTGTTTCCCGCTAACTGGCAAATATGATCAATATGATCCGTGAGTGTTTGCAACGTGCAATTTCGGTTCTCCGGGGTCGATATACCCCGTTGCCAATCGGGCACGATCATCCAGGCATCCATCGCCGCACCAATGATAGCACCACGACTGATCAGGTTTTGTAATTGTTCATCACTGAACTGACGGTTGTGATTCACGAGGGCGCGACAGTTGTGATGACTCGCCCATACCGGCCCCTGAAAGTGATCCATGGCCTGCCAGAAGGCGTCGTCACACAAATGCGTGGCATCCAGTATTATTTTCAAGCGATCCATTTCACGTAAGAGATCTAAACCGTTTTGCCCCATTTTACCTGTGGCATTGGTGCCATTGGCATACCGGCCCGGTCCGTAGTGGGCAGGTCCCAACGCGCGCAATCCCTCCTGCCAGGCTCTTTCCAGATGGGAGAGGGTGACAATGGAATCGGCCCCTTCCAGACTTAAAATATAGCCGATGGGCAGTGGGGTATGAGGGGTGGGGAGTGAGGTAGATGGTGAATCGGTGGAAATTAGGTTGTTCCAGCGCGTTAGATGATTTTCAAAATCTGACAGATTCCGGATCATCACCATTTCACCCGCTTCTTCCATGCTACGGTACCAGGCCAGTTGTCCCTGGGTTTGCGCCCAGGCCTGTTCCGGCGAATTCCAGCCGGGAAGGGTGCTTTCAGGACTCACATATCGCGCGATTTGTGTAGCCACCACCAAACCGATATTGCCTTTTCGTAATTCCGGAAAAGATACCGTGCTGTTCCCACGGTCCGGCTTATCCGTCCAACCCTTTGCTTTCTCCAGCGCTCGCAGTGCTGATACAGGTTGGCGCAGATCGCGGTTCCATTCCAGGGCGTTCATGGCAAGATCAAGATGCGCGTCGATGATGAACATGACAGAGAAAATAATTGATAATTAATAATTGATAATTAATAATTGATCATTCGGTCCCGGGCCGTATTGAACCATTGACCACTTGTATGACCCTCTTCTATTGTGGTCACGCGTTCATATAAAGCTACTGTTGGACAAACATGGTAGGGAATGGCGTATAATATATCTCCTGTTTTATACGAATGACCTGGTGTTACTTCCAGTACCAGGTGTTCTTCACTCTGGCCTACAGGTGTTAAACCTGTGGCATTCAGGAAGGAGATCCGTTTGCTGATATCGTTTTCAGCGGCAACAGATTTATGCCCGAGATCGGTACAGATACGATCGGCTGATTGAAGTGAAATGATACGTGTTGCCAAAACGGCCGCCGGTAAAAAGGCTTGCTCCGGACAAATATCACTGTAACCCTTATCCCAGTAAATAAAGGTGCCGGGGCTGCATTGCACTTCCGGTCGGGCAGCATGCACGGGAAAACTGGGAGAGCCTCCTGCAATAATATTGGGTACAGGATAGCCTCCTGCTTCAAGTGCTGTTTTCAGATCGGTTACCGCCTGAAATCCGGCATCACATAGTCTTTTTCTTTCGTTGATATCGGGGTGACGCATATGGCCATCGTAGGCATGAAAACCAGCCGCTTCCACCCCGTGACTTACCGATAGAAAAATATATAATTGTTTCGCCGCTTCGCCGGGTACGATACCGGTCCGGTTCATGCCAATATTCAAATCGATGTATACCGGAACAGAAAGTCCGGCCGCAGTGAATGTAGCGGCCTGCTCACGGGCGGCGTCTTCATTATCACACAAACAACTGAATCGCGTGTCGGGATAGTTTCTGATCAGCGCAATAAAGCGCTGCAGTTTTGGGCCCAATACCTGATAGGCCAACAATACATCTTTCGCTTTTAGTTGGGCGAGTACCTCTGCTTCGGCAATGGTGGCACATTTGAATTGGTGGATCCCTGCATCGATCATGAGTTGCATGGCCTGGGGCGACTTATTCGTTTTTACATGAGGCCGGAGCCGGTTGGGCGAACCCACCATTTTCAACGCTGTACGAATATTATGTTTCACTCTTTCCGGGAATATCACCAGGGCAGGCGTATCCAGAAAATCAATATCAGTGATTTCAAACCAATTCATGTATCTGATTTTTGTTCCTTTCGTTTAATCGTGCAATTCAAACATTCCTTCGATCTCTACGGCCACATTATTAGGCAAGGAGCCCATGCCAACAGCACTGCGTACGCCTTTGCCATTATCTTCTCCCCAGAGATTCACGAACAATTCACTGCAGCCATTGATGATGAGAGCGTGTTTGGTATAATCAGGCGTCGCATTGACCATTCCCAGTGTTTTGATCACGCGTTTGATCTTATCCAGATCACCAATGCTGTTTTTAACGGAGGCAAGAATGGCGAGACCACATTGCAGCGCGGCCCGTTTGGCTTCCTCATCACTCACCTCAGCCCCTACTTTGCCGGCAATATAGCTGCCATCGTTATTGATGGAAACATGGCCCGAATAATACAGCAGGTTTCCTACCTGTAAACAGGATTTGTAAATACCCTTTGAACCCGGTAAGGTAGGAAGAGATAAACCCAGTTCAGCTAATTTCTTTTCTACATTCGACATAGAAGTATGTTTTATTTTATCAGCCAATTATTAATTATCAATTAT
>CAZKSY010000017.1:13058-26433 GCA_964555605.1 uncultured Chitinophagaceae bacterium | reverse complement strand
TCAATTATCCAATAATTGAAATTCATTTCAAAAGCATCTCCAGCACCAAAACGCCCAACAGCCCCACCACACCTACAATAGACTCCATCAGGGTCCAGGAGCGAAACGTGTCTTTGAGGCTCAAATTAAAGTATTCTTTGAAAAGCCAGAATCCGGAATCATTTACGTGTGAGCACATCACGCTACCCGCGCCAATCGAAAGCACCATTAAATTGGGATCGGTACCGGTGGCACTGACCACCGGTGCCATGATGCCGGCAGCGGTGAGTCCGGCCACAGTGGCCGATCCCAAACAAATACGAATTACGGCTGCCATGATCCATCCGAGTACAAGAGGATTGATAGCGATGCCTTTCAGGGAGGCCGCGATACTTTCGCTCACCCCGCTATCTACCAATACCTGTTTCAGGGCACCGGCGCCGGCCACGATGAGCAGGATCAGCGCGATATCTTTTATCGCCGCAGCAAAATGCTCCATGACGGTATCGCGTTTCATGCCGTTTCCCCATCCAAGGGTGAGGGTGGCGAAGAACAGGGAGAAGAGCATAACGATCACCGGATCGCCGAGGAACCCGATGATGACCGTTGTTTTTTCGTTTACGGGTAGCAGATAGGGAATGGCGGAGCTGATCAGTAAAAGTACTACCGGTAACAACGCACTGGCAAAACTGTTGGTTACACTGGGGAGCAGTGCTGCGGGTCTTTCTTTGGGTTGAAAAGTATGCAATGGTTCACAAGGAATCTTTTTTAAGGTTTGGGCGAAGAGCGGACCGGCTATGATGATAGCCGGGATCGAAACAATGAGGCCATATAATAAGGTTGTGCCGATATCTCCCTTGAATTGGTTGACCAGTGCGCTGGGGGAGGGGTGGGGCGGCAGAAAGCCGTGGGTAACCGATAAAGAAGCCAGCATCGGGATACCCACCAACAGAGCCGGCAGTTTGGTTTGGTATACCACGGAGAACACCAGTGGTACCATCAATACAAAACCTACACTGTAAAATAGCGGTATGCCTACAATGAATCCGGTAGCCATCATGGCCCAATGTAAATACCGGCGCCCGAATACGTTCATGAGCGAGGAGGATATCTGTTGCGCCGCGCCACTTTCGGCTACCAGTTTTCCCAACATGGCACCTGTACATATTATAATGACAAGATCACCCAACATATCCCCCATTCCTTTTTTTACCGAGCGGGTGAGTTGCTCCAGGGGTATTCCCAGCCACCAACCGGCCAAAAGGGCCACGATCAGGAAAGCCAGAAAGGGATTTAGCTTTCCCCAGGCAATGAGAATTATCAAAAAAATAATGCAGACGGTAATGATGAGGAGGCTCATGAAACAGTGTTTAAGAAGTTACCGAATGTAGGTAAAAAATCATTTTTAATAAAAAGCGTTATAAATCAGTCTGTTACAAAACAAATTATATTTTTTTATAATCTTAATTAATATTTTCTTTAAAAAGCAGCACCAGAATCTGTAAGTAGGTCTTACTTAATTAAAAAATTAAAAAAGTTTTAGGAGTTGTTAAATTATGTATTATTTTGGACAATTAATTTAACAAACAGTATCAGGTTATGGGTAGCACCGACAAAATGTTGAATTACAAAAAGCTGGCCACCAAGCATTTGTACTTCTCCTCGCCTTTGACGAGTGCAGACTTGAGTGATATGATCAAAAAGAGTGTTCCCCTGACCAATAATATTATAGATGCTTTACTGGAGGATGAATGGATTGAGGAAACGGGATTAGGGCCTTCCAGTGGCGGACGCAGACCTTCCCTATACGCGCTGAAATCGTCGAAGCTTTTCATTGTATCGGTGGCCATGGATCAGTTGGTCACACGCATTGTGTTGATGAATATGCACAATGAATATGTGACCCCGGTGGAAAAATTTGAAATGCCTTTAGGTGGTAATCCGGCAGCGCTTGATATTCTTACCGAACGAATTGAAAATTTTATTCATAGTACAGGCATCGACAAAAAGCAGATCGTGGGTGTGGGTATCGGGATGCCCGGTTTTGTTAACCCGAAAGAGGGGTTGAATTATACGTTCATTGATAGTATGGGTTCATCCAGTATTGCGCGTCATATTTCGCAGGAGTTGGATTTACCGGTACTGATCGATAACGATTCGAGTTTGATCGCTCTGGCCGAATTGAAATTCGGAGCCGGAGTAGATAAGAAGAATGCGATGGTAGTGAACGTAGGATGGGGAATTGGTTTAGGAATGATCCTCGATGGTAAGATGTTCCGTGGGCATAACGGATTTGCCGGAGAGTTCAGTCATATCCCCATTTTTACGAACAATAAACTTTGTCAGTGTGGTAAGAGCGGTTGCCTGGAAACAGAAACCTCTCTTTCTATATTGGTGGAAAAGGCCCGGGAAGGATTACGAGCTGGAAAGATCAGTTCGCTGGATAAGGAAAGTTTTTTGAAATGTGATCTGGAACATGGATTCGAAGCGCTGGTGGATGCGACGCGGAAAGGAGATAAGTTCTCCATTAATATTATTTCCGAAGCGGCGTATAATATCGGACGTGGTGTAGCCATTCTGATCCATATCCTGAATCCGGAATTGATCATATTAAGTGGTCGTGGTTCATTATTGGGCAAGATCCTTGAAATACCGGTATGGCAGGCATTGAATGAGCATTGCATTCCCCGCTTGGGCGCGCAAACCAAATTGCGTGTTTCTTCGCTGGGGTATGATGCAGAGCTGATCGGTGCCGCTGCATTGGTGATGGAGAATTTTGAGAAAGGATCTTACGGTGATCTTTTCAGGACCAAAACTCCCGCGTTGCATTAAGCAACGAATCAATAGATCCGTGATTCCAATAAACTATGTAATACCCCTCATGGCCGGATGAGGAAAAAAAACCGGTTCGATTGCAATTAAATTGTTTAAACCAAAACCCATTCAAATGAGACGAATCTTCATGATGGCGTTGTGCTTCCTTGCTTACTTCGGTGCTGTAGCACAAACGCGTCAGTTGAACGGTGTGGTGGTCGAAGCCAAGACCAGCCAGGCGATCATTTCAGCCACCGTGAAAGTAAAAGGACAGTCTGCAACAACAACAACCAACGCAGATGGCCGCTTTTCGCTTACAGTACCCGCAGGCCGCGTGGTGCTGGAAGTATCTTCTATTGGATTTGCTGCACGTGAAATTGCAGTAGAGGCCAATGCAAATTCTGTAACCATTGAACTGACTGAAAGCGTACGCCAGCTGGATGAAGTAGTGGTAACGGCCCTGGGTATCCGCAAGGAGAGAAAAGCCCTGGGTTATGCCATCAGTGAAGTAAAAGGAGAGCAATTAACAGAAGCTCGTTCCAACAACTTCATGAACAACCTGGTGGGTCGTGTACCTGGTTTGAACGTAACCTCTACCGCTACCGGTGCAGGTGGTTCTTCCCGCGTGATCCTTCGTGGTAACACTTCTATCTTTGGTCAGAACCAACCACTTTATGTTGTGGATGGTATTCCCATTGATAACTCTAACCGTGGTTCTGCGGGTGAGTGGGGTGGTCGTGATGCCGGTGACGGTATCTCTATGCTGAACCCTGACGAAATTGAATCTGTATCTGTACTGAAAGGCGCGAATGCCGCTGCCCTGTACGGTTCACGTGCCTCTACCGGTGTGATCCTGGTAACCACTAAGAAAGGTTCCAAGCGCAAAGGAATGGGTATCGAAATCAACAGCAACTTCGTTGCAGAAAGCGTGATCGATCATACCGATTGGCAATATAACTACGGTCATGGTGTGAATGGGGTGAAACCAACCACCGTTGACGGAGCGAACAATATCAACCTGAATAGCTGGGGCGCCAAATTAGATGGTTCTGCTGCTATGAACTGGGATGGTGTGGAACGCCCCTATGTAGCGCATAAAAACAATCTGAAGAAATTCTATCAAACCGGTACCAACTTCACGAACTCCGTTTCGTTCTATGGTGGTACTGATAAGATGACCTACAATTTCTCTATGAGCGATCTGAACAATAAGAGCATTGTTCCGAACTCTACTTTACGCAGAAATAACTTCTCACTGAATACAACGTTCAATCCGGTTGATAACCTCGCCGTTACAGCCAGCATTCGTTATATCCGTGAGCGCGTGAAGAATCGTCCACGTTTGTCTGACTCTCCCGGTAACGCAAACTTTACTGTTGGTATCATGCCTAACAGCTGGGATGTAGAAACATTCAAAACTTCAATGAAGGATGCAAATGGTGGGGAGAATAAATTCAACGCCAACCCATATGTAACCAATCCTTATTGGGCTGCTTATGAGTTCCAGCAAAGTGATTCCCGCGATCGTATGATCGGATCAGTTGAAGCTAAATATAACCTCACCAAGTGGTTGTATGTTCGTGGTCGTATGGGTACAGACCAATACACCCGTAGCAACTTCGAGATCACTCCTACAGGTACTCAGTACACTCCTGGTGGACAGATCAACGATCAAACCACTAACAAATTCCGCGAATTCAACGCTGAGTGGTTAGTAGGTGCACAAAAGAACCTGACTTCTAAAATTGGTCTGGATGCCTTCGTAGGTGGTAACGCCATGAAGCAGATCGATGAGAGCCAGAGCTTCTGGGGTGATAACTTCTTCGCTCCCGGTTTCTATCATATCAGTAACCTCCAGAACCGCAACCAGAACTACGGATACTCTGAAAAGCGTATCAACTCTCTGTTCGGTTCTGCGGAGTTGTCTTACAACAAATACCTGTATCTGACTGTAACAGGTCGTAACGACTGGTATTCTACATTGTCTCCTGAGAATTGGTCTATATTCTATCCTTCAGTTGCAGCCAGCTTCATCCTTTCCGATGCGGTTAAACTGCCTGCAGTATTTGATTATGCCAAAGTACGTGCTTCCTGGGCTAAAGTGGGTGGTGACCGTGATCCTTATGGTCTGTCTCTGCCTTACAGTCTGGGTAATCCATATGCCGGTTTACCAATCGGTTCTATCGGAACCGGTACCATTCCTAATAAAGGATTGTTGCCTTACCAGGTAGCTACGATCGAGTTTGGTGTGGAAGCCCGTTTCCTCCAGAATCGTTTGGGTATCGACCTTTCTTATTATGATAAGAAAACTACCAATGATATCGTGGGTAGCCAGATCAGCCAAACCTCCGGTTTCGGTAGCGTATTGCTGAACGTGGGTGAAGTGAGCAACAAGGGTATTGAAATGTTGTTGACTGGTGCTCCTATCCGCACGAATGATTTCGCATGGGATGTGTCTTTCAACTACGGTCATAACAAGAGCACGATCGTTAAGATCAGCGACGAATTGACTACTGCCCGTATTGCCAATGCCCGTTCTCTGACTGCCTTCGTAGATCATATCGCTGGCAAAGAGTTTGGTCAGGTAATGGCTTTCGAATATCTGAGAGATGCTAAAGGTCAACTGATCCTGAATGGTGGTTTGCCACAGCGTGGCGACCTGAAAGCCATGGGTACAGGTGTTCCTCCAACTACATTGGGTTTGAATAACGAATTCCGTTACAAAGACTTCATGTTCTCTTTCCTGATCGATGGTAAATTCGGTGGCGTAATGTACAGTGGTACCAACGACTTCGCTTACTATCGTGGTGTTCACAAGAATACCCTGGAAGGTCGTGAAGGTGGTTTAGTTGCCAAAGGTGTTGATGCCAACGGTAATGCTAACACTACTTCAGTTCCGGCTCAAACCTATTTCCAAACTGTTGGTTTGAATATTTCTTCTGAGTTCATTTATAAGTCTGATTTCATCAAATTGCGTCAGATCATTTTCGGATACCGCATTCCTGCTTCCATGCTGGGCAAATCTCCTTTCAAAGGAGCGAGTGTTTCTCTGGTGGCACGTAACGTAGCGATCCTGAAAAAATATGTTCCAAACCTCGATCCGGAATCTACTTATAACTCAGGTAATGGTCAGGGTCTTGAATGGTACGGTGTTCCACCTGTACGTTCATGGGGTGTGAATGTTAACCTGAAATTCTGATCTATTCTGAAATCCGAAGAAAATTAAAACATATTATATGATACGTAATTCATTAATAAAACTCTCTCTGGTCTCCGCCCTCTTTATTGGTGGCTGTACCAAAGATTTTGAAAAGGTGAACGTGAATCCCACGAGCCTCACCGACCTGTCAACAGACGCCCTTTTCACCAGAACCCAGGTAGATGTATCGGGTGGTGAATATGAAGCATGGCGTACCAACCTGATCTATACTACCCAGTTCGTGCAGCATTTCGCTTCCACTTCCTGGAATCAGGGCGACAAATACCAGTTCAATGAAGGTTATTCCGCAGCCCTTTGGGATGCTTATTATGGAAGCGCCATCAAAAACCTGGTAAACCTGGTAGACAAAACAACCGGTAAGGCTGATGAGGTGAACTATAACAGTGCCGCCCGCATCCTGAAAGCGTTTGCTTTCCACCGTTTGACCGACCTGTATGGTGATGTTCCTTATTTCGATGCTTCTAAAGGATTTATCTCTGGCATCTTCACTCCTAAGTATGATGCACAGAAAGATATCCTCGTAGACCTGATCAAGGAATTGGACGAAGCTGCTAAAGCTTTTGATGCTTCTAAGCCTTTCAAAGGAGATATCACTTCTGCAAATGGTAATATCGCATTGTGGAAAAAAGCAGCGTATTCTTTAATGCTGCGTGTTTCTATGCGTATGACCAAGGCTGATGCCGCCCTCGCTAAGGATGGCGCCGCTAAAGCCGTTGCCGGTGGTTTAATGAATGCATGGAACGAGTCTTTCTATATCAAGCACCTGCCTGCTGTTTATGATAATCCAAACAGCCACGTGCTGGGTTATTATAATGGTGCCCGTTTAGAGCTCTCCAGCAACTCATTCAAATTCTCTAAAACGTTTATTGACTTATTGAAGTCTAATAACGATCCCCGTCTTAAAATCCTGAGTGTGGTACGTACCGGTGCGATTACATCTCCTGTGATTGGAACAGAAAACGATGACATAGCCATCCAAAAGGGTCTGCCCAGTGGATTGGATGCGAACACCGTTCCTGATCCGATGTCCAGCTACTCACAACTCCGTTCCGATTTCGCGAAAGCAGATGCGCCAAACGTGCTGATCTCTCATGGTCAAACACTGTTGCTGCATGCTGAAGCTATCGAGCGTGGTTATGTAAGCGGAAATGCAGAAACCGTATTCCGTGCAGGTGTGAATTCTTCTATCAATACCTGGAAATTATACGGTGCTCCCGGTTCTATTTTTGATGATGCCGCTATCAATGCGTTCAGCGCTGGGGTAACGTACCCAACTGCCGGAACATTGGATCAGAAACTGGCTGTGATCAATACACAGTATTATATTGCTTCTTTGCTCGATGGTTATGAGCCATTTGCTAACTGGCGTCGTTCCGGTGTTCCTGTATTAACTGCAGTGAACTATCCCGGTAACTACACTGGTGGTACAATCCCCCGCCGCCTGCAGTATCCTGCAAGTGAGTCTGGATTGAATGGTGCCAACCTGAGTGAAGCCATTTCACGCCAGGGGGCTAATAACTTTGTTACTAAAGTATGGTGGGACAAATAAGCCATACACAGTATTTTGAATTATGATTAAGGTGAACCCGCCCCCACCCGGGGGCGGGTTATTTATTTTTATATATTGCCATATGAAGAAGCTTATCCGCACAATGGCGTTACTGCTGGCACTTGTACCTGCTATCTCTCAAGCCCAACTCACCTTTACACAAGTACCCCCCGCCCAATCCGGCGTGCAATTCCAAAATAAACTCATTGAATCGCCGGCACTGAATATCATCACCTACGAATATTACTACAATGGTGGTGGCGTGGCCGCAGCCGATTTTAATAATGATGGTCTTACAGACATCTTCTTTACTGCTAACCTGCTCCCCAATGCCCTTTATCTGAATAAGGGTGATTGGAAATTTGAAGACATTTCCCGCAAAGCCGGTGTGGAAGGAAAAAAAGGATGGAAAACCGGCGTGAGCGTAGCCGATGTAAATGCTGATGGCTGGCTCGATATCTATGTTTGCTATTCCGGCGACCTGGATCCCAAACAACGAAAGAATCAACTCTACATAAATAACAAAGACCTCACCTTCACCGAACAATCTGAATTCTGGGGTATCGCCGATGCAGGCTACACCACACAGGCCTTATTCCTCGATTACGATCGGGATGGCGATCTTGACCTCTTTGTATTGAATCATAATATTAAAAACCTACGCAACTTCGACGCCGCCTTTGTAAAAAAAATGGTGGATGAAGGAGCTGGCGACCGATTATATCGCAATGATGGCACCCGTTTTACGGATGTAACAATTACAGCCGGTATCATTTCCAATCCACTCGGTTACGGACTCAGTGTAATCGCCTCCGATATCAATAACGACGGATGGCCCGATCTGTATGTTACCAACGATTATGTGGAAGAAGATTATCTCTATATCAATAACCATGATGGCAGTTTTAGTGAAACACTGAAATCGGCTACCGGACACATCTCCAATTTCTCTATGGGAGCCGACATTGCAGATGTCAACAATGATGGCTGGATGGACATCTATACGCTCGACATGTTACCGGCCGATAACCGCCGTCAAAAGTTATTGTACGCTCCTGATAATTATGAACTATATAATAACCAGGTACAGAATGGCTTTCATCATCAACTGATGCGGAACATGCTGCAGGTGAATAACGGTGACAATACCTTCAGTGAAACCGGTCAGTTCAGTGGAATAGCCAATACCGACTGGAGCTGGTCTTCACTGTTTGCAGATTTGAATAATGACGGATTAAAAGATCTTTTTGTAACGAACGGTTATGGCCGGGACATGATCAACCGCGATTTCATGAAGTTCTATGCCAATGAGCGATTGAAATTTATGCAGGGCCAGCCCAGCGATCGAATGTTCCAGATGTTACAAGGCATTCAATCAACCCCCATTCACGATTATTTATTTATCAATATGGGCGGCTTGAAGTTTGATGATGCTTCCATACCGGCTGGTTTTGGTGAAGAAGATCTTTCCCATGGAGCTGTATATGCCGATCTCGACAATGACGGCGATCTCGATCTGGTGGTGAATCGCATGAATGCTACTGCTGTGCTGTACCGCAATCAATGGAAGGAAAAAAACGGTACCGGCAATTATATCCAATTGCAGTTATCCATGCCCGGTAAAAATACCGCGGCTATTGGCGCCCGGATCAATGTGTTTACGCCTTCTGCTATCCTGGTACAAGAGAATTTTCCTATACATGGGTTTCAGTCTTCCATGAACGGCCCGCTGCATATCGGCTTGCCTTCGGCGCAGATTGATTCGATAGTAGTACTCTGGCCCGACGGGAACCGTCAATTGCTGCGGGGACTGGCCGTGAATGCGCTGCATAATATCGTGTATAGGAAAGAATCGGCCACACCATGGCCGGAGCCCAATACTAATTTTATTTTTAAGGCCGGAGCGGCAGATATTCCTTTTACACACCGCGGAGAGAAGATCAATGATTATAAAAATCAACCTTTACTGCCGCAGATGCTCTCCAATTCCGGACCGCATATTGCCGTGGCGGATGTCAATAAAGACGGGCTGGAAGACATGTATATCTGTGGAGGCCGTGGACAATATGGCAAGCTGATGATCCAGCAACGTAATGGAAACTTTGTGGCGCAATCCATTCCGGGTGCCGATTATCTGGGCGCCATGGAAGAGCTGGATGCCCTGTTCTTTGATGCAGATAATGATAAGGACCTCGATCTGTATATTGTTTGTGGTGATTATTCACTGCCAAACGGAACGGCAGGTCCGCAGGATCGTTTATACATTAATCAGGGAGGCAATTTTCAACTCAAACGTAATGCCCTTCCGGCGTTGCAATTCTTTCGTTCCTGTGTTCGTGCAGCCGATGTAGATCGTGACGGGGATATGGATCTATTTGTTGGTGGACGGGCTGTGGGAGGTCGATATCCGGAATCACCCGCCAGTTATTTACTCTTGAATAAAGGCAACGGTCAGTTTACTGATGCTACAATGGAATGGGCGCCTGAGTGGAAACATTCCGGTATGATCACCGATGCCCTCTGGATGGATCTCAACCAGGACCAGCGACCCGATCTGATCGTTTGCGGAGAATGGATGGGAATTCAGTGCTGGATGAATGAAGGAGGTAAATTGCGCCTGCAAAAAGAGGATGCCTTGTATAAGCTAACGGGATGGTGGAACCGCCTTCATGCATTTGATGCCGATGGCGACGGCGACATGGATCTGGTAGCCGGTAACTGGGGAACCAATAGTCAGATCCGGGTGAATGAGAAGGAACCTGTATCGGTTTATTATAAAGATTATGATGGCAACGGATCGCTGGACCCGGTGATCGGATATTTCATTGAAGGGAAAAACTACCCCATGGCTACCCGTGATGAAATGACAGATCAGATCACCTCCTGGCGTCAACGGTTTCCAACCTATGATTCCTATGCCAATACAACAGTGGAAGCGTTACTGGATCCGGAGCAGCGTAAGCAGAGTGATTCGCTTCGGGCGATACAGTTTGAAACCATTTTTATCGAAAACCTGAATGGAAGATTCGTGCCTCATCCACTACCTGCGCAAGCCAACTGGAGTCCGGTGCATGCTATTGCTACCGGTGATTTCAACGGCGATGGTAAACAGGACATTCTCTTGGGGGGCAATACCCTGGAAGCTCGTATCAAGATCGGTCGGATGGATGCGAATTACGGTATCTTGCTCACCGGAAACGGGAAGGGGGGATTTACGTATGTGCCCCAAACAATTTCCGGTTTAAGTGTTCAGGGGCAAACCCGATCCATTGTTCCGATAACGATTGCCGGAAATAAAACATTGGTATGGGGTATTACACAATCCATGATCCGCACATTTAACTATTAAGCGCATGAAAAAGTTAGTGAGTCTTGCCATAGTTCTTTTTTGCAGTCAATTTATGCGTGCCCAGAATAAACCCGGTACTTCCGATTATATCAGGGCGCTGAAGCAGGTTACCGATGTAATGATCCATGATGTAACCTCACCAGTGGCGGCCGGGCGTTATTATGCGTACGTTGCGATGGCAGCAAATGAAGCCAGTGCCGTATTTGCATCGCAGAAAGGACATTCTTTTGTAAGATCGTTCAATAAATATGCTGGTGTAAAAGTGGATGCAGCCACTGTTCAAACGGCCGACAGGTCGTTGGCAACCATCTATACAGTTTATTTGATGGGCGCCAAATTACTGCCCAGTGGTTTTCTGCTCAAGGAGCCGGGCGACTCCCTGCTCCGTGTATCCGCTGCCAATGGATTGGCGGCCGGAGCGATCGCTGCTTCAAAGAAAGTAGGGGAGATGGTTGTTGCCTCCCTTTCTTCCTATGTGGCTGCTGATAATTTCAGACAACTGAGTGGACTACCCAGGTATACCCCTAAAACAGGCGATGCCTATTGGCAACCAACGGCACCGGGTTATATGCAAGCCATTGAACCCAACTGGAATACTTTACGCACCTTTGTGCTGAGCAGTGCGGCACAGTTCCGTCCCGTCGCAGAAGCTCCTTTTGATACATCACGCCATTCCTCCTTTTACAAACAGCTACAGGAGGTTTATGAGGTTACCAAACATCTCACTGCCGCCCAATCTGATATCGCTAATTTTTGGGATTGTAATCCCTTTGCCCTCCAGCAAATGGGACATATTGAATTTGGATTGAAGAAAATGTCGCCCGGCGGGCATTGGATGGGAATTACCGGTATCGCCTGTACGAAAACCGGCAAATCGCTGGAAGCCACCGCTCTGATCCATGCGATGGTAGCAGCCACTCTTCACGATGCCTTTGTAAGTTGCTGGGACGAAAAATACCACAGCAACCGGGTGCGTCCGGAAACAGCGATCCGCCGCTGGATCGATCCCCGCTGGCAGCCTTTATTGCAAACGCCTCCTTTTCCGGAGTATACTTCCGGTCACAGCGTGATCAGTGCCGCCTCGTCAACCATTCTCACAAAAATATTCGGACCTTCTTTCGCTTTTGATGATGATTCAGAAGTGGAATTCGGTTTGCCGGTACGGCGCTTTAATTCCTTTGAAGAAGCTGCTGCCGAAGCCGCTGTGTCGCGATTATATGGGGGCATTCATTATCGTGATGCCATTGATAATGGAGTGGCCCAGGGCAAAAAGGTAGGACAGTTTATAGCCGGTAAACTGAGCCGGTATTTCAAATTGCTTTAGTTGGAATAGCAACCAATAATAAGGGCCTCCACAGATTTGCTGTGGAGGCTTTTTAATTATCTAACAAACCGGGCTCTGTATGGGGCTTCGCATAGGAATAGCGACACAGTTTTTCAGTACTGTAATAGCCGTCTATTCCAAGACTGGTGCAAATTCCAGCCTCCGCCAGATCCAGGAAACCATCTTTTTTTATGAAGCCTTCCGGAACAATTACTGATTTAATTTGACCGATTACCAAACTGGTTCCATTCCATTCGATCGGTAAAATGGCTTTTAATTCCAGTAAATACTTCACCGGACTTTCTTTTACAAAAGGTACCGGACAGTTTTCAATCCACTCAGGTTCCAGTCCCACCGCTTCAAATTCACTCACTCCCGCCGGGTATTTCGCACTGGTTTGGTGCGCTTTTGGTACCATGGATTCGGTGATCAGATTAACGGAATAAAACTTCCCGGATTCAATATTGGCAATGGTATGCGGGGCGGCCTCACGGGGGCGGTTGATAAATCCGATCAATGCCGGATCGGCGCCGATATGAACGATATTACTGAAGATGGCCAGATTGGGTGTACCCGCTGCATCACAAGTGGCGATCAAACTGGCACTTTTAAAACCGGAAAGGGAATTGATAAAATGAGCTCGATAAAAGCGGTCCCATTTCGAAATTTCGTCTGCAGTGAAGGAGCGGGGCATGTGGCTGTTTTTAGGATAACATTATTTTTTCAGGAAAGTTTGAAGAAAATACACTTAACCGCGAAGGCGACAGAACGCCAGGATGGTTCACGCAACGACGCAACGATTCTTCGCAATTCTTTGCGCCCTGGCGCCTTTTCGCCAGCGCCGTAGCTTTAGCGCAGGTGCTGCGGTTAAGTGTATTTATTCTTTAAATTCCGGCTTCAATTCTTAACTTTAATACCAATCACTACTCCATATATTATGCTTCGTATTATATCGGTATTTATACTTGTTCTTTCTCTCCATACCACCTTCGCCCAGCCCGATTCGGCAGCACAGGAAAAATTATTTCGTCCGGCCATTCACTTCACTCCCCAAGCGCATTGGATGAACGACCCCAATGGGATGATCTATAAAAATGGCGTCTGGCATTTATTCTTTCAATACTACCCCGCTGCCTCTGT
>CAZKSY010000017.1:6738-12958 GCA_964555605.1 uncultured Chitinophagaceae bacterium | reverse complement strand
TGGGTCATGACATTGGCTACCAAAGACCGGATCAGTTTTTATTCTTCTCCAAATTTAAAGTCATGGACAAAGGAGTCGGAGTTTGGTGCCAGCATTGGAGCACATGGCGGCGTGTGGGAATGCCCCGATCTCTTTCCACTTACGCTGAATGGAAAAACCTATTGGATTCTTATCGTCAGTATCGGTTCCGGTGCGCCCAATGGTGGATCGGGTACGCAGTATTTTATCGGACAGTTTAATGGAAAGGAGTTCCAACCCATGGATGAAGAGATTCGTTGGGTAGACTATGGCCCCGATAATTATGCAGGCGTAACCTGGTCGAATACCCCTGGTCGTACCATCTTTTTGGGTTGGATGAGTAACTGGGCCTATGCGCAGCAAGTGCCTACCACCACCTGGAGAAGTGCCACCACCATTCCCCGCGAAATGGGATTGAAACAGGTGGGGAATAAATTATTCCTCCGTTCGCTTCCGGTGAAGGAAATGGATGCGATCTGGAATACCAAAATGCAATTAAGCCGCGGGCATCTGGTGGATTCTTTACGCTCCGGTGATCTGGTGAAGGGGTTGCAATTGCCCGCCAGAATAGACCTAAGTCTCGATCTATATCAGGATTTCGCCTTGAACTTTTATAACGACAAAAACGAGCGGATCAGCATCGGTTATGAAAAAAGCAGTGATCAGTATTTTATCGACCGATCCCAATCGGGGCTGACCGGATTCCATAAAGATTTTGGAAAACGTACGGCTGCTCCGCGGAAACCCGGTGCTGCTGATCCTGCGATCACGATCTTCATAGATAAAAGTTCCATTGAACTATTTACGGATGGAGGAGCCACCTTGCTTACCTCACTCTACTTTAGCACGGAGCCATTATCTCACATGAATTTGCAACTGTCTTATGAACAGCGGATCCGGAATTTTACCTACCTGGTGAAAAGGGCTTCCGGTGAACGTAAAAAATAAACGTTTCAGAAGCGGAGCAATCCCTCTGCTTCCTTAGTATATTTGGGATATGTCGAAACGACTCATATGCTTATTGTTTGCAGCCCTGCCCGGTTTATGGAGTTTGGCACAAAAACCAGCCACCACCATTCCTTCCTTCATTTTTGTGAAGGAAGATCAATCCGGATTTACAAAAGATAATCTGCCGAAGGGCAGATCCATCTTCTTCATTTTTTTTGATCCGGGTTGCGATCATTGTCAGCGTACGGTAGCGCAGCTCGACAAGCAATACAGTAAGTTATTGAAGCCGGCGATTTATTTTGTGACACTCGATAAACCCGCCGGCGCAAAAAACTTTATGCAGCGTTATGCTAAAAACCTCTCGCAACAAAAAAATGTAATGGTGTTATATGATGTGCGGTATCAATTCATCCCAAAATTTAAACCGGTGAAATATCCTTCGATGTTTTTGTACGACAAGCAGGGTAAGCTGGTGAAATACTCAGATGAAGAGAAAGAAACAGGTAAGATGGTGGCGTTAGTGGCCGGCGTAGATAAGTGAGCGTAGTATTTGTGTTGAGCACACCTCTCACCTCTCACCTCTCATCTCTCACCTCTCACCTCTCATCTCTCATCTCTCACCTCCCATCTCTCACCCCAAACCCTCCCCATGCTCCCTCTTCCCCCCAACCGAATTAAAACCCGCCTCATCGATCGGGTATCCTATGCCTCTGATGCAGGATTTTATTATATGGTACCGGAGGCCGTGGTGCAACCGGTAGATGAAGCGGAGATCAAAGCGTTATTTGCTTATTCACATCAAAATAAGATCCCTGTTGTATTTCGGACAGGGGGTACCAGTTTGTCGGGGCAATCTATTACGAATGGTTTGCTGGTCGACCTCAGCCAGTTCTGGCGGAATATCAAAGTAGAAGAAAACGGAGCCAGCGTGCGGGTGCAACCGGGTATCACCGGTGGCATGGTCAATGCGCACTTAAAGAAGTACGGAAGAAAGATCGGCCCTGATCCATCCAGTATCAGTGCCGCTATGATGGGAGGGATACTCTCCAATAATGCCAGCGGTATGTGTTGTGGGGTAGCGTTGAATTCCTATCATACCACAAAATACATACGCTTTATTCTTCCCGACGGGCAAGAATTCAATACAGAACTACAGTCGGAAGCAGATCGATTTGAAACGCAATGTCCCGATCTGTTTCATGAATTAATCAGCATCCGTGATCAGATCCGGCACAATGCAACACTCTACGATCGTATCCGGCATAAATATCAAACCAAGAATACCGTTGGGTATTCACTGAACGCATTTGTCGATCATGAGCATCCACTGGATATACTGGCCCATTTACTGATCGGCGCAGAAGGAACGTTAGCATTCATAGCGGAAGCGGTATTGCAAACGGTTCCGGATCATCCGTTCAAATCAACCGCTTTATTATATTTTCCTACCATTCAGGCCGCTTGCGAAGCCATTCTGCCACTGAAGAATGCAGGTGCAGAAATGGTAGAACTGATGGATCGTGCCTCTTTGCGATCGGTGGAAAATATGAAAGGCATGCCCGCCATTGTGAAAACCCTGCCGGAAAATGCGGCCGCCCTACTCATCGAATTTCAGGAAGCCAATGCGGTCATGCTGTCGCAGAAAGTAAATGCTTTCCTGCAACAGATACACATATACGAATTACTGAATGCCCCGGCTTTTACAGAAGATCCTGACGAAAGAGAATTTCTGTGGAAAGTGCGTAAGGGGCTGTTTCCTGCCGTGGGATCGGTGCGTGCCAGCGGTACTACGGTTATTCTGGAAGATATAGCCTTCCCCTTGCCGGTATTGGGGAGAGCCATCACCGACCTGCAAGAATTATTTCAACAGTACCATTACCCTAATGCCATCATATTCGGCCATGCCAAAGATGGCAATATTCATTTCGTGGTAACGCAATCTTTTAATACAGCAGACGAAATTGACCGCTACGATCGGTTTATCCGCGATGTAGTGGACCTGGTAGTGAAAAAATATGATGGCACCCTGAAAGCCGAGCATGGCACCGGCCGCAACATGGCTCCTTTTGTGGAAACGGAATGGGGCCCTGAAGCCTATCAGATCCTTCGACGGATTAAACAAGCCGTTGACCCCAATGGATTATTAAATCCGGGTGTGATCATTAATGAAAAGGGTTCCGCTCATATCGAACACCTGAAAAAACTTCCTTCGGTGGAAGAGGAAGTGGATAAATGCATCGAATGCGGCTATTGTGAACCGCTATGCCCAAGCCACGACCTCACTACTTCTCCCCGCCGGCGTATCGTGGTGAGAAGGGTGTTAAAGGGTATGCAGGAACAGGGGGACAAAAAAAATTATGATCGCTTGCTGAAAGAATTCCAGTATGATGGTTTGGATACCTGCGCTGTAGACGGACTCTGCGCTACAGCTTGTCCGGTTGATATCAACACGGGCGATCTGGTGAAACGATTACGACGGGAAAGTCATTCTGCCATTGCCAATAATACAGCCCTATGGGTGGCGCGAAATTTCTTATTGGTTGAACGAACGGTTCGGTTGGCATTACAGGTTGGGCATGGGGTAAATAAGCTATTCGGTAAACGAACCATGACCGGATTAACTCATGTTCTACGTAAAATAATACCGGCCGTTCCATCCTGGTCCGTACAATTGACAAGTCCGCCGGATCTTTCTGCATTGAAAAATAATACTCCTGCCGGGCGCGATTCTGGAGCTGGCACGGTGGTTTATCTTCCCGCTTGTATTTCGCGGGTAATGGGTTCCTATGAAGGTAAAGTGAAGAATTTGACCGAAACATTTTTAAGTATCTGTGCCAAAACAGGTTTTCAGGTGCGCATTCCTGCGGCATTGGAAGGTTCCTGCTGCAGTCAGATCTTTTCTTCCAAAGGTTTTTTGGATGCTCAGCGTTACACGGCTAATAGGGTCATTGCTCAATTATGGGAAGCAAGTGGTGGCGGAAAATATCCTATAGTGATAGACGTGAGTTCCTGTGCATATACGCTGCATCAGGTGCGTCCGGTTTTGACGGAAGAGCATAAAGTTTATTTTGATCAGTTACAGATCATGGATGCTGTAGATTTTATTCATGATGCTGTATTGCCGCTAGTACCGACAGTGGTGAAAAAAGGCTCAGTGCTCCTGCATCCGGTTTGCGCGCTGACCAAAATGGGTACTGGTAAAAAATTTCAGGCGATCGCAGAGCGTTTTGCCGCAAACGTTACGGTGCCCTTAAATGCCGGATGTTGTGGGATGGCGGGCGACCGCGGGTTTCTATTTCCGGAGTTTACCGCCGCTGCTACAGCGGCAGAAGCAGGGGAAGTGCGTCATCAATCATATGATGGATGTTATTCCAGCACCCGTACCTGCGAAATGGCACTATCCGAAGCTGTGAAAAAAGAGTATGTATCTATTTTGTATCTGGTGGAGGAAGCACTTTAGGGGCTGTTGAAAATGCTAATCTGAAATATTATGAAATATCTCCTCGGTTTTTTGTTGTTGGCAATAAATACTGTTTATGGGCAATCATCTAATGATACCCTTACCGTAATTAAAACAAACGACTTCCGGATTGATGGAGCCGGTAAGAATAAAGCCTGGGATAATGCCTCCTGGATATACCTTCCCCAACTCGATGCCGGTGTGGAAAATTATGATACCCGTTTCCGCATCATGTATTCCACCACAGGAATCTATGTATTGTTTGCTGGTAATGATAAAAAGATCAGCAGTACATATAAAGAAGACTTCAGTGATATGTATAATGCCGATGTGTTCGAGGTATTCTTTCATCCGGAACCCCAAACACCGCTTTATTTTGAGTATGAGATCAATGCTTTTGATAAGGAATTGGTTTTGCTCATTCCCAACCTGGATGGCAAGATCATGGGTTGGCGGCCATGGCACTATGAGAAAGAACGTTTGGTGAAACATGCTGTGAGGATCCAGTCAGAAAACGGACAGATGAAATCATGGACAGCAGAACTGTTCTTCCCCTATACCTTACTCGCGCCTTTGCAAAAAGTTCCACCAGTATCCGGCATGATGTGGAAGGCCAATTTCTGCCGATTGGATTATGACCCCGGGAAAATGATCAAATGGTCCTGGTCGCCGGTAAAAGCGTCTTTTCATGAATTCAAGCAATTCCAAACCATTCGCTTCCAATAGGGTTATAAAATAATCAGGAGCCTTATACGTTTTCTTAACAAGAGTTTAGGCCTTCATTGCTTTGAATGCCTGAAATTTCTTTGGATTTTGTATCAGCTGCAAGGGCAGGATCGCTTACCTAAACTTGACCTATGAAGCATTCTTTACATTATTTTTTACTCTTTATGCTGGTGTTGGGTTCCTGTGTTTCAGGCTCCAGAAACAAAACGGTTACCACGCCGGAATACACCCCGCAAACCGCCCGGCTCGACATCCCCGCTGATCGTCAGCCCGATTCGCTGACCAATCTCGATCGCACCCCTGATGGGTCCTTTGTAATGGCACCGGGTTTTTATGAAGCAACATTCAAATCTTTTTGTCTGCAACCAGGCACCCCCGATCCCAGTTCCCGCGACGCCTATCTGCAGGCTCCTATAAGTGGGTATCGGAAGGAAATCGTGGAAACTATTTTATACCAATCACGCGTTCGTGAGGATATCCCCCAGCGAAATGTGCAGTTGCTTTTATGGTCGGTGGTGAGTGGATCCGATTTTAATAAACTGCCTTCGCGTATTCAGAATGAAGCCCAACAGATACTTAGCCCGAAACAGATCTTTGAGTTGCGGGGTGGTGTAATGGGGGTGGTGAAAACAGTTTCTGGTAAACTGCCTTATGGGTTCAGCAATGGCACCGATGATATTCGTCGCTTATTCGAGATCGGTACATCATCTTACGAAGCCTATGAGCGGATGGCCGTATTGCGCACCCCTTCACAGATCAAGCGTGCCGATTATAAGGTAGACCAATGGTATAAGCAACGCGAAAATTACTATGTCAGATATTTTCCGGTTAGCTATCAGAACCTCCGGATACAGGTGTATGTGCCCGACGGGTTGCTTGATTCTGCCGGTAAGAAAGAAGGGGAGTACCTGGTCTTTGATCCCAGTAGCTGGCTGGCTGTTCCCGCTAATTCCAATGCCCAACGACTGGGTGTGGGAGGTCCTGTACTGGATGTAGTCAAGCGCGTGATCGAGATCAGTCGCCCGGTGCAACCCAAAACACTGCCGGCACCTGCACCAGCACCGCCTG
>CAZKSY010000017.1:0-6638 GCA_964555605.1 uncultured Chitinophagaceae bacterium | reverse complement strand
GAATCCAATCAATTTTGTAATTCACTTGTGGATAGAATTGTTCCGGGTAAACCCGACAATATGGAATCAGAGCAACTCTGGAAGGAATTGGGTTATAAGGATGCATTGCTCACCAAAGCAGAACCCTTTTCTCTTTGGGCCATAGAGGGAGATGCGTCGGTAGCAGCCAAACTCTCCTTTGCGGCGGTACATCCGGGCTTGGTGATACGTGAAGATATTCAGGACTACAAGGAACTTAAATTGCGTTTCCTGAATGGCGCGCACAGTATCTGTTGTGGACTGGCTTGTTTGGCCGGAATGAAATATACCCGTGAATTTTTAACCGACGAACAGGGAAAAGCTTTTTTGCATCGGTTGATGCTCGAAGAGATATTGCCTTCCATGTCGCTGAATTTACCAGAACAACAGATGCGCGATTATGCACTTTCTGTGATGGATCGTTTTGCCAATCCGTTTATCGATCATCAGTGGATGAGTATTTCTTTTCAGTATACGTCTAAATTACACTTGCGGGTAGTTCCCCTGTTGCAGCAATATGTGGCCCGGCAGCAATCCATTCCTCCCTGTATCAGTTTCGGATTTGCCTGTTATATTCTATTTATCCGTCCGGTTCAATGCAGCGAAGGCAGTTATTGGGGGGGAGCAGGTGAAGCGATCTACGAGATCAAAGATGATATGGCTAAAGAGCTGTATCAAATATTTCAGGAAAACACCCTGGAAAAGGCCATCCTTCAGGTATTGGCCCGGTCATCATTCTGGGGATCGGATCTTACTTCGATAGAAGGATTTCAATCATCTGTACTCAATTATGTGCAACAGATAGAGCTAAATGGGGTACGGGCGACCCTCAGCACTTTATTGAACGATCAATAGCGGAACATGAAAAAGTTTTTACATAGCGATTTTTTACTGGAGAATGGCACGAGTCGTTTTCTCTATCATCAGGTGGCGGCAGAAATGCCGATCATCGATTACCACAATCATTTATCACCTGAAGCCATTGCGCTGGACCAGAACTTCGATAACCTCACTCAAGCCTGGTTGCAAGGGGATCATTATAAGTGGCGGGCCATGCGCGCGAACGGGGTGGAAGAAAAGTATATTACGGGGAAAGCCTCTGATAAAGAAAAATTCCTGCATTGGGCGAAAACGGTTCCTTTCACCTTGCGCAATCCACTATATCATTGGACACATTTGGAATTACAACGTTATTTTCAGATCGATCAACTGTTGAATGAAAAATCGGCAGAGGCGGTTTATGATAGGGCTTCAGCACTATTGCAAACAAAGGATTATTCCGTACAAAAATTATTGGATAAGATGCAGGTCAATCTGCTTTGCACCACAGATGACCCGGTGGATGATCTGTCTTTTCACATTAAACATCGGGAACAAAATGGTTCGGTGAAAATGCTCCCCGCCTTCCGTCCCGATAAAGCGTTGTTGGTGGAAGAGGTGTCGGCGTTTAATAATTATCTGTCACAACTCGAACGTAGTGCCAATGTTTCCATCACTGATTATGAGGACCTGTTGAAGGCGCTCAAATTGCGACATGACTATTTTGTGAGCCAGCAGTGTTCAGTGAGCGACCACGGATTAAATGAAATGTACGCCGATGATTTTTCTGTTATTGGTGTGAAACAGATATTTGACCGCTTACGTTCCGGTCAGCCAGTCGATCTGCTACAGCAGCGGCAGTTTAAGTCGGCACTATTGCAGCAATTTGCCGAATGGGATTGGGAGAAAGGCTTTGTACAGCAGTACCATATTGGCGCCTTGCGTAATAATAACAGTCGGATGATGCATAGCCTGGGTCCCGATACCGGCTGGGATAGTATTGGCGATCTGCCTCAGGCAAATGCCCTCTCCAGATTTATGGATCGATTGGATCGAAACAATACGCTGGCAAAAACCATTCTCTATAACCTGAATCCTGCCGATAATGCCGTATTTGCTGCCATGATCGGTAATTTCAATGATGGTTCCATAGCTGGAAAAATACAATGGGGATCGGCCTGGTGGTTTCTGGATCAAAAAGAAGGAATGACCCAACAGATCAATACCCTCAGTAATTTTGGATTATTGAGTCGTTTTGTGGGAATGCTCACCGATAGCCGTAGTTTTCTATCTTTTCCGCGGCATGAATATTTCCGCAGAATACTTTGTAATATTATTGGTGTGGAAGTAGAGAAGGGAGAATTGCCCGACGATATGGAGTTGTTGCAGCAATTGATCAAGAACATTTGTTATGGCAATGCCCGGAATTTTTTTAATTGGAATTTTTTACCAGAAGAATAAATTTTCTACTGAATACGCATGAGTAAGGACAACTCAACAAAAAAAATTGCCTGCTTTGGTGAATTGCTTCTCCGCTTGTCGCCTGACACAGAGGGACAATGCTGGCAGGCACAACAGATGCCCGCCTTTATAGGAGGTGCGGAATTGAATGTGGCTTCCGCTCTGGGGGCTTGGGGTGTACCCGTGAAATTTATTACCGCTTTACCGGCGAACGAGTTGAGTGAGACGCTGCAGAAACTGGTAGAAGATAGAAATGTGGAGTTGGTGGCCTCTAGAGTTCCGGATAGTCGTTTGGGTTTGTATTATCTGCCACAGGGAGCCGACCTCAAAGCAGCCGGGGTGATCTATGATCGTTCCCATTCAGCTTTTGCAGGATTGCAACCAGGTCAGATCGATTGGCAGCGGGTGTTGGCTGATGTAGATTGGCTGCATATCAGTGCGATCAATCCTGGATTGAATGCTACGCTGGTGGAGGTATGTGAAGAGGCGTTGAAAAAAGCGAAAGAAATGGGGGTTCGTATTTCCATTGATTTGAACTATCGTCCGAAACTATGGAAATACGGTGCAGACCCGGTAGTCCTTATGCCTCGCTTACTTGCCTATGCAGATATTGTGATGGGTAATATATGGGCAGCCGAAAAATTATTGGGTATACCAGCCTTACTGGATACAAGTGAAGGAAAAACAGATGAGGAGTTGATCACCGCTGCAAAAACCAGTACCGCTGTTCTCCGTCAGCAATACCCACAGGCGCAGGAAGTCGTTTATACATTTCGTTTAGCCAACAGATATTTCAGCGTGGCGCAACAGTTAGAGAATACAGTTGTTTCCCGCTGTTTTCCAATTCGTGAAGTGGTGGACCGGGCCGGTAGCGGTGATTGTTTCATGGCCGGGTTCATTTATGGTAAGCGAAATGGATATAGTTTAGCTGAACAATTGAATCTGGCGGCCGCTGCCGCAGTGCAGAAAATGACCGAGCGGGGCGATGCCACGCAGCAGCCTATTGATATATTAAAACAAAACGCTTTTTCATGAGTTCCACAGCAACTATACAGGATGCCTTATTGGCGCAACGATTGGTACCGCTGTTTTATACAGGCGAAACAGCAATCGCCGTGACGATCCTGGAGCAGCTTTATGCACAGGGTATTCGTGTGTTGGAATTCACCCATCGGGGGAATAAGGCACCAGTAGTATTTGGTGCTATGGAACGGATTCGTTCGGAACGCTATCCTGATATGAAGTTATTGGTAGGGACGATCTTTTCTCCCGAGCAGGCAGAACAGTATCTGGAAGCGGGTGCCGACGGATTGGTGAGTCCCTGCTACACGCCCGAATTAGCCGGTTTTGTAAATGAAAAAGAAGCTTTTTGGATACCCGGTTGCATGACGCCCACTGAGATCAATACCGCAGCGAGTACAGGAGCAGAATGGATAAAGCTCTTTCCCGGAAATACCTTGACACCCGATTTTGTACGAGCCATTAAACCTGTTTTTCCCGCCCTTAATTTTATGATCACGGGTGGTGTTTCGTTAGATCCTTCTAATATTGGTTCATGGATGCAATCAGGTGCGGCAGCTGTTGGATTAGGGTCGCAGTGGATCAATTCATCGATTTTGGAAAAGAACGATATAGCGCTATTAAAACAACATACCGATAGAGCGGTGCAGATCGCGCAACAAATCAACAGCCTATGATGTCTCTAAAGTCGGGAGGAAATTTTCGCTGGACCATCTGTGCCCTGCTGTTTTTTGCCACCACCATCAATTATCTGGATCGGCAGGTGTTAAGTCTGTTAAAGCCATTGCTGGAGGATCAATATCACTGGACCAACCGGCAATACGCCCATATTACAACAGCCTTTCAGTTAACCTATGCCATATCGTTAGTATTTGCCGGACGCATCATTGATTCCATGGGTACCCGAAAGGGATATGCGTGGGCAATAGTGGTTTGGTCGGTAGGTGCCATTATACATGCGGCCGCTATTCCTGTCGGTGAGCAGTTATTGCCATTACTCGGCTGGTTGGGCATTGTGTCGGTTCCGGCTTCGGTGATCGGATTTATGTTTACGCGTGCCTTTCTGGCGGTAGGTGAATCGGCTAATTTTCCGGCAGCTATAAAAGCTACCGCAGAGTATTTTCCGCGTAAGGAGCGTTCCTTTGCTACCGGTATCTTTAATTCAGGCGCTAATGTAGGTGCCATACTGGCGCCCCTTACCGTTCCCTGGCTGGCACAGCACTGGGGTTGGCAATCGGCTTTTGTGATCGTGGGTGCTATTGGATTTATCTGGTTGCTGTTTTGGCTGTTTCTTTATCAGAAACCCGAACAACAGAAACGATTGAGCAAATCCGAGCTGCAATATATTCTCAGCGATGAAACAGGCGTAACGATCGAAAATCAAGGGCCGGTTATTTCGCCACAAAAGGTAAAATGGAGCCATCTGTTACGGTATCGGCAAACCTGGGCTTTTTTTATAGGCAAGTTTATGACCGATGGGGTTTGGTGGTTTTTCCTTTTCTGGTTACCCGCCTATCTGAAAGATCATTATCAGTTAACCGGCACGGCGGTAATGCTGCCACTGGCAGTACTATATAGTTTGACCATGTTCGGGAGTATCGGCGGGGGAGCTTTCCCCACTTATTTTATCAATAAAGGATGGAAACCTTATGATGGCCGCATGAAAGCGATGTTGTTGATTGCCTTTTTCCCTTTGGTGGTATTGTTGGCGCAGCCCTTTGGGTTTTACAGTTACTGGGTGCCGGTATTACTCATTGGCGTGGGGGCTTCGGCGCATGCCGCCTGGAGTGCAAATATTTTCACCACCGTGAGTGATATGTTTCCGAAGAAAACGGTGGGAGCAGTGGTAGGAATAGGAGGGATGGCTGGTGGGCTCGGCAGTGTTATTATAACGGAAGTGGGCGGAGCATTATTCGATCATTATAAAAGGGCCGGGCATATTGAAACAGGTTACAATATCATGTTTGCTTATTGCGCTGTAGCCTATCTGCTGGCCTGGGGATTGATGAAAACATTAGTGCCCCGTGAGAAGCAGGTTGAAATTTAGGATCGGTTTTTTGCTGAAATTCTCGATATATTTAGACATCATAATTCCGGTAGTTCATGCAGAGTGCTTTATTATTTAGTTCAGTTATTGGGATATTTCTATCCTTTATTCTGCTTTTCTTTAATGAGGGCTACCGGACAGCGAATAAATATCTCGGGGGCTTTTTCTTTTTTATATCCTTATTCATCTTATCGCAGTACAGCGGACTCTATGGTAATTCAGCCGTATTTGCAGCACTTTTTGCAAGTGGCCCTACGCCCTTTGTTTTTTTGATCGGTCCCTTTGCTTTCTTTTATATCAGAAGTGTAATGCGTGATGATACGAGGTTGACAAAATTTGATTACCTGCATTTCCTTTTATTTCTCCTGCAATTTGCAGGGATGTTGCCTTATTATTTCAGCAGTTGGGTGTATAAACTGTCTGTAGCCCGCGTAATCCTTAGCAATGAATGGCATGTTACGTCGCTTAGTTTGAATGCGATTTTTGTAAGTCCTATCAATTCATTTCTGCGACCGTTGCACCTGCTTGTTTACTTAATAGCAGGATGGAGTTTACTGTATGGGTATTATAAAAAAAACCCACGAACTACTATTCCTTTGCTGCAGGCACAGATCGTGAAAAGATGGCTGATCGCATTTATCTCTGTGTTTACTTTATTTCTGATTATTTATTGCCTGCTTTCAATCAATCTGCTTTCCTATGCCACCCGACAGGAGTTCCAGTCGCATAGTCCGATACTGATGTTCATCGGGTCCTTATCCTTTGTGGCATTAAATCTGATCACGCTTTTATTTCCTCAAATTTTATATGGATTGCCCAGAATGATTCAGGAGCCTCTGCCAATATCTGCACCTGCGCAGGATTTTTCCACCGATAAGGAAAAAACTGTAGCTGCAATTCATACGCCGGAAACTCCAATGCTTCAGACCTCTCCGGCTAACATTCCCAATGCCGACGTACATCCCGAACTCTACCAGTCTATTGAGCAAAAATTACGTGAATTATACAGTCGGTCAGAACCCTGGACCGATAAGAATTTTTCGATCGCCACGCTGGCCATTACGCTCGACATTCCCGAACATCATTTGCGTTATTACTTTAATCATGAGTTAAAACTGTCATTCCCGGAATACCGGAACCGTTTACGGGTGGAACATGTAAAGCGCTTATTGCAAAGCGAAAAGGTGGAACAATTAAGCATGGAAGGCATTGGCGCCCTGGCCGGATTCCCCTCAAAGTCAACCTTCTTTTCAGTTTTCAAGAATGAAACCGG
>CAZKSY010000016.1:0-59269 GCA_964555605.1 uncultured Chitinophagaceae bacterium | reverse complement strand
GGTTAAGTGTATTTTTTTTCTTAACCGCCAGGACGCGAAGGCGCAATGAAACGCCAAGCCCCTCTCACCTCTCACTTCTCACCTCTCACTTCTCACCTCTCACTTCTCACCTCTCACTTCCTCAATCAAGCCCAAACAACCCCTTATTCAACAACTGCAGGGTTTTTGTTTTATGTGAAGACGGAACGAGGATAGAAACATTATGCTTACTGCCACCATAGCTGACCATGCTCACCGGGATTTCGCGGAGGGTTTCGAATAAACGGCCCAGGATATCTTCCGTTTGTGCGATCTCATTACCCACTACAGATACGATCGATTGATTTTCCTCCACCGTAATGGTTCCAAAAGGTTCCAGCTCTTTCACGATCTGCTTCAGGAAGGTAGCATTATCGATGGTAACGGACACGGCTACTTCAGAAGTGGTGATCATATCAATAGAGGTACGATACTTCTCAAATACCTCGAAGATCTTACGCATAAAGCCATAGGCCAGTAACATGCGGCTGCTTTTGATATTGATGGAAATGATGCCATCTTTAGCGGCCACTGCTTTTACGCCTACGGAACCGGCTTCCTGGGTTATGGTAGTACCGGCCGCTTCCGGCTGCATGGTATTTAATAATTTTACCGGAACACGCTCCTGTTGTGCAGGCCAGATACAGGTGGGGTGCAGGATCTTGGCACCGAAATAGGCCAGCTCGGCAGCTTCTTCAAAACTCAGTTGCTCTACCGGTACCGTTTTCTTAACAATACGGGGATCGTTATTGTGCATGCCATCAATGTCGGTCCAGATCTCACATACATCTGCATTCACCGCCGCTGCTACCAGCGAAGCGGTATAGTCGCTGCCCCCGCGCTTGAGGTTATCCACCTCACCACGCACGTTGCGGCAAATATAACCCTGGGTAATAAATAATGTGATGCCTTTAAACTGCTCCAGTGCATGCTGAATACGGGTACGGATAACCGATAGTTGCGGTTCATCATTGGCATCTATGGTCATGAATTCCAGGGCTGGCAATAAGGCATGGGAAATCCCTTTTTCTTCCAGATAGGTACAGAAGAGTTTGGTAGAAAGCAACTCGCCCTGGGCCAGAATATCTTTATTCAGTGCATCACTGAAAGATATCTTCAGGATGATATTCAAAAATTCAAAATGCTCGGCTACTATAGCTTTAGCTGCCTGATAGGCTTTATCGGTTTTAACCAATTCCCGAATGAAATTCTGATAATGCGCTTCGAGGGTGTCAATATGCTCTTTGGCTTTCACCCGATCACCGGCGGCGAGGGCTTCACCGATAGCCACCAACACATTGGTGGTTCCACTCAGCGCACTCAGCACTACAATTTTAGAGCGGTTATCACTGGTGATCAATTGCGCCACGGAATGCATACGCTCGGGCTTCCCCACACTGGTACCACCAAACTTCATGATCTTGGAAATTGCTGTGCTCATTTCAAACGATTTGTCAGTTAAAAATAGAAAGCCTGCACGGCTTTAAGAGGCGCGAAAATACCAAGGAAAATCGAATTATGGAAGAATTGAGAAAGAGAACAGAGCGAACAAGCGAACGTTAGGAATTATAATACAACGTTCAACTTCTCTCCTAAGAAAAGCAGGTCTTCTTCAACGGCTGGCAACAATGGAATGCCTGCACGCATCCGGTTCGACTCCATTTCACGCTCTGGATCGCCGGGAATGAGTACCTGTTCCTCTCCTGCTATCGGCGTTGCAGAACGAAAACGTCGGATCCATTTATCCATGTTCATCTTGAAGTCGTCGGCCTTTCTAAAGGCATCAATGCGCATGGCGCCAAAAAAATGTCCGATTCCTTTTCCGGGCTGTTCCTCCGGCATGGGCACATAGGCGGGAAAAGGCGGCACCCAGGGACCGTAATTAGCCCCGCTCAACACAGCAGAGAAGATATCGACAATGGCACCAAGGGCGTAGCCTTTATGACTGCCATGATCACGATCGCCGCCCAATGGCAACAGGGCACCTCCCGATTTTAATTCATGGGGATTCAAAGACGGGTCACCCTGTTTATCTTGTACCCAACCGCTGGGCGCTTCCTGATTTTTACGTTGCAGTATTTCCAATTTCCCATTGGCGGCTGTCGTGGTCGCGAAATCCGCTACAAATGGCGGTTCCTCCCCGGCAGGAATGGCTACACAAATCGGATTCGTTCCCAATAAGCGTTCTATGGAAAAAGTGGGGGCTACCAGCGGACTTGCATTGGTCATGGCCCAACCGATCATATCCTCTTGTAAGGCCATCATGGCATGATAACCGGCGATACCAAAATGATTACTGTTCTGTACGCTCACCCAACCCGTACCGGCCACTTTCGCTTTATCGATCGCCACCTGCATGGCATAAGGGGCCACCACCAAACCCAATCCACCATCCCCATCAATCACTGCTGTGGAAGGCGATTCATGAATGATCTGAATATTCGGGGTGGCATTCACGCGTTTCACTTCCCACAAACGTACATAGCCACTCAGACGAGCGACCCCATGGGAATCAATACCACGCAGATCGGCACTCAATAATACTTTAGAAGCTAAAGCAGCATCGGCAGGGGAACATCCAATGGTCTCAAATATCTTGCGGGAAAATTCAAGTAATCGATCGTACGCGTAGGTTTTTTCTGCCATGCACAAATTTACGGATTCATAGAAAATCTGTTCAAAATAAATGACCGCATTACATTACTGCAATACGGCCATTCTATACATTGATAATGTATCAGGCTTTGAGTTTCATCGCCACCGGATCCCAGTGTATAACTTTCTTTTGGAAATAACTATCATTGGCCGCCAGGCAAGGCGCTGCAGCACGAAATCCAAAAACCGGATCTTCTATAACAGCATTGCCTGTACGAATACCGTCAAAGAAATTTGCAAAGTGCTCTACGTGTTCATTGAAATCGGCGGGAGCGGAAAATTTGATCGGCGGTTTTACCTGAGCCATTCTGTCGGCCGCACTGTATTTCTGATCGTATTGTTGCTTCAGGGTTTCCTGCATCGCTGCCGGATAGGTATCTAAAGCATCCCATCCGCCGATCCCGGGCGCTTTGGGCATGATGCTGTGATTGACCGTAATGCCATCCCATCCTACATCAATAGCGCCTTCGCTTCCGATCAATCGGGTCATTCCCTTATCACCACTGCCACTCACGAAATTGACGCGCAGCATCACCTGAAAAGCCGGATGCTCTTTAGTGGCTGCATACTCCATGATAGATGTCATTACATCAGGTACATCGCGTCCATCTTTCCAATAACTCAATTGTCCGGAGGTAAATATCCGGGAAGGACCCGCCGAACCGGTGATATAATGGATGCCGGTGAGTAAATGGACAAACAGGTCGCCCGACATTCCTGTTCCGAAGTCGCGGTAATTCCGCCACCAGAAGAACTTTTTAGGATCCCAGGGTTGCCTGGGCATTCCTGCCAGATATTTATCCCAGTCTACTGTTTCCGGACTGCCATCCGTAGGCATGGTATATTGCCAGGCACCATTGGCACTCTGCCGGTCGGTGCTCGCTTCAATACAATTCAACTGACCGATATCGCCGGCCCGGTACAGTTCACGGGCTTTGGCAAACTCGAGTCCACTGATTCGCTGACTGCCCACCTGCATGGTTTTTTTGGTTTGGCGCCAGGTATTAATTACCCCCAGCCCCTGATCCAGTTTGTGCACCATGGGCTTTTCACAGTATACGTGCTTCCCGCTTTTCAATGCATCCATTGTGATGCGGGCATGATGATGATCACTGGTAGCGATGATCACCGCATCAATGTCTTTCCGTAATAATAATTCGCGGTAATCCTGTGTTACGAACAGATCCTTGCCATACAATTCCCGCATCCGCTCCAGGCGGCCTTTATACAGATCACAGGCTCCGGCCAATTCCACGCCGGGTACCTTCAGGGCACTTTGCAGATCGTTATGCCCCATGATGCCTGTACCGATCACGGCTACACGAATTTTATCTGCCGCACTGTAGCGCCTTTCATATTGCAACATGCGCTGTTCGATCTTCTCCTCCGCCTGCAGACGCTCCAGCGAGCCCGCGCCAAACAATAGCGCCGTGGCACTCATTTTTTGCAGGAATTTCCTGCGGGATGCATTTGACGACATACGAATCAGTTTAGGTATGAATGATATTATTTCAGTTTAGACACCTGCTCCGTATAGTACTCGCGGATCTGCTTTACATCCGGAACATTATTATCCCAGTTGTCTTCATGCTCAATAGAGAACATGCCTTTGAATTGCTGACGCTTCAGTTCTGCCAGAATAGCCGGCACATTCAACACCCCTTTCCCTACGATCATATCCTGTGCATCCACTACATTCATTTCCTTGATGTCTTTGAAATGAAGTCCGTACACATGCCCTTCCAGTTTCTTCAAACATTCTACCGGATCGAGGCCGTTACGACCCCAGTGACCGATATCAGCACAGGAACCTAAATTCGGATGATCTTTTACTGCAGCAAGAACGGAATCGGGGTGCCAGTAATGACTGGGTTTGGGATGATCGTGAATGGCGATCTTGATGGCATTCACACCGGCCAGACTGTCTACAAATCCCCAATGTTCTTTCAACGGCTCAGCAGTGATATACTGTATGCCCATATCTTTTGCAAAAGCAATGGTCTTTGCCCATTCTTCCGTAGTTTGAGGTACTACCACACCAAAAGCCACCAGTGTCATGCCTTTGGATTGTAATAATTCTTTCACTTTTGTTCTTCCGGCAGGAGAGAGACCAATATCAAATGCAGAGTCGGTAAAATCGCCACCCAGCTTTTGTCCGGGGAAAGCTTCAATAAATTTCATACCGGCACTATCCGCCTTGGCGATGGCCGTTACAAAATCCACCGTATGAAAGGTCCACAATTGAACACCAAGTTTCCACTGATCGGTTACAGCACTACTGTCTGTTTGCGCTACAGGCTTTTCCTCGGACGCATTGTTACAGGAAGTAATAGAGAGCGAGGCGCCAGCCATAGCGAGGGCAAAGAATAAATTTCTCATAAAGCAATGTTTCGTTTTAATTAGGTTAGGGAAGTTACTACAAATTAGCTGGTCGGAACGACCTCTTAATAATTTTTTACAGGGAAGGGAGAATCGTATTTTTAAGCCATGAAAGGACTTTTTGTTTTTGTACTCCTATTATCATTTTTTGAAACAACAGCCCAGGTTAAAAGAGAGGATATCTATTCCGATTTTGTACTATATGGCAAACGCCAACGGCTCGATAAAGACCTTCGCGAGAATACCATTGGCCGCACTTTTTCGCAAGAGCTGACCAAAGAAAATGAACACCGTTTTGAATCAGCCTGCTGGGCGCTGGCACAGTTTCAATTCCGCAACGAGAAAGTGGAAATGGGATTAGGCAAAATGTCGGCTTCCTATGACTCATTGGAGTACGACACCAAAAGAGCGTTTCTGGAAGCCAGCTATGCCCTCTATCCTACCCAATACAAAGAACGGATACGAAAATTACTGGAAACAGAAACACATCCTAAGCTGTTTGCCATGCAGGCTGTGTACCTGTATCGACTCAACCCTTCCGTGGAAACACAGAATGAGGTCCTGTTAAAAATGGTGGAACAGTTTCCCGATTATGAACAGATACCACTGCTGACAGCTTTACAGTATTACCTGCAAAATGAGCATACTAATAGAAAGAAACCACTTCCCTCCATCAAAGAGCTTTTGTCGCATTATAAAAAAATGGGATTGAAAGTAATCCTTTCCTTTCAACGCTGGGACCGCGATCAACCCGGTATGGCGCTGATACAAAACGCTGATGGAAGCATTGTTCGACGTGCCGATGGGCGACCGCTTTTATTTGAACAACTGGCCCGCTCCGGATCATCACTACCCTATTTTCTAACGAATGGCAATACACCGCAGGGCCTCTACAGCATCACCGGCACGGCAGTGGCGCATAATAACTTTATCGGGCCAACACCCAACCTGCAAATGATCATGCCCTTCGAAGACAGCATGCACCGTTTTTATCATTACACGAAAGAACCGCTCACCGATACCTTACAAGCTTTTCTGCAACTATGGCCGCCCTCCTGGAGAAACTATACCCCAATAAAGGAAAGTTATACTGCCGGAAGAATTGGCCGCTCCGAGATCATTGCACACGGCACCACAATCGATCCGGAATATTTCAAGAACCAGCCTTATTATCCCCTTACGCCTACTTTGGGTTGTTTATGTGCCAAAGAATTGTGGAATGTTACCTCAGGTAAATTATTGGTGAGTGAGCAATTCAATCTGTATAGTGCATTTACCGCCACACCCGGTCAAAAGGGATACCTGATCGTGATCAATCTCGACGATCAGCATAAACCGGTGAGCCGGGAAGAAGTGGAGAAGCTGATTGGTCAATAGAAGTTGAAGCTTATTTAAAATGCCCGTTCCAATCTACCTCTTTCCTAAAAGGATTGAGCAAGGTATCCAACCACAGCGCCAAATCCCTGCGTGTAAGGTTTGCGGCAGGGGCTTCCGACAATAATTGTTGGCGTTGTGTGCTGCTGATCATATCGGCCAGGATCTCTGCCAGAATGCTCTTATTAATAAGTACTTCATCTTCCCGCAACTTAAAACGATGAGCAGAATAGGCGTTTACCAAACCATTACATAATTCTTTTGCAGTTATAGTGGAATCGGGGTAGAAGAACGTTTTATTGGCCCAGCCTTCCGGCTTTCCTGTACCTCTGATGATACCGGTGGCGCCTATGCGCTGTACAGATGCCCAGGCTTTATCCGCCGGACGAATGTCGAAATAAGGCATGAGATACACATTACGTTGCAGCAATTCCTGTTGTACGGCCCGGATAGACACCTGTGCCGGCTTTTGTTTGTTCCTGATCGCCAGGGCCGCCAGCATACCACCCGCCTGACCGGTGAGCAATACACAGGGCTGCAAACGGGTACTGCCGTTTACAATATTGGAAACTGAAATACCTTTTTCACAAACGATCAGTCCTTCGATGTTTTTAGGGATCAGGGCACCCAGTGCCACATTGAAAGAAGGCACGGCAGGGAAAAGGATTTCAGGAGCTTTTTTCTCTGCAGCATGATGATGGTCAACCGGATAATCGCCCACGGCAATACCTGTACGATACAGGGCCTCCGGTTGATCGTATGGCCTGATCAGATGATTCACATTCATCCGAACCAATCCCTGCACCCGGCGTCCTTCCCGATGATACGGCATCAGCGCCAATTTGTCTTCCGATGGAAATTCATCGGCAAGACCAATATGTTTAAACCCGAGTTGTGTTTGAATAAAATAAACAAAACCCAGTGTTTTTTCACGGGCTGGCATAAGTGCTTTTTCACGCTCCAGTTGCGACAGTTCGATCACATTGATATAATAATCGTTCCCGTGGGGAGGCCAGTTGAGCATGTATTTACCATTCAGCAATTTGCCATAGTCGAGCATTTTACGCGCATCCCCATTCCAGGGTTTGCCGTTGCAGGGCGTTTGATTATTGGAACAGAAGAACAGGGTGGAATCATAATGGGCCGGACGGGAAATGGTTTTATCGGCACCGGCTCCATAATCTTTTAATACCGCCGCCCAGGTAAGATCCTGGATCACATTGAATTTACCGGGCGCCATCGATTCTTTGGCATAAGCCGGGTCTTCCATACCCACATCGTAACCGGCGCCGGCGGAGGCATACACATCACCCAGATCCGTACCATCGATCACCAGTTTTGCTGTAACGGTTAGGGTAGCACCTTTTTTATTGCGAAACAGGGCACCGGTTATCTTCTTACCTTTCATCAGGGCTTTCTCAAAGTACCAGCCGTATTCCACTGTCAACTGCGATTCTTTGGCGGCCCAGGCCTTGAAAATACTATCTCCCACAGAGGGTTCGAAGCAGGTTTCACTTACCCATCCGGTAAACAGGTTTCTTCTTTTATAATGTTTATATAAAGCTTCTCTGAATTCCATCCAGATGCCGCTCCACAATTCATCATTACCATCGGTACAACTCACCCCCGCGGCAGTTAACATACCGCCCATCCAGGTGGTCGGCTCCACGATCAATGTCTTAACCCCCATCCGCGCCGCCTGGATGCCGGCCGCTGTGCCTCCGGTACTCGCACCCACTACCAGTAAATCGGTTTGCCTCTTTTGTTGCGCCAACAATACCATACTCAAACAACAGGAAAAAACAAAAACAACTACAATCTTCATGGAATATAATTTCATTGATAAATCAGCGCATCTAATATATTGAAAAAGCGCTTAGCAGTAGCCATTCCTTAGTACAAAAAAAATGCCTTCCCTGGGGAAGGCATTTCAATTTGATTCTTGTTTTTAGAATGGAAGATCATCGGGAACATCATTGCTGTCGGCCGCCATGGTATTGGCCGGCGCGCCATTGCTGCTGTAAGCCGGGGTTCCCGTAGATTCGGCACGGCTGCCCAATAACTGAACAGATAATACACGAAGGGTGAGGGAAGCTCCGCTGGTACCATCATTCTTGGCATAGGTGCGCACTTCCGGATTGCCCTCTACATAAACCTGCGTTCCTTTTTTCAGGTAAGGTGCAATGCCCGTGCGATCGGTCCAATAGGCACATTCTACCCAAATGGTCTTATCTTTTTGATTACCCTGCTGATCTTTGTACTTCTCGGTATGCGCTACACTGAAGTTGATCACATTCTTTCCATTCACCGCATTGGTAACACAGTCTTTACCCAGGTTACCGATTACTTGCATTTTGATCATAACGTAAAATTTTCTCGTTCGTAATAAGAGGGCAATTTACGGTTTCCCCTCCTACCAAATCTCCTCGCACAACCATTGGGGAAAAGTTTCAGTTGTACACCCCTTATTCTTCGGTCCGGGCCGATGCGGCATCGATGATCCGGCCAAAAAACAGCGCATTCATGAATAATTTGGTACCCCCCAGCCAAAAAGCCCTGAAATTAGGGTTGTCGGCAATATTAATGACGCGACCACCGCCCACCGCATTCACGATCACAGCAGCACTGTTCCTGATTCCATCATAATTCTCCCGGCTTACCCAGCCACTTTGCAGTGGGGCGTTGCCATACACAAAGGGTGCTGCAAAGGGATTCCGTCCTTTCTCCATAAACACTCTATTGGCCTTGAACATACTCACTGTTTTTTGGGTGTAACCATAGGATAATGGATGGGTCAAGTCGATCTCCGCCCCAAAAATGGCCCCGCTCACCTGCTGGGCACCATCTACCTGCTCCCGGTCAACATAATTCAGCCGGCCCGCACTATCTACCGGCGCCTTGGTACGTTTGAACCCAACCGTACTGATGCCATTTTGCACCGCCCAGGGAATGGCCTCTTCGCTTAAAATAAGTGTACCACCACCCTGCACCCAGGACCGGAGTTTATCTTTATTTAATTCACTGTAATTACCTCCCACCATGATGAGGGTATTGTAACGTGCCGGATCGATCCGATTGAATACCCCCTGCTCCAAATGACTGGCCGGAATATTCATGCGCTGATCCAGCATATGCCACACTTCGCCCGCATCGGTGGCATTCACACCGGAACCTACCATCAGTGCTACCGAGGGCTTAGACAAGGTGATCCATTTGCTGCTGCCCAGATCGCTGCCTGAAATCACATTACCGGTGGCTACAGCATAAACAGTTAAACCATTCGTTTCAGCGATGCGGCTTATCAATTGATGTAATTGGGCTTTATCGTAACGCTGCAAACCCACCGGGATCTGAATGGTACCGTATCCGAATTTCTTCGGTGTACCGGCGATCATGATCTCCATGCTGTTGGTGGCAACTTTGGTCAGCAAACCGGCTTCCTGCAATTCATACAATGCTTTGGGGGCATAAAACTCATTCCATTCAAACAGATAAGACAGGGCCTGCTGATCGCCCACTACCTGTCCCTTAGGTTGTTTACTTTCAGTGATGCGGGATCCCAGAAGCCCATTGCTGTATTTGGTGGCTCCCAGTTCCGCATAATTCAATCCAAAGGCCAATGGCATGGTCCAGGCTGTGATATCATAAAAAAGGCTGTCCTTATACGTGAGTGTTTTATCGAAGATACCATGGATCAGTCTGGATTGGGGCTGTTGCGCCGGCACTACATAAGCCTTCCCTTTCTGGAAACTGGCATTATCAGTAGTTAAATCAGTTGCCAGCTCATATACTTCAATCTGGTGACGTAATAACATCTCCGCAAAAATGGCCGACTTGGTCGCATCAGTACCCGCACCAAATACAAATCCTTTTACCGGCGCAGTGGCGGCTTCTGCAAGAGCCGATTTATAAAAGTCGCGTTGCCAATCCAAAAACTCCTTACGCAACACCCGTGCACCTTCCAGTGTACTTAAAGTGGTGGTAAACTGGTTTTTGATCGTAAACGGAAAACGCAGTATGCCATTGCTGGTTTGTTGGGCATGACCACGGGAACTGGCCTGCTCAAATAAAATACCAATGGCTCCATTCACATCGGGATAGGTAGATCCTTTTCCGTAATAAAAATCATCATAATTCTCTTTGGTAAAATACAGGGATCCGATCCGATCCAGAAACTGCGCATGATATTTACCCAGCTTGGCAGTGAGCTCCTGATTTTTCAATGGTGTAATGGGATTCACGCGTGAGGGCACACCGGGCTGAAAGAAGAAACTTGCATTACTGCCCTGCTCGTGGTGATCGGTAAGAATATTCGGTTTCCAGAGATGAAACCATTTCAACCGGTTCTGACTCTCCACATGCACCGCCGGCAACCAGTCACGGTTCAGATCAAACCAGTAATGATTGAAACGACCACCAGGCCATACTTCACTGAATTCTCTCGAGTTTGGATCTGTTACCAGATTCTTACTCTTATGCTGATTCACCCAGGTGGAAAAACGTTGTAATCCATCCGGATTGAATGAAGGATCAAACAGGATCACGGCATGCTCCAGCAGATCATCAATATTGGCGCCTTTGGCCGCCGCCAGATAGTACGCACTTAGTAAGGCGGCATTGGCGCCACTGGGTTCATTCCCATGAATGGAATGTCCGATCCATAATACGATCGGCATTTCATCGGTATTCAGCGCACCCGATTTAGCCGGATCGGTCAATTGCACGTGTTGCTGACGAATGGCTTCGAGATTGGCTAAATTCTTTTTGGAAGAGAAGATCAGTAAAACCTGTGGACGACCTTCATAGGTAAAGCCCATTGTTTCCATCCGCACTCTGTCGGGTGCAGCGGCAGCAATGGCCTTCATGTAATTGACCAGTCGGTCGTGGGTAACATGCCATTCTCCCACTTCATGATAAATGATCTCTTTCGGTTTGGGAACCGAAGGGTCATAACTAACATCGGAAGGAAGATAATAAGAGAGTTCCTGTGCACGCACGGAAAAAGCGATCACCAGCAGGGTGAGGCAACTGAAAATAATTCTCATAATGCAGTTTTAGTCTGAAGATTTCGATCAGCTAAAATTACGCATTATTCAACGGTTCCCCGCTCCGTTCCTGTATCAATTATTGGCCGGAAGCAATACCCAATAATTCAGTATCTGGTCGTTTACTTCGAGGGCTACTTTAAGAAAACCGCTGGAAGGCTTCGCCAGAGGAAATACAGCTTTTCCTGCAGACACTGGTACTTTTCCCAAACGGGTATATTCGTCTGTCCCCCCCTTCCCGAAAGTATTTGTTTCCGTCACCCATATGGTAGCGACCCCTGCGTTGCCATATGTTTTCCAATCCAGTTTCAGTTGACCGTCTGTCCAGGCAGCTTTCAGGTTGCTGGCGGCAAGAGGCCCCGTGATGGAAATGCCATCCACTTCAAAGGCTTTTTCTCTGGGTAATTTTATTTTTAAATGGCGGGCGATAGCGGGCATGATATCTACGATACCCGGTACACCCTTTTTAAAGTAGGCATTCAGGTCGGGGGCATTGCTGATGATCCAGGTAGAACGCTCGCGGTCACTTTGTCCGCCATGATGTTTCCCTGTTTGCGCATCGCGACCATGATCGGTGGTGATGAAAATGCGCCAGTCTTCGGCATAATGCTGCTGACGGTATTGGATACTTTTCCATAGACGACCCATCTGATCATCCATCTGCTTAATAGCGTTATAGAATTTGTCGCTGTCGCCATAACGATGGCCCATATCATCGGTGAATTCCAGATACACCCAGGACAGATCCGGGCCGACTCTTTTGATCATAGCCGCAGCCGTGTCCGTTACCAGTTCATCGATCAAATGAATATAGTGGGCTTCCCGATCGTGCGGGAAACGAACCGTGTCGCGTTCCCATCCGTCAAAATGAATATCTGGATTCAGGTTTCCTGCGGCTGTGGCGGCAGAACCGATCAGCAGGGTTCGGTTTTCTAACCATGTGGAGAATACAGCGGTGATGCCTTTCGGGTATTGCGACTCATAAAAACGAAAAATATTCCAGTAGTTATAGTTGGGTGCCGTAATATCATTGCCCCACACATTATGTTTATTTACCCAGGTGCCGGTAAGCAGACTATTATAACCAACAGCAGAAATAGTGGGCGTTTGCGAATAACCATTTTTCTCCCCGCCAACATAAGCCCGCGCGTAGCCGCCCTTTTTTATAATGGAATCAAGATTCGGATGTGAAACTTTTTCCATGACATCGGCCGGTATCCCATCCACTATGACAAATACCACTTTGGGTTGACGCTGTGCGTTGGTGGAAATGGAAACGATACAAGCTACTATGGCAAAAAGAAAATTGATAAGTGGAGGAGTGTTCCGCGTTTTCATGGTTCGAATGTATTGATAATTCAATTTCAAGCATCAGGTGTGCTTGATATTTAATAATTGATAATTGATAATTAACATGCACGCTTTGCGACCGCAGCGTCCTCTTGGGGTAGAGAGAGGTAAGTTTTAAGTATTAAGTATTAAGTTTTAAGTCTGCGTAGGCAAGAGGCTATGTTTAGTAGAGACTCCTACAAAAGCAGCCCGAAGGGCTGCTCATTCTATAAAAATTCCCTGTCATTCCGAGGAGCGTGGCTCACGAAGGGAGACACGCGAACGAGGAACCTTGCATCCGCAACGTCCCCTTCGGGTAGAGAGGCAAGTTTTTAAGTTTTAAGTCTGCGTAGGCAAGAGGCTATGTTTAGTGAAGACTCCTACAAAAGCAGCCCGAAGGGCTGCTCATTCTATAAAAATTCCCTGTCATTCCGAGGAGCGTGGCTCACGAAGGGAGACACGCGAACGAGGAACCTTGCATCCGCAACGTCCCCTTCGGGAGACGGCTGCGGGGGGATGGTTTGAGGAGTGGGGCATGGGGTATAACTGTAGCGCCTTCGCATACCATCGCGGCTTGGCGTCTTTGCGGTTAAGCCAAAAATACTCTTAACCGCAAGGACGCAGGGATTCTAGCACCTCGACCGCCACCCAATTATCAATTATTTATTATCAATTATCTAATAACTAGCCAATTACAAAAGTTACCGATAACGAAAACCCAATTCAAACCAAGAGCCTGCCACTCTTCGTATATTTGCCACCCAATTCAAGAAAAAATGAGCAAGAAAGGAAAAGTGCTGGTGGCTATGAGCGGCGGTATCGATAGTACCGTTACCGCTCTGATGTTGCACGACCAGGGCTATGAAGTGGTGGGGATCACCATGAAAACATGGGATTATGCCGCCAGTGGTGGTAGCAAAAAAGAAACCGGCTGTTGCAATATTGACAGCTTCAATGATGCCCGTATGGCGGCGGTGCAACATGGTTTCCCGCACTATATTCTGGATATACGCGATGAGTTCGGCGATTTCGTGATCAATAATTTTGTAGACGAATACCTCGCAGGGCGTACCCCCAACCCCTGTGTGATGTGCAATACACATATCAAATGGCGGGCCTTGCTGAAACGTGCCGATGCACTCGATTGTGAATTTATTGCTACCGGACATTATGCCAAGATCCATCAGGTGGAAAATGGCCGTCATTATGTAAGTAAGGCGGTGGATGATACGAAGGACCAGAGTTATGTACTATGGGGCCTGCAACAGGATCTGTTAGGCAGAACCCTCCTGCCATTGGGGCCCTATCGCAAAACGGAGATTCGTCAGATGGCTCACGATTACGGCTATCCGGAATTAGCCCGGAAGAGTGAAAGTTATGAGATCTGTTTTGTGCCCGATAACGATTACCGGGGCTTCCTGAAACGGAAAGTGGATGGTTTGGAAGAACGTGTAGCCGGCGGGAACTTTATCGACAAAACCGGGAAAGTGCTGGGTCAACATAAGGGCTATCCGTTCTATACGATCGGACAACGAAAAGGATTGGATATCACTTTTGGTAAGCCTGTTTATGTAACCGGTATTGATCCCGATACCAACACGGTGATGCTGGGTGAGGAAGAAGACCTGAATAAAACGGCCATGATCGTAAGTAAGATCAACTGGATCAAGTATGATGGGATTACCGATGGAACGGAAGCGATAACCAAGATCCGGTATAAAGATCAGGGCAGCCTGGGCACCCTCTACAATGATGAAAGAGGCATCCGGGTGGAATTTGCGGGAGAAGCCAAGGGCGTAGCGCCCGGTCAAAGTGCTGTTTTTTATGAAGGTGACGATGTGATCGGTGGCGGCATCATACAACGCAATTGAAAATATACACTATATTGAATATCAGCCCCTTATATTTTAAGGGGCTTTTTTATGACCCCCTCAGGAAAACCCCTAATCATAAGATTTTCAAGCAATAAAAGAGGGTTTGGGGCGTTAATGAAGCGTTGATCGATGCGTGGCAAAAAGATCCCGTCACGAAGTATTGACCCAAAGAATCGAATGTGTATGCAAAAACTATTTACCACTCTCGTACTGGCCTTTTTTATCCTGGTTGGTTTTACCGCTTGTGACAAAAAAGAATCACTGCATTCTGCAGCCGTAGAAGACTATTTCAATTTTGCGGTAGGCAAATATGTGCGCTACCGTCTCGATTCAACACTCTATATCAATTTCGGACAGAAAGATACCGTGATCAAATACCAGGCCCGCGATGTGATCGAAGCGGCGGTTACCGACAATCTGGGACGCGCGAGTTGGCGGGTGGTGCGCTATCTGAGCGATAGCTCCGGCACCAAACCCTGGACACCTGCTACCACCTATTTGATCACGCCCACCCGTGAAACCATTGAATGGGTGGAAAATAACCTGCGCTTTCAAAAACTGAAACTCCCCATAACAGAAGGATTTAACTGGAAAGGAAATAGTTTTATTGATACGTATTCGATCAATTCAGAAGTGCGCTTCATGGACGACTGGGATTATACCTACGAAGATGTGGATGCACCGTTCACTGTATTGAACAACCAGATCATTCAAAACACCACTACCGTTAATCAACGCGATGAGATCATCGGATTTCCCAATGATCCCAACCTTTTCAGCGAAAAAACGTATAGTAAAGAAGTATACGGACAAGGGATCGGGATGATCTACCGCGATTTTATCCACTGGGAATACCAGCCACCAAATGGCGGCAATCCCGGATACAAAAGTGGATATGGCATCAAGATGGTCATGATCGATCACAACTGATCTCCTAAAAATTTTATATCATGTGGCGGACATATATTTCTCCGGCAATAGCGCTTATCCTATTGGGTGGTCTTCTGTTGAATTCGACCTCCTCCCGGGCGCAAACCTATACCCGTCACATCGTGCAATTCAAAGACAAGAAAGGGACGGCTTACAGTCTTTCCAATCCGGCCGGTTTTCTCTCCGCGAAAGCCATAGAAAGAAGAACCCGCCAGCGGATCACGATCGACTCTACGGATCTGCCTGTATCCGCTGTATATCTTGATAGTATCCGCAATGTGCCGGGAGTAAGCATACTGAACAACTCTAAATGGCTGAATCAGGTGTTGATCCGTATCACGGATCAGGCAGCTCTGACCAAAATAAATAGTTTCCCCTTTGTAAAAACAACCGCTCCGGTAGCTTCCAGCATCCGGCCTGATGAACAATTACCGCGGCAGCAGAAATTTCCCGAACCACGAATATTAAATAATAACCCGGTTTCAACTGCTATTAATGGCGCGTATGGCACCACAGGAGTAGAGGGAGACAATACCCTGAATTATGGAAATTCTTTCAATCAGATACACCTGCATGAAGGAGAGTTTCTACATAACCTTGGCTTCACAGGCAAAGGCATCACTATTGCGATTCTGGATGCCGGCTTCCTGAATTACAAGACCAGTAATTCCTACGATAGCTTACGTGCCTACAATCGCATATTGGGCGAATGGGATTATGTGAAAAATGAATCCAGCGTAACAGAAGATCATTTTCATGGTGCCAATTGCTTTGCGATACTGGCGGCCAATAAACCAGGGATCGTGATGGGTTCGGCTCCCCATGCCAGTTATTATTTATTACGGACCGAAGATGCTGCCACTGAATATCCGATAGAAGAACAGAACTGGGTTGCAGCCGCCGAGTTTGCCGATAGCGCTGGTGTGGATATGATCACTTCTTCGCTTGGCTATTCCGATTTTGATGATCCGGCCTTTAATCATAGTTATGCGCAACGTAACGGGAATACCACCATCATTACCATGGGAGCCGATATGGCAGCCAAAAAAGGTATTCTCGTGACCAATAGTGCCGGAAATTCCGGTGGTGCGTCCGGCGAAGCCAAATTTATCTCCTGCCCTGCTGACGGCGATAGTGTACTCGCTGTAGCTGCAACAACCGTTACAGGTGTGATGGCATCATTCAGCAGTTGGGGACCGAATGGGGCCGGAAAACAAAAACCAAATGTGGCTTCAGTTGGACAGGGAACTATTTTCGCTAACCCCAACGGTAATCTGTCTTCTGGCAATGGCACTTCCTATTCCAATCCACTCCTCTGCGGACTCATCGCCTGTTTGTGGCAGGCGTTTCCGGAATTCACCAACATGGAGATCATTGATGCGGTGCAGAAAAGCTCCCATAAGTATTTGACACCCGATGATCGTTTCGGCTATGGCATTCCGAATTTCAGAACGGCCTATAACCTATTACAACAAAAAAGAGATCTCCAAAAACTGGAAACGATCCTGGCGGATGATTGGATCAAGCCCTATCCGGTGCCTTTCCAGCAACAACTGAATTTGCTATTAAAAGCCCCGGTGAGTGGTAACGCCACGGTAGAGTTGATCGATGTATTGGGAAGACTGATCGAAAAGAAGGAGCTCAAATCCTTGAATGGCGGACAGCTCTATTTTATTCAGTTCAACAATTTATTAAAACTGAAACCGGGTGTACATTTTATCAGATATATGCAATCGGGAAATAAATCGTTACTGAAAGTGATCAAGCAGTAAGTAAGGCCGCAAACATCGTATCGGCCCGATCGCTCACGCCGTTGATCACCCCCATTCGCACTAATTTAAGTGACGTATGCTGAACGAGCCATTCGACCACTTCTTCATTTTCTTCTCTGAACACTGAACAGGTAACATATACAAAATAACCTCCTGGCTTAACCGCTTTACAGATATTGACTACGATACTTTTTTGCAGCGCGGCAAATTCCGCGATCCGTTCCGTTTTAAAATAGTATAACTGTTCAGGGGTGCGACGCCAGGTGCCACTTCCACTGCAAGGCACATCCGCCAGCACCAGATCAAAAGCGCCTTTATTGTTGGGCATGAGTGGTTGGGTAAGATCAGACACAAAACTCCTGAATTGTTGTATCCCTGCTGCTTCAAACCGTTTACGCAGGTTCATGATGATGGTTTCCCGGATATCGGTCACCTGCAATTTTATTTTGGGGAAGGTATCAGTCAGTAATATAGACTTGCCGCCACTGGCTGCGCAGGCATCCCACAGCATCGCTCCGGGTGGTAATTTTTCCGGAAAGAATGCAGCCACTTTTTGGGAACTGAGGTCCTGGATCACCACGTCCCGGTCCAGATCAAAATAGGCTTCGAGTGAAAGACCCTGCGGAAAGCTCCATGCATGAGGACTAACTGGAAGGGCTGCCAATCCATTTCGATCGATGATCTCCCGGACCTTAGACTCCCTTCCCGGTCTAACCCTGACAAACACATGCGGCTGCGAAAAATGAGAGCCGGCCAGTTCCGTTCTGTTGACCGTTTCACTCAGTTGCCAGTCTTCCTCCAGCAAATGGTTTAACAGATCTTCTTTTCCAATTGATTTCAATTTAGCCGAAAGCGGCAGCGCTACCTGCTGGTTCCATTCCGGCTTCAGATCAGCCAGAACCGGATCAGATTGTTCTGTTGACAGGAATAATCCGGTTAAGACAGCTTCTTCCAAAGTAAATTGTCCGTAAGATCTTCCCAAACGAAAAGCCGCATAACAGAGATTCGAAACCGTTTTACGATCGCGCGAACCCATCTGCTTTCGCTGGGCAAAGGATTTTTTAAGATGCGCAGCCAGGGGCTCCGTGCCTTTATAGGCTTGAAGGATCGCAACGGCGGTATTCAGGTATGAATGAAATCGGCTCAATAGTATAAAAGTAAAAAAAGTGGCGCGTATGTACACACCACTTTCATAATGTATGCGGTAATGATCTTATTACAGTTCCAGCAAGGCTTTCACCGGATCTTTTCCGAATAAAAGCAATTGGGGATTTTCCAGCAATTCTTTCACGCGTACCAGGAAACTTACGCTCTCCCGTCCATCAATGATACGATGATCATAACTTAAGGCAATATACATCATCGGACGGATCACCACCTGACCGTTCAATGCGATCGGGCGTTCTTCAATTTTATGCATACCCAAAATGGCCGACTGTGGTATGTTGATTATCGGCGTACTGAGCAATGATCCAAAAACACCCCCATTTGTAATGGTGAAGGTTCCTCCCTGCAATTCTTCCTTGGTCAGTTTATTATCGCGTGCCTTGCCCGCCACTTCAATCACTTTCTTCTCTACTTCTGCCATACTCAAACTCTCCACATTACGCAACACCGGAACAGTTAGACCTCGGGGAGTTGACACGGCAATCGAAATGTCACAATAATCATGATACACCAATTCCTCTCCGTCAATAAAGGCATTCACGGCCGGCCAATCCAGTAATGCATAGGCACAGGCTTTGGCAAAAAAGCTCATAAAACCCAACCCTACTCCATGCACTTCCTTGAATTTGTCTTTGTATTGTGCACGGATATCCATGATCGGCTTCATATCCACTTCGTTAAAAGTGGTGAGCATGGCTGTAGTATTTTTAGCTTCCACCAAACGACGGGAGATCGTTTTGCGGAGATTGCTCATTTTTTCTTTCCGCTCCTTGCGGCCAAATAATTCCACGCCTGGCTTACGACCCGGATTGCTCAAAGCGGCCAGCACATCACCCTTTACGATCTTACCACCGGCACCGGTAGGGGTAACCGATTTGGCATCTACCTTTTTATCAGCGATGATGGCAGAAGCAACCGGAGTGGCTTTCACATCAGTAGCAGCCGGGGTTGCGGCAGGAGCCGGAGCAGCTTTTTCTTCTTTCACTACAGGGGCTTCTGCAGCGGGGGCATCGGCAGGCTTGGCAGCCGTTTCATCAATGGCAGCCATTATATCACCAATACGAATGGTATCACCTTCATTGATACCCGCACCCCAATGCAGGATGCCCGCCTTCTCGGCATTCACTTCAAAAGTGGCTTTCTCACTTTCCAGTTCAGCGATCACTTCATCACGCTCTACCCACGCTCCGTTCTTACGGGTCCATTTCAAAAGCGTTACTTCACTGATTGATTCCCCTACTGCAGGGACTTTAATATCTATCATACGTTAAAATTCAATGGTCAAAAATTACAATACCTGTTTGCTGGTTAGATCGAAAAAGCCGTTTGCACGATCTCTTCCTGTTCCTGTTTATGAACTTTCGCATATCCTGTAGCGGTAGCAGCGCCGGGCTGACGGCTGATCACGCCAAAATTAATGCTCTTTAAATTCATTTGCAGGAAGGAGGCGGCACCCATATTCAAGGGCTCTTCCTGTACCCAGAACCAGGTGGCTTTGGCATATTTATTATATAGCGCCTGCAATTGCTTTTCCGGCAATGGATAGAGTTGTTCTACACGAACGATCGCCACATCGGTACTATTGGTCTTTTGTTGCACTTCGGCCAGATCAAAATAGATCTTACCGGAGCAGAACAACACTTTACGAACAGCAGCAGCATCTTTGATCGTACTGTCGTCGATCACTTCCTGGAAACCGCCGGTTGTAAACGACTCTTTCGGTGAATAGGTTCCGGGGTGGCGCAGATTAGCCTTGGGCGAGAAATTGATCAGCGGCTTGCGGAATGGCCAGGCCAATTGACGACGCAGGGCATGGAAGAAATTGGCGGCAGTCGTAATATTGGTTACCACCATATTCAATTCAGCGCACATCTGCAGGAAACGCTCCAATCGGGCACTGCTGTGTTCCGGCCCCTGGCCTTCATAACCATGCGGCAATAACATAGTAACACCGTTCATACGGTTCCACTTTTGTTCCCCGGCACTGATAAACTGATCGATCATGGTTTGCGCCCCATTGCAGAAATCACCGAATTGGGCTTCCCATAATACCAGTGCATGCGGATTGGCCATGGCATATCCATATTCAAATCCCAACACACCGTATTCACTCAGCAGGGAATTATAAATACGGAATTGTCCGGTAGCCCCTTCAATACGACTCAGCCGGCTATAGGCCTGATCGGTATTTTCATCACGGATCACGGCATGGCGGTGACTGAAAGTGCCACGGCGCACATCCTGACCACTCATACGCACATCATTCCCTTCGAGCAGGATACTGCCATAGGCCATTAACTCAGCGGTGGCCCAATCGGCCTTGCCTTCGGTTTGGAATAATTTTATTTTATCCTGAATGATCTTCTCGATCTTTTTCAGTGGCTTAAAATCAGCCGGCCATTGCATGATCGACTGGAATACTTTATCAAAATTTTCATTACTGATGGCGGTTGCCGGACTCTGATCAAAATCTTCCGGATGCGCTTTGCGCAGACTCTTCCACCATAATTCCGGTTGTTGGTAATGGTAAGGAAGCGGATTTTGTTTGATCTCATCCAGACGTTCCTGCAGATCGGCCCAGAATTTCTTCTCCATTTCTTTCGCCAGATCACGGGCATCGGTGGTGCCTTTTTCCAACAGATAGTTGGTGTAAACCTCCCGCGGATTGGGGTGCTTATCGATCAAGGCATACAAATGCGGTTGCGTGAATTTGGGATCATCACCCTCGTTATGACCGTGACGACGGTAGCAAACCATATCAATAAATACATCTGAATTGAATTCCTGACGGAAGCGGGTGGCGATCTGCACACATTTTACTACAGCTTCGGGATCGTCGCCGTTTACGTGCATCACCGGCGCCTGAATGGCTGCTGCAAGGGAGGTGCAATAATCAGAACTGCGGGCATCATCAAAATCGGTGGTGAAACCGATCTGGTTATTGATCACAAAATGAATGGTGCCGCCGGTATAATAACCATCCAGGTCACTCATCTGCAATACTTCATATACAACACCCTGACCGGCAATAGACGCATCGCCATGGATCAGAATGGGTAATATTTTATCAAATTCGCTTTTGTACATCACATCGGCCTTGGCCCGGGCGAATCCGACAACAACCGGATTCACCGCTTCGAGATGCGAGGGATTGGGCATGAGTTTCAGGTGCACAGTGTTACCATTGGCCGCCTGCAATTCACTGCCATAGCCCATATGATATTTCACGTCGCCACTGCCCATGGTTTGATCCAGCTTGGCCGTGCCTTCAAACTCGCTGAAGATCTGCTGGTAGGTTTTACCCATAATATTCGCCAGCACATTCAAACGACCGCGGTGCGCCATACCGATCACTACTTCCTGTACATCATGTTCGGCACCGGTATTGATGATGGCGTCCAGAGCTGCAATGGTGGTTTCACCCCCTTCCAGTGAAAAACGCTTTTGTCCGATGTATTTGGTATGCAGGAATTTTTCAAAGATGACACCCTGATTCAATTTCTCCAGAATGCGTTTCTTTTGATCGAGCGGGAGTTCCTGATGGAAATTGCGTTCCATTTCAGCCGTCAGAAAATCGATCTTTTTCTGCTCGCTGATGTATTTGAATTCGATCCCTACATGCGAAGCATAACTCTTCGTCAAATGATCGAGGATTTTTTTGAGGGTCGTCCGGCCAAGACCTACTAAATGACCGGCATAAAATTCTTTACCAAGGTCGGCCTCCGAAAACCCAAAAAAACCAAGGGCGAGATTCGCGCCTCTGTCTTTCCGCTTCCGGATGGGATTGGTATCAGCGATAAGGTGGCCTTTATTGCGATAACCCAGGATCAGGCGATAAGCATTGATCTCCGCCTTCCAGTCGGCATCAGCCGGCAAACCAGTACCGGATGCCGCAGCACCTGTACCTGCGTTTCCATTAGAAACGGCGAAATCAAATCCTTCAAAAAAAGCGCGAAAATCCGGGTCTACAGACGCTGGATCCCTGACAAAATCCTGGTATAAACCCTCAATAAATTGAGGATGCGAGTTGGTGATGAACGAGAAGTCCTTCATGAAAGTTGGCAAAATTAGAATGGAGTGCAAATATCGGTGAAAATGTGACAACTCCTTATTGGATCAGGGGCTGATTTTCAGAAGAGATTCTTAATTCATTAAAAAATGAAAAATAAAGAATAAATAACCGAGGGCAGCCCCGCTCCAAACATCCATACCCCGGCAGCCGGTTACCAGAAAGGGACGCTGGGGGTCAAAGGTTCCTCGTTCGCTTGTCTCACTTCGTTCCCCACGCTCCTCGGAATGACCAGAGTTTTTATAAAATGAGCAGCCCTTCGGGCTGCTTTAGGAGGAGTCTCCATTAAAAATAGCCACGTGCCTCCGCAGACTTAAAACTTACTACTTATAACTTGCCTCTCTCCATCCGAAGGGGACCCTGCGGATCCTAGGTTCCTCGTCGCACAGCTACCTTCGGTAGCAGCGCTCCTCGGAATAACAGAGCTATTGGAAAGAATGTGCAGCCCTTCGGGCTGCTTGGGGAGGAGTCATCATAAAATATAACCTCTCGTATCTAGAGGCTTAAAACTTACCACTTACCACTTACAACTTAGCCCCACTCCACAAATAATTGACAATTAATAATTTACAACTGACTTCCAAACACTTACCACCGCTCACTCCGCCCATTACCACTTAAAACTCACAACTTACTACTCACCCACCCCCACACCCCCTCCCAAAATATACCCTGCTTTTTTTTGTTTATTCCTCCCTCCTTCCTACCTTTGCCTCCCTAAATTTAACAGGGAAATAAAACATTAGAGTTCATGGCTAATCACAAAGCTACCCAAAAGGATGTACGTCAGGCTGCCAAGCGCAGAGAGAGAAATAAGTATTACGGCAAAACAACCCGTAACGCTATTCGTGATCTGAAAGAGATCAAAACCGGTACTGAAGCTTCCGGCAAACTGAAAGACGTAGCGTCTATGATCGACAAGTTGGCAAAGCGTGGTATCATCCACAAAAACAAAGCGGCCAACCTGAAGAGTAAGCTGACCAAGAAAGTAAACAAACTGGCTTAATCCGCCATTGTTCTTACAATATTCCAAAGCATTCCGATTGCATCGGGATGCTTTTTTATTTCTATACCACAATTACAGCAACGGAAAGTTCCTGATCTGATTTTGATTTAAATTGGGTCATGAAATACCCAAAACTATTCCTGCTGTTACTACTACCCTTTATTGGTAAAGCGCAGGTTCCTACCACATTATTTGAACGTTCCAAAGGAAAACAATCGCCTCCCTACCACGACATTATCAAATGGTGGAAGGATCTGGATGCCCTTTCCGGAAAAGTGAAAATGCTCACCATGGGTCCTTCCGATGCCGGCTTCCCGCTGCATCTGGTAGTGGTGGCCAATAACGGCGATCATAATTTCGACAACATCCGCAAAAACAATAAACGCATCCTTCTCATCAATAACGGCATCCACCCCGGAGAACCCGATGGCATTGATGCCAGCATGTTGCTGGTACGCGATATCGTGGCAGGCAAGTCTGTTTTGCCCGACGATATCGTTCTGGCTATCATTCCCGTGTATAATATCGGTGGCTGTTTGAATCGCAGCCCCTATTACCGCGTCGACCAAAACGGTCCGGAGGAATTCGGGTTCAGAGGCAATTCCCAGAACCTCGACCTGAACCGCGATTTCATTAAGGCAGATTCCAAAGAAGCCCGCTCCTTTGCTGAGATCTTTCAATTGTGTCAACCTGATGTATTCATCGACAACCATGTGAGTAACGGCGCCGACTACCAGCACGTCATGACCTTGCTCAGTTCCCAGCACAGTAAACTCGGTGGCGTAATGGGCGAATATATGAACAAGGTGTTTGAACCCGGTTTGTATGGCTTGATGAAAGAAAGAGGCTACGACCTCGTGCCTTATGTGAGTTTTGGCGGCAATACCCCCGATGCCGGCATGACAGCCTATTTTGATGGTCCCCGCTACTCCAGCGGTTATGCCACCCTGTGGCATACGTTCGCCTTTGTGCCTGAAACCCATATGCTGAAACCCTACGATCAGCGGGTAATGGCCACCTATGCCCTGATGCAGAGTTTTATCAGCTTCACGCACACCAACAGTAAAACGATCAAGGAACTCAGAGAGCAAACGAAAAAATCAGTCGCTACACAAACCAGTTTTCCGGTTAGCTGGACCCTGAACAGGGATAAATTTGATGAAGTTACGTTTAAGGGTTATGAAGCCGGCCGCAAACCAAGTGATGTTTCCGGTCAGCCGCGTTTATATTATGACCGCAATAAACCCTATGAAAAAAAGATCCGGTATTACAATTATTTCAACGCCAAAACAACCATCCATGCACCGGAAGCTTATATCATTCCCCAGGGATGGTGGAAAGTAATCGACCTGCTTCGTTTGAATAAAATTCAAATGAAGCCGTTGAGTAAAGATACCGTGATAGAAGTTGAAGCCTATCGCATTGAAGAGTACAAATCGGCTCCCCGTCCTTATGAAATGCATCATCTCAACAGCGATGTGAAGCTGAGCAGCAGAATGATGCAGGTAAAATTCAGAAAAGGCGATCTGTACATTTCGTTGCAACAACCCGGAGCCCGCTTCCTGGCGGAAACACTGGAGCCACAGGGAGATGACAGTTATTTTGCCTGGAATTATTTTGATGGCATATTGGGACAGAAAGAGGGTTATAGCGGTTATGCATTCGAAGATATTGCCGCCAATTACCTCAAGGAGCATCCGGAAGTGAAAAAAGGACTGGAAGAAAAAAGAGCTACCGATACTACATTCGCCAAAAACGGATCGGCACAGTTAAATTATGTATACCAGAATTCTCCCTATTATGAACCCGATCATTTGAAATATCCCGTGTATCGTGTGCTACGTAAAAAATGAAAAAAAACGTATTGACCATATTGTTTTTATGGGGTGCGCTGGTGAGCAGCGCCCAGCGGTCGGATACGCTCAGAAAGTATCTGAATGAAGAACTCGCCTTTACTTCCAGGCTGAAAGCTGTATACGCCGCAGTAGCCGTACGCAGCGATGATCACTGGCTGCTCTATTCCGTTTATCCTGATACGAATATGTTACTCAAGGCCTATTTCGCCGACAAAGAGCTTACCATAAAAGACGGTCCGTTTGTTTTGTATCATCCCAAAAGCATTAAAGCAATGGAAGGCGTTTACATACAAAACAGCAAACAAGGTGTATGGCGATACTGGCATCCGAACGGACAGCTCAAAGATTCGGGCATGATGTATCATCATCAGCTTACGGGAGAATGGAGATCATGGAATGAAAAGGGCCTGCCAACAGCCCGCACGCATTATACCGATATCGACAAATTGACCAACCGACCCCAGAGCAACGCTGGCACCGGAAGAAAAGACGGACTACTCGCCAATGACGATGTTTCAGGTGAACTAAATGGATTGTATGTTTCCTATCATCCGAACGGACGGATAAAAGATTCAGGTCATTTTGTAGCCGGCATCCGACAGGGTGTTTGGTTTACGTTCCATGCCAATGGGAACAAAGATGCTGAAGGAAATTTCTTTAATGGTGCTATGGAAGGTACCTGGACCTATTATCACGAGAACGGACAGGTAAGCACAAAGGAGTTGTACAAGAATAATAAGATCGTTGACCTTTCCTGCTTTACTGAAAACGGAGAATCCACGGGAAGTTTTTGCAGCATTCTGAAACCGCCTGTGCCCCTGCTCGATCGCTATACAGATTTCAACACATATATGCTTGATCAACTGCTTTGGCCCAAAGAACTGGATGGCAAAAATGTGAGCGGGATGGTAAAGGCCCATTATACCATCAGCAAAAATGGCGAAATGCTTTCTTTTGTAGTAGATGAATCCCCACACCCTTCTATAACGGCTGAGGTAGAACGCTTTTTTAAAACCCTGACCAAATGGTCGCCGGCGATCATACACAACAGACCGCTGGAATACACCGCAAAAATCGAGATCCCTTTTTACCGATAGGCAGGATACCTTCCGCACCGACGTTAGGCACTCTTCTGGCCGCCTTTGCTTCGAAAGATACTAAAGGCCAATACGGCCGCAATCAGCAATACCAGGATACTGAGGTAACCCAACCAATCGTAATGGATGAGTTTGCCATCAGCGCCTTTGAGTACCACGGCACCCGCTACCACTGCAGCGATACTCGTACCCATTTGCTGCACCGAGCTGTTAAAACTCATAAAACTACCTCTTTCCTCCGGCGGCACCACATTGCTGATCATAGCCTGAGCTGTAACAGCCCTTCCTGTAGAAAGCACAAACCAAAGCCCAAAGAGGACCAGCACGATGGAAAACGGAATCGGCGTTAAATGGGTGATGCCATATACCATGAAAAGGGACAGGAGTACACTGATCAGGAAAACGGGAAGTTTGCCGTACTTATCGGCTATCCATCCCAGTACGTTGGCCGAGGCAAAAGAGGCAATGCCCCCTACCAGATAGATCATAGGGGTATAGGATTTGGAATAGCCCATATTGAACTCCATAAAAGGATTGATGAAAGGAATGATGAGAAAATGCCCTACCATGATCAACCCGGAAAATAACAATGCCCTTCGTTCCATGGGAGTTTTCAATACCTTTTGCAGGATAAGCCATTTGGCTTTGAATCCACTCTCCTGCTCTTTTACGTGGGCATCCATGGCTGGAATATAGAGATGTATCAAAGGAATGATGATAATGCCCAGTACTCCCACAAACAAAAAAGGCGCATGCCAGGAAATGGCATTGGCTAAATAGAGTGAAAAAGGCACCCCAAAAGTGGAGGCAATAGCGAAGGCCGACATGATTGCTCCCATTGCCCGGGCCCTTCTTTCATAGCCAAACAGATCCGATACCATGGCCAGCACCTGCGCTCCGATCAGTCCGCCAAAACTGCCGGCAACCAAACGGAAAAACAATAACCAATAATACCCCGGGGCGAATCCGCAAGCAATAGTGCCCAATAAAAAGCCACTATACCCAAAGAGCAGGATTTTTTTACGATCATAACCATCTACAAAAAAAGCGGCCAGAAATCCGGAGATCGCCGCACTTACTGTGTAAGCCGCTACCAGAAAACTAAACTGCCGTGTACTTATATTAAAAAAAGGCATCAGATAATTCCCCAGAGGCATCATGATCATAAAATCAAGAATATGGGTGAAATTTAATGCCGCCAGCAGCACCAATACGATCAATTCCTTACGTTTCATATTAAAATTTTAACAGAACAGGACATTCTGTGTACAAGGCAAGTCGTTAGCAATGCGGCAAAATTCGTGTTTTTTATTCCCAATTAAAATTAAGTTTTCAGGAATGCGTTCCTTTCAGCAGGAATCGCGAACTTTTAGTGCTCCAAACTGTTTATTCATTGCAGTAAACCATCTTCATAATGATGCACAAATGTTGCCATTTTTTAATCGCTTTTTGTCTCCCGGCAATGACGGTTTCTGCGCAGCAGGAACTGCAACAAAACAACCTGACAGATAGTAACACCGTTTACACCAGCAATTGGGTAATGCCAACTGCACTTCCCGACAACGGCACGATCAGCGGCAATCATGCCGAAAAAAATATCCGGTTTCGCTCTTCCATCAGGAAAGGAAAACTGCATGGAGAATGGAGCAGTTGGTATGAAGACGGGATGTATCATGACCAGGGGCAGTTTAAAAATGGTTTGCCCGATGGCGCGTGGAAAGTTTGGTACAGTAATGGCCAGGTACAATTTGTAAGGCATTTTTCTGCCGACAATTATATTCGTGTACAACAGGAGTGGCTGCGTCCGCATCCGAAAATGGTACAGACCCCACTGGGAGCGTTGCATAAAACCAATAAAGCCCTGGCTCAATTGCAGCTAACCTGGGCAGCTATCTTTGATCCGAAAAACAGCAGTGAAAACTATTATCCTGTATTCCGTAATGGGCTATTACATGGCCTGTACATCAACTATTTCGATAACGGTGTTCTGAAAGATTCCGGCATCTATCGAAATGGTTTAAGAGAAGGAATCTGGATCCATCACCGAAAAGGAACAGACGGCTATGAAAAGGGATGGTATCGAAACGGAAAAAAGGAAGGGGTATGGAAATACACGATAATTAACAAAACCAGTGAGATCATACACTTTAAAAATGATCGGATCGTTTTTAAAAAAACATACTAAAGAAAAAGGCCGGAGTTGATTCACTCCGGCCTTTTCGCTTATTGGGATATCCGAATGATTCCCGCCCCATGGTAGCTGTGATATTCGCCATTATACATGGCTTCTGCGGCTACGGGTCCCATTCTGAAAATACCGGGACTAACCGCCCGCACGGCATAATAATAAACCTGTTTCGTATTATTTCTCAGATCCACAAACAGATTGATCCGATCATCTCTCACATCCAGGGCTGTGGGGCTACTGGCATCTTTTACCCAATCCATACCGGGAATCTCTTTGGTACGAGGGTTTTCAATCTCAAATCCGGCGGGCAACATATCAGTCAGCACGATATTATCTACCGGTGTACCATAGCTGTTTTCCAGCGTGAGCTGCACCACCACCAGATCGTTCTGCCGGAACTGATTGCCGGTGATCACACGGCCCGTGCGATCAAAGAAGCGCTTACGCACTTTGATATAGCTGTCTTCTTCCTTATAATCCCCGCTGGCGCTGATGCCTTCCGATTGCCAGAAATAATACAAACGACCCTCTCCTTTCGTCTGTATCATTATATCCGTTCCGCCGAGTTGTTGGGCAGTGAATCTTGCCGTTGCGCCATTCATGGTGCCAACTGTCTTGCCGCCCACACGCACTTCTGCCGAAACCGTTGCCGCATTTGCAGCCTTCGCCATTTTTCCCAATGCCACAAAACTGAAAACACATTCCTGTGTACTGTACCAGGACCGCATTTTTAACTTATCAGCCACGTGTTTTGCCATGAGGCCGATTTGTGGATTTCCGGGATCCACATCAATAAGAGCATTGAGAGCAATCGCTTCATCACGGATCTCACTATAAAAACTTCCCCCTGTTTGCGCCACTGAAATTTCTCCTGCAAAACTGCCCGGCAGTATTTCCTTAAACCGGGTCTTATCGCCCGACACTGCATACGCTACCGCCAGAAGATATTTTGCATCTAAACTGAGCAAAGCCGGATTGGCTTTATAATAATTCATCACCGGAACATTGGGCCGTCCGGCGAGTGCCAAAACATAGAGCGAATAACTCACCTCTTTGGGCGCGATCTTCTTTTGCTCTTTTTGATTATAATAATAGTTGATCGTTTCGCGGGAACGCAATCTATTATTCAGGAAATTCAGCAACCCATCGAGTACCGTTTTCTCCACATCAAATCCGGCCTTTTTTGCTTCGATCAAAAAATGCGCCGCAAACACACTGGCCCACCAATGCGCTTCTCCTTCCCCATCCCATAAGGTTACTGCTCCGGTATATAATTGACGCAACTTGATCTTTCGTATGGCTTCCTGTACATTACCATTTGCCACTGTTCCGGCGCTTTTTTGCTGATGGATCTGACTGATCAGATCATTATAATACAATTGCGGAAAGGCTGCTGAAACAGTTTGTTCGGTGCATCCATACGGATATTGTACCAGAAAACGCAATTGCTTACCGAGTTCCAACGCCGGGCTCCGGCTGATCACCAAACTATAATCTGCTGTACCGGGAAGGAAACCATTCAACCCAATATCCACCCGCTGTGTACTAACACCGTTCAAAACACCAGCGCCGGTTTGTACCTGCAGCGGAGCCGAAGGACGGACACCAATTTCTGTTTCATCTGAAAAATTTTCTCCAGCGCTATTCACATCGATCCTTACTTTACCCAAGGCTATACTGGATTTTGCCACCACCTGAAAGACCGCTCTGGATTCGCTGTTGGGTGCCAGCGAAACCGACTGACTGGCCGCTCCTACAACCTGCAATGGTCCGGTTACACTGATCTTTGCCGTACCATTGGCCATTTTAGTCGTGGTGTTTGTGAGGGTAACGGGAACGGTTATAGTATCTTTCGGGCTCAGAAAACGGGGAAGTGCCGTACTGATCACCAGCGGATCGGCAACTTTCATGGTCGCCTCTTTACTACCAAAATTATCGTTGTTATACGCAACAGCCATCAACCGCAATTCTCCACTGAACTGAGGTACATCAAATTCAAACTGGGCTTCGCCATTTCCATTGACTTTTTGAATGCCACTCCAGTACGACACCACTTTCACCCGTTTAGAGGGCATGGGATTGGTTCGCTTGTTCATTTCCAGATCACCATCCCCCCCTGTACTGCTGATACGGGCCCGCAGTTCCGGAAATAATAAAGGATAGATATCGTAGCCGGAAACCTCCAATGCCTTATTCGCATAGAAATAACCGTAAGGGTCGGGTGTTTTGAAGTCACTTATTTGCAACACTCCATTATCCACAGCGGCCAATGTTACCATGCTCCCCGGACGGGCTTTCACCGTAATTTTTTGGCGTGTGCGGGAGCGAACGGAAGCCTGTGCCATTACGGATACATCGATCTTGCGTCCGGGCTCTTCCACCCGAACATTCTGATAGCCATGCGCAACCGTTAATGGCGTTTCGCTTTCTTCATGTGGTTTGATCAGTGTAGCGGTGATATAAACATTCGGAATATGCCCGGCGCTTAATTTCAAATCTACTGAAGCCGTCCGGTTCACCACTTCCACATATTGATAATGCACCAGTTTATCGGTCTCCATGGTTACCAGCATCCGTCCGTTAAAAGGGGCTTTGAAAAGAGCTTTCACCGATTCGCCGGATTTATACGAACTGCGATCGAGTTCAATATCAATATTACCCTCCGTATCCACTTCAAAACTGGTATTGTCGCCGCCCCAAAAACCATAACTGTAGAACGTCCGGCTCACATAGGAGCTGGCACCGGGTACGGCTACCTGTATTTCATAATTGCCGGGGGAACGGGGCACAAAAGAATAAGACCCATTGGTGGCAGACACAGTAACAGATTGCTCCGCCACTGTTTTGGATTCCTTTTGGGATTCATACCGGAAATAATCACCATTGCGGGTAAGCACCGTGCGGTATTCATGCTTGATCACTTTTACGGATAGCTGTGCCAATTGCGGTTGCTCGTTTTTATTCACCGCTACCAGGGGGAAGCGCACCGGCTGGTTGAGCGGATAATACCAATACCCATCCGATCCTATACCCGCAAAAACATCCTGGGTAAAAATATCAGCACTTACCGAGCGGCTCACCGGTCGACCGGTTTCATCAAATACTGTTGCATAGAAAGTAGCTTTCAGCAATCCGGTATTCTTAAAATTCGCCGGCACCTCATAGGTTTCGGTAGCATTACCATTGGCATCAGTCACGCCTTCTTCCACCACATTCTCAAAACTTACCGGTGCATTGTGAACAGAAAAATCGTATTTATCCAATCCTTTCGGGCGAAAGTCACGTTGTTTGATCTGCGCCTCAAATTCGTATTTGCGGTTCGCTGCAGGAGGACCAAAGAAATTCATGGCATTAACAGCGATACTGCCTGTTTGACCGGGCAGCAATACCGGTTTATCAATTTTTGCAGAGACTTTGATACGGTCTGGCACGAATTCTTCAATATTAAAACTCCGTGTATTCAACAGAACATCATTACTGGTATACACTTCCAGTGTATAGCTACCCGTTATGGCCGCGGCCGTCAGGGGAACCTCACCCTCTGCAGATCCCTGTTCGTTCAGCGTTTTCCGGAAGGCTTTCAATTCCTTTCCGTTGGGCATCAAAAACCGAAATTTAACAGGCAACTCTCCCGGCGATTTCCATTGACCATCGCGGAGGATAACGGAAAAATGCACGGTTTCGCCGGGACGGTAAATATCGCGTTCCGGATAAATAAAAGCATCGAGTCCGGTGCTGTTGGCTCTTTTACCTCCTACCTCAAAACGGGAGGTATTCACCTGGGTACTGGCGAAAGGCAGATAGTTGAAATCTGATCCCGACTTGGCAATGATCATCGCCGGTTTAAAACCGGAAAATTCCCGCCGGGTCAATGCGATCTCTGCCACCCCATCGGCATTGGTTGTTGCGTTACCCAACACCTGATTATTGGTTCCATAAGCCACCATATTCACGCCGTTTAAGGGCTGGGCCGTTTTAATGGAATTCGCAAACACTACAATCTTATCTTTTGCTTCCCGGGCAATCACACCAATATCGCTGAGGGAGATAAAACGGCTATCGGCCACCCAATAGTCGGTGGTGGAGCGGATCTTAATATGATAGATCCCTTTGAAATCTGGCAGTTTATCCTGCGGATCGAAAGTGAACAAACGGCTGTTCCCGTATTTAGGCAATGATTTTGTTTCGATCTCCTTTTCATACACCACATCCCCCAAATCCATTTCGGCACCTTCATTGTAATCATAATAGTATCCCTCTTCTCCCCTGTCGTCCTTCGGATAATATCCATAACGTTGTGCCGCGAGGATATTATTTTCATAGATGCGGGAGATCACCACTTTCACCTTAGGCATATTCGTGATACGCACTTCGATATTTTTATTCCCCGCACCCGAAAGATAAATGGCTTTGCTATTGGTAAACCGTACCGACGGCTCCAGTTCGCCAAACGCAATATTGTTATCGTAGTTTTCCCGCAAGGTACCACCGATCACCCCTCTCAACCCTTTTGATATGGTGAGGAGGTACGATCTGGAAGCATCGAAATCAGATCCGGTGATCGAAAATCCCTCATCGGTAGCTTCAAGGGCAAATTTTGTTTTAGGATCGAGGCTTACATGAGCCGACAATGTTTGCAATACCACCTGCTGACTGGTACGAACATATATGGTACCACCCGTACCATCGTGTTCGGCTGTAACATCATTAATAGTCAGATTATAGGGAGAAGGTATAAAAAGTTTGGTTGCAATATTCTCCGGAGTGGCATTCACCCCACCTTGCGGCACGATCCCTTTTTCCAGTTGCAGGACTGTTTCAATATCCTTATCCTCCATTTTCAAACCCGTAATGCGAAGCGATAGTTTGGAATCGGGTGTTGCCGTTTCCACTGTATAAGCGATGGACTGATCCCCTGCCCGTAGATGCAACTTTTCTTTGACACGTGCGGGATCGACCGGATAATTGAAATAGAGATCAAGACGCGGATAGGCAGCATCAGGCTTGCCTTCGGTGGCCACCCAGGTAAGATTGGTGTTTTCCAGTTTCAGGTCGGGTGTACGGAAAGAAATCGGCTCGTCGGTAGCCACTTTGTCGTGGGTACTGAACTGCAGGATCTCTTTACCGATACGAGCCGTAAATGAAGTTGCCGGCGGTAGCGGTTGCGAAGGTGAAAAAACCAGCTCATCGGGATGCTCCCAGCGGAAACGTCCGGGAATTTTCGGCTCAAATGCAATATAACCTGTAGAATCCCATTGATTCAGCAGGGAGTCCTTCATCAGCGGTTTGGAAAACCGAAAGACCAGATTACCCAGGGTAGGCACTTCGCCTTTCGCATTGGTATATTCAAGAGACACGGTATTACGGCTGCAGGCAGCCAAAAAAATAACAACCCAAAGGGTTGCTACGAATTTAAAATTATTACGCATAGATGGTTTTAGTTGATAGGGAAACAAAAGCAATGGAAATGTACAAAAGAGAGGAGAATTACAGGCATGCAGGGGAGCTGTCTGAATAACTATTGGAAAACTTTCCTACGGCGGGATGCCCATAAAAGAGGCGTATTTGAAGGAAAGGTACAGTAGTACCGGGGCGATCTGCAAATTTCCCACGATAATGATTTGTTAATTACCGTTAGGCCTTTTTTAGGTATGGGAAATATACGCGTAGCTTCGGAGAGATCATTACTTTTGAAATACATGCAAACCCTCAAGGTCCTTTTTCAGCAAAGCCGTAGTATCCGGATTCTGATAAAACTGTTTATCACTGCAACAGTCTGCTTTCTGCTTTTTCTGGCCTTGAACCTTTTTTTTCCGCTGCCCGACCGGGTTTCTTACTCCACCATCATTACCGATAACAAAGGAGAAGTGGTACATGCCTTTTTATCGGCCGATCAAAAATGGCGCATGCATACTAAACTGGAAGAAATTTCGCCGCTATTACGCAAAACAATTCTGGCAAAAGAGGACCAATATTTTTATTATCATCCCGGCGTTAATCCGTTAGCCGTAATACGCGCAGCCGGCAAAAATCTGCTGCACCTGAAACGTACGTCGGGCGCCAGCACCCTGACCATGCAGGTGGCGCGGGCACTGGAACCCCGGAAGCGCACGTATTGGAGTAAGTTGGTCGAGGTGTTTCGCGCCTTTCAACTGGAATGGAAATACAGCAAGGAGGAAATCCTGCAATTGTATCTGAATCTCGCCCCTTATGGAGGCAATATCGAAGGAGTAAAATCGGCGTCTATTTTGTATCTCAATAAAAACCCGGATCATCTTTCTCTGGCAGAGATCACCGCTCTTTCCATCATACCCAACCGGCCTTCTTCACTGGTACCGGGGAAATTTAACGACCGCATCATAAAAGAACGCAACAAGTGGTTGCATCGCTTTGCGGAACAGGGGCTCTTCAGTAAAAAAGAAATTGCTGATGCGCTTACCGAGCCTTTCGATGCTTACCGTCATGCGGTTCCTCAACGCATTCCGCACCTGGCCTTTAAATTAAAAAAGTCAGGTGAAGCGATTGTAGCTACTTCCATTGACATGAATGCGCAGATCAAGACAGAAACCCTGGTAGCCGACTATATACGATCGATGAAGTTAAGAGGCATACAGAATGCCGCAGTGATGGTAGTGGATAATGCCACGCGGGAAGTGATCTGCTATGTTGGTTCGGCTGCATTCAAAGACAGTACGGATGGTGGACAGGTTAATGGTGCCGCTGCGATCCGGCAGCCGGGCAGTACGCTTAAACCCTTGGTTTATGGACTGGCCATTGACAATGGCACCATTACACCGAAAAAAGTGATCGAAGACGTAGCCATTAACTATGCCGGCTATGCGCCCGAGAATTACGACCGCCAGTTCAATGGAGAAGTGAGCATGGAATATGCTTTGGAACACTCCCTGAATATACCGGCCGTCAAAACACTTCGATCTGTTGGAAAAGATCTTTTCCTTCAGGAATTGATCCAATGCGGATTTGCACAAGTAGGAAAAGATCAGAAAAAACTGGGGCTGTCGCTGATATTGGGTGGCTGTGGCGCATCGCTGGAAGAACTTACCGGACTTTATGCGGCCTTTGCTAATGATGGACTTTACCGCCCTTTGCGATACAAAAAAACGGCAGGTGCCGATTCCAACGCAACAGCAAGCGCCCATCGGCTATTGAGCACCGGAGCCAATTTTATGATCACAGAGATCCTGTCGCGCGTGAACCGACCCGACTTCCCCCTCAACTGGCAGAGCACCGAACGAATGCCCAAGATAGCGTGGAAAACCGGCACTTCATATGGACGCAGAGACGCCTGGAGTATGGGCTATAATAAGCGGTTTACCATCGGCGTTTGGGTAGGCAACTTTTCAGCCAAAGGAATACCAGACCTGAGTGGCGCCACCATTGCAACGCCCTTGCTATTCCGTATTTTTAATACGCTTGATTATGATTCCGACGCCTTCTGGTATCAGCAACCAAAGGATTGTGAGGTGCGGTTGGTATGTGCCGAAACGGGCCAGCTCCCGGCGGAATTTTGCACCCATCAGGTGAGCGATCTGTATATCCCATTGGTTTCTTCCACGCAAAGCTGCGACAACCGGGTGGAACTAAAGATCTCCCCCGATGAAAAGATTTCGTATTGTGAAACTTGTGCACCGCAAAATGGCTATAAGAAAAAGTGGTACCGGAAAGTGAGCCCGGAGATGCAGGTTTACTTTGAAGAGAAACACATGAACTGGGATCGGATACCTGCGCATAACCCATCCTGTGAGCGGGTATTCCGGGAATCAGGGCCGGCCATACTATCGCCCCGCAGTGGAGCCGAATACCTGATCAGTAAAAAGAAACCGGAACCCTTGCTATTGCAGTGCAAAACCGGAAATGATGTAACGCGGGTATTCTGGTATGTGAATAATAAATTCCTGAAAGCCGCCGAGGCGGCAACACCCGTATTTTTTATTCCGGAAGAAGGACCGGTGAAGATCTCCTGCACTGATGATAAGGGAAGGAATAGGGATGTGTGGATCAGGGTGAGGATGGGGGAATGGTGAATCGTGAATCGTGAATCATGGCGTTTCATTGCGTCCTGGCGTCTTGGCGGTTAAGAAAAATACATTTAACCGCAAAGACGCTAAGACGCGAGGGAACGCAAAGTCGATTTCCGATTTCCGATTCACGATTCACGATTCCCGATTCCCGGATCCACCATTCACCATTCACTACTCCACTTTCCGCACCGTACCGCTCCCCGCAATATTGCTCGAAACCTGTCCACCCCCTTTATAATTTACATCTCCGCTACCGGCCACCCGAACATCCAGGTTTATGCTGGCAAACACATCGGCACTGCCGCTTCCGGAAATCTTGATAGTGGTTTCCTCCGATTTCAGGTCAAAGGCTTTCACATCGCCGCTTCCCGCGATGGTGGCCCGGAATTTTTTAGTTTCACCTGATAATTTCATATTTCCACTTCCGGTGATCTCTCCTTCTACCTCTGGTGCATCCACATCCAGATTGATATCGGCACTACCCGTCACTTTCAACTCCAGTTTATCGGGGGAGCTGATCCTTGAATTTCCGGTAATATTACCGGAGCCATAACTCTTTACACTGGTAAGCAACGGTGCGGTAACATATATTTTGCCGTCCAACTTCGTACTGAGCCAGTACCCGTCTTTCGTACGGATATGCAATACCCCGTTCTCCACCGATGTTTCGATATAAGGGAGAATATTTTCCTCCGCTTCGATCTTCAGATTTGCGGTACCATTTGATACAATCACGTCAAAAGAACCATGGGAAGCTACCCCGGTAAACGCAGCTACGGTGCGTTCCTCCGTTTTCAAGTGTCCATTCCCCTTGATCCGCTTTCCCTCTATAATATTGCAGGAAGTAAGAATGCCTGTAAAAGCCAACAGAATAAATAGCTTGTTTTTCATGTTTTTAAGGTTATAGCGATAAAGGTAATAAATACCCTAATCAGACACTTGCTTCCATCCAATTGTTACAGCAACGGTCGCTTTTTGCCATAAATGCCCTTTTATCAACTATTCCGTAGGAAAATTGTGAAAAAACAGCCGCCTTCCGCCCCGGTTTCCTCCTTTCCCGAACGGACAAACTGTTTATCTTCGCACCCATGACGGAAAAGATTCTCATCCTCGATTTTGGCAGTCAATATACCCAATTGATCGCCCGGGCAGTTCGTGAAGCCAATGTGTATTGCGAAATCACCCCTTATCATAAAGACATCGTTTTCGACCCCTCTCTCAAAGGGATCATCCTGTCGGGTTCCCCCTTCAGTGTTAATGACCCCAATGCCCCGGAGGTGAATGTGAAAGCCATGAACGCCAAACTGCCTGTATTAGGCGTATGTTATGGCGCCCAGCTAACCGCCAAACAATTCGGCGGCAAAGTAGCCAACAGCAATAAAAGAGAATACGGCCGGGCCCTGCTGCAACTGAAAAAGCAGGACACACTCCTCAAAGAAGTTACCGAGAACTCACAGGTATGGATGAGCCATGCCGATACGATTCTGGAACTGCCTGCCGACTTCGAAGTGCTGGCCGCTACAGAAAGCATTCCCTATGCCGCCATCCGCAAAACCTCAGAAGGCCATCCACTTTATTGTGTACAATTTCACCCTGAAGTATACCATTCCATCCAGGGCAAAAAGATCATCCGCAACTTCCTCGTTGACGTTTGTGGCTGTAACCAGGATTGGACGCCTGCACACTTCATTACCGATACCGTTGAAGCATTAAAAAAACAGATCGGTAATCGTAAAGTGATCATGGCACTCAGCGGTGGCGTAGACTCTACCGTAGCCGCAACCCTCATTCACCGTGCCATCGGAGATCACCTCTTTGGTATTTTCGTTGACAATGGCGTATTACGCAAAGATGAATTCCAGCAGGTACTCGACACTTATAATACGATCGGACTGAATGTAAAAGGCATTGATGCCAAAGAACTTTTTTACAAGGAACTGGCCGGCAAGACGGATCCCGAAGCAAAACGTAAAGTGATCGGCCGTTTATTTATCGACGTATTCCAGGAGGAAGCAAAGAAAATTGAAGGCATTGAACTTCTGGGTCAGGGTACCATTTACCCCGACGTGATCGAAAGTGTTTCCGTTCATGGTCCTTCCGTAACCATCAAATCACACCACAACGTAGGTGGCCTGCCCGATATCATGCACCTGGAACTGGTAGAGCCCCTGCGCTACCTCTTCAAGGACGAAGTACGACGCGTGGGTCATGAACTGGGCATTCCTGATGCGTTATTACAGCGACATCCCTTTCCGGGACCAGGATTGGCTATTCGTATTCTGGGTGAGATCACCCCTGAAAAAGTGGCCCTTTTACAGGAAGCCGATGACCGCTATGTAAAAGGATTGAAAGAACACCATCTTTATGATCAGGTATGGCAGGCCGGCGCCATACTCCTTCCGGTTAAAAGTGTAGGCGTAATGGGTGATGAAAGAACCTATGAGTTTACCGTTGCCCTGCGTGCGGTAACCTCCGTGGATGGCATGACAGCCGACTGGGCCCATCTTCCTTACGATTTTCTGGCACACATTTCGAATGATATCATCAACAATGTGAAGGGGATCAACCGCGTGGTGTACGACATCAGCAGCAAACCCCCTGCAACTATTGAATGGGAATGATCATCTATTGAAATAGTTTGAACCAGCACCTCGTTCTATGAAGCAGCAATCTATTATTCAGCCGAAAGATTTTCAACACTGGACAGGAGCTTTTACATGGCTGCTGGTGCTATCCCTTTTGGGCTTTTCAGCCCATTCGAAAGCACAAGACAGCACGGGGCCGAAGAAGATCGCTGTATTTCTGCCGCTTTATTTAGACTCAGCCTTTGACGCCGCGGGAAATTTTAAACCGGGAAAGACCTGGCCTGCCTATGCCACCCAGGGTATGGAATTTTATGAAGGTATGCAGGCTGCCATTGATTCGCTAAACAGGGAAAAGATCGAAGTAGAGATACGCGTATACGACTCCAGATCGCTTTCCGAAAAACCTGAAACGATTGCGAATTCAGCAGCTCTCGACAACACCTCACTTATTATTGGACTGGTGAATGTTAATGAAGCATCTTTGCTCGCCCGCATTGCCCAGCAAAAGAATATCCCCTTTGTTAATGCCAACCTGCCTAATGAGGCAGGTATTTCAGCAAATCCGTATTATACCATACTCAATCCAACCTTACAAACACATGTAACCGGATTGTATAAATTCCTTCAAAAGAATTATGCCCTTTCTCCGATTATTTATTTTAAGAAGAAAGGAGCTGTGGAAGACCGGTTAAAGAATGGATTTATGGAAGCAGAACGCAGTTCTGCCTCTGTTCCGTTAAAAATGAAAACGATTAATCTGGATGACAGCATTTCGAATGACCAATTGAAAATGTTTTTCGACACCAGTAAACAAAACGTTTGCATCATCGGCTCTCTTGATCTGAATTATGGCCTCGCCCTCATGCAACAGCTCATTTCGCTGGGGAAAGCGTATCGTATCACAGTAATAGGTATGCCTACCTGGGAGCAGGCCGATCTTACCAAAGCCATCTACAAGGGAATTGAAGTGGTATACAGCAATCCCATGTATATCAATCCCGAAAACAAAACGATACAACAACTGCAAAACCATTTCCGCAACCGATATTTTATGCGCGCTTCGGAGAATGTATACAGAGGTTTTGAATCCATCTATTATTATAGTAAACTACTGCAATCCGGTTCCGCTGCACTGCAGGAAAATCAGGTGCGGCAACCCCAAACTCCTATTGGTCAATATATGATTGTTCCGGTAACCAATAAAAAAACCGGGCAGATAGATTATTACGAGAATAAAAAGCTTTATTTCATCCGCAAACAGGATGGCATTATTAAGGCCGTATTTTAAACTCTTCCTGCACTCCTGTTGTTAGGCATAAAAGATCGCATGTCGCACAAAGGCAATAAATCATTTCTACCACAAAAGATCTGTATTACCTGCGGCCTTCCCTTCCCCTGGAGAAAGAAATGGGAGAAGAATTGGGAAACGGTCAAATACTGCAGTGAAAAATGCCGGCGAAATAAAATAACAACTAGGGCGAAAGGTTAAGAGGCGCCTGAAATTTAGTTAATTTACATCCCTCTTGAAGGCCCCAACACCCATATATCAAACCAAGGGATATGCGCTGATCACTCAATGGATGCAACAAGGTTCCATGAAGGCATTCCCCTTTCAGGAACAGGCCTGGCAGCATATTCAGGAAGGTCATAGCGGATTGGTGAATGCACCCACCGGTTGCGGCAAAACCTATTCTGTTTTTTTAGGGGCCCTGATCCGTTTTATCAACCAGAACGAATCCAACTATTTAACCAAGCAACATAACGGACTTCAATTATTATGGATCACCCCATTGAGGGCATTGGCCAAAGATATCGGTCGTGCCATGGAAGAAGTGATCAGCGGCATCGGCTTGCAATGGAAAGTGGGGATACGCAATGGCGATACAGATTTAAAAGAACGGGAGAAACAAAAAAGGCAGATCCCGGAAGTAATGATCATCACTCCGGAAAGCCTGCACCTTTTTCTCGCGCAAAAAGGATATCCCGAGCGACTCCGCACAGTGCAAACCATTGCCATTGACGAATGGCATGAGTTGATCGGCAGTAAAAGAGGCGTACAGGTGGAACTGGCTTTAAGCCGATTGATCCATTTACAACATTATCATCAGATAGCACCGGCCTCTGTTTGGGGGATCAGTGCCACGATCGGAAATTTAACGGAGGCCATGGAAGTATTGATGGCCCCTCTGGTACACCTTCCCGCCGGGCATAAGAACATACTGATCAAAGCAGATCTCCACAAAACCGTTCGTGTAGAATCCATTGTGCCGGATGAAATTGAAAAATATCCATGGGCGGGCCATTTAGGACTGAAACTGGTGCATAAAGTGATTCCGGTGATCAGAGAGAATGAAAGCACGCTGATCTTTATTAATACCCGGGGCATGAGTGAACTGTGGTATCAGGCCATCTTATCAGCAGCACCTGATCTGGCGGGGGCTATTGCGCTGCACCACGGGTCCATTGATCGGGAACTGCGCGACTGGGTAGAAGAGAATCTGCACACCGGCCGGTTAAAAGCGGTCGTCTGCACGGCCTCTCTGGACCTTGGTGTTGATTTTCGACCTGTTGACACCGTTATACAAGTGGGCTCACCCAAAGGGGTAGCGCGATTTTTACAGCGGGCCGGCCGCAGCGGTCACCGACCTGATGAAACCAGTCGTATTTTTTTTCTTCCCACCCACTCCCTCGAACTACTGGAAGCCGCGGCCTTAAAGGAAGCGATCGCAGAGGAATTCATCGAAAGCAGGCCACCCTTATTACGCTGTTTCGATGTATTGATACAGTATTGCTGTACCCTTGCCATTTCAGAGGGATTTGAAGCAGCATCGTTATTGAAAGAAATACAAACCACTTATTGCTATAGTGATATTACCGGTGAAGAATGGGCCGAAATCCTATATCATATCCATAACGGAGGCAATGCCCTGCAGCAATACGAGGAATACAAAAAAGTGGAATTGATCGACGGGGCCTACCGGATGCCGAGCCGTCGTTTAGCGATGCGCCACCGGATGCATATCGGTACCATCGTGAGCGATGCCATGTTGAAAGTTAAATTCTTCACCGGAGGTTATGTAGGCGTGATAGAAGAGTACTTTATTTCCCGACTGGAACCCGGCGATGTATTTACACTGGCGGGAAGAAATCTGGAACTCGTAATGATCAAAGAGATGACCGTACTGGTGAAGAAGACAACAGCCAAAAAATCGCAGGTGCCGAGTTGGGTAGGGGGACGAATGCCGCTGAGCGCCAATCTGGGTAAAAAATTACGGCAGCAACTCAGTATTGCCAGCAGCATGATCTCTTATCAACCGGCTGCTTCTCCCAAAACCAAAGACCTTTTTTCGAACCTCCATCCGCCTGCCGAAATCAGGGTATTGGAAGCTTTACTAAAATTACAGGAACATCTGTCGCGGGTACCCCGTGCCGATGAATTACTGATCGAACAGATCGAAACCAAAGACGGATTTCATTTATTCGTATTTCCCTTCGAAGGCCGGCTGGTACACGAAGCCATGGCCGCCATTTTAGCCTACCGCATCAGTCGCATCCGCCCGATCACCTTCTCCTTTGCCATGAATGATTATGGTTTTGAACTGCTGAGCGATCAGCCAATACCGGTTGACGATACAAATGTGTACGAACTCTTTTCCCCGGACCATCTTTTAGAAGACATTCAACGAAGTGTAAACTCCACAGAGATGGCTAAACGCAAATTCAGGGATATTGCCGTTATTGGCGGACTGATATTTCAAGGCTATCCCGGCGAACATAAAAAAGCCCGGCACCTGCAAGCCTCGGCCTCCCTCCTCTTCAAGGTATTCAGTGAGTATGAAAAGGACAATCTCCTTTTACGACAAGCCTATCAGGAGGTCTTTGACCAGCAAATGGAAGAAGTAAGGTTGCGCGAGATGCTGCAACGGATTCAGGACTCCCGGATCGTGCTCACGTTCCCGGAGAAGCTAACACCCTTTTGCTTCCCCATTAAGGTGGATAGTATGCGGGAAGATCTTTCGTCGGAGAAGTTGGAAGATCGGGTAAAGAAAATGCAACAACAGCTTGGCAACTGAAACAAACCTAATTCACTAAAAAGACTTACCTTAACGGAAACAGTTTATTATGAAACGGAAAATCATATGGTTTCTGGTGATCATACTGATCGGCATTCAATTCATCCGCCCGGCCAAAAATACATCGGCTGACATTTCAGCAAAAGACATTTCCACCGTTTATACTGTTCCGGTGGAGGTATCGGGTATCTTGAAAAGAGCCTGCAACGATTGTCATAGTAACAATACAGTTTATCCCTGGTACAGCAATATTCAACCCGTTGCCTGGTGGTTGCAGCATCATGTGAATGAAGGAAAAGGAGAATTGGATTTTTCTGAATTTGCGGGCTATTCTGCCAAAAAGCAGCATCATAAACTGGAGGAGGTGATCGAACAGGTGAAAGAAGGAGAAATGCCGTTGAACAGTTATACCTGGATACATAAGGATGCCAAACTGACCGATGCTGAAAAGCTGACTTTGTCAGAATGGGCAGCAGGCTTGCGAAATGAAATCGCCGCCAAAAACAATTTACCAGCAACACCGGAAAAGAAATAAGCACCGACTCTTGTCACGCCGGATAATTCAATAGTTTTGCCACCCCATGGTGGCCCCCTTACCATATAAAATAAAAGAACAGCAACTCTGGCTTTCACCCGAGCGTTGTCTTTATTGGGAAAACACACAGAGCCTTATCATTTCTGACCTGCATTTAGGCAAAGGAGGACATTTCCGTCGTTCAGGGATTGCTATACCGGGCTCTGTGAATCAACGCGACCTGCAGCGACTTTTTCAACTGATACAGCATTTTCAACCGAAACGCTTGTTGGTGGTTGGCGACATGTTTCATAGCAGCAGCAACACAGAAGTGGAACATTTTGCCCGCTGGCGGGCCGATCTTCCGGCCATTGAATTTCACCTCATTCTGGGCAACCACGATATCCTTCCAAAGGAACAGTATTCACGCATGCAACTGAACACTACAGTTGGATTGTTACAGGAGGGTCCGTTTGGATTTATTCATGATCTTCCGACTGAAACCAGTGGCGAACTATCTGATACGCCCTATTTCTTTTCCGGACATATCCATCCCGGCATTCTACTGAAAGGGACGGGTAAACAATCCCTTCGTTTCCCTTGTTTTTATTTTGGAAAGGGAAAAGCGGTATTACCGGCATTTGGTGGTTTTACCGGACTTGCCCTGATTCAACCCGGGCCGGAAGAAGCCGTTTTTGCCATTGTAGATAAACAACTGATGCAGATTGCATGAAACCAGCGATCAGAATAGCTTACGACCCCATATATGCGCACCCCTTACCCGAAGGACATCGCTTCCCCATGATTAAGTACGAATTAATTCCGGAACAGCTATTGTATGAGGGAAGTATTCACCACGAACAATTGTTTACCCCGGCACCCTGTGCGGATGCGACCATATTATTAACCCACAGTGAAGCCTACTTCAAAAAACTTACGGAACAAACCCTGTCTGCCAGAGAACAACGACATATCGGGTTTCCTCAATCACCCGCCTTAACATTACGGGAACGCATCATTACACAGGGCACGATCGATTGTTGCCGCTACGCCATGCATTCAGGGATTGCATTTAATGTTGCCGGAGGCACGCACCATGCGTTCCGCGACCGCGGCGAAGGATTTTGCCTTTTAAATGATTTTGCTGTTGCTGCTAATTTTTTATTACATAGTGGTCAGGCGCAATCGATTCTCATCATCGATCTGGATGTACATCAGGGAAATGGAACAGCGGCGCTATTTCAGGAAGAAGAACGGGTATTTACCTTTAGTATGCATGGGGCCCACAATTACCCTTTTCAAAAAGAAAAAAGCGATCTGGACATCCCCTTGCCCGATGGGATCGGGGATGAAGAATATCTTTCGCTCCTCCAAACACATCTCCACAGGATTTTGGCAAAACGCCGGTTCGACTTCGCGTTTTACCTGAGTGGAGTAGACATTCTGGAAACAGATAAATTCGGCAAATTAAAAATAACCATGGAAGGATCGTGCAGAAGAGATCGATTGGTGATGGAAACCCTGATCAAAAATGCCCTGCCCTGTTGCGTAGCCATGGGAGGCGGGTATTCTCCTATGGTCAAAACAATTGTGGAAGCTCATTGCAACACTTTCCGAACAGCTTTTGATCTATACCGCTAATCTCTATTACTTACGTGGACGTTTTTTAAACTGCTGTGCATCGAGGAAATAAATGAAGCGAAGGGTCACTTCATTGCCGTGCGGGGTTTGCATCATCTGCTGGAGGTTACCAAAATAATGGGGGTATTTTTGTTGACTGATAAACATTTCGTAATCCATTCCCAACCAATTCTTCCAACCCAGAATAAAGCGGCTGCCTAAACGAAAATCCCAGGTAAAGAAAACATCCAGATTAAAGGCATTGTAATTATAATTGAAATTAGAGGGGGTCATATCAAATCGTTCCTTCCAGTCGCCCGAAGGCAAAACGTCGTAAAAATTTGTATTCTCAATTTTATTCCAAAAATGACGTGCCCGGAAATTGATATTCATCCGGGAGGTAAAATTATAGGTACCCGATACAATTGCTGTTACGTCGGTGTATTTGCGGCGGGCCAAAATGGGTTCGGTACTGAAGGCATCTCTTTCAAAAGAATAACCAAACTGACCATTGTCCCGTCGGGCCACGGCACTTACGCTCAGGGAGAACCGATCACTGAAGCGGTAGCGGAGGCCCAATTCACCGGAATAGAAAGGATCATCGGGGTTCGGACTTTCTGCAAAGCCGAATTCCCAGTTCACAAATAATTTTTTACGGCTATCGGTACTACCATTCAAACCAAAGAAATAATTACGCGCCCGACGCAGTTTTTTACGTGGTGTCTCGAAAATGCTTAATGGGGTTCGCAGTTCAAAAAAATCATTATACCAAACCGGTTGAATTTCTGTGCGCAGGGTCAGATCCCAAAAGTTTTTAAAGATCCAAAAAGAAGAAGCCGAAAGAGTAGTACGTTGGTATTCGAATTGTTTGAAAAGATATGATTGCAACCACTCCACACTGTAGCGCTGGTTGAGGAAGTGACGGGTTTCCTGATAAATGTTATAACTGGTTTTCAACTGTGTGGTAAATTCATTGGGGGAGTACAGAAACCCCAGATCGTTGGGGTCATACGTAGAGGTTTCCAGTTCATTGACAACTGAAAACTGAAACTTTCCGCTTACTTTACCCGCTTCGAAATAATTCCGGAATCCCTCATATCCACCCGTACTATCGAATACCTTGCTATATCGTGGCCCCAGCATGATTCCATACTGATTCTTCTTATCATAAAAAGCCATATCGATGGCCGTTACATTGGCATCACGCTCCTTTCCATTCCGCATAACATTCGTATTGGTAAGGGTGATAAAGGAACGGTTACGCAATGCCTGATCAATTACGATCACATTGTAATTGGCCAGCGGCTCGGTGGTGATCAGGGTATCCTCATTATTATTCAAATTGGTCAAGCGGGCCTTGGTGGGTTGTGTGATTGCATTGAACACACCGATACCCAGGTTTCTGCCGGTGCGTCCGGAGAACTTAATAGCGTTATACAGGCGGGTGACAGAGGGGTTGGACTTTATCCTGAAATCGGAAAGTGGTCCGCCATCCACATCATCAATGATCTTTTCATAGCCAGAAGGGGTGGCCCCTACTCTTCTGGAATAAAAAATTCCAGCCTTATTAAACAATTCCGTTCCTTCTGTAAAAAACTGTCGGTTCTCACGGAACTGTACTTCGAAAGGAGTAAGATTATTGATCACATTATCAGATACCACCTGTCCGAAATCAGGGATCAGGGTGGCATCGAGCGTGAAGCTTTCACTGATACCATATTTCACATCCATACCACCGCTGCGCAACAGCTCATATTGATTTCCGTTATTCAAAACCGGTGTTTCCCGATAACCACCACTGAGGTAAGGTGAAAAACTAAGCCGAAGCGGAGGCACCAGATTCTCTAACCCGGTAAGATCGCCAAACTGATTGGCAAATCCATTGATATTGGGATCTACCGTATTCCAGAAAGAGGATTCATTCAAGCGCCGGGAGAAGCGCAGGAATTGTATGCCCCATTCCTGAATATTTTTACGGGAGAAGCGAATGGAATAATAAGGAATTTTAATTTCTACCACCCAGCCGTTCTTATGCATACCCACCCGACTATCCCAAACAGCATCCCAACTCAGGTCGCCATATACACCAAAGTCTGTTTCAGCTTGCGGCGAAACCCGGGCATCGCTTTGCACATTGCGGGAGGTAACCACGAACTGATAAGCATTTTGCCGATCCTTATAGGTATCCAGAAATACGGCAAAATAGTCTACATCGGCCCGTTGCTCCTGATCGCGGGAGGTAAACTGCCTCCGAACCTGCGCCGGATCGTCATAAATAATGGCGCCAATATAAATAGAGGTATTATCGTATAAAACCCGCACGTCCGTTTTAGATGAAGCGGGTTTACCAAAAACGGGGGAATTGGTGATAAAATCGGTGGCTACCGGAGCACCTGCCCATTCGGCCTCATCGAGCACGCCGTCTATTCTTGGGGCATGCCCAACCGAAACCGCCCGAATATTCTTCTGCGATAAAGCTGAAATTCCTGGGATCAGCCACAACAATATCAAAACTATTCTCAATTTCATGCAGTTGTCAGCCTTGCAAAAATAACAGAATCACTCTTGAAAAAACTGAAAATGAGGAAAATACGGTGAAAAGACGCAAATACCATGGTCATTGGGTATTGTCGCATCCAAAAACAAAAAACCGGTCGCATGACCGGTTGGTAGACAATTAATGTAATGAACCTGCTGCAACAGATCAGTTTACTTTCTTTTTGAGTTGATTCACCTGCTGATGCAGGTCACTCACGAGAGTGGCCAGTTGATTCACATCCCAACGATTTTGTGTATTCGCTTTACTGATTACCAGCGAGGCCTTCCACATTTCCAACACATCTTCCGCATCCATCTGATAGGGTTGATAGGATGGATTATCGCTCACCATGGTTAAGGAACTTTTGGACTTGGCATTTTTGATGACACGTTTGTAAACGATGCCCTCTTTACGGGAAATAACAATATAGGTATTATTGGCTTTTACCTCATCCAGATCCTCCACGCGCTCTCCTACTATTACGGAGCCGCTGGGGGTAGGCAGCATGGAATCACCAATGATCTCAAAGGCCCGGTACGTGCCTGGTGCCAGCATGGGTAAAGTAAACGTGTTGAGTTCGTCTATAAACCCCGGATCAGCATATCCGGCCAGGTAACCTGCCGCCGCTTTTACAGGTACCAATTGTATTTCATTTGTGCCCGAGGACATTTTCTGTGCCCGACGTTTGGCGAGATAATTACCCTTGCTTTCACTCAGGTCCTTCAGCAATAGTTCGTCCATCGACAATTTAAAAATATCACCAGCGATCTCCAGTACTTCCAATCGCGGCTCAGCCCGCTCCTCTTCATAGGCCCCCAGTAAACTGCGTTTAATTCCAAGTTTGATCGCAAACTCTTCCTGAGTAAGACCCCTGAGTTTACGCAGATAACGAAGGTTTTTCCCGGCGATAGACATAAACTAATAATTTTAGCGCAAAATACTAATATTTTTGACGTTGCCAAAAATATTATCATTTCTTTCCGGAAAACTGCAGGGAAAATCAGGAAGGAAGGTTAATGGGCAAAAACTCAGGCGCTTTCCAGCACCATTTTGCGGAGCATCTCTACATTCAGGGGTTTACTGAAAAAGCCATGAACAAAAGGATAGGACCCCGATTTATATTTATCCCTCTCGTCAATAGAGGAGGTAAGCATATACACTTTTACCTGTTGAAGAAAAGCAGGATCAAGGTCTTTGAAATGCTGCAGAAATTCGAAGCCATCCATACCGGGCATTCGTATATCAAGCAGTACATAATTGGGCCATTGAGTTACATCTTTTAACAGATCGCCCAAATGATCCAGTGCCTTTTGACCGGAGGTGAATACCGTTACTGTATCGGCCATTTTTGACAATTCCAATACCTTCTTATTCAGAAAGTTGAAAATCTCATCGTCATCGATCAGCAGAAATCGTTTCATAACAAATCAATATAAATTTTTCAAAGTAACTGTAAACACCGTGCCTACGCCTCTCTCCGACTGCACCTGAATGGTACCGCCGAGATTGGCAACGATCTCTTTACAGATATATAGACCCAATCCGGTTCCAACGGTAGAATTGGAAGCCCGGTAAAACATTTCGAATATTTTGTGTATATGACTGGCTTCAATGCCCTCACCATTATCTGAAAAAGTCAGGTGCGCCCAATGGGCATCCGACCGAACCTGTATTTTCAGATAGGAAGCCTCTCCCGAATGTTTCTTATACTTTACAGCATTTCCAATTATATTCTTTAATACCGTATTGACCCGGTTGGGATCGGAAAAGAAAGGTTCATTTTGCTGTACGTCCAATTGCAGATCAATATCCTCGGGGAAATAATGCTTCACATCATCAAAACACTGGAGGATCAATTCCCGGAATTCTATCGGACTTTGCTTCACTTCCAAACGGGCATTACGGGAATACTCCAGAATCTCTTTAATGGTATCATCCATCCGGTTCACCGAACTTGACATCATGCCCAGATAGGATGCGGCTTCTCCCTGTATGCTGGTATCCAATTCGATCAAATTGATCAGGCCGCGAATGGCCAGTAAGGGTGCCCGTAAGTCGTGCGATACGCTGTACACGAAATTATCCAACTCCGAGTTGATCTTCTTCAGTTCAATATTATTTGCTTCCAGGATCTGTCGCGCATTCCTTCGCTCGGTAACATCCGTAAAAAATCCGGCGATGAGTTCACGCCCCCCGAGCGAAATCCGGTGCATAGAGATATCCGCATAAAAACCGGAACCGCTTTTACGGATACAGGAAACCTCATCCGTTACAATAGAACGTCCCTGTTTCATATTTTTTATTACCGACTGGATCTCGGTCCAGGAATCGGGGGCATACATATCCTTGATTCGCATATCCAAAAACTCTTCCGGCGCATATTCGAACAACTGGCAACTGGCAGAGTTTGCATAGATAATATCAAAATTCCCTGATTCAGCCACTACAATACCATTGGGTGTTCCTTCAAAGATCATTCGGTATTTTTCCTCACTGTCCTGCAATGCCTGCAAAGCCATTTGCCGCCGTTCCTCAACTCCAATGGCGGCCGATAAGATCCGAACAATATTCTGATCACTTTCAGGAAAATTTTGAACCACTCCAATTCCCAGCATCAGAGAACCGATCGCATTCCGGTCAATACGAACCATGGTGCCTATTAAGGCCTCATGTTGCAATTTCTTCAACCATCCGGGTATCTGGCTGAATTTCGCTACCGCATTCCCCTTCAAATACACCACTTCCTTACTTTGTGAGAGTATAAGATCCATACAAACCGGCGCACCGGAAGCCTTTTCCTCATAGGCTTTTACACCATCACTGATAATGACCGACCCATCCATCCGCTCATAAAAAGCATTAGAAGCTTTCAGCATATTGCAGGACAAAGACAATAATTGCCGTATGTTATGCTGCGGATCCACATCCAGATCAATAAAACGTTGCGCCAATCGCGACATGCGCTCCTGCTCCAGTGAGAGCGCCTGATACTGCTGACGATTGGTTTGAGTACGTAAACGGTTACTGTGGTGCGACAATACCTGTTGAGCAAATACCCCAAATACAGCCTCCCGATCAGAATCGATCAAATCATAATGCAGCATTCCCTTATCCGTTATTCCAGCCAGCAACCCAACAGTAATGCCTAACTGCGGATCAGATACACGGGTGACCAATACATTACGCAAGGGTATCCGTTTGCGTATCCAGTCATTATCCTCAACATGAGATAAGGAAATTTTACCAGCAGGTAAATTAAGGAAGTAATTGCGCAGTTCCAGCTTGAGGGCCTGGCGCTCTTCATTTGGCATGGCAATATCTTCCAATCCAAACAATTCAAACGGCAGGTCATTCTCCTGACCAAAACAGGCAATCCCTACTTCCACTTCGAAAATATCGATCAGGGACTCGGCTACCAATCGTCCAAAACTATCATCGAGCATTTCGCCAAAAGCTATGCGGTTAAAGCCTTGTAACTGCCGGTGAATATTCACTTCACGATCCAGACGGTTCCGTGCATTGATCAACTGTTGTTCGATCACAGAAAAGCGCGTTACTCTCAACTGAAGGTCTTTGTACTTTTTCTTCAGTTCAAGATAATCCTGCGATGAAGGCAGTGGTTGTGAATTATCCTGGGAATTCAACACGTAAAAAATTATTTTCTATAAATGGCATATAATGCCGTTGTATAATTGTGATAGGTATTCTTTCCACCTAAGCGGGCGATCTCTCCAAAACCATACATACCGAGCCAGGGTGGACATTCTCCATTTTTGGTAAAGGGAAATTGCATACGGTTCACCAGCTCTTCTTTCAATATCCGGTTAAATAAAAACCGACCGCGGGCTAAACAGTCTGCATGAAACACGGCCACCGGTTTTCTTCCTCCTGCTTTCTCCGACATCTCATTTACCATACGGTCCATTTCGTTAAAGATCAGTGGCTCATCACGCACCGTTAGCCAAAGTGCCGTTCCCTCTGCACAGGTAGTGGCATATAGCAATGTTTCCCCTTCGTGGCGCGTAACTACACGCAGAATGTGCTCATTTCCATATTCAGCTGCCAATTCCGGAGGAAGTTTTTCGGCTAATGCTCCAATGGGAATAGATTCGCCGCAGGTAGCACTGGGTTCCAGACCCAATCGCTGGGTAAACTCTGTCCAGGCTGGTTTGCCATCTAATTCGTAAATATAGTGTCCGTCGCTTTTGGTAACAATAAATGGTTCGCCGATAGCTACAAATCCATGAGTTGCTTGTGTATAAACCTCTAAACCGGGATCGGCAAATCCAACGATGAACGCTCCATGTTCCATCACTTCCCCCCCTGCAGCCTGATAACTGATTATACCTTTCATATTATCAGCCGAAGTAGCGCCAAATATGGTCACTTGCGGACCGAATACTTCCTCGATAGCAGCGATACAACGGTCGTTGGCAATATCGATACCGGAAGCCAAAAAATAGATCATATTAACACCGGGCTGCTTTTGCTTCAGATCCCGTGCCATCTCCAAACTTTTTTCATAACTATTATGCCCATAAATACCATCAACATAAGAAACACCAAACTCCTTTCCACGAACCGCCATTAAGGCGATGTCTTTCATCGATTCGCTCACGCCTTCTTTACCTACCACACCGCAGCAGGAAGCCGCCACCACCTGCGCCCGGGGAGCCAGTTGATGTGCCTGATCAATAAGCTCCGGGAAACTGTGTCCTAAGGAAGCATGAAGGATGATAAGATCACAATCGGCATAGTTTTCACCAATTGCCGATTCCATACATTCAGTGACCCCTCTGCGGGTGTTCACCATGCGGGTACTGGCAGAGAAAAATTCAAGCATACAAATCGTTTGTTAATGTTAGATATAGGGATAAATAATATGCGCAGAAAGATAATAAATGAAAAACGCACTGCATATGATCTTTGTCTTACTTAGTATATATTAAGTAAATACACCTAAGTAAAAAGAAGCTACTGAATACCCGCAACCCTTCGCTATACGATTTTTATTGATCTCTACCAATGATTCCTATTCCATTATTTCATGAACCTGCTTATCAGAAGTATTCTGTACCGTTTGGATTTTTATCCTTTAGCCAGCTTAAAGACCAAGCTAAAAGGACCGGAACACTTATATTTTGTTGGTACTTTGTACAGACGAAATACAACAGAATATAAATTACCAAAATCTATGTATATGAAAACTCTTATCTCCATTTTTGCAATTGTTCTTTCCTTAAGCTTGAGTGTTCCCGGAATTTCCCAAAACATCGCCATCAATACCACCGGCAATGCTCCGGATGTTTCGGCAATGCTCGACATAGTGAATAGCAATAAAGGTTTATTGCTTCCCAGAGTTTCGCTCAGTTCCACTACTGACGCATCCACCATTGCAACGCCAGCCGTTAGCTTATTGGTTTATAATACCAATAGTTCTATTACCGGAACAGATGCTGATGGCGTTGGATTTTATTACAATTCCGGCACGACCCTTTCACCCGTTTGGAAAAAACTCGTGGGTCAAACCACCCGTTGGGATGATCTTCGCATCACTCTCGACAGAGGATCCGATGCCACACAAATTGACTATCTGACCGGTACGTCCGGACCACAACTCTGGTTCTTCCGAAATAATTCAGGAGTCGAATCCATGTCTTTTACCGTACAGTTGCCACACACATGGAAAGAAGGCACTACCATTTATCCGCACCTGCACTGGACGCCAAAAACGTCCGGATCGGGCGATATTGAATGGAATTTTGAATATACCTGGGTCAACTATGATCCCGTTACACCTCAGGTATTTCCAGCTACCACCACTTCTACAGTAGTTGCCAGTGGTCCGTTCACTGCCACCAGTCACATGATCTCTTCACTAACCCCCGGCAATGCCGGACTGGATGCTACGGGTAAAAAAATATCCAGTGTTTTAGTTTGTCGCATCTGGAGAAATTCCAGTAATGAAAATGATACCTATAGCGGAAATGCGGGATTGATCTTTTTGGATTTTCACATACAGGTAGATGGTTATGGCAGCACTGCTCCTTACATTAAATAACCATCCACTTCAAAACTGTATATTATGAAAAACTCTATAGGTAAAATTGCCTTATTTTTCCTTTGTCTTGCATTCATGCACACATCGGGACTGACCCAGGGCATCGTTACCACCAATGGCTCCAAACTGATACTCAACAACGGCGTGAAACTGGTAATCAACAATGCCGGTATCGTAATTGATGGATATATTACTCCAGACGATGGAAGTTTGTATTTTACGGGAAGTGCGAGCACCGCCGCATCGTTTCTATCGGGAAACGACCCGGTCAGCATCCGGCATCTGGTTCTTAACAAATCATCCAATGGTATGCTGCTAAACCAGCACCTTAACATCGGGAACAGTATTGAATTTATTTCAGGCGACAGCTTGTTTCTTAATGGTTTCAATATTGATCTGGGCAGCTCTGGCAGCCTCATCAATGAAAGAGGGGCGAGCAGGATCACCGGTGCAACGGGTGGTTACATTAAGGTCACATCTATCTTAAATGGTTTGGGCTATCAAAATCCGGGTAATATTGGCCTGGCTATCAGCAGTCTTTCCAACCTGGGTATCACAGTTATTAAACGTTATCCGCAACAACATAGCGGCCTTTCCATTAGCCGCCATTTTGATATTACGCCAACTATCAATCTGGCGCTGAATGCCAGTGTGCGTTTCTATTACTTTCATGAAGAGCTTTCCGGCAATCTGGAATCGAGTTTGGGAATATTTGAAAGTTTTGATAATGGCACTAACTGGACCAACCTGGGTACTGATGCCACCAACTACACCACCAACTATATTGAAAAAGATGGTCTATTCTCATTGGATCATTTAACACTTTCAGATGCGAGTGTAGCATTGGCCACTAAACTATTATCCTTCCAGGGGCGTAACGAAATGGGCTGGAATATCCTTGAATGGCAAACGGCAGGAGAATCGAATCCCACTGTTTACCATCTGGAAAGATCCTTTAATGGCAAAGATTTTATGGAGACCGGAATCGTTGCGGGAAAGGGAGCGTTGCGTAATACGTATACATACAGAGACCTTACACCGGCTTATGCTACTTCTTTTTATCGGATCAAAACCGTAGAATCAGTCAATACGCATTATTCATCCATTGTGAAGATTGAAAGACCGAATACTGCGCAACAACAAACAGGTTGGTATCCAAACCCTGCAGCCAATTTCTCCATGATTTCACTGAACAGCTTGAAGGAAGAAACCCTCCTCTTGCAATTATGTGATGCGGGCGGAAAGATTCAGCACATACAACAGGTGAACCTTAAACCCGGCGTCAATAATATAAAACTGGATCTTAACCGGCTTCCAAATGGAGTGTACTTTTTATATGCGCCTTCATTATTGAAACAAACCGGACCATTGTTTATCCAACGATAATTACACTGAAAAGGACCCGATAATCGGGTCCTTTTTACTAACTTCTCTACGAAATATTCAGCTTACTTTATTCTGCGGCTCGGCAAAAGGTATCCTGATATGCAGGGCAAATCCATGGCCCGGACTGGTATCGTAATACATGGTACCCGCATAGAAAGTGACACGGTTTTGAATATTCGATAAGCCAATACCGGATAGTTTCTTAGAGCGATCGAAACCAATACCATCATCTGTGATAGAAAGATGCAGATAACGATCCTCCACCACAATCCGGATCACCACCAGCTTTGCTTTGGCATGCTTTCGGATATTCGTCAATTGCTCTTGAATGATACGATATAACATCAACTCCCCTTTATTTCCCAACAAACTGAAATCTTTCACCTCATCTTCGAACTGAATCCGAAAGAGGTCTGTATTTTCAGCATCAGATAAAAGAGTTTGGAGGGCTGCATGCAATCCAATATCGCCCAATGTTGGCGCTACCAGATTATGGGAGAGGCGACGTATCTCCTCAATGGCGCTGTTCAAATGGGTAAAGCTATGGGTGAGTAAAGAATCCACATCCCCATCCTTCGAACGGGCCATTCCTAAATATATTTTGGCTGTAGCAAGGATCTGATTAATGTTATCATGCAATTCGCGGCCCAGCTCGTTTCGTTCTTTTTCCTGTTCCTGCAAGGCCACTTCAGTAATGATTTTCTGTTGCATCAGTTGCTGCTCGGCCAATTCTTTTTCCAGTTTCCTTTTCTGGGTAATATCATTCCGAATAGCCAAAAACTGATAGGGTCTGCCTTCTTCATCCAACAAGGGTACAATAGTGGTGTCGGACCAATGCAATTCACCCTTTTTACCTTTATTACACACTTCAGCTTTCAGCACTTTACCCTGACTGATCTCTGTCCAAAAATGATTCCAGAACTCTTTTGGATGCACACCTGAATTCAGTATTTTATGGTTCTTTCCAATTACCTCCTCTGGCGTATATCCATATTGTTCACAGAATTTCTGATTTACATAAACAATGGTCCCGATGGTATCTGAAACGGAAACGATCGCTGCCTGATCCAGCGCCTTTTTATAATTAGAGACCTCTTTGATGGATTGATCCAATTGTAACTCAAATCGCTTGCGTTCATCAATATCCACTGCGAGGCCAACCATCCTGTTTATCTTCCCATCGCGCGAAAGAATGGCCTGTCCCACTGTTCGTCTCCAGAAGAATTCATTGGGCCTGATCTCATATAAATAGTCTACTTCAAATGGGGTGCCTTTATCCAGATGATCAGCAAATTTCTGCTGCACCGTTTCCCGATGGTCAATATGTATTTTATTAAGCCAATTGGAGAAAGGACTTCGCAACAGGTTAATTTCGGCTGGCTGCCCCATGATCTCGCACCAGCGGGGAGAAACGTAAGCAACATCATTTGCCATATCCCAATCCCAAACCCCATCCTTTGTTGCCTGTATAACCAGATTGTACCGTTCCTCACTTAAACGAATCACCTCTTCCGCATGCTTATTGGAAGTAACATCGTGAGCAAACATCAGTATTTCCTTCTCAGAAATCGGGATCAAGCGCCCTTCAAAATATCGTTCCTGTTCCTGCAACCGGATACAATATTCAATATTGATAACCTGCATAGACAAAAACGCTTCATCAAGTTTGCGATGAAGATTTCTACCCAGTTCTTCAGGCAAAACCTCCTGAAACGTTTTTCCCAAAAAACTGTCTGGGGATTCATAGAGTAATGAACTATCAGGGGCCCTGAAATCAAAAATTTGCCCCTCGCGGTTCAGCCGGAACATTACGTACATAAACGTATTCAAAACCGTTCTATTCTCAAATTCGGCTTTTCGCAATGCTTTCTCTGCTTCAATGCGGCTGGTTATATCCTGCTGAACGGTTACCCAAACCAGTCCATGTTCCGGATGATTGAAAGACGTAACATTGGCCATTGACCAAAAGAGCGTACCATCCTTTCTAACATTTAATAATTCTCCATTCCAATAACCATGTTTCCGGAGGATACCAATAATTTTATCTGCCATTTCTGCGGCACCATCATTTTCTAGCCCATTCAGGCAACTCACATGCTTTCCCAGCAGTTCCCCGGCCTCATAGCCAAAAATGCGGTCAAATGTAGGATTGGTAAAAACGATTAAATTATCCGTACTTCGGGTAAGACTCACGCCTTCAGCCAGGTTATTTAATATTTGCTCATGTAATTGGATCTTCGACTCTTTTTGATCCAGATCGCTGTTGTCCAGATGCTGAAATACAACATGCAACAATTTTCCCGCATGGTCCGTAATAGGAAACGCCCAGGTTCGAAAGGATTTTACTACCTGCTTTTTGACACTCAAATTTTGCGAAGCAGCGGAAAGACCAATATCATAAAGAATATCCCACTCCCCTTTTATCCGGTCGTCAAATACCATCCGTAGTCTTTCAATATACCCCTGCTGTATGAGTGACTGATCTTTGAATAAATTATATTTTTTTCCCTCTATACAATCACGCTCAATGCCGAAAATTTCTGTGAAGCGGTCGTTCACCCGTAAGGCCCATCCTTCTGTATCAAATACGATGGTACTTATCGAACTGTTTAAAAAAAACTGATCAAAAAACAACATAGCATTATCGGGAACATCCTCGCCTTTCGACAAAACTTTTTCCTCGCCCACTAATTGCTGTTGAAATTCTTCTAACCGCCTTTGTTCCTTGCAACGTAACAACTGGTATTTTATAGAATGGATGGCAGGCGCATTCAAATGAGCATCATGAAAGCCGGGATCCTCATGTAAAATATCTCCCTTTCGGAAATTATCAGTGGGCAAAAAAGGAACCCCCATTTGGTTAGCCATTTCCTGCATCTGATTTTTCCATTCAAAATGGGTAGTAGTGTCAAATAAAGGATCGAACAATATCATATCCGGATGAAAATTTTCCAACCAATCCATAGATTGACCATTTGATTGGAGGAAAAGCACCTGAATACCCGAATCTTCCAAAGCCGACTTGATGGATAGATTATCCCTTGTTGGCAATCCATAAAAAATAATCTGATTTTGTATGAAAGAAGACTCAGCTAACATATTAAGATCGCAAGAATGAATACAGGATCTAAGCAAAACAAGAGCCCAGGATCCGAAAAATAATTTCAGTTATTAAGATACGAATTTACGGGAAGCAAATTATCGTATAGCTGAATTTAGTCATAGTTCGGCAGGGTTAAAAACATAAGTGTTTACCCCTGCAAACACCTATAAGCATCTTCTGAATACAAGCAATTATTGAGTGACTGTTATTAAAAATATAAACATTTTCAGAGAGGAGATAGTTTCTTTAATGAGGCGACCCTGGGGCAAAATAGAATTTTTGCATGTATGCATAAAATGGATAGTAATGTTATACGTTGCGGATACGCTCACGCATTGTTGATTTCAAGCTCTTCTCGCGCCTCATAGCTTCAGATCTTGTGCCAAAGGATTCCGTGTATTTTAATTCCCAATCACGAGCCTTTTGAGTGAATTTACTACCCCCATTCCGGTGACGATACAAGCGATCTTCTACATCAGCCGTTTGACCGATATAATACTGATCGAGGCTCGGAGAATAAATGATATAGACTGTAAAGGGCATAAAAAAACTCCGCTTGGATAGCGGAGTGGTGTTGGTGGAGAATA
>CAZKSY010000015.1:12447-61386 GCA_964555605.1 uncultured Chitinophagaceae bacterium | reverse complement strand
GAGGTGAGAGGTGCCTGTATGCCGAAGCTTTAGCGAAGGCATAAGAGATGAGAGGTGAGAGGTGTGGGGGATGCAGGTTTTAAGGGTTCTGGGCGGCGATCTTTTTGTTGCATTCATCGATGAAGGCGAGCATTTTATCTCTTCCCAGTTTTTTAACGGCACTGGTCACGAAACTTTGAGGCAGGAACTGCCAGGTTTTACGCATGGAGTTGAGGAAGGCTTTTACGTTTGCGCTCACTTCCTTTTGTGATTCCTTATCGGCCTTGGTGAAAACCAAACAGAACGGTATTTCCCATTTACCCAGTTGGTCGACAAATTCCAGATCGATCTTTTGAGGGGCATGGCGGCCATCAATCAACACAAATACATTCACCAGATTTTCTCTTTTACGCAGGTAGTTTTCGATCATCTGTTCCCAGCGACGTCGGCTGTTTTGGGAAACTTTGGCATAGCCATAACCAGGCAGATCGACCAGGTACCAGGCAACAGGTTTGCCTTTGGCAGCGCCCCCGTCGGGTAATGATTCCACTTCAAAATGGTTGATCAGTTGGGTTTTGCCGGGTGCGGAGGATGTTTTGGCGAGTTTCTGATTATCGCAAAGCATATTGATGAGTGACGACTTCCCTACATTACTTCTACCGATAAAAGCATATTCGGGCCGGTCGGCCTTGGGGCATTTATCGTAGTCGGGGTTGCTGATGAGGTAGGTGGCTTTTTTGATGATCATGCTGCGAAAGTAGGAAGAATAGGCTGGATGTTGATAAGGAGGTTTGGGGTATGGGGACAGAGGAAATACATTTTACCGCAGAGGCGCGGAGGGCGCGGAGGCAACGCAGAGTCAAAGTGAAGGCCTTTCTCCTCTCACCTCTCCTCTCTCACCTCTCACCTCTCATCTCTCATCCCTCCCCTCTCACTTCATAACCAAACAATCCCTAATTTTGCCCTATGACCAAGTACTCACACGACTCGATCGTACCATTTGAAGGATCTGAAAAGAGCAAGAAGGAACAGGTGGCAGGGATGTTCGATCAAATTGCATTCCGATACGATTTTCTCAACCGGTTTTTAAGCGGAGGTATTGATATCTACTGGCGCAGAAGAGCCATTAAGGAGCTGGAAGCGCTGAAACCCCGTATGGTACTGGATGTAGCCACCGGTACGGCCGATGTGGCCATCATGACTTACAAATATTTACAACCCGAAAAAATTATTGGCATAGATATTTCAGAAGGGATGCTGGATCTGGGGCGCCAGAAAATATCCAAGTTGTTGTTAAATAAGCAGATAGAGCTGCAAAAAGGCGACAGCGAAGCAATAAATTTCCCCGATGCTACGTTTGATGCTGTAACCGTAGCTTTCGGCGTGCGGAATTTTGAGAATCTGGAGAAGGGACTGAGCGAGATGTACCGGGTTTTAAAACCAGGTGGCAAGGTGGTGATACTGGAGTTCTCAAAGCCCCGAAAGACGTGGTTTAAAGGCATTTATAATTTGTATATGAAGGTTATCGCACCGCGGGCAGGCGCCTGGGTGTCGAAAAACAAAGAAGCATACAGCTATTTAAATAACTCAGTAAAAGCATTTCCGGAAGGCGAAACATTTCTACACATTTTAACACAATCCGGTTTTACCGACAGCACCTTAAAAAGGCTGAGCTTAGGCATATGCACAATCTATTGCGGTACAAAAAAGACACACTGAGAACGCTATTAATAGCCCTTTTTTGCGTGGTGAATGGCCTGCAGCTAAAAGCGCAGGAAGTGGAGTTGAATCTTCCCAATCACGACGATAAAAAATACTTTCTGGGTATTGCGCTGATGTATAATAACAGTCGCTTTCATCTGGAGCAGCATCCTAATTTTCTAGGAACAGATAGTGTATTATCGATCAATCCGCTGAATACCGGCGGTTTTGGTTTGGCCGGTTTGCATACCTATCGCATCTCCAATCGTTTTGAGATCCGTGCGATCTTCCCCCAGCTTTTGTTCTCGTATAAGAATCTCACCTATAACCTGAAGTATCCCAACCGCAATATGGAAGAGGATACCCTCATGACCAAGCAGGTGGAATCGATCCTGTTAGGATTTCCGGTGCATTTGAAATTGCGCAGCGATCGTATTGGCAATTTCAGGGTTTATATGTTTGGGGGAGCAAAAGTGGAATACGATCTGGCCTCCAATTCCAGTGCCCGTAAGGCGGAAAATCTGGTGAAACTGAAATCTCTTGATTTTGGGGTGGAAGCCGGTATCGGATTCAATTTCTATTTCCCGGTATTTATCCTCTCGCCTGAGATCAAGATCAGCAACGGCATTTTCAATACGCACAGTCGCGATGCCAATCTGAAATTCTCTAATACGATCGACCGGTTGAGTTCACGCATGATCGTGTTCTCTTTGATCTTCGAAGGATAAAACTTCCGTTTACTTTTTCTTTGTTTTGGGTTTCACTTCCGGCGTTACGGGTACAGCTACCGGTAAGGCCAGGGTGGTATTCAGATAGTTTGATATCTTGGTAAATAAATTGATCCGGGCAATATTCTGTACCCCGCCATCACTAATGGAGTGGGCATAATCGGGGAAAAAATACTGCTGGAACTGTTTATTGGCCCGAATCAGTTCCCGACTGAATTCCATGGAGTTCTGGAAATGTACATTATCGTCGGCACTGCCGTGTATCAGCAATAAACCGTCCTGATAATTACGCACGAAGTTTATCGGTGACGCTTGTTTATATCCATCGGCATTCTCTGCCGGCAAGGTCAGTAATCTTTCCGTATATACATTCGAATAAAAACGCCAATTGGTTACCGGGGCGATGGCGATCTGTGCCTTAAAACTGCCATAATATTTGGTGGCCGCCATGGCTGCAAGATAACCGCCATAACTCCAACCCATGATCGCTGTGCGGGTGGAATCGGCTCCATAAACACGCACCATATAATTCTTTACACTGATCAGGTCATTCATTTCAATATCACCCGGATGCTTATACGTTTTCTTCCGGAATGCAGCCCCCCGGCCGGGTGTGCCGGCGGGATCAATACAGGCGACCAGATAGCCCTGATTGGCCAGAAGCCTTAGCGTAAGTCCCATTTTGTCCATCCATTGATCCTTCACCTCCTGATCGGTATGCCCGCCATACACATATACCAGCAAGGGTAATTTTTTGGCGGCCGGATTATCGAAGGGGCGGATCAGGTATCCATTTATGGTACTGTTATTCCCCCCGGTGAAGCTAAAGCTTTCAATACGGGGTACTTTATAATCGTTCAACCGATCCCTGGTTTGACGGCTCTGGATCAAACTGGTATCGAGCAGGTTTCTTCCCGAATTATTAAACAGGCTGTAAGAAACAGGTGTATTGAAAGCAGAATGCTTGTCGAGGAAATACTTGAAACTGGAGGTCAGCAACACCCGGTGCGTCCCTTCTCCGGTGGTCAATTGCCGGCGGGCATTACCATCCATATCCATTTTATAGAGATGTTGCTGCTGCCCTTTTTCGTCGGTCGCGGTAAAATAGATCTCACCTGATTCTTCATCCACCCCTTCGATCTGTTTTATTTCGGCATTTAATCCAGCCAAACGACGCATGCTTCCATTATTCAAGGCTACTTCATACAACGACGCATAGCCACTTTTTTCGCTCAACCACAACAAGGCATTTTTGGATTGCAGGAAATAGATATTATCCGGGAAAACCCGCACATAATCACTGGCCGTATCTTCAAACACTTTACGGGTATTGCCATTTCGCACATTCACCTTTAATACATCCATCTGGGTTTGGGTACGATTCAGCCGCTGCACCCAGAGGGCCGATGCGTCGGGCTGCCATTTTAATCCGGTTACATATTGATTAGGATTCAATCCCAGATCAGCGCGTGTTAATACCTTACCGGGTATATTATAGATGAATACCTGCACATCAGGAATGGCTTCGCCTGCTTTGGGATAACGTTGGTTAAAAATATCGGGATAGGTACGGCCTTCATAAGAGGTAATGGGATAATTCTGTACTACGGTTTCATTGAACCGCATAAAAGCTATGGAACTGCCATCCGGACTCCAGGCATAGGCCTGTTTCAACCCAAAACCGTTTTCGTATAAAGCATCCGACATACCATAGATGATACGGCCCACGGCACCGTCCATGGTAACCGGCGTTACGGCATCGGTTCGCAGATCTTTCAGATACAGATTGCCCTCCCGCACAAAAGCGATCATTTTACTGTCGGGTGAAAAACTCACATAACTCTGCTTGCCATCGGCAGACACGGGCTTCAGCGTCTTGGTTTGCCGATTCCACACAAAATTGAACTCTTTGGTAGAAGTATAAAACAGGGGCTCGATCTGTGTTTGAATTAAGATATACTGATCGTTGGGCGAAAAGCGAAAATCCTCAAAATAAGTGAAGGTTACCGGCAGGGAGTCCTTTTCATTGCGCACCTGATTGGAGAATACCGGTTCAAATATCCGGGAGAAATTGAAACCCGTGCTTTGGATCACCTGTTCACCGGTACTGGCATCTGTATAAATAAATGCGAGGGAATCGGAACCATTCATGAGATGGACACGCAGATTTCTTTCATCGAAATAGCCATTCCAGATCGGCTCCAGCGCCAGTTCTTTTTTAACCGAAACAGCAGCATTATTTCCGGTTTGTGCTGCTAACAAAAGAGGTAAAACGACCAGAAGAGTGCTCAGCCAGATTCTCATATAAGCTATTTGTAAGGTTTAACCAAGGTAGAGACGCCGGGCTTGTTTGGCCCGTTGCATCTCACCTCACAAATGTATAGGAGAAAGATCAGTAGTCGTACTCGCGACGGAACATATTCATTCGGACTCCCGCAGAAATAACAGTGGCATCGGGCGCCACGCTAACACCCGCTGGCTTACTGAGTTTCCGGTAAAGGGCCGACAGCTCCAGGTACAGGTTTTCCTTCCACTCATATGAAAGTACCCATTGCGCGTTCACCCCCTTCCCTTTCACACCACTCCCAACAGAATAACCATAATCGCCGGCACTGCGGGTTTGGTTTAACTTAAAAATATCACTGCCATAATTGGCATTGGTACCGGTGGAGTCCCAGCCCTGTTGCCAGAAAATGAGCCGTAGAGAGGTCGTCCATTTTGGATGTGGCTGATACCGTATCATACCAATCGTTTCGAAGAAGTTGGCACCCAGCGGGTGTGCCAGTGGTTGATTGTAGTGAGAATGATTGGAAACAGAATCGAAATGGGAATAAGTAAAAGGTCGGGCGGTATTGATCTCACCCTGCAGGTCGAGGTTCCTGATCCCAAAGGCATCAATATATTTAGCACCCAATTGAATGGCAAATTTATTGGCCCACCAGCCTTTCCCGGCCCGCAATTCCCGGAGCAGGAATTCATCGAACAGGAATTGTCCGTAGAACTGTGCTCTTTTCGCCACATTGGCTTTGAAATCGAGCCCCACCAGTGCATTATCGGCACTACCGTTTTGTTGTTCGGCAATACGAAGAAACATGATGGGATTCAGATAGGTGAAATCAAAATGATCTTTGCGTCCGAAAAGCACGGCTTCAAACAACCCGATATTCAACCAGGGGGTGGCATTCACGCTGAGGTGGTGCACGGCCGCATATTTTTTCTCCAGCAGTTTATTTCCGGCATTGATGCCGGGGGTTTGGGGCGTTAATTCCATGAACAGGTTCATGTAATTCAATTTCCAGATTCGGGTATTGATCTTCAGGAACAGGTAGCTATTTCCGTGATCGCTGAGGAACATACTGCGGTAGCCATTGCCGATAAAGTTCTTATCATACCCGAATTGCATGTCCAGGTATTTGGTGGCGCTGAAATGAATAGAGCCTCTTCCGTCGAAATAATCAGCAGCGGTTTTTTTGAAGGTTTTGTAAAATCCCACCCCCGGCACAGCATTCATCGAATCGATACGCTGTTCAAAGAAGCGAGGACCTCTTTCCTGATTATCGGTGAGGTAGGCGGAAAAACCGATCTTTTTTGCGATCAGCCCCCGGAAACTAATGCCTTTGGTATTGAGAAATAAACGTTCCGAATTTCCTGACTCCGTAGATAATTGCGGTTGCAGGACCGGATTCAATGCCAGAAAAAAATCTTTCTCATGCACTTCAACGGCATTGGCTTTGTATTTATACAAAAACCCCAGCAGGGGTTTACGGCTCAAAAAGGATTCCGTTGATCCCTTTACCCACTCACTGTTATTCATGAAGAGGGATTGGAGGTTGGCCTGATCTACGGCACTCAGGAGATTACCACCTGATTTTTGGATCGAATCGGCCTGTTCAGCGATGGTAACGACCCTTTTCCGGCTGATCGGCCGGGCGGTCAATAAATTCAGGTCTGCATTACGTTGCAGTTTAATTTCCAATCTGTCGAGCAGTGGCTGATGCTTAGACCCCTGAGGTAATAATGCCGATTGGCCTTTCATGAAAAAAGGCAACCCGATCAAAACAATGAGCAACAGTTTTTTTGCGATAAATTGCATACCGGAGTAAAATTAAAAAGTACGTAATGGAACAAAGATACCTGATAAAAAATTGCACTGTGGTGAATGAGGGACGCTCTGTCGTTCAGGATGTTTACATCCGCGGGGGTAGGATTGAAAAGATCGCCCACCAGATCCAGATCACAGGCTCATGCATTGAAATAAACGGAGAAGGCCTTCATTTATTACCCGGCGCCATCGACGACCAGGTACATTTTCGTGAACCGGGCCTCACCCATAAAGCCACTATCGGAACGGAAGCCCGTGCGGCTGTCGCGGGTGGTGTTACCTCTTTCATGGAAATGCCCAATACCCTCCCACCCGCTTTTACGCAGGACCTGCTGGAAGAGAAATATCAGATCGCCGCAAATTCAGCTCTGGCCAATTACTCCTTCTTCATGGGCACGTCGAATACCAATACAGAGGAAGCCCTTCGTACCAATGAGAAAAAAGACAGTATTTGTGGTATAAAAGTATTCATGGGCTCCTCCACCGGAGGTCTGCTGGTGGATAATCACAATACACTTCACAAACTCTTTAGTGAAAGTGAGGTATTGATCGCCACCCACTGTGAGGATGAACGCATCATCCGTCAAAACCTGGAACGGATCAAAAAAGAGAAAGCAGTTCTGGAACCTTCCGACCACCCCATTATCCGGGATGTGGAAGGCTGTTTCGAATCGTCTTTAACAGCGATCCAGATCGCCAAACAATACAATACCCGATTGCATATCCTGCATATCAGCACGGCCAAGGAACTCCAGTTGTTTTCGAATATGCTTCCCCTAAAGGAAAAGCGCATCACAGCCGAGGTTTGTGTGCACCACCTGCATTTTACCAGTGCGGATTATGCCAGCAAAGGGAATTTCATCAAATGCAACCCGGCGATTAAAAGTCCGGAAAACAGGGACGCCATCTGGGAAGCGTTGTTAGACGATCGTTTGGATATCATTGCGACCGACCATGCCCCGCATACCATGGAAGAAAAACTGGAGCCTTATGAAAAAGCGCATGCCGGTTTGCCCTTAGTGCAACATTCCGTGCAACTGATGCTGCATTATGTGAAAGAGGGCAAACTATCGATCGAAAAAATGGTGGAGAAGATGAGTCATGCTGTCGCAGACTGCTTTCAGATCCGCAAAAGAGGTTATATCCGGGAAGGTTACTGGGCCGATCTGGTACTGGTGGACCTGAATAAACCTTATACGGTTTCAAAAAACAATATCCTGTACAAATGCGGCTGGAGTCCATTGGAAGACTTCCGATTCAATGCCAGCATAGAATATACTTTTGTAAATGGACATTTAGTGTATGGAAAAGGACAGTGGGATGAATCTCAAAAGGGAGCACGGTTGCAATTCGACCGATAGATCCTTTCCCAACCAAAACGATCCGCATGGTAATTGACCAAACCACCTACAACGATCTCTCCCTCTTCCATCATGAAGAGGAGTTTTCGATCTTTCATAAACTCGATTTTACGCTTACCACCGAAGGGCGGGAATGGCTGTTTAAATTTTTCAGCAATCCGTTTAGTGAGCGTCGTTCCATAGAGGAAACACAGAAGATCATCCGATTGATCGCTGCTAAAAAACAGGACTGGCCTCTCAGTATCAGCAATGGCACATTGATGGTGATCGAAAAATTCTACGACAATACGATCGACACCATTCCCGATCCACCCAGTTGGATCAATGCCTTTACCTACCGCGTGTTTCATACACCCGATTTCTCGCTGGTAAAATATTCTGTAGGGCATTTTGCCGATTTCTTCAGAGGCATGAAGAAACTGATTAGTCTGCTGGAAACGGAGGATGCCCCCCTGCTGTTACGTTCTTTTTTACACCGGGCCGCCGATCTCATGAACAGGCCCATCATTCAGCAATTAGCCGATCGCAACCCGTCAACTCCGCTGAACTGGAAAGAGACCGTTTACTACGGCGGCTATATCAGAGATCACTTTAAGAATCCCAGCTTTGAACTGATCAATATTTTCGGCCGGCTCGATGCCTGGCATTCCATGGCCGTAGCGATGGATAAATATTCTCTTTGTTTTCCGGAATTTTCGAATGAAGACCAGCCGCTGATCGATGCCCATCAGCTTTATCATTTATTGCTCCCCACACCCGTACCGTATGATGTACACATGAGCAAGGAAAGCAATTTTATTTTCCTGACGGGTGCGAATATGGCAGGTAAAAGCACCTTTATCAAAGCTGTTGGCTGTGCTGTATTCATGGCTCATTTGGGGATGGGTGTACCCGCCAGCCAGATGACCCTTTCCATCTTCGATGGCCTATTGAGTAATATTAATGTGGTGGATAATATTGCCAAGGGCGAAAGTTATTTCTTCAATGAAGTGCAACGGATACGCAATACCATTTTAAAAATCAATGATGGACGGAAATGGCTGGTCTTGATTGACGAGCTATTCAAGGGCACCAATGTACAAGACGCCATGAAATGTTCCCTTACGGTGATCAAAGGGCTCATCAAGATCAAGAATTCACTTTTCATTTTATCGACACACTTATATGAGATCGGAGACGAGCTGAAGCCCTTCCCCAATATCTCCTTCCGCTATTTTGAAACATCTGTAACCGAGGACCAGCTATCCTTCAGTTATCAATTAAAAGACGGTATCAGCAATGATCGCCTGGGCTATGTGATATTGAAACGCGAGAAAGTAGTGGAATTGCTGGAGAATTTATAAGCCAGCTCCTGCGTGTATCCTTCCGGAATAATAGTAACTTGAGAAGCATAAATACCTTCTATGCTTATCCGTTCGCTGTTGATTTGCCTGCTTTTTTCTTCCGCTTTAATGGCCCAGAAACCTTCCGCCCCGATCGATGTGCTGAAATACGAATTCGAGGTGAGCTTAAGCGACAGTAATGATGTGGTGCAGGGACATGCCCGTATTCATTTCAAAGCCCTGCAATCTTTCAAAACACTTTATCTGGACCTGAGCAATAAAGGCAGTGATGGAAAAGGAATGATTGTTTTGGGTGTAGCCGATAACAGCACTTTGTCGTTCAGCCATGCGGCCGACAGTTTGCGTATCCAATTCAACAGTACAGTTACGGCAGGAACAGAAAAGAGCATAGATATATATTATAGCGGTATCCCCCGCGACGGACTTATCATCGGGAAAAATCGCTATAAAAACAGAGGATTCTTTGCCGACCATTGGCCCAACAGAGCCCATAACTGGCTGCCTTGTGTGGATCATTTGTCGGATAAAGCTGCGGTACAATTCAGCGTTACAGCACCCGATCATTACCAGGTAATTGCCAACGGCATACAAACGGAGGAAACAAATTTGGGAAAAGGGTTAAAGCGCACCGTTTATGTGGAGGATGTTCCTGTTCCAACCAAGGTAATGGTGATCGGCGTCGCCGATTTCGCTGTACAATTATCCGGCTTTGTGGATTGTATTCCGGTGTATAGCTGGATCTATCCCGAAGACCGTGATAAAGGATTTTTTGATTATGCGTTAGCAGGTTCCATTATTCGATTCTTTCAGGAAAAATTCGGCCCTTACGGCTATAAGAAACTCGCCAACGTGCAATCCAAAACACGATTTGGCGGACTCGAAAATGCCAATACCATTTTTTACAGTGAATTTTCTGTAACGGGCGATCGTCGTTCGGAATCCTTGCTGGCACATGAAATAGCGCATCAATGGTTTGGCAATATGGCTACCGAAAAAGAATGGGCACATATCTGGCTCAGCGAAGGCTTCGCGACCTATATGACAAATTACTATATGGAATCGATGTATGGCCGTGACACGTTGATTGCCTTATTAAAAAAACAGCGGGAAGAGATCATTGACTTTAATAAACAAAAATCCGCACCGGTAGTAGATAGCAGCGTGACCAACCTGATGCAATTACTGAATGCCAATAGCTATCAAAAAGGCGGTTGGGTGTTACACATGCTGCGGAACCAGTTGGGAGATGCCGTATTTTTCAATGGGATCAGAAAATATTACGCTCTGTATGCGGGTAAGAATGCCGATACCGAAGACCTGCGGGCGGTGATGGAAGCAGAAAGCGGCAAAGATCTTTCTGTTTTTTTTCGGCAATGGCTTTATGGCAAAGGGCAACCCCAATTGAATATCAAATGGAAATATGATGAGCAAAAAAAGCTCACCCGATTCACCATTGTGCAACAGCAATCGAATCTTTTTGATTTTCCCCTGGAACTGTCCATACTGGGAGGAAGTGAAGACGGTCGGTTAACCAAATCGATCCGTGTGCAGCAAAAGGAAACCAGTTTTAATATACCGATGATGGAGGCGCCGCTGAAAATTGAGGCAGATCCACAGGTAAAACTGTTATTCAGCGGAATCATCAGTAAAGAATAATACCAAATAATTAGACAAATCGACACAGAAGCAAAAAAAATATTAATTTCCCCTTACCTTATCCCATCCCTAACTCAACAAAACTATTCCAGTGAAACGCACATCTCTGTTTATTCTTATGGCCACCTGTTTCATGGCCACTTTCGTTTCTGCGCAATCTAAAACCGAACTGATCAAAACCCTGCATGCAAAAGCGGAGGAAGCGGTTGGCATCATGAAGATCGTGAATGGGAAGCGCTTTATCGTAGATGGAGCCGGTGTGGAATACGACGGGAACTTATTGAAGATTATTTTTGAAGTTGACAAAGAACGCTACTACTACGAATTCAACCCGGCCGCCATTAGTCAGGTAGTGGATGGAACGATCGATGATAAGTCTTCTATAGGTGTCATCACGATCACACTGAATGATCAGTTAGCCCGCTATACTGAATTTGAAAAGAAGAGTCAACGCAAGGAGCTCTATCAAAAAAAAGTATACTTCAATTATCTGAAAAAAGACCGGGATAACTATTTCATCATTAAAACAGCCCTGGATAAGCTGGCAGAGCTCTGTCGTAAAGAAAATGAGCAGCGACCTATAAAAGGGCAAATGGATTTTTTCACCACGAAGGAGGAGATCTGGACCTCAGAGAAAAAAGAGTCGGTTAATTACAAACTCACCAATCAGTATATCCTGGGCTGCCACCTCTATTTATTTTATTCGATAACGCGGGTAACATTGAAAGGCGACATCAACGGCAACTATTTAACAGTGGTGCCGCTGAGTGATATACAAGAATTATTGTTGATGAAGAAAAATACCAGACCGGAATCCTTATTTGTTGAAGCTAATCGAAACGGTTTCCTCACCTATGAGATAACGGGCAACAATGCCAGTTATACGCCCACCAACTATGTAGAAAAGATCCCGCTTTTCGTGAAAAACAGCAACAAGACCGACACCGACAAGTTTATAGAAACCCTGAACCGGGCCTTGAGTGAATGCAGGGGAGATCGGGTACGACTTAAAACCATCGATTAGTTTTAAAGCCCCATTGCCTTTCAACAGGGTGTATGAAAATACCCTTTAGGCGGTAGAAGCAGGATCATTAACATCTGTATCTTTCGGGAAATGCTGTTTATGAAACCATCCATACTATTATTGCTACTGGTCTGCACCCAACAACTCAATGCCCAATGTGTTTCAGGGAATTGCGAAAACGGGTATGGCAAGAAAAAATACAGTGACGGGGTTTATGAAGGAGGATTTCAAAGTGGGAACAGGGAAGGGCTTGGCACTTTTACCTCTACAGACAATACCCGTTATGTGGGCTATTTCATGAATGATTTTTATTATGGAAAGGGTATTCTTTATGCCCTCAATTTCACCTATGAAGGTGATTTTATCAATGGCACCCGAACTGGTTGGGGCAAAATACAATATAAGAATGGCGATTACTATGAAGGGGCATTCCTGCAAAACAACCTCCATGGTTTTGGCACAGCTTATTTCAATAAAGGCGATAAATTTAGCGGATCACTTAAAAACGGACTCTTTGATGGATTTGGCATCATCGTGTATGCCGATGGATCACAGTTTAGGGGGCAGTTTGTAAAAGGAAAGCGACAGGGACCCGGTGTACTGATCAGCAAAACCGGTGAACAGCAACCGGGTGTTTGGGTAAATGATGTACTGGGGCAATAAAAAAACGCAAGCCGTACGATAACGCCACCTTTGGGTGGCTTTTTTTGTGCCTTTACATAAAGTTGTCGCAAGTTTTTAACATTCATATCGTCTAATTTTTTGATGCGATATTGTACCTTTCATTCTACAAAATTCGGTTTACCATGAAATGGATGTTCCGTGCGCTCGTGGCTGTTGTGCTGATCCTGATTTATTCTTCGTTCAGTCATGAAAAAGCTTCCGCCTATTCGTACAGTTATGAAAATGTGCTGGGCACTTCCTTCGACTTAAAAGTAAAAGCCCTTTCAGAAGCGCAGGCCGATCAGGCAGAAATAACAGCCCTGACCGAGATCGACCGCTTATCGGCTATATTAAGCAGTTATGATACCCAAAGCGAATTCAGTCGCTGGCAACAAACTCATGGTATTCCGGTGAAGATATCCCCCGAATTATTCGAAGTGTTGGAAGCCTATGACCATTGGACACAACGCACCCATGGAGCTTTAAACCCCGGTGCGGCAGTGATCATTAGGGTTTGGAAAGAAGCTGTTGGCGCACAACAATTACCCTCCGATGCGCAATTAGCAAATGCCCTGCAGCAAAGCCAGCAAACACATTGGATCCTGAATCGTGCTGATCAAACGGCTCTGCATAACGACAATACGCCCCTTCTTCTCAACAGTTTTGTAAAATCATATATCATTGAGAAAGTGGCCGCAAAGATTCGTCTCCTGGATGGTGTTTCGGGTGTGATGGTCAATATCGGTGGCGACATCGTAGTAAAAGGCGATCTCACGGAAAAGATCAGGATCGCCGATCCGGCGGCTGATGCAGAAAACGATCACAAACTGGCGGAAGTAGCGATCCATCAAAAAGCCATCGCTACCAGTGGCAACTACCGTCGTGGTTTTAAGATAAACAATCAGTGGTTTTCTCATATTGTGGATGCCCGGACCGGTAAGCCGGCAGCCGGGATCATTTCAGCTACTGTATTAAACGAAGATGCTTCTATTGCGGGTGCTTTAGCTACAGCGTTCAATATAATCAGTCCGGAAGAAGCCAAGGCATTGGCCTCCTCTTATCCGGGTACTGAATATCTGATCGTTACCCGTACAGGAAAACAGATCAAAAGCAAGGGCTGGGAATCCCTCAACATTACCAGGCCAATGACTGTAGATAAATCATTCACTCCTTCTCAAAAGAATTGGAATAAAGATTTTGAAGTAGCCGTATCACTTGAATTGACCCGGTTTGAAGGTCGTTCCCGCCGGCCCTTTGTTGCTGTGTGGATTGAAGACAGCAATAAAGAGACGGTACGTACCATCGCGCTCTGGTTCAACAAGCCACGCTGGCTACCCGATCTGAAAGAGTGGTTCAGAAAAAACAAAGACCGCTATCAGAATGGCGCTCAGGATGTGTACAGTATCAGCAGTGCCACAAGAGCGCCGGGTTCTTATACTCTTAAATGGGATGGAAAGAATGAGAATGGCGACTATGTAAAAGCCGACACCTACACCGTTTATATAGAAGTGGTGCGCGAGCATGGAGGATATGAATTGTTGAAACAGGTAATCGACTGCAAAAAGAAACCGCAACAATTCACGTTGAAAGGAACCGAGGAATTGAACAGCGCCACTGTTGAATATAAAAAGATAGAAACGGCTACTAACTAATCGTCATGGCACAGGAGCAAGAAAAAAAAACGGCAGGAAAATCGAGCGGCCCGAACCTGTTGAAGAAACGTACCAATAACTGGTCGCGCTGGTTGCATATTTACCTCTCTATGTTCAGTTTTGTGATCCTGTTCTTTTTTGCCGCAACAGGTATTACCCTGAATCATACCGAATGGTTTACTGATGCGCAAACCACTACAACTGTCAAAGACAGTCTGAATAAAGACTGGGTGAATATGGATGATAGTACCCGTATCCCCAAACTGCAGATCGTGGAATACCTGCGCAGCAAGCATCACACTACGGGCGCTTTGTCTGAGTTTACCACCGACGAATACCAATGCACCATCGCCTTTTCAGGGCCCGGTTATTCAGCCGACATCTTTATTGATAGGGAAACAGGACATTACGATCTAACGATCATGCGTGCGGGACTATTCGGTATTCTGAACGACCTGCATAAAGGTCGAGACAGCGGTAAGGCCTGGGCCTGGGTAATAGATATTTCCGCGATACTGATGATATTGGTATCCTTAACCGGGTTGATCATGCTGTTCTTTTTGAAGAAAAAGAGAGTGGCCGGTGTACTGGTAATCATTGTGGGAGGTATTGTAGCGTATTTGGTATATAGGGTTTGGGTGCCGTGAGGGGTGAGAGAGGAGAAGGGAGAGATGAGAGGGGAATCGGGAATGGTGAATCGTGAATTATCTCTGCGAACCTTTGCGTCCTCTGCGTCTCTGCACCTGCGCCGTAGCTTCAGCGCAGGGGCAGCGGTTAAATGTATTTTTCTTAACCGCCAAGACGCCAGGGCGCTATGAAACGCCAGGATTCACCATTCACGATTCACCATTCACGACTCACGTCTCCCCCCTTACCCCGCCCATCCCTCTCTATCCAAACTCCGGTACTGAATGGCCTCGGCCAGGTGTTCCGCCAAAATTTTTTCCGAAGAAGCCAGATCGGCAATGGTACGACTCACTTTTAATATGCGATCGTAGGCCCGGGCGGAGAGGTTTAGTCTATCCATAGCCGTTTTAAGCAACTGATGCCCTACTGCATCGATGCCACAGAATTCTTTCAGTGTTTTACTACTGATCTGTGCATTGCAATAGATACCCGACTCCTTTGCATAGCGATCTCCCTGGATCATCCGGGCCTGGATCACTCTTTCCCTGATTTGAGCGGACGCCTCTCCCACCCGTTGTGCCGCGAGTTCTGAAAAAGCCACCGGCGTAACTTCTACATGCAGATCGATACGATCCAGCAGTGGGCCGGAGATCTTATTTAGATATTTCTGTACCGAGCCGGGCGGACAGGTACATTCTTTTTGCGGATGATTATAGAAACCACAGGGACATGGATTCATTGACGCGATCAGCATGAAGGAGGCCGGGAAATCGATGGCCAGTTTGGCGCGCGAAATGGTCACGCGGCGTTCTTCCATTGGCTGCCGCATTACTTCCAGTACCGTGCGTTTGAATTCGGGCAATTCATCGAGGAAAAGTACCCCGTTATGAGCGAGGGAAATTTCACCGGGTTGGGGAATGCCCCCGCCCCCGACAAGTGCGGCGTCTGATACAGTGTGGTGCGGACTTCTAAACGGTCTTCGTGAAACGAGCGTGGCATTCTCGGGCAATTTTCCCGCGACGCTGTGGATCTTGGTTGTTTCCAGTGCTTCCTGCAAACTCAATGGCGGCAATATGGTGGGCAGTCGCTTCGCGAGCATGGTTTTACCGGCGCCGGGCGGACCGATCAGAATGGCATTGTGTCCACCGGCAGCAGCGATCTCAAGTGCTCGTTTGATATTCTCCTGACCTTTTACATCTGAAAAATCAAATTCAAAATCGGATTGGGATTGCAGAAAGGCTTCGCGGGCATTCACTTCCACCGGTTGCAGGGTTTCAGGGTTCTGGAAGAACTGGATCACATCGTTGATATGCGATACACCATAGACCAACAGGTTATTCACCATGCCGGCTTCTTTGGCATTGGCATAGGGAACGATAAGTCCTTTGAAACCTTCCCTACGTGCCGTAATGGCCATGGGTAAGGAACCTTTGATGGGCAGAATGGTTCCATCCAGACTCAGTTCTCCCATCATCATGTACTCTTCCAGGGGAATAGTGGTATTCAATTCCCCGTTGGCGGCAATGGTCCCGATGGCAATGGCCAGATCGAAGGCGGCCCCTGACTTCCGGATATCAGCCGGCGCCAGATTCACCACCAGTTTATGACGCGGCATGTTATAGCCGTTACCCTTCACCGCACTTTCCACGCGCTGCAGACTTTCTTTAACGGCATTATCCGGTAGCCCCACGATAAAATATCCACTGCCGTTGAGCAGGTTTACTTCCACCGTAATGGTTACGGCATCTACTCCATATACAGCGCTGCCAAATGTTTTCACTAACATGAAGTGAAATTAGGACCGGCAAGAATTGTAAACTGGTTGTATAAAATTTCATGTTGTAAGAAAAGGGTTCCCAGTTGTTCACTACAATTAAAAGCCTCCCTTCGCTACGAGCCATTCAATTTGTGTATAGTATGCCCTACATAATTGCCTGTAATCCGTCTAATTAAAATTCATTAAGATATATGACAATTCTGAACTGCCGTTATGTGAATTGTACCTAAAATTCACACTATGAAAACACTATTACTAACGCTTAGCACTTTTTTTTACGCGATTATATTATTGGGACAAGACGGCTCCCTTGACAACACCTTCTCTCCCGGAACTGGTCCCAATGGAACGGTTTATGTGGTTTCGCAAAATCCGGATGGCAAGCTGATGGCCTCGGGCACTTTTACCTCCTACGATGGTACAGCGATCGGTGGTATTGTCCGATTGAATCTGGATGGCACCATTGACAACAGCTTTACTCCCGGTACGGGATTGAGTGGCGGTGGCGCCTGGAGAATCGCCTATCAGTCAGATAAAAAAATGGTACTGGTGGGGTATTTTTCATCGATCAATGGCAGTGCCCGAAGCCGTATCGCCCGACTGAATACAGATGGCACTGTCGATAACAGTTTTACAGTGGGAACAGGATTTGACAATACAACTGCCGGATTGGCCATACAATCGGATGGTAAGATAATTGTAGGCGGCTCTTTTGGAAATTATAATGGCACAGCACGAAACGGCATCGTACGACTGAATACTGATGGCACACTTGATAACACCTTTAGTATTGGTACTGGATTCAATCAGGCTGTTCGCGATCTGATCCTTCAACCCGATGGAAAAATAATTGTAGCTGGAGTTTTTACCGCATATAATGGAACAGGCCGAAACTATATTGCGAGATTGAATAGCGATGGCTCACTGGATAATACATTTACAATTGGAACCGGCGGTAACGGACAGATTTATTCTGTCGCCTTACAATCGGATGGCAAAGTACTTATCGGAGGTCAGTTCTCCTCGTTCAATGGAACAGGAGCGGCTTATTTAGCCCGATTGAATGCAGATGGTTCACTCGACAATACATTCTCCACCATTACAGGCGCAAGTACCGATGTTAGAAGCATTATGCAACTTTCAGATGGAAAAATTTTCATCGCTGGCAACTTTATCACTTATAAGGGAGCTACTGCAGTCAGAGTAGCCAGACTCACCAGCTCAGGCCTTTTAGACGCAGGATTTATTTCAGGCACAGGTGCATCTGCAAATATATTTAGTGCTATACAACTTTCCGGGGGCAAAATCGCCATCGGCGGAACCTTTACCAACTATAATAGTACCGGCATGAACTATTTGGCTGTATTGCAAAATACCGGAGGTTCGCTTCCCTTGCAATTTGGCAACCTCAACCTGACCAGACTTCCACAGGCTACACTACTCAGTTGGTATCTTACAGACATGGAGGGCAATGAAACCATGTATGTACAGCGTAAAACAGAACGTACTGACTGGACTACCATCCAACAGTTTCCAGTTGTAGCAGGCAAGAAAAATTATGAATACAAGGATCCCGAAAACATAAAAGGCACCGTTTCATATAGAATTCAGATCACTTCAACCACAGGAACTAATTTTTACAGTACCACCAAGTCAATACTTCTAAGTACCAATACGGAACAGAAAGCGTTTATTCTAAAAGGTAGTATTATTGCCGATGCGCGCGTTCACCTCACGGTATATACCAATGAACCAATAGGATTGAGTGATATGAATGGCAAACTGATCCGCTTCTATTATTTAAGTCCGGGAGAACACCAAATAAACATTAATGACCTGCCCAAAGGACTATACTTCATGCAATGCGGAAACACCGTAAGCAGATTTGTGGCAAAATAACTTGATTTAAAACTGGTATATTTCGAAGCCGGGGAGTCAGCATAGATTCTCCGGTTTTTTTCTTTGATACAAGCGTCTCGATTGTAAAAGAAACTGCTTTAAACCGACCTGATCCTGCAAAACCACGGTTTGCAATAGGATTTGCACATACAGCCCCCTTCCATCAATTCCCCCCTGCGCCCCCACTTTTTTATTCCTCATTTTTTATTCTTCATTTTTCATTCCTTATTTCTTATTCCCCACCTCCTGCCATCTCGTCACTTTTCCCGAAATTGTACGGAATTTGACTGATACAGTCTTCTATTGCCCCTTTAAAGCACAGCACTCATTTTATGAAAATACTCTTTCAATACCTCAAACCCCACAAATGGCTGGTGGTTTTAACCATCATTCTGGCAGCCCTGAATATTGGTTTTTCTCTGGTGGATCCTATTTTGTTTGGTAAACTGGTGAATCTGGCCAATGAATTTGGACAGTCCCTGAAAACGCATAATGATCTGTCCAAAGAGCGGTTTTTCAACCAATGGTCCTGGGAGGCTCCGGGGGTATGGTTCATTGTAGCCTGCTCCATTACCGTTGCCATGATCAGCCGTATCGCCAAGAACTTTCAGGATTATTTCCTGAATGTGATCATCCAGAAATTCGGCGCCCGGGTTTTTACGGATGGATTGCGTCATGCCATGAAACTCCCCTATCAGGAATTTGAAGACCAGCGTAGTGGCGAAACCCTGAGTGTATTGACCAAAGTGCGCACCGATGTAGAGAAATTCATCAACTATTGTATCAACGTATTGTTTGGCATTATAGTAGGCATCAGTTTCGTATTTGTGTATGCGGCTATTTATATCCACTGGAGCATCCCCATTGCTTATCTGGTAGGCATTGTGATATTAACCCTGCTGACCAATTTGCTCAGTAAAAAAGTAAAGTCGATCCAGAAAACGATCGTAGCGCAGACCACCTCACTGGCCGGCTCTACCACTGAATCGTTACGTAATATTGAACTGGTGAAGAGTTTGGGCCTGACCGATCAGGAAGTAGAGCGTTTGAATAAGAACACTTATAAGATCCTGGGGTTGGAGTTGACCAAAGTAAAACGGATCCGGAGTATCAGCTTTATACAGGGCACGCTGGTGAACACCTTGCGACAGGTCATCCTCTTCATTCTCATGTGGCTGATCTTTGGCAAATACATGGATGCCGGTCAGTTGGTGACCATGCAGATCTTCTCCTTCTTTGTTTTTGGGCCTTTGCAAGAAATCGGAAACATTATTCTTTCCTATCGGGAAGCAGAAGCCTCACTGAATAATTTTCAAAACCTGATGAATAAAGCGCCGGAGCAGCAACCAGCCAATCCGCAGCATCTGGGCGCTATTGAAACCCTTGAGTTCCGCCATGTGGGTTTCAAACATCAATCAGCCAAGCAGAATGCCATCAATGATATCAGCTTCCAAACAAAGAAAGGAGAAACCATTGCGTTTGTCGGCCCATCTGGTTCCGGCAAAACAACCCTGATGAAATTACTGGTGGGATTATACCGTCCGAAAGATGGTACGATCCTGTACAACGGTCTTGATGAAACCGCTATTAATTTTGAGGACCTGCGCAATCAAATCGGCTTCGTAACGCAGGATACTCAATTGTTCTCCGGCACCATCCGGGAAAATCTTCTCTTCGTAAAACCCGACAGCAGTGAAGAAGCATTGTTGGATGTGATCAAAAAAGCCAGTTGCGAAAAACTGCTGGCAAGAGCTGAGAAAGGACTCGATACCATGATCGGTGAAGGCGGATTGAAACTATCGGGCGGTGAGAAGCAACGCTTGTCCATTGCCCGGGCCCTGCTTCGCAATCCCAAATTGCTCATCTTCGACGAAGCCACTTCCTCATTGGATTCGATCACTGAAGAGGATATCACCAATACTATCAAAGATATTTCGGCCCAACGCAGCCAGATATCAATTCTGATCGCCCACCGTTTATCGACCATCATGCACGCCGACAAGATCTATGTATTGGAACAGGGTGATGTGGTGGAAACCGGTAATCATGAATCTCTTTTACAGGAGAAAGGGCTTTATTACGCCATGTGGCGTCAGCAGATCGGTGAACGCAGAAAAATGCAGCAGTCTCTCGGGGAAAACGCTTAATCGTGACTTTCATCACATGGGTGCGCTCTAAATAAATCGTACTTTTGCGGCATGAGTCAAGACGCAAGGCCGAATTATTTCTGGAGTATTCTCACCCATAAATGCCCTCATTGCCGCAGGGGTCCCATGTTCAATAATAACAACCCCTGGAAACTCAAGAAGGTTTTCGACATGCCCAAGCGCTGTCCGGAATGCGATCAGCTATATGAACTCGAAGTGGGTTTTTGGTATGGAACGGGTTATGTAAGCTATGCGCTATCGGTGGCTCTTTCGGTGGCGAGTTTCGTGGCCTGGATCGTTCTTATTGGCATGAGCACAAAAGATACCCGGTTCTTTTGGTGGCTCGGAACGAATATCGCCTTATTGATCGGACTGCAGCCCTGGATCATGCGGTTAAGCCGGGTGATCTATCTTTACTTCTTTGTGAAATACGACCCCGATTACAAAAAGAAAACCGAGATCCTTCCCTGATCTTAATCACCATCCTTGCTTCGCAATATCTCGGAGAAGAAATTCGTACGGGTGATCTCTTCCATATCACTCAATTCCAATTCGAGCGCCCGCATGCTTACTGTAATTTCAGAAAGCGATAACAACAGCGATACAATAAAAGAGATGATGCTCAAGGCGAATATGACATAACTGGCCTGCTCCCATTCATTGAATATACAAAGCATACAAACTACACAAAACAGAAAACTCAATACACCAAAAGCCTGCATGGATCGAATGAGACGGGTGCGTGCCCTTAAATTTTTTATCTGCTCAATGATATGCTTCTGATCCGGTTCTTTACGATACTTTTCATGAAGGTTACGGATCAAACTGGCCAATGCCAAAAACCGATTGGTATACGCCAGCATCAATAATGAAATTGCAGGAAACAATAAAGCAGGTGTGGTGATCGATAATTCCATAACTGAATATTAATAAGCAAAGTTAGGTGAAATAAAAAAGTCCCTACCGTTTGGAAGGGACCAGCGTTCTATCATCGATGGGTTAGTAAGAACCTATTAATAACGCAAAGTTAAAGGGTTTAGTGTGAATAAACATCAATCCTTCTTTCCCTGCAATCTTGTTTCAATGGGAACGATGAGTTTTATACTGAAATTGCGGCCCATATTAAACACACCGGTTCTTCCCGATACCGGATTGACTGCTGTGTATTTCAAACGGTTCAAATGATTCTGATACGCCACATCAAACAGATTGGATACATTAAAATACAAACTGGCAATAGTGGTCTTCGTTTTAGATTTCAGATCCAACCCCGCACCTGCATGTAAAAGCGTGTATCCTTTTGTGGGAGTTTCGGTATCATAAGCGGTAAAAGGAGTGTTCTGCCGGAAGAAATGTTCAAATTCCAATTTTACATAGATGTTTTGCCAGCGTGAATCTCCGGTGCTGATATCGGCTCTTAATTCTGATAATAAATGTGCCGCAGGCATCAGCGGAATGTTTTTGGTTCCGTCGACAGCCTTTGCGAAACGTCCCTGTACAATGGAAAAAGAATTTTCAAAATGGAGCCAGTCGAGCGGATGCGGGTGAATATCCAACAGCAGTTCTCCGCCTGCCAACCGGGCATCATCCTGAGTAAAATGAAAGGCCTGAATCAGATCTCCGTCTACATCCACCAACGAATCGCCCCCGGAAAAACCGCGAAGTTTCTGATAATAAATAAAATCGCTGATCGCGTTATAAAACAAATTTAGCCCTACCGACATATGCTCGCTCTTCCATTCCACTCCGGCATCTGTTTGCAAACTCTTTTCTGTATTCAGGTGCCTACTGCCATATTCATACCGATTGGTTCCCTCATGCGTACCATTCGACGCAAGTTCCGCAATAGCAGGGGCCCGGAACCCACGGGCGAGATTCCATTTTATGGTCCAGGACGGATGTGGAATATAACTGAACCCGGCACTTCCGGAAATATTGGTAAAAGTTCGTTTGAGATCGGTAAAGCGGGGTTGACCATTTTCATCTAAAGCAAAAGAATGTAAGGCCCGATGATCAATGCGCAGACCGCCACTAAAACCCAGTTGCTTCCAGGACCGCGCGACATACCAAAATCCGCCGATATCTTTCATCCGGTATTCAGGGATCAACACTTCCACTCCTTTGTTTTGATTCTTCTGTACCATCCCCGCAATCCCCACCGAATGATGCCAACTTGTATTCTTTGTTTCATGAAAAGAAACAGCATAGGTTATCGTACCCAGGTCAAAGAAAAGTTCTTTCTCATCTGGATCATCTGTATTGCCGAATTCAATACGTCGGTTGCGCTGAATGCCCGCCATGACGGTTAACCGGCCTGCCGGGAAATTAAAACTATTATCGCTGATCAGTTTTTCATGGGTAATATCCTGATACGGCAATTGAGGGGTAGCACTGTTAAAATCAGCAGCAGAGGGCAAAGCGGTATTCCCTCCAGGCATTGGTTTTAAAAACTGCCCATTCGCATCCCGATCGCCTTCTACCACTCCGGCCAATTGATGAAAACGCGAAAGTATCAAATGGCTGAAACCCCATTTACCATTAAACCCTGCATAACCGCCAAAATTGAATTCCTTGAATTTAGAATTATACACCCTGCCATCGTAAGCATTGCGGTAATCGGCAGCACGGCGAACAGACGTGTATGCATTCCAATTGAAACCGGAATGATGATTGGCGGCCAGTTGTACACCTGTTCCCGCCAATGAATTGTTTGATTGAAAATTTCCTGTAATACTTCCCTTTAATAAACCCTGTGCAACAGGACTATTGGTAATAATATGTATCACTCCCGCCATCGCATCACTGCCATACATAAGCGAGGCGGGTCCTTTAAGAATTTCAACTTTTTGCACACTATATTCGTCGATCTCCAAACCATGTTCGTCGCCCCATTGGTGGCCTTCCTGACGAATACCATCACTCATCACGACTACGCGATTGTAGCCCAATCCTCGGATCACGGGTTTTGAAATAGCAGGACCGGTGCTTATTTGAGCAATGCCCGGCTTACGGCTCAGGGCATCGACCAGATTGGTCGCACTTATTTTTATTAATTCCGTACGTTTTACGATCGATACAGGAGTAGGTGTTCTACGGATTTGCGTTGCTGTACTTACACCCGTAACAACCACTTCATTATTCTCCAGAATAGTGGCAGACAGGCTAAAGCTCTTGTTCACATCTGCATTCATCTGAATTAATTCCGTAACCGTAGCATAGCCTACAAAAGAAACCTCCACCAGGTGTTGTCCGGCCGGAATTCCCGTGATCCGGAAAAATCCTTTTGTATCGGTTACAGCACCTGTTTTAAGATCCGAAACATAAACTGAAGCGCCCGATAATGGCTGGGCATTTTTAGCATCCAGCACATAGCCCGTAAACTGAATCGCATAGGCTTCGTCATCCAAGGCCCGTTGCGCCTTTAAAGGAGAGCAGAATGCACCAATCATCAAAAAGTATAACAACAGCCTCGTAAAACGCATAACCTTTCAATTAATCGAGCAAAGGTAGAGCCACTACACCTATCCACAAAGCGGAACCCTACCACTCATCGTTTTAATTCAATAATAAAACTGGTACCCAATCCCAACGCACTTTGGCAACGGATCGTTCCATTCAATTCATCAATGATCCGTTTTACGATCGACAAACCAATGCCATTCGATTTTTCTCCTGCTGTGGCGCGGGAGGAAATATTCCCATAACGACTGAATACTCTCGGCAGATCCTCCGACGAAATTCCGACGCCTTCATCCTTCACTGTTATCAGAATACTGTCTTCCGCCGCTTTCAGATCGATCCAAATACGCGCCCCTTCTTCGGAAAACTTAAGGGCATTACTGATCAGATTTTCCAAAACACGACGGATCAGGTTGGGATCAGTCAGCAACTCCACCGGAGCAGGGCGATATTCACGAACGATCTGAATAGATTTCCTTCCAGCCATCGGAGTAAACGCATCGCAAACCGTATCTACAACCGGAATCAGATCGATATTCTGTAACTGTAGCTGGTATTGAGCAATATCAGATCTTTCCACATCAAGAATTCGCTGAATCAGCTGCTGCCCCTGCATGCCGGCTTCCTTGATGCGCCGGATCGCTTTTTGCTGGTCTGCAGACATAGCAGACTCTTCCGACTCCAACACCTGGCTCCACATACTGATCGTTGCAAAAGGACTATTCAGGTCGTGCGACACCACGCTGATCAATTGATTCTTCTCCTGATTCAACAAGCTTAATTTTTCATTCTGTTTACCGATCAGTTCATTATTCTCCCGCAATTGCCGGTTAAAACGGCGTATCTTAAACAGCGCGAAAACGATCACTCCCAAAAACAGCGCCAGTACTACGGCTACTATACTTATGAGATTGATCCGAAATTGCTCTTGCTCTACTTTCGCCAATAATAATTTGTTTTCAGCCTCCCGTTCTTTAGCATTAAAACGTTCCTGTAACTCGGCAATAGTTTGTTGGGTACTGCCATTTACCAGTGCCGTATCAAGAGCATACCACTGTTGCATATATTCATAGGCTCTTTTATAATCTCCCTTACGACCGTATAATTTAGATAAAACAGAATATCCATCTGCCTGTTTCGACCTGGAATGCAACGCAACAGCAATCTCCATAGATTTCTCAGAAAAATACAGAGCAGAATCGTATCGCTTCATTTCAATATAAACATCGGAGAGGTTGATATGATCGATCCAGACTAAGGCCGGATCCACTTCCTTCCCGGAATGTGCCATGTAATTTTGCCTGAAATAGAATAATGCTTTAGGGAAATCTCTTTTCTTGAAGTAACTGTTCCCGATATTATTTATAGTACTGGTAGAATCCACTAAGCCTCCTGATTGTCTGGCTATACGCAATGCCTGTTCCAGAAAAACGAGGGCACTATCATGAAGACCCAATCCATTATAAATGACGCCCAGATTATTATAGGAGTTTACCACAGATGATATCTCTCCCTGCTCCAGAGCCAATTGCGCACACTGTATATAATACTTACGGGAGAGTTGCGGTTGCCCGATATTGTAATAAAGAATTGCCAGATCACTCAGGGCAGAAACTTCATAAGCAGGTTCTCCCAATTTCCGGGAAGCTTCAAGGGCCTGCAGATAATAGCTGATGGCCTCTTTATAATCAGACTGAAATTCTTCATACAAACCTTTTAGCCGCAAGGATAATACGGGCCCCTTTTCAAACTTCAATCTGGCCGATTCCTTTTGAATAAAATCAGCATAATATTTCAGGGAATCGATCTTGCTTTCGTTGAAATCCAGACAACGATCATACAATTGCTTTAAATAGATGGTATCGATGCCGGCCCGTGAATCGGATAAACAAAAAAGCAGCATTATGGAAAGAAGAAATGGCCTCACACGGGTTATGTTGAATTCTTTGGTAAGGAACGAAGGAATAACAGCACTCAGTCGATCAGATTATTCTTCAGAGCAAATTTCACGAGACCCACTGTATTATTTACACCTAATTTTGCGATCAGATTCTTCCGATGTGTTTCTACAGTACTGATACTCAGAAATAATTTCTCTGCGATCTCTGCATTACTGAATTCTTTACAGATCAGTTTCAATATCTCTACTTCCCTTTTGGAAAGGATCTCATTGATCTGCTTATCGTCGATGGTAATGGTATTTCTAAAATCATGATCAGCATCCGAAATATTAATTTCCTTGCTGTAGTAGTTGCCGCCGGAAGAAACCGTGCGGATGGCCTCATTCAATTCGGCGATGGGCGCATTTTTAAGCAGGTACCCTTGCAAACCATATTTCATTAACCGATGAATGTATCGGGTACCGCGCATCATGGTAAGATATAATACTTTTATATCGGGTCGCAAGGCTCTTATCTGCTCCAGAAGGGCAACTTCTTCTATATCGGGTAAGTTAACATCCAGAAGCAGCACATCCACCTCCAATCCGGGCAAATTTTCCAGCAACCCATGTCCGGTTAAAGAATTTCCCACAACACGAATACCTTCCTGTTTATTGAGCAATAAACATAGGCCCTCAAGATATAACTCGTGGTCGTCTGTCAGATATACTTTTATTTTGCCATCCATAAGTTGTGCCGGTACCTGGTTAAATACCGGGAAAGTATTGAAATGGCAATATAGCACATATTGGCTACCCGAAAAAATTGGACAGTTTAATAAAACCCTTTCCCAGAAAGAGTTCTATCCAATCCTTTACCTTGTTTTGAGCATGGCCCGCACCTGCTGAATGCTGCCATGCTGGAAACGGGCATAATAAACCCCCAAGGGCAAACCTTCCGATTCGAAGCGAATGGTATAACTACCGGGCACATATTCCCGATCGGCCAGGGTGCGTATTACCCTTCCCATGGGGTCGATGACCTGCACCAGTGTATGTCCGCCTTTGGAGCGGAAGGTAATGGCGGTTTGCTGCACAAAGGGATTGGGGTAATTCGTGATCCATTCTTCCCCCGATCCTCTCACCACATCTTCGAGGCCCGTGGTACCACAGGCGGCATTTACCGCCAGAGGAATATCCTGGAAATTTTTCAGCATGATGGTTTGCAGATCAGTAGCATTAACACAAAACCATTGCCGCAGTAAGGAGGCATATACGCTTCTGAAATCGTACTGAAAGGGAATATTATCGTTCACCGAAACGGACGATGGAATAACAGGATTGTTGCCGATAACACCCGAGCGTACATTCTTACCAAACACAATGAGCGGCGCCGCGGCACCATGATCGGTTCCCATACTGGAATTCGATTTAATGCGTCGGCCAAACTCAGAAAAAGTCATACCGATCACCCTGTCATCAATCCCCAATCCTTTCAGGTCGTCCATGAATGCCTTAATGGCATTCGATAAATTCATCATCAGATTGGCATGTAATCCGGTGGTGGTATCGCCTGTATTTACCTGACTGGAATGGGTATCGAAGCCACCTGTAGTAACCATATAAATGCGGGTCTTGAGCCCCCCTTTTACTAATCGGGCAACGATCTGTAGCTGGGCGGCCAGATCGTTATTGGAGGGATAGGTACCCTGACTGGCTACCCGGTTAAAGGCATCCCGTATCACGGCGGTGTATTGCTGTGTTTGCGCAGCGATCATCCGTACATATTTCAGTTCCTTACCCCAGGGGGTATCCGGCACAGGATCCTGCACCCCATTCAAAAAATTATAAAAACTGGTGGGGTCACTGATACTCATACCCATACTTACTGCGGGACCCTGCAGGGCAAGCGAGGTAAGTGATCCGATCTGAATGGCCAACGGATCCGGCATTTGCGTATTCGGATATCCGTTCGGGTAATTCGGATATTCCACTCCCAGATAACGTCCGGCCCATCCACTGGTTATCACCTGCTCTGAATCAGAGGCACTCATCCAGATATCCGTAGCCCTGAAATGGGAAAAATTCGGGGAAGGATACCCAACAGACTGCACAATAGAGGCCCTTCCTTCATTGAATAATTGCTGTATACCGGTCATGGATGGGTGCAAGCCCGTTTTGGCATTCCCCGTTAAAGGGAGTACCCGATTCAACGGGATGGCAACATTCTGCCGGGCATTATAATATTGTGAATAGAATTCAATAGGGATCACCATATTCAATCCATCATTCCCGCCATTCAACTGGATCAACACCAAAACCTTATCGGTTTCTGTATTGGTGCCTAACAAAGCCGCTACGAGGGGCGACTGCTCGGTAAAGGCTTTTACGGAAAACCCATTCAGTAAGGCCGGTAAGGTTACCGTGGCGGGGAGTGTTGTTTTAAAAAAAGCTCTGCGCTTCATAGAATTGGTTTTGCGTTCAGGCAAGTTGGTATTCTGCCAGGTTCATAAAATATTTATACAGGGCCTTCAATCGGGTATTCACAATGGTAAAAGCCGCCGTATCGGAAGGATTCGCAATATGTGCATTCCAGGCATTAGTCCAGTAAAAATCCTGGTCCTGGTTACTAAGCAGTATCTGTTTTTTAATTACCTGCTTACTGGCATCCGAAAGTGGAACACGGTAAATAATATCCAACACTTCATTGATCAGCAGATTCGGATCACCGGGATTGGTGAGCGTTTTGGTAAAAGCCACTGCATCGATCTGGATCTTCACACCATTTTGCGTGTAACCATTTCCGATCATTTGATCGGTAAATACATTTCGCTTCGGCAAAGTATCTGAGTTGATCCACACCTCGTAAAACTGTGGCGCCTGATAATAAGCCGGCCATCCGGAAACACTGGGTGGATCGCCCAGATTTTGCTGCATGGTCGTGGCCCGGTTGCGCAGCACATTCCACAAATTATAGGCATTCACTACATCTGCACCAATGGAGGGGAATACCACACCGAATTCACGGCAACAGCCGATCATATTTTCGAGCGGACTTTTAATTAAACAACCCTGATTAAGCGGATCAAAGAAATGTTCACTTTTCAACAGCGTTTCCAGTACAGGTTTGATCTCCCAGTTACTGTCGCGGAATAACTGAGCCAGCGGTTTGATCACATTTGCTTCGGTGACACTGTCAATGGTATAATAACAAAACCACCGGTATAATTTACGGACAATATATTCCGACACCTGCTCCTTTTTAGCAAAGATCATGTTCAGCAGGTCGTCCAGTTCCGCATCTCCCGCTGTAGCATCGGTACGACCGGTAATGATCGTGTTATTAAAAAAGGAGGAGAATTGCTTATTCGTTTTATCGTGCCTGTTGATATTAAAAGCGCTGGTATCATTGGTGAAATTGATGGTCCAACCGGTCAAAACCCGCGCCGCCGCTTTCACATCATCCTCCGTATAATTTGGTACATTTTCTTTACCGAGGGTAAACAACTCCTGCAATTCCCGGCCATAGTTCTCATCCGGCGCACCCGCGGTATTCAGATATCCGTTCAGATACCGGAGCATACACAGGTCGAGGGTGATGGCCCGTACCAACCCTTTGAAATTCCCCAGGGTTTGCTGGTGAAACAGGTTGATCTGCTGCCAGGGAAAACTGGCACGATCCACCACATCCATTTCCGTAGCAAAATGATTGTGCCAGAATAAAACCATTTTCTGTTGTACGGTACGATCCTGATTCAGCATTAAACCGATCCACCAGGCTTTAACGGAGGCCCGACGGCGGGCATTCACTGTTCCATCCGACGAAAACACATTCGTCCATGTGGTACCCACCGGAATCGCATAATCAGGATCGGTAGCAGGAATATCGGTATTGTCGTAGGTTTTTAAAGGCGGAGGAGGTATACTCGATGATACATTAAGTAAAGCATCGACTGCCTGGCCAACAGATAGGGAGCGGAAATAATCAATATCCGCCTTACGGGACCCAAACATGGTTCGCTTCAGTAAATGCGCCACTTCTTTCTGTGTCCATGCACCCGCATAAGGAGCCAAACCCGCATTTACCCCGCGTACACTCATAACGGTTTCCTCCGTGGGCAACTGTTTTCTTTTAAGCAAGAGGAAATCTCTTCTGTCCATAAGCATTGAATTTATAAGTACCTGTTTTGTACGGCAGAAATAAAGTTCAAAAATGCTGCCACAAGCGTTGAAAATAGCCGCAATCGTATTTTTTCACCAGTTACATGGGGCATATACGGCAAAAATCCCGTCATGGACGGGATTTTCTACAAAAAAGTAATGCAACCGCTATTGATGTTTCAACTACAACCGCTCAATGATACCGGCAATACCCTGACCGCCGCCTACACAAGCGGTTACGATTCCGTATTTCTTATTCAATCTTTTCAGGTCATGGGAAATCTGGACGGTGAGCTTGGCACCGGTGCATCCCAGTGGATGCCCCAGAGCGATAGCGCCCCCATTGATATTTACTTTGGTTGTATCTAATTCCAATTGACGGATGACAGCCAGCGACTGAGAAGCAAATGCCTCATTCAATTCAAAAAGATCAATCTGTCCCAGATTCATTCCGGCCTGGCGGAGCACTTTCGGTACTGCTTCCACCGGACCAATACCCATGATACGTGGAGCTACACCTGCAGAAGCACAGGCTACCAAACGGGCCATGGGCTGTAACCCCAATTCCTTAACCATCGCTTCACTCATAACTATGACAAAAGAAGAACCGTCGGAGGTTTGGGAGGCATTTCCTGCTGTAACGGTTCCGTTCACAGCGAAAGCCGGTTTCAATTTTTTCAACGCGTCAATATTGGTATCGGCACGTGGTCCCTCATCGGTATCCACCACAAAGCTGCGTTTTTGTTTTTTCTGCTTTTCATCCAGATAGGTTTCTTCTACAGTAATGGGTAGAATACCTCCTTTAAAATAACCCTCCTGAATGGCCCGGAGTGCTTTTTGATGCGACTCTAAAGCAAACTGATCCTGATCTTCACGGCTTACATTATACTCTTTTGCCACCGCTTCGGCGGTTAAACCCATATTCAGATAATAATCGGGATCGTCTTTAGCGATTTCAAAAGAGGGAACTGTTTTCCATCCGGCTGTAGGCACCATGGTCATACTTTCTGTACCACCTGCAATAATACAATCGGCCTGACCGGTACGGATCTTTGCAGTGGCAATAGCGATCGATTCCAGCCCCGAGGCACAATACCGGTTGATGGTCATACCCGGCACTTCATAACCCAGCGAACGAGCGGCTATGATCCGACCCACCTGCAAGCCCTGCTCGGCTTCAGGCACTGCATTACCTACAATCACGTCATCCACTCTTTTGGGATCCAATTGTGGCACGGATGCCATCAACCCTTTTATTACCTGCACGGCCAGATCATCCGGTCGGGTAAAACGGAATCCACCTCTTTTGGCTTTTGTTACGGCTGTGCGATAGCCCGCTACTATATACGCTTCCTGCATAGTGTCAAGTTTAATAGTAAGAAGTCTGGCAAGAAATAAATAGTTGTTTATGCAACTTTATAGACCAAAGTTAACAGGTAGAATTGTAATCACAAAACGATTGTGAGAATTGGCTTTATCTTCGCAGGTATCTATGTACCAGCTTATCAGAAAATTCTTTTTTCTTTTCGACGCCGAGGCGGTTCACCATTTTGTGATGAATGCCCTGAAAACCATTTGTTCTATAGCTCCGTTACGCGCACTGGTGGCCCGCATGTTCAGGGCCGGCAACGGAAAACCGGTAGAATGCTGGGGCATTCAATTTCCGAATGAAGTAGGACTGGCCGCCGGGTTTGATAAAAACGCCCGCTACCTCCGGGAACTGGAGCTCCTGGGCTTTGGCCATGTGGAGATCGGCACGGTTACCCCGGTGGGGCAGGAAGGCAATCCCCGCCCCCGCTTGTTTCGATTGCCTCTCGACAAAGCCCTTATCAACCGGATGGGCTTCAATAATGAGGGCGTAAAAGCAGTGGCGCAGCGTCTGAAAGAATGGAAAGCCGGTCGTTTACAGGGAAATGGCCAAATGATCATTGGTGGGAATATTGGCAAAAACAAAGTGACCGCCAATGAGGATGCCTGGAAAGATTACGAGATCTGTTTCCGGGAGTTATTCGATTATGTGGATTATTTCGTGGTGAATGTGAGCTCTCCCAATACCCCGGGCTTACGGGAATTACAAGAGAAAGATGCGCTCAAAAAGATCCTGTCCCATCTGCAAACCATCAATAACGCCTATCCAAAGCCGAAACCGGTTTTATTGAAGATCGCACCCGATTTAACCTTATCGCAGGTAGATGATGTGATCGCGCTGGCCCTGGAAATAGAACTGGATGGGCTGGTGGTGTCCAATACCACGATCAGTCGGGCCGATCTGCTTACGGATGCCGCTGACATAGAAAAGATCGGTGCCGGCGGACTGAGTGGCGCTCCCGTTCGGGAAAGAAGTACGTCCCTCGTTAAATATATTCAGGAGCGTACCGGAGGAAAAGTTCCGATGATCGGCTCGGGAGGAGTATTTACCGCAAAAGACGCCAGAGAAAAACAACAGGCAGGTGCCACACTGGTGCAAGTTTGGACGGGTTTTATTTATGAAGGCCCTGCTATTGCGAAGAATATCTGCGATGGTTTACATGCGGCTAAAATCTGAAGCCGGCAAAAGGACCGATATAGGTTACACGATCATAAGCTTTATACAAACCTGCCCGCAACCCAACGGACAATTTCGTGTCGGGTATCAAATATTCATATTCTGCCATAATATTCATACCGGATGTACGGCTGCGCGTATCCTGAATGGGCCAGGACGTGGCTTTATCGGGTCCGGTGCCATTGATGACCGGATAGGCTCTACGGATGGAATAGGTAGAAAAAGAGTAGCCTGCACCTATACGAATGATCTGCGAGGCAGATTGCAACGGAAGAAAATAGATATTAAAATCAAATGTGGTGGCCCGGGTATATTCCAGGGTTTCTTTATTCCGGGGGTATCCTTGCAATGAAAAGCGCTTTACGGCAAATCCTCCTTCCCAATTGGGCACCAACGGCATGGTAAACTCCCCATTGAATCCGATGCCGTTCAAACCCGGGAAATCGTGGGCATAGCCGAATCCGCCTTTGAGGGAAGCCCCGGAGAAAAACGACTCAGTATATTGGGCGGAAAGCATAGCCGGGAAGGCCAGAAGCAAAAAAAATACTACCCTTTTCATGGTCTACGGTGTTTTACAGGTAAAGATTGGGTAGAAAGCTTCTATAAAATGTATTTGGTTCCGGATATAAAACTCTTTTTACGATTAAAAATTGTGCCAATTACCGGGACCCGAAATTAAGGTGCTGGCACTCAGGATTTTCCCATTTAAAAGACGCGCGATTCATTATTTTTGTGCCCTAAAAACCACCCGCATATGCAGGAATTAATGACTCTCGACGCTTTGATCAGTTTATTGACCCTTGCCACACTGGAAATTGTGTTAGGTATCGACAATGTGATCTTCGTGTCCATTCTGATGGGTCGTTTGGATGAAAAGCAGAAGCTGAAAGCCCGCCGCATCTGGATGATCGCAGGCATTGCGGTTCGTGTAGCCCTGTTGATGGGTATTGGCTGGCTGGTAAAAAATGGCAACCGTGAGCTGATTGGTTTTGACTGGAAAGAAGCCCACTACGCTTTCAATTTGCGCAATGTGATCATGTTTGCCGGGGGCTTATTCCTCCTTTATAAAACGGTAAAAGAAATTCACCACAAGCTGGAAGGCGATGAAGGCGGGTTGAATATTAAAGAAAAATCAGCCTCTTTTGGTGCCATCATCGGCCAGATCATTGTGGTGGATATGGTGTTCTCCTTCGACAGTATTATTACTGCGGTGGGTTTGGCCAAGATCGTTACGGTGATGATCATTGCGGTGATCATTGCCATGGTGGTAATGTTTTTCTTCTCTGACAAGATCTCCAATTTCATTCACAAACATCCCACCCTGAAAATGCTGGCACTCGCCTTCCTGCTGATGGTAGGTTTCAGTTTATTCTTCGAAGGTTTAGAGCCGATACATGGCAGCCATATTGATAAAGGCTATATCTATTTCGCCATGGCTTTCTCATTTGGCGTGGAAATGCTGAATATGTGGATGCGCAAGAAAGAAGGGAAAAAGCCGGTGCAGTTAAGAGAACCGGTACTGCCACAGGCTCAGGAAGGCCAGGATGATATGGCGCGTTGATCAAAGATTTAGCGGATACGTAAAAGTGTTGCGGCCACTACAGCCGCTGTTTCCGTGCGTAACCGGGTATTGCCCAAACTTACCGGATGATAGCTCTGCGCATGGGCGAAGGCCACTTCTTCCGGCGTAAAATCGCCTTCGGGTCCAATAAGTAATTGCAGGTGTTTTACATTCGATAGATTGATGCGGAAGATCGGCGTTTTGTCTCCATCCATGCAATGGGCGATCAATCTAAAACAACCCTCACCTGTCACTTCCACCAATTGATCAAAAGACATCGGCTGCTCCAACACGGGAAGCCATACCTGCTGACTCTGCAACAGAGCGCTGATCAGAATGGCATTCATCCGATCCCAGCGAAAATGACTGCGTTCCGTACGGGAACATTGCAGGGGAATGATCTGATTGATGCCGATCTCGGTCGCTTTTTCGAGGAACCATTCAAAGCGGCTGTTATTCTTTAATAATGAAACGCCAATAGAAATATGGGGCTGTACCGGTTCACTATAGGTAACTTCTTTCACCCGCACCACACAATGTTTTTTATGTGCTTTGGCAATCAACCCGGTGATCAGGTGACCCTTTCCGTCGGTCAGGTGCAGGGCTTCGTCTTCTTCCATACGTAATACCTGAATGGCATGGCGGGAATTATCTTCATCCAATTCAATTTCAACCTGCCCCGGCTGAAAGGTATTTATATAGAAAAAGGGTAATACCATAATAGAAAACCGCAAACAGAAAATAAAAAATGTGATCAGTTGTTAGAAGGGTGAATCATCCGCATCATCCATAGGCAGATCATTCATCTTACTTCCTGCCTGAATGTATAAACGGGCACCGGGGGCTTCTCCCCCTCCTGTATCTGATGGAACAGGACGCCAGCTACCACCACCACCAATTCCACCAAAATCATCCTCTCCGTATTCCACAAATTTCTGAATGTGTAATAAGGCTTTGAGTTTAACCGTATCGAGGGAACCATTACGGTGTTTGGCTATTTTAACGTGGGTTTCTCCTTTATTGCTTTCACCACTTTCATTGGCGGTGATACCATAATATTCCGGACGGTAGAGAAACATAACCATGTCGGCATCCTGCTCAATGGCACCCGATTCACGGAGGTCACTCAGTTGCGGGATCTTCTCCCCTTCTTTCCGGCTTTCCACCGCACGACTCAACTGAGACAGGGCAATGATCGGCACCTGTAATTCTTTTGCCAATCCTTTCAAGTCGCGGGAAATCTTACTGATCTCCTGTTCACGATTGGTATTACGATCACTCGAACCACTCATCAACTGAAGGTAGTCGATGATGATCATGCCGATATTATGTTTGTTCTTCAAACGACGGCATTTGGCACGCAATTCAAAGATGTTCAAGGCAGCAGTATCGTCGATATACATGGGTGCTTTAGCCAAACGCTGTATGCCTTTAGCATACAACTGTTTCATTTCATGTTCTTCCAGTTTACCGCGACTGATCTTTTCGAGCCATATCTCGCTCTCTGCAGAAAGAATACGCTGCACCAACTGTCCGGCACTCATTTCCAGCGAGAAGAATGCCACCGGTGTCGGCTTCACGGCATTCAAACAGGCATTGCGCGCCAGGTTGAGTGCAAAAGCTGTTTTACCCACTGAAGGACGGGCTGCGAGAATGATCAGGTCGGTATTCTGCCAACCATAGGTAAGATGGTCGAGGGTGGCAAATCCACTCGGTACACCCGTAATATCCTCATTACGGTTACGCATATCCTCAATACGCTGTACGGTTTTTACCAGTACGGTATCGATACTGTCGAAATTCTTACGAAGGTGATTATTGGTGATCTCGAACAATTTGCTTTCGGCCTCATCCAGCAGATCAAATACATCGGTACTGTCTTCATATGATTCGCTGATGATCTCCCCGCTGATGCGGATCAATTCCCGCTGAATGAATTTCTGCAGGATGATACGGGCATGCGTTTCAATATTGGCTGATGATACCACCGAGTTGGTCAAACGGGTAACGTAGTACGGGCCGCCCACCATTTCCAATTCCTCACGGGTGCGCAATTCCTCCACTACGGTGAGAATATCAATAGGCTGATTCTTTTGTTGCAGCCCCTGCATCGCCCGATAAATACGCTGATGGCTTTCAATATAAAAACACTCCGGCTTTAATATTTCCACCACGGTATCGAAGGCGCTTTTTTCGAGCATGATCGCACCCAATACAGCTTCTTCCAGGTCTTTTGCCTGTGGTGGTACTTTTCCATATACCATCGAACTCATGTCGATGGAGGATTTTCTTCTTGTTTTACTTCTGTCTTTATTAAGATTCGTCAGGTCCATGATTCAATTACTCAAACATTAAATAAATACGCACGGTACGTTGAAAAATTGGCATTTTCCACTGGAATAAGATCGGGAAGTTCTTCTATCAGGATCCGGCGATTTGTATGCCGGACAGCGAATATAATTGCTCTTCTCCCTTCTCTATTAAGCCATTGTTAACACCAGTACTTGTTCACCCCTCCTCCACCATTGTATCAACAATTACACCCGGTTTATACACGCAAAAACAGGGTTTTCAACAATTTCAGGGGAGTTTTTCCACAAAATACGACAAGAATAAAAATTCCGCACACTTATTTGCTGTTTCCGGGAAAGAAAAATTTTTGGAGAAGTGGAGAGTGGGAGAGGAGTTTTAAGTTTTAGGTGTTAAGTGTTAAGTGGGGCGGGGATGTGAGGTATGAGGCATGAGGTGGTGTGGAATGCGGGGAGTGCTATTTTGATTCACGCCTTCGCTTTTATCCGACGGACTTGGAATAGCTACGGCGTGCAGGCACGATTCACGATTCACGATTGACGATTCACGATTCACCATTCACCATTCACCATTCACCCTTCCTCAATAGCCTAACCCCCGAAATAACCAACCACAAGACCAGGTACACCAGCAATCCTTTGGAATTCGCATATACATCTTCTATATCAAACCGGCCATGGATGCGCTTGCCGGTGAGTTTGTTGGAATACTCCTGCGCCCATTCGATAGCGACGCCAAATAAAAACAAGGCAGCAAGAATGATGACAACCCTTTTACGAAACAGTAAATGCAGAAAGGCAGCGGCACTAAAATAAAAAGCCGCATGCAGGAATTTATCATGGGCCCGGAAGACTGAAGGGAGCTTCCACATGAAGCCAATACAGGAACAAACGAATGCCACAAAGAGGATAACAAATCTGGTGTTGGTTGACATAGTCCAAAATAAAAACATTTGGAAGGATGTCAGAAATAAGTTTTCCGGCGGTTCCGACTTGAAACAGGCAAAACTTCCCGTAATTCTTTACATTCTTTTTCGAATATACCCTGCAATGGGTATCAGTACCAACTAACATCAACCTAATATTGGCGTTTTAAACCTTATTGCATGAATCGGATTGTATTGACTATTATTATCAGCTTCGGTATTCCTACCCTCACGAACGCACAGGCATTTACATTGGTAAAAGATATCAGAACCGGAGCAACCAGTTCGGCCCCCGACCAGTTAATTGCCTGGAACAATAAAGTATATTTCAGGGCGAATAATGGCACCAATGGCAATGAATTATATGTTTCTGATGGCACCGATGCGGGAACGCAAATGGTAAAAGACATCATACCGGGTGCCTCTTCTGGCGGGGCAACACTATTGTCGGTTTTGAATAACAAGCTGAATTTTTATGCGTCTGACGGGGTAAATGGTACGGAATTATGGGGATCTGATGGAACAGATGGAGGGACAAGTTTTATTACCGATATTAACCCCGGCGCAGCCAGTTCTACCGCGGCATTTTATGCTACATTAAATGGATATAAATATTTTGATGCAACCGAATCTGTCAATGGAACTGAACTGTGGCGTACCGATGGCACTGCCGGTGGCACCCAACTCGTGAAAGCCATTGCGGCTCCGGGGTTTGGCGGAAGCAGTCCGAGGGAGTTAACAAAAGTGGGCAATCTGATTTTCTTTTATGCAAACGATGGGGTCAATGGCTATGAAATGTGGCGCACCGATGGCACAGAAGCCGGAACTATCATCACAAAAGATATTTATAGTGGCGCCCTCCCCTCCTCTCCAGAAGGAAATGAGATCAGGGGATATAACAATATTGCCTATTTCAGAAAAAGTGATGGACTTTCCGGAACAGAATTATGGCGATCAGATGGTACAGAAGCTGGCACCTATCGGTTGAAAGATCTCAACCCGGGCGCTGGCAGCAGCAATCCATATAATTTCACAGAATATAATAACGAACTCTATTTTATTGCATCCGATGGCAGTACTACAAAACTCTGGAAAACAGATGGCACAGAATCAGGCACTGTTGCCATCATGGAAGCCGGTGGCACTTATACGAATTACGGACTTAACTCCATGGTGGTGTTCAACGGCTATCTGTATTTCCCTGGTATCGACGCCACGAATGGCATGGAATTGTGGCGAACTGATGGAACCCCGGGAGGCACCACATTGGTGAAAGATATTAATCCCGGCACCGCATCATCCGATATTAACTACTGCATTAATGTGGGCAACAAGATCGTTTTCAGAGCGGTCACCGCCCTCGAAGGTGCTGAACCATGGAGCAGCAACGGAACTGAAGCCGGCACCAATTTATTACAGGATATTCAGCCTGGATCTGCATCCAGTACTATTGAGCGATTTGTTGTTTCCGGAAATAAGCTGTTTGCCATGGTTACAACCACCACTTATGGCCGGGAAATCTGGGTCGCTAATAACCTCGTTACCCTGCCGCTGCAATTCACCAATGTACAGGCCAAACGCTGTAATAACGACAAGGTATGTCTGAACTGGACTACAGTCCAGGAACAACTGGTTTCACATTTTGAGATACAGCGAAGTGCCGACGGCAACAGGTTTATTTCTATTGGCGAAACACCGGCTAAAAACATGGCGACCAATTTGTATGCATTTACAGATATAGGGCCAATATCTTCAAGCCAGTTTTTTTTCTATCGAATAAAACAGATTGACCTTGATGGCAAGTCAACCTTTAGTGCTGTTGTGAAAGTAAAAAATACTGAAACATCCATCAGTGTATCACCAACTATAGTCACACAATCATTACAGGTTACCAACCCGGGTGCGACCCGAAAATTAAAGCTTTATAATACCGAGGGAAAACTCGTCTTTCAAACTGCATTGCAAACCGGAAGCAATCCCATCAATATAAATCAACTGGCTAATGCTATCTATTTCTATACCATCGTAGATGAAAACAATACGATCGCCGGAAAAGGCCGGATTATAAAAAATTAAGCGCCGATAAAAGCGACGCATAAGCAGGCCTAAAAACAAGAACCTAAAAAGCAGTGCCGGATCTTTTGAAAGATCCGGCACTACTTTCACCACAAGGCTTATGATTATAACTTACAACTAAATACTTTCTACTTAACACTACATCATCAGCAACCCGGCTTCTTAATGTTTCTCAAAAAATTCTCGTCCAGCACAAACACCCCACCAGAAAAACCAAACCACATTTTCCCGTCTTTATCCTGCAGAATACTCTGTACATGATTCTGTGTTAAGCCTTGCTTCTCCCGATATACAGAAAATTTTTGTCCATCGAATTTATTGATGCCTCCCCCAAGGGTACCGAACCATAAATTTCCGTCTTTATCTTTTAAAGAAGACCAAACATTATTACTACTCAGTCCGCTTTTGTCATCAAAATGCGTAAAGGAACGTCCATCGAATTTATTCAATCCGCCACCCCAGGTACTGAACCACATCTGCTGGTTATTATCCTGAACAATAGACAGTACATTATTACACGACAAACCCTCTTTCCCGCCGAAGTTCTGGATCTGTTTTCCATCAAACTTCTTGACCCCATCCCCGTCTGTTCCAAACCAAAGTGCACCGGCCTGGTCTTCATAAATAGCCCACACCAATTTATAACTGAAACGGGAAGACGAATGTTCCTGTGTTTTGGGGAGTTCCAATTTTGTAAATACAGCCCGGCCCTCTTTTACACTGGCAGCATCGCAATACGCCAGCCCCTCGATGGTTCCGGCCCACACCCTTCCTTTACTATCAATAAATAAACTCCATACTTCGTTAGACGGAAGTCCGTCGGCCACTGTCATATTTTCAAATTTCCCATCGGAAAGCAAGGATACGCCGCCATTCGTGGCAACCCAGAGTCGGTCCTGTGTATCTGCTGCAATACCCCGAACGGCCCTTCCCCCCAAACCTTGTTCGGGTGTAAAGTAGTCAAGACGATCCTTTTGCATTCGCGCAATGCCATCCTCATTAGTGCCAAACCACATGGCACCGGATCGGTCCTGATAGATATGACGGATATATTTACTGATCTGCAGCGAAATGTTCTGATAAAATGGATTGTATTTCTCAAACATCAGATTATAGGATTCTGCAATCCGATCGATGGGCTTCCCAACAGGAAGGGTCACTTCACCATAAGCAGGGTTCTGCACAATTGTCATACCAGGCTCCTGGACATCCGTAGAACTACAGGCGCTTAACAGGATCAATACAGCTAACACAAAAGGCTTACACATAATTTTTTTTTGATAGATGTGGAGGTATTAAAAATAACAAAGGCAATCTACATCCCGAATGACCGATTTCCCATTTTTAAGTGTAAATAGAATGTAAACAAGTGTAAAAGCTTGGTCAACAATCTTTCGGGTGCTTGTTTTACGTTTATATTTGGGTATGAAAAGGCGCTCCCTACTTTTTTTATTTTCCGGCGGATTGATCCTGGTTCTGGCTGCATTTGTGCAGAATAAAGCTGCCGACACCGATTTTGAGAATGCCCGCGAGATCATTGTGATGCGCCAGATCGCCCATCAGATCCTGCTCAAAGCCGGCGATACCAGTTCGAGGGTATTGCCCGTTGACAGAATTAGTGCGACAGAATTTCAGATCAATTTTGAAACAGATTTCAGTTTCAGACCCGACACGCTTGTAACCATCATCAGTAAAGTGGTTAGCAGCAACGGTCTTTCTCCTAATTATATCGTAAATGTAAAAGAAGACAGCAGCGGAAAAGTAGTATTCGGTTATGCCATGCTGGGCACCGAAAGAAATAGTATCATCCCTTGTTTGGGGCGCGATCAGCCAGTGAAGAAATACAGTATTAATATTAAATTTCATGCGTCGGCCTGGACAATGACGCGTTTACTCATGCTGCTCGGATTATTGGCGATTGTAACGGGCATACTGCTCTTGTTTCTCCCCCGCCGAAAAAAAACCAGCATCACATTGCCTGAAAACAAGAGTGATCACAGCGCTATCAACCCCAGGGGCATCGCAATTGGTCAGTATGTTTTTGACGCAGCCGGGCAAGTATTAATCCTGGGTATGGAACGGATAGAACTAACATCTAAGGAAACGAAGCTGTTAGATATCTTTACCAATCATTTCAATCAGATCGTAGACAGAAAAAGGCTTCAAAAAGAAGTTTGGGAAGATGAGGGCGTAATAGTGGGTCGCAGTCTGGACATGTTCATCTCTAAACTACGCAAGAAATTAGCGCAGGATCCCAGGGTAAAGCTGACCAATATTCACGGAAAGGGGTACAAACTGGAAGTGGAGGCCTAACAATTAATACACATCTAACTACTTATCCAGAGCCGCCGGGGCAAGAAGTGATTTATACATTTCTGCCTCCTGGTGGTTTAATTTTCGGGCATCCACCAGCACCGATTGTAATTTCCCTTTCGCCGGCTCTTCAAAAACAAAAACCGAGTCCAGCTTTGTATAAAACAATTTGATGCCCCTGCATTTTTGCGCATTTTGATATTCGTAAATAAATTGCGGCAGGCCCCTGTTGTTGCAGTTACAATCCAGGAAAACGGCCAGGGCCGATTGCCGGTGGAAGGCTTTGTTGTACCTGAGTCGTTGATCACCAAAATTTTCCCTATCTCCTGTAATTAAATGATATCTATTAACGGCCCTGCGCCAGGTATAACCGTGCTGATAGGCCATACAGGAAGAGCACAGTAGTATGAATACAAAAACCGTTAGGTGGGTTATTCTATTTGACATCTAATAAAAATTCAGCTCAGATCTTTCGTTCCAGCAGTTTATATAATTTGCTTTTATCGCTGGGTCTTGGTGCATCGAAATTGATAATAGCGCCCGATCTGTCGGCGACCAGATACGTTGGGATGGTATACTTCCTTCGTTCAGAATAATGCTTTTTATACTTATCCCAAAAGCCATCCATATAAAAACTAATAGACATGGCCACATGAATGCCTTTGAGGTTGTATTTTTTTATCATCTCTTTCCATTCTTTACTATCGTCAAAGTTGTAGGGAGATTTCAGATATAGAAAAACGACGGGTTTTCCGGCAAAAGCCGCTTTCAATTCGGGGGCATAAGAGAATTCCTGGATACAGGGGCCGCAACGTGTTCCCCACATATCAATATAAACCACTTTATCCTTGAATTCGGGAAGGGCAAGGATTTGTTCGAGGGAAGAAAAACGGGTAGTATCCTCATATAATATAAAATCCTTGCTGCTTTGTGCCTGTACATTCTGGCAAATCAGTGCTACAAGAAGAGGGATAAGGTATTTATTCATAAAATAATTTGAAAGCTATGAATCGGATTCTTATAGTAAAGGGCATCTTTATAAGGCATTAAACAAATGATCCAAAATGCCAAAGAATGCCCGATGGATCATGTACAAATACCTCACGGCCCCAACTATATTGATGAATGGAACTGATGCGCACGCCGGGATATTTATTCACCAGATCCTTATCCGTTAACTGCTGATAGAAAAGATCCAGATCAGCCACTTCTACAAATTGCATCGTATTATCCACCCAGTCTTTTACGTAGGCGCGTTGCAGATAGAAAGCAATCGGCCCCATTTTAAAAAGGTGCAGATTCGGCTCCAGTGATACTTCTTCAAAACCAAGATCCCGATAAAAGGAACAGCTTGAATCAAAATGCGCTGCGCCGATGAAGGGCCTGATAGATCGTATCAATTGTTGCATGGCGATGAATCGGTTAAGTTGACTTTTTAAATGTAATGATCTTCCCCCGAATCAATTGTTAAAACAAGAGCAAAACTCCTGCGTTTCATCCGGGGTTACTATAATATTTTCGCCGCTGGTCAAGCGGATCAACACATAATGATCACGTCGGGTGGCATACCAGGTCATTTTCCCGATGGAAGAACTGGCAAATTTCCCGAAATAACCGAACAGCCCTCCTACCCCAAAAGTTCGAATAACGGCCCCCATTTCAGATGAACTGACAATACGAACCGACTGGATAGCGGTTCTTTCTATCACCACGTTCGAAATGGGTCGGTTAATAATAAGCTGGCTGGAGGAAACCGTGTATTCCCTGGCATGATATAAATAACTGAGCAGAAAGATGGCCGAAAAGAAGATTCCCGTTACCATTGCAGCAATGAAGTTCCCCTGCAACGACGCTCCCACTTGCAGCAGTATGATGAGGACAAATAACACACCCACGCCAATACTAATACCTATGGATAATTTATCGAGGCTTGCTTTAAATTTCATAAGCGTTATATCTTAATATCCGAATGTTCATTACCGTATTCTTTCATAAACCAGATCGTATTGATCCATGCTGGCGCCGGAAAGTGGTATAGGGAGGATCAGAAAAAAGCCAATACCCCCATGATTATTGTCAAGGAGTAGTTGGTGATCCTTCGTAACGGTAATCCGGCTCGTTTGCTGACTGTATATCCAAAAAGCATATTTCCAGCTAAGGTGAGTGGAATGAAAATGGAAATAGCCATTGTTGAATACGCCCTTAATGGTTTTCGATCGTGCTATTTGTCCGTTTTTATAAAGAGCTACTTTAATATGGTTGGCATCTACCACCTGCAGCGCCATATCCGCATCAATGCTACTGTCGCGTTCATGATCTACCCATTTCTTTTGCAGCAAAACAACATCCAGATACACCCCAGATCTTTTAACCGATTTAAGTTTATACCGGCCATTGAGTTGCGACAACACCTCAGTTCCCAATGAATTTTGAAGTGCATTTGGGGAAAGCGGATCTAAAGGCAATGGTTTAAAGAGCACGCAGGAATTGACACTGCATATGAGCAGTCCCAACCAAAAACAATGAATAAAAAAATAGCCCTTTGTACGCATGAAGCGAATTATTGAATTTGGATCACCCGGCTGCTTCAGTATATTTTCTGAAGTTGTTGAGGATCGCCTGCCAGCCCTGCTGTTGCAGTTCGATCGGATTCTCGTTTTCCGGATCGAATTGCACAACAACAAGGGTCGTATCACCGTCCCCGGTCATTTGAACGTTTACTTCACGACCATCCTCCATAACGTAGGTAAAAGATTGGCCCATTTCCAATTGGGTGTAAGTGGTTTTGAAGTCGAAGCCAAAACTGCCATCTTTAGCCTCCATCCTCGCCTGAAAAACACCCCCTATCCGAAGATCGTTTGAGGCGCTGGGGCAGCACCAGTCATCACTGGCAAAATTCCAATGGGTGATATGTTCCGGAGATGTATAGCAGTCCCATACACGGGCAATCGGGGCATGGATAGATGCCTGAATAATAATTTTCGGAGCAGACATTTAGTTGTTTTTTTTTGGCTTAAAAAGGGAAAATTAGTAAAAAAAGGGCAAGAGGTGGTGGGGTACAAACAGGAGATGGCATCTCCTCGTGATTTTCCCCTCCCATTCCCAAAAAACACCAGCCTCTACAACATAATACAGTATCTTCAATAAAAACATGCGCCGCCTCCTCCCACTCCTTTTCTTTTGCTCTATAGCCCTGGCCGGCTTCTCCCAAAAATCAAAAACCCGCCTCAATCATACCGCCATATTTGTGGTGAATTGCCAAAAAAGTGCCGCCTTCTATCAAAATATAATCGGTTTAGATACCATTCCAGAACCTTTCCACGATGGCAAACATGTCTGGCTTTCGATGGGATCCGGAATGGCTCTCCACATCATTGAAGGGGCCCTTCAACCAAAAGAGTACTTTAAAAATCAGCATACCTGCTTCAGTGTCGCTTCTATAAACGATTTCACCAAAATACTCCAACAGCAACGCATCCCCTTCGAAGACGTTTCAGGCAAAAAAGGGGCTATTACCACCCGGATCGATGGCGTTCATCAAATATGGCTCCAGGACCCCGATGGTTACTGGCTGGAAGTGAATGATGCAAAAGAATAGCATCCTCCATCTTTCCGTATATTTGCTGCATGACAATCAGTTACAATTGGCTCAGCGAGTACTTACCCGTTACCGTTGACCCGGAACGCCTGAGCCGCATCCTTACTTCCATTGGATTGGAAGTAGAAAGTCTGGAAAAATATGAAGAGATCAAAGGCGGAATGGCCGGTCTGGTGATCGGTGAGGTATTGGCATGCGAAAAACATCCCAATGCCGACAAACTTTCCGTAACCAGTGTTTCCATCGGTTCTGGCGAACCCCTGCAAATTGTTTGTGGTGCCCCCAATGTGGCCACCGGTCAAAAAGTGGTAGTTGCCACCGTGGGTACTACCATCTACCCCATGAACCACGAGCCCTTGACCATGAAAGTGGCCAAGATCCGGGGGGTGGAAAGTCATGGCATGATCTGCGCCGAAGACGAAATCGGTTTGTCGGAAGACCATGGCGGCATCATGGTGCTCCCTGCCGAAACGGTACCCGGAACACCCGCCATTGAGTACTTTAAACCCTATAGCGATTTCATTTATGAAATCGGTCTTACGCCCAACCGAATGGACGCCATGAGTCATTTGGGTGTAGCACGTGATGTATGTGCTTATCTTACCTATCACGACAAAAAAGAAGCCCGTGTTAAAACGCCCTGGTCGAATGCCTTTAAAGGTGTAACCGGCGTAAACCCTATAGCCGTTTCGATTGAAAACAGCAGTGCCTGTCAGCGTTACAGCGGGGTTTGCATTTCCGGTGTTACAGTGAAAGAAAGCCCCTTATGGCTGAAACAAAAACTGAAAGCACTTGGGCTCCGTCCGATCAATAACATTGTAGACATTACGAATTTTATCCTGCACGAAACCGGGCAACCCCTGCACGCTTTTGATGCGGATGCGATCAAAGGCGGCAAAGTGATCGTGGGCAATCTTAAAGAAGGAAGTCCCTTTGTTACGCTCGATGGCAAGGAAAGAAAATTAAGTGCTGAAGATCTGATGATCTGTAATGGCGAAGGAGAAGGCATGTGTATTGCCGGCGTATTTGGTGGTGTACATAGTGGTGTAAAAGACAGCACAAAGAATATCTTCCTGGAATCGGCCTGGTTCAATCCGGTGGATATCCGCAAAACATCTTTCCGTCACGGACTCCGCACCGATGCGGCCACCCGTTTCGAGAAGAACACCGATATCAGCAATACCGTTCAGGTATTGAAAAGAGCAGCCCTGATGATCGCGGAAATCGGCGAAGGGCAGATCAGTTCCGATATCATTGATATTTATCCGGATCCCCGTAATAAGGTTGAAGTGACATTGAAATTTCACTTCCTCAAAAAACTCAGTGGCAAAAATTACCATCCCGATGCAGTGAAAAAGATCCTTAGCAGTTTAGGATTTGAATTGCGTCGTGAAGGACTGGATGACCTGCTGCTGGAAGTTCCTTATAGCAAACCTGATGTAAGCATGCAGGCCGATGTGGTGGAAGAGATCATGCGTATTGACGGACTGGACAATATTGAAATTCCCAGCGCCATCACCATTTCGCCAGCCAATGAGCTGTATGGTTATAAACATGTTTGGAAAGAAAAAACGGCGAATTATCTGGCCGGTCAGGGCTTCAATGAAATCTTCACGAACTCGATCACCAATGCAGCCTATTTCCCTGAAACAGATCTGGCGCATACGGTGAAACTCCTGAATAACCTGAGCGCCGATCATAATATTATGCGCCCTTCCATGTTGGAAACAGGACTGGAATCGGTTGCGTATAACCTGAACCGGAAGAATCGCGACCTCCGTTTCTTTGAATTCGGGAAAACGTATTCCACCTCAGGTCCGGGCCATTATAATGAGATAGATCACCTTTGCCTCTATATTACCGGAAGTGAAAAAGAAGATAGCTGGAAAGAAAAAGGCAAGCCGGCCGATCTCTATTTTGTAAAAGGTATGGTGGAAAATGTTTTCAAGCTGATGGGGCTCCCACGTTTAAGCTGGGAAACCGGTGGCAGTGAAAAACTGGATCAACCACTACAGGTGTTCCAGGGAAATAAGCTGGTAGCAGAACTGGGGCTGGTGAGCGCCTCGGAATTGAAGCGCTTCGATATTAAACAACCCGTTTACTACGCCGATCTCCGATGGGAAATTCTTCTGGAGCTGGTACAGGAACAGAAATTGAAGTTTACGGAATTGCCCAAGCAATTGCCCGTATACCGCGATCTGGCCATGATCGTGCCGGCGTCGCTGGCATTTGTTACGGTGGATAACACGGTGAAAAAACTACGACTGGATAAACTCCGGGAACTGAAACTGTTCGATATTTTTGAAAGCGACAAATTGGGACGCGATAAAAAATCACTGGCCATAAGTTTTACGTTCCTCGACAACGAGAAAACACTCACGGATAAGGAGATCGACGCCATGATGCAAAAAATCATGACCAGCCTCGAAAAGGAACTAAACGCTGAAATCAGAAAACAGTAAATAAACGCCGGCATGGAGCAACAATTAAAAAGAGTTCAGGACAAAATGCAGCAATTGATACGACAGTATCAGTCGGTGCAAAAGGAGAACGAACGACTGCGTGCCGAGAAGGAATTGTTGCAAAAGAAACTGCAGGGACAGCAGGAACAGATGGAATTGCTCGATCAGAAATTAAATGCCCTGAAGATCGCTAAATCGGGCTGGAATGAAGAAGACAAGGCCGTGCTGGAAAAGAAGATGAATCAGTATATAAAAGAAATTGATCGCTGTATAGCCATGCTGGCTGAGTGATCACACCCTTTTTACAAGTCTCAGTTTGGTTTCGTCTTCCCCGTGTGTCAGTTCCAGCATATACACACCATAGGGCAGATCGTTCAGCCCTTTCCAGTGGATGGTACTGGTGCCGTCGTGCATCTGGGTTTCTAAACGGCTGCATTCGCAACCTTTATCGTCACGGAGGATCGCACGCAAACCGCTGCGAGAAGGCGCTTCGAGCTCAAAAGTGAGCGCATCGATGAAAACAGGTGTTTTGATCTTGGCAATCATTGATCGTTAGGTTTAAAGAGTTTGTTTTCAGCGGATAGGGAGGCCTTAACCATGCAAACCAAATCGACCATTACTTCAGGCGGCTTTGTGCCTGTTAATTAAATGTGGATAAATTTATGTTAACTTTTTGAATCTACCAATATGAGCGAGTTAATTCCTGTAAATATTTTGATTGCCGATCGCACTTACCGGATAAAAGTGGCAGTTCAGGATGAAGAAGTGGTCAGAAAGACCCTGAAATTGATCAATGAAAAGATCATTGAATACAAAACCCAGTTTGCCGGAAAGGATATGCAGGATTATCTGGCCATGGTAGTACTTTGGTATGCCACCCACCAGCAGGATGGACGTTTGATAACCGAGAGCAAGGAAATGGAGGAAGTGCTGGGGAAAATGGAGGGGGTGTTGGATAGAGTTATCAATGAGAAATAAGGAATAAGAAATA
>CAZKSY010000015.1:0-12347 GCA_964555605.1 uncultured Chitinophagaceae bacterium | reverse complement strand
AGAAATAAGGAATAAGAAATATGGAATGAGAAAGTGGGGGGTGATGCCTTTTGGCTGGTTGAGCAATTATCAATTATTAATTATAATTGATAATAAATAATTGATAATTAGTGAACCTCCGCAACTCCCAATTGCTCCACTTTCTCATTCCTTATTTCTCATTCCTTATTTCTTATTTAAGAAGTTCCGCCAGCTTCGCAGCCAGCTCTTCTCCCCGCAAATTCTTTGCGATGATCTTTCCTTCTTTGTCGAGTAGCAGATTCTGGGGAATGGCCTGGATTCCGTATTGCACCGCTACAGCATTTTTCCAGTATTTGAGATCGGAAACATGGGTCCAGGTGAGTTTATCATCGTGAATGGCTTTCATCCATTTATCATGCGCGGTGGGCTGATCGAGTGAAACGCCCAGGATATGGAAGCCTTTGTCTTTATAAGCATTGAACGCTTTCACCACATTGGGATTTTCAGCACGACAGGGGCCGCACCAACTGGCCCAGAAATCAACCAACAGGTATTTACCCTTGAAGGAAGAAAGACTTACAGGAAGGCCAGACGTATCATTCTGGGTGAACTCCATGGCAAATCGGCCTATTCCTGTTTTACGGGCGATCTCGATTTTCTCACTGAATTCAACTGCTGAAGGCAGGGCTTTGGTTTCGGCAGACAGGCTGGCGAAAAGAGGGTCTACTTCTTCCGGATTGATATCCCATCCGGCAAATTGCTTCAGTGCATACAGTGCGATGGGGCTCTTGGGGTTACTGATCACAAATGCTTTGTAAACCTTTTTGGTTTCCTTACTCAGTTCATCAAAAGCCGCTTCCATTTTCTTCATCCCTTCCTCATCCTTTTTCTGATAGAGAGCTGTATATTCCTTATTCAGGGCTTCAGAACGGGCATTGATGTCTTTCAGCTGATCCTGCAAGCCCAGATAGGCTTTATGAATAACCGACCCGCTTACTTTTACATTAGCAAAAGAGTCGGTACTGGTTACTTTGATGCGGGAATTTTCAATAAAAAGGGTGGCGATATCACGTTTGAAGGAAATGGCCATTTTTACTTTGGTACCGGTATCGGTATAACTGGCGCGAAGACGCGATAATACCGGTTCGCTTACCGATCCGGTAAAGCTGTATTTCCCATTCACCACTACGGCACTATCAGAAACCTGTGTGCCATTGCTGGAGTAATTGAGATAAACTTTGGTAACTTTTAGCTGCAGATTGTTAAGACTGCCCTGAATCGTAAACTGCTTTTGTGCCTGTGTAGCCACTGAGGCCAGCACGAAGGCGGCGAGAATGATCTTTTTCATGTTGCTGTGTTGTGTTTAACCTGTCGTTTGAAGGGTTACAGGGAGGCACAATGTAACCATTGCCCGCCAGTATCATGACCCGTTCATAAAATAAGAAGCGGGCCTGCCCTTTTAGCGGCTAATTTTCGTATTTTCGCAGACTAGGGTCCGCTATGCGAACAAAAGTGGAACATAGACAGGATTTCAGAACAGGCAGAATCATTTAAATCATTGAAAAACAATGGAACCGAATACGTTAACGTACATTATAGGGGGCGTAGCCCTCGTGCTGGGAGTGGTTGCGGGTAAATTTGTTTTCGCGGCCAATACCAAACAAAAGATCGATGAAGCGAATGCACAGGCACAAAGCCTTTTGAAAGAAGCTGAAATGCGTGCAGAAACGATCAAGAAAGAAAAAGAGCTGGAAGCAAAAGAAAAATTCGTGCAGCTGAAAAGCAATCACGACAAAGAGGTGATGGATCGCAACCGTAAGATCGGAGAAGTGGAAAACCGCATCCGTCAAAAGGAGCAAACCATTAACCAGAAGGAAGCTTCGATCGAAAAACAGATCAAGGAGAATGAGGCCATCAAAGAAAACCTGAACCGGCAGATCGAAGTGGTTAATCTGAAAAGAACCGAACTCGAGAAGCATCAGGAGGAGCATATCCGCCGACTCGAAAAAATCGCCGGACTTTCTGCTGATGAAGCAAAAAATCAGTTGATCGAAAGTTTGCGCAGCGAGGCCCACACTCAGGCGCTGGGGGTTCAGCAGGAAATCATTGACGAGGCCAAACAAAAAGCCAATAAAGAAGCCCGCAAGATCATCATACAGACCATTCAACGTACCGCCGCCGAGCAGGCTATTGAAAACAGCATCACTGTATTCAACCTGGAAAGCGACGAAATCAAAGGTCAGATCATTGGACGGGAAGGACGTAATATCCGCGCCATTGAGGCAGCTACCGGAGTGGACCTCATAGTAGATGATACCCCGGAAGCCATCATTCTTTCTTCCTTCGACCCCTTACGTCGCGAGATCGCCCGTTTGAGCTTGCAGCGACTGGTAACCGACGGCCGTATCCATCCGGCCCGTATTGAGGAAGTGGTGGAAAAGACCCGTCGTCAAATTGAGGAGCAGGTAATGGAGATCGGAGAACGTACCGTAATTGAATTAGGCATCCATGGTTTACATAAAGAGCTGGTTCGTATGGTGGGCAGAATGCGTTTCCGCTCTTCCTATGGTCAGAACCTGTTGATGCACAGCCGTGAAACAGCCAACCTTTGTGCTACCATGGCCGCCGAACTGGGATTGAACCCCAAATTGGCCAAAAGAGCCGGATTGTTGCACGATATAGGAAAAGTGCCTGATGAGGAATCAGAACTGAGCCATGCCCTGCTGGGAGCGAAACTGGCCGAAAAATACGGCGAAACCCCTGCAGTGGTAAATGCGATCGGCGCCCACCACGATGAAATGGAAATGCAATATGTGATCTCCCCCATTATCCAGGCCTGCGACGCCATCAGCGGTGCCCGCCCTGGTGCCCGTCGGGAAATCATGCAGCAATACCTTCAGCGTATCAAGGATCTGGAAAACCTGGCCATGGCCTATACCGGCGTAGAAAAAGCCTATGCCATTCAGGCCGGACGGGAACTCCGGGTGATCGTGGAAGCCGATAAAGTAACTGATGCTGACTCAGATAAGCTCTCATTTGAGATCGCTCAAAAGATCCAGAACGAGATGACTTTCCCGGGCCAGATCAAGGTTACCGTGATCCGCGAAAAACGAGCCGTAAACGTGGCCCGATAAGCCCAAGAAAAAACTTTGACCGGGAACTGGTGGAATTCATCTTTTTCCCTACCTTTGCATCCCTTAAATTAAAAAGTCATGAACGCAGCAGTTCAATTTGTACACGAGCAGTTAACGGGTAAGAAAGAATTCCCGAAGTTTAAAGCCGGTGATAATGTGACCGTTAACTACAAGATTATTGAAGGTGGCAAGGAGCGTATCCAAAGCTTCCGTGGCGATGTTATCAAACGCCAGGGAACAGGACATACTGCGTCATTCACCGTTCGTAAAATCTCCGACGGAGTAGGTGTGGAAAGAACTTTCCCTATTTATTCCCCCAACATTGATTCTATCGAATTAAATAAAACAGGTCGTGTTCGTCGTGCTAAGCTTTATTTCCTCCGTGGACGTAGCGGTAAGAGCGCACGTATCAAGGAAAAGAGAATGAACACAGAGGTAGCACGTTAATTTCCTGCCTTTTATTTCAAAAGAAACGAAAACCGGTTACGTTAACAATTGGTTTTCGTTTTTTTATTGCCCTATCCAATTGTTTTGACTTAACTTTGAACTCCTTCATTTAAAAAAACAATCAATGAAACCAGTATTTCTGATCTTCAATATCGGTGGCCAGGAAATGATCATTATCCTGATCGTAGTTCTTCTTTTATTTGGTGGTCGCAAAATTCCTGAACTGATGAAAGGCATTGGTAAGGGTATCCGCGAATTCAATGATGCCAAGAATAACGTGAAGAAAGAGATCGAAGAAGGCATGACTGAAAAAGACAAACAAGCCTCTAACTGATCTGCCTCCCATCACTTATCTATTGTTTTTGACAACAAAAGCAAGCTACCCCGTTGTTTCGATTTTCTTCTATTGAACAATATCATTCAGCATTAATGAACGGCTTAACCTCCTGTGAGGAAGCCGTTCATTATTATTTGGAGCAAATTCGTACCCATTCGAATCTGAATGCGTTTGTTCAGGTGTACGCAGCAGAAGCCACCGAGCGGGCCCGTACTCTGGACAGATCACGCAACGGCACTACGCCCCTTCCCCCACTTTATGGCGTAGTGGTGGCACTGAAAGATGTGCTTTGTTATAAAGACCACCCCGTTACAGCCGCCTCTACCATTCTTAAGGGCTATCAATCGATTTATAATGCTACGGCCGTACAGAAATTGCTGGATGCCGGCGCCATTATTATAGGCCATACCAATTGCGATGAATTTGCCATGGGATCCACCAATGAGAACTCGGTTTATGGCAAAGTACTCAACGGACTGGATAACAGTAAAGTGCCCGGAGGTTCTTCCGGTGGCGCTGCCGTTGCCCTGCAAATGAATTGCTGTATGCTCAGCCTGGGCAGCGACACGGGGGGCTCTGTACGACAGCCTGCAGACTTTTGTGGCGTACTGGGCCTGAAACCCAGCTATGGCCGGATATCACGCTATGGACTGATCGCCTATGCCTCTTCCTTCGATCAAATCGGCATTTTCGCCCACAATGTTTCCGATCTCAGTCGCTGCCTCGAAGTAATCAGCGGGCCCGACAGCTTCGACAGTACCGTTTCCGACCTGGATGTACCCCCCTACAGTCAATTACTTCAGCAAACTGAAACCCCGGTAAAACGCATCGCCTATTTCAAGCAGGCGCTGGAATCGAGCGCCCTTGATCCCGAGATCCGCACCCGCTTACAACAGTTGATCAGCGATTTGAAAAAAGATGGGAATATTGTAGAACCCATTGACTTTGAATATCTTGATTATATCGTTCCCACCTATTACATACTCACCACAGCAGAAGCATCCTCTAATTTATCCCGTTTTGATGGGGTGAGATATGGGCATCGTGTGGATAAAAAAATAGACCTGACAGAATTCTACTGTCAAAATCGCTCTGAAGGCTTTGGATGGGAGGTAAAAAAGCGCATTATGCTCGGTAGTTTTGTGTTAAGTGCCGGCTATTTTGACGCCTACTTTACCCGGGCCCAGCAGGTACGCCAATTATTAGTGCAAAAAACAGACCTGATCTTCAACTCCTTCGACGCCCTGCTCCTGCCCACGGTTCCCAGCACCGCTTTCCCAATCGGGGAAAAACTAAATGACCCCATCGCCATGTATATGGCTGACATTTTTACAGTCTTTTCGAACCTCACAGGCCTTCCAGGCATCTCAATCCCGCTTTTTTGGCACAAAAATGGCTTACCATTCGGGGTGCAGGTTATGACGAACCGATTTTCCGAGTTATCTTTGCTCCAGCTATCCAACCATTGGATGGCCCGATACAAGGAAGACCGGAATTAGAAAAACCATCCTTTCGACCTTTCCGTTACACCTGTATCATTTGTTTCCGTCCATCCTATGCTAAAACATCATCTGTAATCCATTTCCTGTCGGGTCGGTATTGTTGAGTAAAAAAATGATGATGCAGCAAAAAGCAATTCTTTTCTTATTACTTATCCTGGGTATTACCCTGGCTGGCTATGCCAATGAGGGAGGTAAAGGACCTAAAAAGCCAACGCCTTCAGCCAAAAGCAAAAAGCCGGTTAAGAAGCCCGCCACCACCTTATCCAAACAGCGCAGGGTTACCCTGCGCGACACCGTTCTGGCGCCAGCCAAGCTGGGCGACACCGGTAAAGCGGTTATTCCCGATCTATTTGAAGCCAGCACCAATGCCGCCAATGGCGTTCGACTGAACCCCCGGGCCGTGAGTTTTGTGCAGGATTATATGGAAACCTACAGCAAGGATCTTTTAAAACTGAAAGATTGGGGTCGTCCATACTTTAATATGATGGACGCAGTGTTCACCAAATACAATTTGCCCACGGAGTTGAAGTATCTGGCCGTAATTGAATCAAAACTAAAGTCGTCCGCAGTTTCCTGGGCCGGTGCCGTTGGTCCCTGGCAGTTTATGCCCGGAACGGCGCGTTTACTGGGTTTGAAAGTAAATCACCGCATCGACGAGCGGACCGATTATTATAAAAGCACGCATGCCGCCGCCCGCTACCTGAAGGAGTTATATAACGAATTTGGTGATTGGCTGTTAGTGATTGCCGCATATAATGGTGGTCCTGGAAATGTTTATAGTGCGATTAAAAAAAGCGGGAGCAGAAGTTTCTGGGTAATGCAACGCTATCTGCCCAATGAAACCCGTAATCATGTTAAGAAATTTATCGGCACCCACTATATTTTTGAAGGTCAGGGAGGCATCACTACCCTTACCCGTGCAGAAACGGCCGAACAAATCGGCGCCGTTTCACAGCTTCTTTCCAATAACAATCTGAATGAAGCAGAGCAGGCATCGGCTAAATCAATAAAGGTTTCCGGCAAATACCATTCTGTTGTGATTGCAAAAGTGATCGTAATGGACATTAACGAGTTCAATCGTTATAATCCAAACTTCGATCGTGTGATGGCTACTGCAGAAAACAGCTATGAGCTGAAATTACCCGCCGACAAAATGGATCTTTTTCTCAATAACAAATACCAGATCCTGAACGAATCGGTACAATTGTTATTAAGCGGCGTAACGATCGCCAATGACCGCAAGCCGGGAAAATAATTATGATCGTAGAAAATTCCATCAGTGCTGATCGTTTCCGGTCAGCACTTTTTTTATGGCTGCCGCTTTCAGCAAACATTCTTCATATTCAGCATTTGCATCGGCATAAAACGTAATGGCTGAACCCACCTGAAAGGAAAGATACCGCGAAGCGGCGTTATAAAGGATGCTTCGTATCACCACATTAAAATCGAAATCGCCCCCGGGTTCTATATACCCTACCGCTCCGGAAAACAGTCCGCGGCGGGTGCGTTCATATTGTTCGGTCAATTCCAATACGCGCTTCTTTGGTGCCCCGGTCATTGACCCCATTGGAAAGCTCTGTTTAAAAATGGCTGCAGGACTTGTTTCAGGAGCAACCCGTCCCCTTACTGTAGAAATCATTTGATGTACCTGAGGAAAGCTATAGATAGCGCAAAGCTCTTCTACTTTTACGGTACCTTGTTCACAGATCCGGCTCAGATCATTTCGTACCAGATCGACCACCATTATATTTTCTGCACGCTCTTTCAAACTTTGTTGCAAGGCCAATTTAGCCTGCTCGTCTTTTTGGAGATCGTCGGGAAAACGCTGACTCGTTCCTTTAATCGGTTGCGAAAAGATCTGATCGCCTCGCTTGCACAGATATCGTTCCGGGCTGGCGCAGATCAGATAGCGGTGGTCATTTTTATATAATGCAGAAAAAGGGTTCGGAGAAGCCGTACTTAACCGCTGATACATCGAAACCGGATCTATCGCTACAGGTTCTACAAAAAATTCCTGGCAAAAATTCAATTCATAACAATCACCCCGGTGAATATGCTCACGTATCAGGTCGACCGAACGCATATATTCTTCCCGGCTGAACCGGGCATGGATAATCAGGTCGCTGGCGGATTGGCTTACCGGAACCGGACAATTAATAATCTGCTCCCAAATAGCAGCAGGCGAAACACCTATAGTACCGATCAGCAACTGATCATCCTTTAATTGAAGAACAACTTCCGGCACAAAAAAAAGAAGATCATCAAAACCAATGCCGTCGGGGAGGCTGGAAGCCACTTGTTCTGTTTCCGCTTTCAGGTCGAAGGCTAAATGACCAAACAGCCAGTCGGAATGTTCCTTATGAAATTGTTCAAACGCATCGAATGCGGCACCAGAAGGGCGGGAAATGAATTGAATGGCACCGGCGCCTAACAGGCAGGCTTGTGCGGAATAGGACTGATAATAACCATGGGTGTCCAGAAAAGAAAAAATGTTGAACCGATCAGCCCAGTTCAACATCTTTATTTTTAGCTGTTGCACATGGGCAACTGAAAATGATTCATATACTCTTTGCAACGCCAAACCCCTCCATTAATTTAAGAGACGTTCCTGCTTAAAAATCATCATCCTCATCATCAAAGCCACTATCATTAAAGAGGTCCATGTCTTTAAACTCATCATCAATACCCAGATCATCGTCCTCTTCCTTACCTTTTTTAGTGCCACCGGTGGCTTTTTTGGTTTTGGATTTCGGAATGTCGAATTCTTCAAAATCAGGATCCCAGCTATCGTCTTCCTCTGGCTTATCCCAATCATCCACTTCATCCTCTGCATCATCATCATCGTCGTCATCCTCATCATCTACAGATTTTTTAGAGGAAGACTTTGCACCCTTAGAAGCGGCTTTCGACGCAGGCGCGTCATCCTCTTCCAACTCGTCGTCGTCATCATCTTCTTCCATTTGCTTTTTAGGCTTGGAAGATTCCTTCTTTGCTGTTTCCTTAGATGCTTTGGGTGTACTTGCTGTACTTTTACCCTTATCAGATTTAGTTGCCATATCCTGGTAAGATTATGCTGTAAAATTTCAGCGAAGTTTTTAATTAGCCAAAATTTTTTTCAGAAATTTTTATTGTGTTTAAAAACAAATAAAACTACTTAATTTCTATAAGTTGTTCGCGGCCCGGACCGTTTGAAATATAGGCCACTTTCACCCCTAAATATTGGTGAAGATAGTCGATATATGTTTTCATTGCAGCAGGCAGTTCTTTTTGTTCCCTCATAGCGGTAATATCCTGCTTCCACCCTTCAAAGGTTTTCAGCTCAGGTTCAATTTTCACACGTGTCATCTGGAATGGAACCTGTTGGGTGCTTTCGCCATTAACATTATAAGAAGAACAAACTTTCAACTCGCTAAAGGCGTCGAGCACATCGGCTTTTGTCATAACCAGTTTGGTAACGCCATTCACCATGCAGGCGAAATTCAGAGCCACCAGATCTATCCAGCCACAGCGGCGGGGACGTCCGGTGGTGGCACCAAATTCACTACCGATCTTTCTCAGTTCCTCACCGGTTTCATCATGCAACTCGGTAGGGAAAGGGCCACTACCCACCCGGGTACAATAGGCTTTGGTTACGCCAATCACCTCTTTGATCTTTTGCGGTGCGATACCCAAACCGGAACAAACACCTGCTGAGATGGTATTGGAAGAAGTAACAAAGGGGAACGTTCCGAAATCTACATCCAGCATGCTTCCCTGTGCGCCTTCAGCCATTACACGCATTCCCTTTGCTATTTTTTCATTGATAAAATATTCGCCGTTCACGATCTTGAACTGACGCATGAATTCAATGGCTTCAAAAAATTCTTCCTCCCAGGCGGTAATATCTTCCTGAAAATTCATGCTGTCGAGCAGCTTTTGATGTTTCAGTCGCAGTTTTATGTATTGGGTGGTAAAGTTTTTATCGAGGAGGTCGCCCACACGCAGTCCATTGCGTCCGGTTTTATCCATATAGGCAGGTCCTATTCCTTTGAGTGTGGAGCCGATCTTTTCATTCCCTTTGGCGAGTTCTGAAGCTTTATCCAAGGCCCGGTGTGTAGGAAGAATGAGGTGCGTACGCTCCGAAATGTAAAGGTTTTTACGGTAGTCTACGCCGAAAGCCGCTACAGAATCACATTCACGACGCAGTGTTACAGCATCAAGCACCACACCATTTCCAATAAGATTGATCTTATTCTCGTGGAATATGCCGGAAGGGATCTGGTGTAATACGATCTTCTTGCCATTTACATAAAGCGTATGTCCGGCATTGGGTCCACCCTGAAAACGCGCAATAATATCATATTGTGGCGCAAAGAAATCTACGATCTTCCCCTTGCCTTCATCGCCCCATTGCAACCCGAGTAATACATCTACCATTGGAAATAATTTGTATGAGTTTCAAAGGCGCAAAAATAGGGGTTGCGGCTATGGAATAAAAGGGTAGATGAAAAATTGTGCAGAAAAAGGATCAGGCTTCTGTTTCATAGCGGTCTACCGTTTCAATTCCCGGAAGGGTTTTCAGTCGATCGACCAGTTTTTCGAGCTCATCTTTATCGTGCACATATACTTTTATATTGCCATGGAACAATCCTTCCTTGGCTTCAATGGATAAGGCATTGATATTGATCTTCATTTCTCCGGAAATGAGGTTCGTTATTTTGTGGATAACCCCTACATCGTCCAATCCAACGATCTTTAAACCGGTAAGGAAGGAAATTTCCTTATTCTTGGCCCATTTCGTTTTCACCACCCGGTGCCCGTAATTCGCCATCAGTTTGGCGGCATTGGGGCAGTTGGTACGATGAATAGTGAGTCCCTTGCCGGTGGTAACAAACCCAAATACGTCATCCCCGGGTATGGGCTTACAACAATTGGCCAGATTATATACGATCCGGTCACTGCTTTCCCCAAAAATGATAAGTTCGGTATCCTTTTTTGGAACGATACCCGGCAGATGTGCTTCAGATTTATGATCGTGATGTGGCTTTGCCGGACGGGGCGGTTCAATTTTATCGCCCATTACATGGAACTCCTTCAGCTCCTTAAGATCGATATTCCGAATGGCGATTTGATAATACAGATCAAGAGAAGAAGGTAATTTGTAATATGCCGCCAGCACATCGGCATTATGCTGATTAAAATGCGCCCCCAGTGCCTCTAATTTTCGCTGCAGGATATACTTACCATCATCGGCCACTTTTCGCTTTTCTTCCTTGAGGGCATCTTTGATCTTGGATTTAGCCTTTGCCGTTATAACCAGATTCAGCCAATCTTCAGATGGTTTTTGTTTGGAGGAAGTAATGATCTCCACCTGGTCGCCACTGCGCAGTTTATGACTGATGGGCACCAGTTTGTGATTCACTTTGGCACCGATACACTGCGATCCTACAGCACTGTGAATAGAAAAAGCAAAGTCAAGCGCGGAAGAACCCACCGGCAGCATTTTCACATCTCCCTTGGGGGTATACACATAAATTTCCTCGGCCAGAAAACTGGTCTTGAAGTCTTGCAAAAAATCAATGGAATCCGAATCCGGGGTATTCAATACTTCGCGGATCTGCTGGAACCATTTATCGAAGCGGCTTTCATCCGTGGTGCCTTCCTTGTATTTCCAGTGGGCCGCCAATCCCTTCTCGGCTATTTCATTCATTCGTTTGGTACGAATTTGAACCTCCACCCATTTTCCCTGAGGCCCCATTACCGTTGTATGCAGGGCTTCGTATCCATTAGACTTGGGATTGCTCAGCCAGTCGCGCAACCGTTCCGGCGCCGGCGTATATTCGTCGGTGATAAAGGAATATACTTTCCAGCAATCCTCCTTTTCCCGCTCAGCAGGTGAATTCAATAAAACACGTATGGCAAAAAGGTCGTACACTTCCTCAAAATCAACCCCCTTCTTGCGCATTTTATTCCAGATGGAATGAATGCTTTTAGGTCGTCCATAAATTTCAAACTCAAAATTTCCTCTTTCCAGCTTTTCCTTTATGGGCTTGATAAATTCATTTATGTAGCGGGTTCGTTCTCTTTTTGTTTCAGAAAGCTTTCGGGCAATTTCGCGATAAGCATCCGGCTCCATGTATTTCATGGCCAGATCTTCCAATTCTGTTTTGATATTGTACAATCCCATCCGGTGGGCCAGGGGCGCATATACATAAACGGTTTCGGAAGAGATCTTCAACTGTTTTTCCCGTTTCATGCTGTCGAGGGTACGCATGTTGTGCAAACGGTCGCTGAGCTTGATCAGTATTACTCTTGGATCATCGGTAAGGGTAAGCAGGATTTTTTTGAAATTTTCCGCCTGCTGCGATGCATTGACGTCAATCACATTGGAGATCTTCGTTAATCCGTCCACAATACGTGCGATCTCCTGCCCAAATTCCCGCTCTACATCATCCAACGTTATATCTGTGTCTTCCACCGTATCGTGCAACATGGCACAAATACTGGAACGGACCCCCAGGCCGATCTCTTCCACACAAATACGTGCCACGGCCAGTGGGTGCAGGATATAAGGTTCCCCACTTTTACGCCGCATGGTCTTGTGTGCATCGGCCGACATTTCAAAAGCCATTCGCACCAATTCTTTATCGCCCGGCTTCAATTTGGGCTTGAGTCCGCGCAACAGGGCACGGTATTCCCGCAGGATCAGTTTCTTTTCCTGCTCCTCGTTTAAATGATATCGGGTGATGGGGACTGTAGGTTCAGACATAAAAAGGAAATACGAATTTACATAAAAGAAGCTGTTTTACATTGCGATAAATCTATTACATTTGCTGCCCTCCCAAAGGGTAGCTACTGCGCATGTGGCGTAATTGGTAGCCGCGCCAGACTTAGGATCTGGTGGAGCGATCCGTGGGGGTTCGAGTCCCTCCATGCGCACGAAGTCCCTCTGTAGTGATACAGGGGGATTTTTTTGGGAGGTGAGAG
>CAZKSY010000014.1:0-63158 GCA_964555605.1 uncultured Chitinophagaceae bacterium | reverse complement strand
TTACCGAAGTAGAAAAATACCGGAAACCCGGAACGCTTATCACTTCCAATACATCCGGTATTCCTATTCACCTGATGACCGAAGGACGTTCGGAAGATTTCAAACGTCATTTCTGCGGTACGCACTTTTTCAATCCGCCGCGCTACCTGCGTTTGCTCGAGATCATTCCCACCCCTCACACCGATCCGGCCATTGTGGACTTCCTGTTGCATTACGGCGATCTGGTATTGGGTAAAACCACCGTGCTTTGTAAAGACACGCCAGCGTTTATTGCTAACCGTATTGGTGTATATGGCATCATGGCGCTGTTTGGGCTGGTAGATAAAATGGGATTGACCATCGACGAAGTGGATGCGCTTACCGGTCCGCTCATTGGCCGCCCCAAAAGCGCCACTTTCCGCACCGCCGATGTGGTGGGTATCGATACCCTTGTGAAAGTAGCGAAGGGTGTGGGCGACAATTGCCCCAACGACGAACAAAATGCCGTTTTCCAGATTCCCGCCTGGTTACAGAAAATGGTCGATAATAACTGGCTCGGCGACAAATCGGGTCAGGGCTTCTTCAAGAAAACAAAAGGCGCCGGTGGCGAGAAAGAGATCCTGACCCTCGATCTCAAAACCATGGAATATGCACCACGCAAAAAACCAAAATTTGCCACAGTAGAAGCGGCCAAGCCCATTGACGATCTGAAAGCCCGATTAAAAGCACTTTGCACCGGCATGGATAAGGCGGGTGATTTTTACCGTCAATTTCATTACGGACTTTTTTCGTATATATCGCACCGTATCCCTGAGATCTCCGATGAACTTTACCGTGTGGATGATGCCATGATGGCCGGTTTTGGCTGGGAGATCGGTGCCTTTGAAAGCTGGGATGTACTGGGCGTGGAATCCACCGTAAAGAAAATGAAAGCCGGCGGATATCCGGTAGCCCCATGGGTGGAAGAGATGCTGGCCGCAGGGATCAAATCTTTCTATACCATCCAACAAGGTAAGCGTCATTATTACGACAGCAACAGCAAATCCTATAAAGTGATCCCCGGTGCCGAAGCCTTCCTGGTGATGAAGCATTTTGAGGATCAAACCATCTGGAAGAACAGTGCTTGCAGAACCTATCATTTGGGCGATGATGTACTGGGACTGGAATGGAATACCAAAATGGGTAGTATCGGCGGCGAGGTACTGGAAGGCATCCAGCGTTCCATTGCGCTGGCCGAAGAAAAATACAAAGGACTGGTTATTGCGAATGATGCGCCGAATTTCTCTGCCGGTGCCAATGTGGGCATGATCTTCATGCTCGCCATTGAACAGGAATACGATGAACTGGATATGGCCATCCGCATGTTCCAGAATACAATGATGCGTGCCCGTTACAGTTCCGTACCGGTCGTGGTAGCCCCCCATTCCCTTACCTTAGGCGGTGCCTGTGAGTTGAGCCTGCACAGCGACAAGGTTTGCGCGGCGGCTGAAACCTATATTGGTTTGGTGGAATTGGGTGTGGGTCTGATCCCCGGCGGTGGCGGTACCAAGGAATTTGTATTACGCGCCGCTGATGAAATGCACGAAGACGAACCGGAAACCATCACCCTCAAGAACCGCTTCCTCACGATCGCCACGGCCAAAGTGGCCACTTCGGCACAGGAAGCTTTTGGTCTCGGCATCTTACGTAAAGGCCAGGATGAAGTGATCATGAATCAGGGCCGACGCATCACCGAAGCCAAACGGTCGGTGATCGAATTGTTCGATGGCGGTTATGTATCACCGGTACAACGTACCGATATCAAAGTGCTGGGACGTTCTGCCCTCGGTGCGCTGTACGCCGGCGTGAATGGCATGAATGTGGCCGGGTATGCAACGGATCACGATTCTCTCGTGGCCAAAAAATTAGCGTATGTAATGTGTGGTGGCGACCTGAGTGAACCCACCCTCGTTTCAGAACAATATTTACTCGACCTGGAAAGAGAAGCCTTCCTGAGTTTGACCGGAGAACGAAAGAGTCTGGAACGCATTCAAAGCGTACTCAAGGGCGGCAAGCCGGTACGCAATTAAAAAAAGAAGTTAAAGTCCGGTTCGCCGGACTTTTTTTTGTGCCTGCACCGCCACATACAACGCATAACAGGTAATTTACATCCTATTGATATGGGAGAAGTAGAACTGGTAGAGGCAGAAAAAAGCATGTTCGTCCGGTCGCAGATCATCTGTTACGGGGAAGCGGCGACTGAAGCAATCGCTGCTCAAATTGCAGCGGACATCGAGCAACACTGGAATGCCCCGGAGGCACGCATCAAATGGAAACAGGACCGTTGGCAGGTGATTTTCCGGATCAGTGGATATGCCGTTCCCGATCTGCCGCCGGAAGAAGTATGGTATAACCTCGATCCGCAAAAGAACTATTTCCGCATACAGGAGTACGTGGTGGGCGATATTTCCTACACCGACGGGCTCCATAGCAATACCGGTGTATTTAAACTGGCCAATCTGCAGCAAACCTCCACTACGGCAGCCCATGAGTACGGACATGGCCTTGGTCTGGATCATCCCGCAGATCTCGACTTCCGGGGTAAGGGCCGGCCCGGCATCATGTATCCGCGTGGTACATTATGCGATGCCGGTTTTCAATACTGGCCCCATGCCCGTTCCGGAGAATATGGCGGCACCCTCGATCCTGTGCACCGCCACGTACGACAACAGGATATTGAGGCCCTGAAATGGCAGCGCCTCCGTTTTGATACGAACGGCAAAGCCCGTCTGGGCGATTTCACCAGTATCTATCATTTTCATCAGGAGCCGGCACACTGAGCAATGGCACAAATGAATTATGTCAGCGGTTTGGGAACTTAGAAGGAAATCAGCATCTTTAAGTCCTAAAACAGTTGCATGGCAATACTCACCGTAGAGAATCTTTCCAAAAAATACGGGCCCATTCAGGCTCTCCGGAACGTAAGCTTTGAGGTGCCGCGTGGTTCCGTATTCGGCATCCTGGGACCTAACGGCAGCGGAAAAACGACCATGCTGGGGATCATCATGGATATTTTGAAACCCAGTGGCGGATCGTTTAAACTATTTGATGAAGTACCGAGCGAAAAACACCGCCAGCAAATGGGCACCCTGCTGGAAACCCCCAATTTCTACCACTACCTGAGTGCTGTCAATAACTTAAAGATCGCTGCTTCCATCAAAGGAAAAGGGCTGGAAGATATTGATCGGGTACTCGAGATCGTTAATCTCAGCGCCCGGAAAGACAGTCGTTTCAACACCTATTCTTTAGGCATGAAACAACGGCTGGCCATCGCCTCCTGTTTACTCGGCGATCCGGAAGTGTTGGTATTTGACGAGCCTACGAACGGCCTCGATCCCGTGGGTATTGCAGAGATCCGCTCCCTGATCAAGCAACTTTCGGCACAGGGGAAAACCATCATCATGGCGAGTCACCTGCTCGATGAAGTGGAAAAAGTTTGTACCCATGTGGCCATCCTGCAAAAAGGCACACTTATTACCCATGGTCATGTGGACGAGATCCTCGTGAACGAGGATATTGCAGAAATCGGGGCCGCTGATCTGGACCGTCTGCTCCAGGTGGTATCGGGCTATCCCGGTGCCAGTGCGGTACGGAAAGAAACCCAGCATGTAGATATGTTCTTCCCCAATGGCACAGCCAATCTGGAAGCCGTAAACCGTTATTGCCATGAAAAAGGCATTGCGCTGAATCATTTAAGATTGCGGAAGAAAAGTCTGGAAACCAAATTCTTTGAGTTAACAAAAAATAACTGATAAAATGCTGCAACTACTAAAGATCGAATGGCTCAAACTGCGCCACTACCGCACCTTCTGGGTGTTAAGCATTTTATACCTCGTGAGCGTATTCGCGGCCGGCTTCATTGGCTATAGCATTGAAAAGCGCACCCTGGAAAATGCCAAAGAGATCAAAATGATCGCCGGTACTTCTTTTGGTTTCCCGGATGTGTGGCAAAGTGTAAGCTGGCTCTCCTCCCTGCTGGTCTTCCTGCCCGCCCTGCTCATCGTCACATTTGTAACCAATGAATTTGTGTACAAAACCCATCGGCAAAACATCATTGACGGCTGGAGTCGCAGTCAGTTTATCAGGGTGAAAGTGGCCCTGATCGTTCTGCTGTCGCTGTTGGCGACCCTGATGGTTTTCCTGACCGCCCTGTTCATTGGATTTTTGGGAGAAAGCCCTTTCAGCTTTGAAGACGTGAAATATGTAGGCTATTTTCTGGTGCAATCGCTTTCCTATAATGGCGTGGCCCTGCTGTTTGCAGTCTTGCTGAAACGCACCGGACTGGCCCTGGGACTATTTCTGGCCTATGCGTATTTTCTGGAGAATCTGGTTGGTAACCTGTTAGACTGGAAGATCAGTTCGAAACCCGGTGCCTATCTGCCCCTGAACGCTACCGACAATCTGATCCCTTTTCCTTTTGTAAAAAATCTGACGAAACAGATCCTCTCACAACCCGATGCGTCGATCCTGCTGATCTTCGCAGCGGTTTATTTTGCGGCCTATATCTTTTTCACCTTCCGTAAATTTCAAAAAGAAGACCTGTAAGAAAAGAAAATTACTTCCGGCGGTGCTGCTCCAGATGTTCCACCGCTTCTTTTATAACCGGATAGGCAAACCGAAAACCGGCTGCCTGTATTTTGGCCGCATTCATGGTACAGCTTTTCAGTACTTCAATGCTCATTTCTCCCATCATCACCTGCAACACAAAAGCAGGTACGGGTAGCGTTACATATCCCGATCCCCAGCGGGCGGCAGCAATAGCCTGTATCAATTCTTTATTACTGACCGGATGCGGGGCACAGGCATTATAAGCGCCCTGCATATCACTGTTACGGATCGCCTGCAGGAACATTCCGCAGAGGTCATCAATATGTATCCAGCTCACCCGTTGATTTCCCGATCCTAAAACAGTGGCCACACGGAACTGCACCGGTTTACGGAATTCAGCGAGTGCTCCCCCCTCATTGGCCAGCACGATGCCGATCCGCAGTTTCACCAATCGGATTCCCAATGCTGTTACGTTATTTATAGATGCTTCCCAATCCACACAGGTTTGCGCCAGATAATCATTGAAAGGCCCATCTGTTTCCACAAATCCGCCGGGTTGCGGCGAAGGATCGGGTCCATACCATCCCTGGGCTGAAGCATTCACTACAGTTCTTATTTTATGAGGAAGGGTTTGCAAGGCCTGTACCAGTGTTTCACCGGCCCGTACCCTGCTGTCGCGGATCTCTTTTTTTCGTGCAGCGGTCCATCGTTTATCAGCTACCCCGGCACCAGCCAGATTGATGAGGTGTTCGGCCTGCAAAAATGCTTCTTTATCCAGCGTGCCCGCATTCGGATCCCATTGTGCATAACGCACCGAAGATACCACCTTGCCCTTCGCGGCAGAACGTGTGAGAAGTATTACGGCATAGCCCTGATCGGCAAGGATTTGTGTTAATCTTTTTCCTACGAGACCGGTTCCGCCGGCAATTAAAACTGTTTCCATAATTCGGGAATTCCTATTTATAACAATCCGCGAGGCAACGTGTTCAGTTTTTAAACGTAAATTAAACTAAGAAAGGCCATCACCTGTTACATATTCAGATTCCTCCACTGCTATGGGCACCAATAAAAAAAGATTGAAGCATATTATACTCATTCTCGCCCTCTGGGTTCCGGCTTTATTATATGCCCAACAGGTACGCTATCTGGCTCCCTTTGAAATGGATACCGAAAATGAAGATGCGTTTCAACTCATCGGCCGGATCAATCAGAAATACCTGCTCTATCACCATGCACCCGGGCATGAACCGGAACTGGTTTGCTTTAACGACAGCGGATATATTGAGAAATTCCTCCCTCTGGGTGCCATCATGCCCAACAGTACCCGTAATATCGGTATGATTGCCCGAAAAGACCGTTTCACCCTGCTCACACAACACGCTGAAACAGGTAAACTATATACCAGTATTACACATTACAACGAGAATGGCCCGATCGGCGAACCCCAAACGATCGATTCTGTCCGCCTCGACATCTATGGCCGCCAGGGTATGTTTAATATCGTCAACAGCCCGCAAAAAAAATTCAGCCTCCTGTACCGCATACTGGCCGGCTTTTCTGCTTCGCAGATCAAGATCGAAACCATCCGCCTCGATAGTGTGGGACATTTTGCCGATGCCGCGGGATTTTATATCAATTTCCAGCCGGACCTTGACATGTTTTCCCCTCCGGTGATCACGGATGAAGGGGAGTTTTTCTGGCCGGTGTACGACAAACCCTATAATTACAAGCTGGGCACCACCCTGCGCATTTTCCAAATGGCTGTAGGGAGTAAAGCGCCTGTTACTTCAGAAGTTTATTTAAAAGAGAATAAACCGGCAGAGATTCAGTTAAGACCCCTTCCGGAAAAAAGAACCCTGGCCTTTGGCGGATTGTATGCGAATTTTTACAGCAAGGGATTGGAAGGTGCTTTTTATGGCTTTGTTCGGATGGGAGCTAAAAAGGCCGACAGTATTTGCTGGATGCCCATGGACAAAAAATTCAAGCGGGAATTAAAATCGGGTATTTACAGTATTCCCTTCGATGATGTGATCAATTCCTTACAGCTCCGGCAGTTTCAGGTTTTCCCCAACGGCACGGTAACCGTACTGGCAGACATGTTCAATAATTTTACCGGGCTGCGGGCGATGTCTTTTAATAACCAGAGTTCAATGACCCGTAACCGCTTTAACTCTCCTGCCTCAACAGGTGTTACCAATCCGGTTTCGGCCATTACCAATACCCAGCAATCGGGCTCCAATACCAGTACCCGGACCATTGCCAACGACCGGGCCTCGAGTCCAAACCCCGATATGGCTTCCCGTGGCGGCATGCGACGGAATACCAGTCGCCTCACCGAATCGGGTGTGCCGGCGGTACAACAAAATGCAGCGGCCGCACTCGATGCGCCTTTTCAACCCATGGCCCCGGCCTATATGCCTGAAGCCATTACGCCTAAAAATGCGGGAAATGTACTGATGCGGAATAAAACCCTTGATTTTAAAACCGTGGTATTTACGGCTGGTAGAGAGGGGGAACAATGGAAGAAATGGACCAAGAATCTCTATGTGCCTGAAACGCCCTTTGCCAATATCCTGCAAATACCCGATTCCTCCGGAAACTGGCAGGTGATCAATTATGAGATCAGCCAGAAAAATGTACCCTATCTGCGAAACATTCTGCTGGAAAATACCGAAAAACCTGTGGCGGTGAAAATGGATAAACCGGGCCATCCCTTTCTTTTCTACAAATCAAATGCCCTTCTCATAAAGGAAAAAGAGATCCTCACCCTGTATGTAGATCCCGAGACCCGTCAGTCGGGCCTGGCCATCATTTCATGGTAAAATGCAGCTTATTGGTAGCGAACCGGGTTTCTTCTGAACGAAAGAATATAATGTTTGATATTCCGAACAAAAGCCAGAATAAAATAGATGATCAGGGGCGATCCCATGGTCAGAAAGGAGATATAAACGAACCATGTCCTGATCCTGCTGGTGGCAATACCCAGTCGTTCCCCAATAGCGGTACATACGCCAAAAAGCTGCCATTCGATGAAGTATCTGAACCTGTTCATACTGCTAAATTATTAAATAAAGAGGTTTTTGGCAACCTGTGTTTCTCACAATAGTGTTTTATGAGTAATTTTGCCCCCTCTAAGGGATATATCTCTAAACAGAAAGCGATTTAAATTGTTGTAATACACAGTATAAATTGTCAGATTTTAGTCTGAAATCCTTTATTCATTACCAAATTTTCAAATTTTCAAATTGCAATTATGGTATTCGACCTCGATCTCATCAAAAAAGCCTACGCCGAAATGCCAGCCAAAGTGGATGCCGCCCGTAAATCACTGGGTCGCCCACTCACCCTGGCCGAAAAGATCCTTTATTCCCACCTCTGGACAGGCGTAGAAGCCAAAGATTACGCAAGGGGAAAAGATTATGTTGACTTTGCGCCCGACCGCGTAGCGATGCAGGATGCCACCGCGCAGATGGCTTTGTTACAGTTCGATACCACCGGACGGAAAAAGGTAGCCGTACCCAGTACGGTGCATTGCGATCACCTGATCGTGGCCAAGAACGAAGGAAAAGCCGACCTCGTAAAAGCAGTTAGTGAAAACGAAGAAGTATATAATTTCCTGTCTTCCATCTCCAATAAATACGGAATCGGATTCTGGAAACCCGGAGCCGGTATCATTCACCAGGTAGTGCTGGAAAACTATGCTTTCCCCGGTGGTATGATGATCGGAACCGATAGCCATACCGTGAATGCGGGTGGTTTGGGTATGATCGCCATTGGTGTAGGAGGGGCAGATGCCTGCGACGTAATGGCCGGATTAAGTTGGGAATTGCTGATGCCTAAATTGATCGGTGTGAAATTGACCGGCAAGCTGAATGGCTGGACCGCTCCCAAAGATGTGATCCTGAAAGTAGCGGGCATTCTCACCGTAAAAGGCGGAACAAACGCAATCGTGGAATATTTCGGCGAAGGCGCTACCTCCATGAGCTGTACCGGTAAGGGAACCATTTGTAATATGGGTGCCGAGATCGGTGCCACTACTTCTACGTTCGGTTACGACGACAGCATGAGCCGTTACCTGCATTCTACCGGTCGTGCAGAAGTAGCACAGGCTGCTGATGCCATCCGAGAATACCTGACAGGTGACCCTGAAGTATATGCGAATCCGGAAAAATATTTCGATCGCGTGATCGAGATCAACCTGAGCGAACTGGAGCCACATTTAAATGGACCGTTCACACCGGATCTGGCTACGCCTATTTCTCAAATGAAAGAAGCCGCCGCCAAAAATGGCTGGCCTACAAAAGTAGAAGTAGGCTTGATCGGTTCCTGTACCAACTCTTCGTATGAAGATATCAGCCGTGCGGTTAGCCTGGCCCGTCAGGTAGCTGAAAAAGGACTGAAAACAAAAGCCGAATTCACCATTACGCCCGGTAGTGAACTGGTACGCTATACCATCGAGCGCGATGGCTATCTGGATACTTTCGCCAAGATCGGTGCCACTGTATTTGCCAATGCCTGCGGCCCCTGTATCGGTATGTGGGATCGCATGGGTGCAGAAAAACAAGAAAGAAACACCATCGTACACAGCTTCAACCGCAACTTCGCGAAGCGTGCCGATGGCAACCCGAATACATTAGCTTTCGTGGCGTCTCCTGAACTGGTTACAGCCCTGGCCATTGCCGGCGATCTCACCTTCAATCCGCTCACCGATACCCTTACCAATGAAAAAGGGGAACAAGTGAAACTGGATCCCCCTTCAGGAGATGAATTACCTGTAAGAGGTTTTGCCGTGGAAGATGCCGGTTACCAGGCACCTGCCGAAGATGGAAGCAAGGTACAGGTAGCGGTGAAATCAGACAGTAAGCGTTTGCAATTATTATATCCCTTTGCGGCCTGGGAAGGCACCGATCTGAAAGGATTGAAACTTCTCATCAAAGCCAAAGGAAAATGTACCACCGACCATATCTCCATGGCGGGTCCCTGGTTGAAGTTCCGTGGTCACCTCGACAATATCAGTAATAACATGCTGATCGGCGCCGTAAATGCTTTCAATGATAAAACAGATAATATCAAGAATCAATTGACCGGCGCATACGGACCCGTGCCGGCTACACAACGTGCGTATAAGGCCGCTGGCATCCATACGATCGTTGTAGGCGATGAAAACTACGGTGAAGGTTCTTCCCGTGAGCACGCAGCTATGGAACCACGGCACCTTGGTGTACGTGTCGTACTGGTAAAGAGCTTTGCCCGTATTCACGAAACAAACCTGAAAAAGCAGGGCATGCTCGCCATCACGTTTGCGAATAAGGAAGACTATGATAAGATCCAGGAAGACGATAGCATTGATGTGATCGGACTCACCAGCTTCACCCCTGGCAAGTCCCTGCAACTGGCCTTACATCATGCCAACGGCACCACAGATACTATTGAAGTAAATCACAGCTACAACCAGCAACAGATCGAATGGTTCAAAGCCGGTGGTGCACTCAATGTGATCCGTGCTGAATTCGCCAAAGGATAATCGATCCGCATAAAAGTTAAAAACCTGCTTCCTCAGAAGCAGGTTTTTTTATACCCTTCAGTTGTCCTCCTTCTCCACATAGACCCTTGGTGCAGGGTTTTGATAGATATAATCAAAATCGTAAGACTCTTCCGGAATAAACTCCATCTTTCCTTCACTCTGCAGACTCACCCGGCAATGGGCGTTGATATGCACTTTCAATCGGTCGCTGCGCAAAGGTTTCACCGAAACCACCTGCGATTCATTGTTAATGAATAAAGCATTCAATTTTCCTGTTTGAATATACACCACAGGACGCTTTGTTTTTTCATACACACGCGGGTTATTGATCTGCAACACTCCGTTGCGCACAACAAAACTGGTTTGAGCTACGGCCACCGGATCTCCTTCAATGCGCACACCGGGTTTGAATCCCGTTTCCAGCAATACCAATACCTGCGCATTGATTTCTATTTGCTGAAACGAAGAAACCGCAATGGTTTTAACCGCATTCTCTGCCGGAGCGGCGATCAGATTTCCGGCACTGAATAATACAAGCGTAAATAGCAGGACTACACTTCTTTTCATGGCTGATACTTTTAATTGTTCAAAATCTGGTTATGCTGGTATGACGACGCATGCTAAAATATAGTTACAGCTCTCGCCATGAGATTGTATTTTTGAGGATCTCATCCTTCACCTTTAACAGATCACTAACGAAATGAAACTGGTCCTTTTTTCCACGCAGCAGTACGACAGAGATTTTTTCTCCGGCTTTAATACAGCCGGTGCATTTCAAATAGATTTTTTTGAAGAAGCACTAACACGAAAAACAGCGAACCTGGCACAGGGTGCTGATGCCGTATGTGTATTCGTGAATGACAAAGTAGATGCGACTGTCATGGAAAAACTGGCAGCCCTGGGCATTCGGGTATTGGCCCTCCGTTGTGCGGGTTTCAATAATGTGGATCTGGAAGCCGCTAAAACCCATGGCATCCGGGTATGCCGTGTTCCCGCCTATTCGCCACGCGCAGTGGCCGAGCATGCGGTAGCCATGATCCTTACCCTGAATAGAAAAACGCATAAAGCCTATAATCGGGTGCGGGAGCAAAATTTTTCGCTGAATGGCTTACTGGGATTTGACCTGTATGGTAAAACCGTTGGCGTGATCGGCACCGGAAATATCGGCAAGGCCTTTTGCCGGATCATGAAAGGATTCGGTTGCCGGGTGATCGCATTCGACCTGAATAAAGATGCGGAACTATTACGGGAAGGGATAGACTATATGGAGATTCCCTCCTTGTTGAAAGAGGCCGATATTATTTCCCTGCACTGTCCGCTGAACAATCAAACCAAATACCTCGTAAATGCCGACACCATTGCCCAAATGAAAAAAGGGGTGATGCTTATCAATACCAGCCGCGGGGGATTGATCAATACCAATAGTGTGATCGATGCCTTAAAATCAAAACACATCGCATATCTGGGCATAGATGTATATGAACAGGAAGAACAGTTATTCTTCCGCGATCTGTCGGCCAATATTATTGAAGATGATACCATTCAGCGACTGACCAGTTTTCCCAATGTGCTGGTAACCGCGCATCAGGCTTTCTTTACCCGGGAAGCGTTGGAGCAGATCACCACCACCACGCTTCACAGTGTGGAACAATTACTGAGCAGCGGGACCACGGAAAATGCCGCCGTACTACTGGCCTGATAAAAGCTCATTATGTCGGTAAAACAGACTTACTATAATACCTGTAAAGACTTCCTGCAGGAAAAGATCCGTCAGGTGGAGCAATCCTTGCAGGATCTGCAGGAATCAGCAGCGCAGGAAACCAAGAGTTCTGCCGGCGATAAATATGAAACGGCCCGGGAAATGATGCAGCAGGAAAGAAATAAGTGGGAAACCCAGCGGGGACTATTGCAGGCGCAATTACAGGAGCTGATTTTTCTGGAACGCCATTCAGCGACCGATCAGGTACAGGCGGGAACGATCATTGAAACGGATAAAGGTTATTTTCTTTTAGGCCCGGCCTTGGGAAAAGTAGTGTCGGCATCAGGCAATCTGATGTGTATTTCACCCGGCGCCCCGCTCGGTCGGCAAATGATGTATAAAAGAGCCGGAGACCGCATTCAGCTCCATGGCATACAATACCACTTGATTTCGCTATACTAACCTTGCAGGTATTTCAGCAGCTTTCCTTAAATTGAGTGAAACCTGTTGCCTATGTTTATGGGAAGAAACCGCCTCGAAGCGTTCAGCGATGGTGTACTCGCCATCATCATCACCATCATGGTGCTGGAGTTAAAAATACCCCATAGCGAAAATCTGAAAGACCTCCTCGATCTGTGGCCTGTGTTCATAAGCTATGTTCTCAGTTTTATTTATATCGGCATTTACTGGAACAATCACCACCATTTATTTCATGCCGTGCAAAAGGTAAACGGCAAAACACTTTGGGCCAATACCCACCTGCTTTTCTGGTTATCACTGGTGCCTTTCAGCACCGGCTGGATGGGAGAAAATCATTTCGGCAAATGGCCGGTGGTTTTGTACGGATTCAATTTGCTGATGGCCGCCATTGCATACTTTATTCTGGCGCAAACACTGGTGGCCCTGCATGGGAAAAATTCAACCCTGGGAGAAGCCATGGGAAAAGACAAAAAAGGGTTGGCGTCCTTATTCATCTATGCCCTCGGATTGCTTCTTTCCTATGTGAGTCCCTGGGTCGGTTTTGCCTTGTTTGCTGTGGTGGCCATTATCTGGTTTATCCCCGACAGCCGTATCGAGCGGAAAATAATCAGTGAATAAGCCTATAACAACTCAGTATAATCACTATGATTTTTTAAACAAAAAGACCTGATTGATAAGGAATTTAATGTAGATCAGTCGTCAAAATGGAGTCCGTACCATTATTATAGTAAATTTACATAGCAGTAGCGCACAGAGGTACATACTTAAAACGATAAAAATCCCTAAGCCTCATTCATTTTTCATTTATGCCTTACACGATTACGCATCTCCAAACATATAACCTGATTGAAAAGGTTTATACCGGTAAACTAACGCCCCCCGAACTGTTGGAAATTGTCATTAAGACGGATGAAATGATGCGCGCAACAGGAGCGATCAAAGTACTGGCAGATTGCACCCATATGACCGAAGGATACACAGCATTCGATCTGTACTATCTCATGGAAAAGATCACTGAAATGGGCATTGACCCGCATTCAACCGAGGCGATCATATTATCGACCAATGAGGATACTACCAAGAACCTGCTTTTTTTTGAAACCATCGCCGCCAATAATGGCTTCAAATGTAAAACCTTTTTGAACAGGGAATCGGCAATGGAATGGTTACTGTCGCATTAGAAGTTAACATGATGCACGCGTAACTGTTGTACGTCATTCTCCAGTGTACCGATCCCTTCAATATGGATGGTCACCCGATCTCCTTCCTGCAACGTAAAATCATCCGGCGGCACCATGCCCGTTCCCGTCATTAAAAAGCATCCTGTTTTAAATTCACAGGCCCGATAAAGCCAATGAGCCAGTTCGGGAAGACTTCTTTTCATTTGAACCAGTGCAATAGAATTATTGAATACCGTTGAACCGCCCCGGTCGATACGCAGGGAAATGAGGGTTTCCGGCGCAATCGGCTCTTCGGGCACATATAAACAAGGCCCAAGGGAAGCACATCGTTCATACATTTTTGCCTGTGGCAGATACAAGGGATTCACCCCCTCAATACTTCGCGAACTCATGTCGTTCCCAATGGTATAAGCCTGTATGGATCCGGCCGAATTTATATAAAGAGTGAGTTCCGGTTCGGGCACATCCCAACTGGAATCGGAACGGATGAATACCGGCGTATAGGGATCGGCAATGCGGTGGGCGGCAGCCTTAAAAAATAATTCGGGCCGGTCGGCTTCATAAACTTTCTGATAAAAATCGGCCCCGCCCGATTTCTTCGACTCCTCCATTCGCGCATCACGGCTACGCCTGTACGTTACTCCGGCAGCCCAAAGCTCCTGCGTACCGATGGGTGCCAGCAACCCCATCGCCCGGATGGCTTCCGTATCAGGTGCCGGTATGCGCTGCGTACGTTGGAACAATTCGGCCAAATGCGAATAAAGGGAATGTTGATTGATCAGTACATCCCACTCCTCCAATAACCAGCAGGCTTCCTTTCCCCATACCAGCAACTGGCCTACCCGTGTTTTATATAATTTCATATCCCGGTTTATTTTTTCAGTTTATCAATATCAACACCTAAGATATCAAAAGCCAGTTTTTTAATTTCGGCATAGCTACCCTGAAAATGGCAGGTCATCTGACGGTATTCCTGCTTTTCCCCGGGCAGCAGTTCTTTTGCCGCTGATGAAGATTCGATCTCGAAAAAAGGCCCCAGTTGCTTTCCATCGGCCAGGGGCCCGTCATTATACGCATTGATCACATCACCGCTATAGGGATCTTTCTGGTCTTCCCATAACGAATTAACATAGCGTCCCTTTCTATCAACTTCCAGATAAACTACATGCAGGATATTATTGCGCAGATCGACGGCCGCAGCCAAATGGCCCGCCACAGCAGGAGCTATACCCACTTTACTCCGCCATTTTCCATCGCCTGACAAATACAATACACCGTTTTCAATGCGCAATCGCTCTGCAGGTATCTTCCCAAAATAATTGTCGGTGATTCCCTGCCGGCTGCCATTCGTACTTTTAAAAGGAATGATCACCGTGGACTGATCCGAAGGGGGAAACATGCCCAGTAACCAGATCGACATCAAACCGGTTTCTTTTTTCCAGGCCTGCTCACCGCTGTTCCGGATGCTGTTCACTGTTTCATAGGCGGTCAATTTAATATTATCAGGGATGAATATGCGAAGGCGTTGCTGTATCGAAGCAGCATTCATCAATAGCACCGAACGCTGTAGGGCAAAATCAAAACGGAATCCGTGGTAATTGGTAATACTACCTTCCTGCGTCATTTCAACACGATCATCAAACGTTTGCACCACTTTGTAGGGAATGGTATCCAGTATCGCCGGCACCTGCCAGTTACGGATCACAAACGAATCGCCTTTCCGGAAATAAAGGGCAAAGGGCCCGCCCTCGGGACCCAGCCAGAAACGCTCTTCCCCCCCAACCGGATTGAACTGTTCTTTAAACACCCCTTTGCTGATCAAATCGTAATTGACCCAGCCAAAACTGTTCCCCTGCGAACCGGCCGCGGTACTCGTCATGACACGTCCCTGATAACGGGGCGACACCAGTACTTTAGAGAGCTGATCCGGACTGGTGAGCTCTACCAGGCCGCTTTCATATTTTTTCAAAAAGAGAAAATCATACCCGTAAGTCCCTTTCGCAGGCAGGGAAACAGTATCTGTTTCGGAAACATTTTCGGATGAGGATGTAGTAGAATGGGAACCACAGGCATGAAGGACCATCGAGGTCAGCAGAACCAAAGCAGTGCGGCGCATGGGCATTAGTTTGCTTAAAGTTATCGGGTTTTTGGAAAACTTGAGGCAACTGAATACCGGTTCAGGATTTTAAGCTACCTTATCAAAAAAAAGAATGAACCCTCCGCCACAGGATCGTTTGTTATCGCTCGACTTCTTACGGGGCTTTATTATGGTATTACTGGCGCTCGAAAGCACCGGATTGTATGAGCGATTGTATGCTGTGACCGGTGAAAATGGTGCCGGGATGCTGCTGCAACAGTTTTTCCATCACCCCTGGAACGGACTCCGGTTCTGGGATCTCATTCAGCCGGGATTCATGTTTATTGCCGGCACGGCCATGGCTTTCTCCCTGCACAAACAGGCGCAGCAGGGCTTCACCTGGAGCCAGTCGTTCCGAAAAACACTCAAACGATGTGGCTGGCTGTTCTTTTGGGGCGTACTCGATTATGCGGTCCGGCCCAATGGACTATCCTTTGAATTATGGGATGTTTTAACACAACTGTCTTTTACCACCTTGATAACCTTCCTGGTATTCCAATGGAAAATCACCTCTCAAATTATTTTTGGCGCAGCGATCCTCCTCACTACTGAAATATTATACCGCTATACCGGTATAGCCGGTTTTGATCAACCCTTCACCGACCAGCATAATTTCGGGAACTATATGGATCAGATCCTGATGAATAAGATCAATAGCGATGGCTGGGTAGCCATCAACTGTTTGCCCACAACGGTTCACACACTCGCCGGAGCGATCGCCGGCAAGTGGCTCCTGAATCAACGTAAAGGAGCCCTTAAAAAACTGCTCCCGGGAGCTGTACTTTGTTTGTTGCTCGGCTTCGGACTCGACTGGCTCCATATAACACCAATCATTAAACGCATCGCTACCACTTCTTTTACGTTGGCCTCATTGGGATGGTGTTTACTCGGTTTAGGACTTTGCTATTATCTGATCGACATAAAAAAGCGTCAAAAGCACCTCCACTTTTTTGTGATCGTAGGCATGAACTCCATTTTCATTTACCTGTTCTTTGAAATCGTGGGGCACCGCTGGTTCAATGAGTATACCGATAGTATTGTGATGGGATTATCGGGACTGATTTCCCTTCCCGAATCCCTGGCCGGAATACTTTCATCGCTCGTTATTTTTGGGTTGGAATGGGGGCTTTGTTATTTCCTGTACAAAAAGCAGCTCTTCTTTAAACTGTAGCAGGGTTGTCAATAATTCTGCCCGCGGGCGATAAAACAACTAAAAGATTGTATATCAGTCAGGAGGGAGAAATGAAACCCTAAAATTTCACCAACTCAATGTTTAAACCACAAACAGGTAAAGGGGAACCAGTATATGATATAAATTTCCCTTTCGAATGACTTTAATTGCTTTCGAAAATGAGAAAAAACGTGGAACTTTAACAGTAGTTCTGGTTTCATTGCAGCGAACCAGAGATACTTTTTATATTTAATAAATCTGTAATAAAAGGCTCTGGCATTTCCCCATAGAGATCTGCGGAATCCATCCACCAATTTTACGACGATATGCGACCCAGAACATGGACCTCCTATGATCATTTAACCATTTGGGATTATTCCGAGGAGGGCGTGGTTTGTTTGAACAAAAACCTGGAGATCATATATGTAAACAAATCGGCCCGTCAGATCCTGCCCAAAGCTGCATCCAAACAGCATTTTCAGGAATTGATCATGCTGTGGAAAACGTCGAAAGACGAACCTGTATCCGCTACCTTCCTTACCGCAACCGGGCAGCCCCCTACCGATGTGAAGATCCCCACCGGGAATAAGCAGGAATACCTTTTCAAAACAGTGTATTGCCAGGAGGTCACCCATCCGGAACCGGTCCTTTTCATTTTTCTGAAACCAACACCAGGAGCGGAAACAAGTCCGTCTACTTCCACCGCATTTACGGTTTCGGCCATGATCAATAGTCTGGAAGACGCCTATGCGATCATTGATAAAAACAACGAAATACGTTATTTCAATGAAGCTGCCGCCAAACTGTCGCAGCAACTCATGGGCATACCCATGCTCATTGGAAATTCCTGCCTCAAATATGTACGGGAAGATCTGATGGAATCGATCAACGGTATCATCAAAAAAGTATTGTCTGGCTTTACGCATCGAATGCTCCGTCACTATGAAGTGGAGGGACAGCATCTGGTTTATGAAGTATCGATCCTGCCGTATATGAACAATGAAGTTATTGAAGGCATCATTGCGCATTACAGCAATATCACAGAGAAATACCGGTTTGAAAAAGCACTGGAAGAAAATATTGAACGCTTTAATAAAGTTTTAAAAGCCACCAGAGATATTGTTTTTGAATACGATTACCTGAAGGAAACTGTTACATTCAACGATTCTCTTTTCCAGATCCTGGGATATAAACCTGCGGAAATGACTTCCGGCAAAGCCGTATTCCGGAAACTGGTACACAAACAGGATGAGCCGGCTTTCAGAAATACCCTGATCAGCTTTTTCAAAAGCAGCGAAACAACCTTCAATACCGAAAACATCCGTTTGGTTAAAAAGAATGGCACCATCATTCAGGCGGAGCTCACTTTTATTGCCGTGCGGGATGAAAACAACCGGTTGGTAAAATCCTTCGGCAATATCAAAGATATCAGTGAACGTTATCATGCGGCTGAAGAGATCCGCAAAAGCAATGAACGGTTTAATTTTGTTTCTCAAATTGCCCACGAAATTGTGTGGGAGTTTGAAATTGCTACCGGACTATTGCATTTCAACACCGAAAGGGTGCAGCACCTGTATGGGGTAACGGATAAAAGCCCGATGCTGTTTTCCGATTTTCTTCATCGTTACCTCCACCCAGACGACCACGACGGTTATATTAAGCTCATCATTGAAGCCGGTAAGAGCAACGAGACCTTTGCAGAATTTCCTCCCAACCGGTTCATTAAACCTGATGGCGTAATCGTATATTCCAAAACCTCCGTCAGAATCCTTAGGAATGCAAAAGGTGATGCCGAAAAAGTAATTGGTGTTACCTATGATATTACGAAAGAGTATCTGGCTGAAAGAGAGGTAAAGAAAAGCAATCAGCGCTTTGAAGTAGTATCCAAATTATCGAATGATTTCATCTGGGAATATATTCCGGCTTCCGGAGAAATGCATTTCAACCCCGACCAACTTCGGGAACTGTTTGGCATTGAGGTAGAGAGCCCCTATCCGCAGGATAAGTTTCTGATGGATTTTATGGTGCCCGAAGATATTGGTCCCTATTTTGCCCGGATCATGGAAGCAGAAGCCAAAGGATTGGACCAGTTACAATTCCCGATCTCCCGCTTCCGAAAACCGACCGGGGAGATCATATATGGCCAAACCCGTTGCCGTTTGTTTTGGGGAAACGGCCCCCGTCCGGAAAAAGTAAGTGGCGTCACTACCGATATTACCAAAGAACACCTGTATGCGCTTGAAACCGAAAAGAGTAACGAACGTTTTGCATTAGCTGCCAAAGCTTCCTACGACCTCATTTGGGAAAGAGATTTTAAATCAAAAACCTATGTATTCAATGAGGCCCTCGAAAAGAATTTTGGCTACGATTACAGGGAACCCTGGACCGACGACAGCTTCCGCAAAACCATATTGCATGAAGCCGATAGTGATATGATCATTTCGTATGCCGATTTCTGTTATCAGCAGCAACGTGATCAGTTCAGCTACCCTATTCACCGCTATGTAAAAAAAGATGGCAGCCATGCCTATGTAGACGTACGTGTGATCGCCCTTTACGATACAGAGGGTAATCCGGTAAAAGCCGTGGGTGTTTCCCGCGATATCACCAACCGTTATAAGATCGAAGAAGAACTTCGCAAAAGTAATGAGCGGTTCCGGCTCGCTTCCGAGGCCTCTTACGATATGATCTGGGACCTCGACATGTACAGCGGCATTGTTTCCTTCAATGATGTTTTGACCAAAATGTGGGGCTATTCCGACCTGCAACCCATGCTGATCGCCGATTTCATCAAAAAGATCGTACACCCCGACGATCAGGAAATGGTGACCTCCACGGTGTGGAACTTTGTGAAATCAAAAGAATCCATTCTTAAAATACCGGTACATAAAGTTCGAAAAGCCGATGGCACTACCGCATACGTGATGGTACGGATACTGGCCCTTCGGAACATGGATCATTACATGACACGTATGATCGGGGTAACACGCGATATAACCGATCGCCACCTCACTGAACAACGCCTGCGGGAAAGTAATGAACGGTTTGAACTGGCGGCCCTGGCCTCCTATGATATGATCTGGGACCTGAACGGTGAAACAGGATTGATCTCCTGCGGACCCATCATCACCCAACTCTTCGGCTTCGAAGTTCCCGAGCCCATGCATTTCAGGGAATTTATTAAAATGCTGGTGCACCCCGACGATCAGGAAGCCCTGCTTACGCAAATCAAACTCTTCGCCCAATCAGAAAAACTGCAGCAGGAATTCCCGATTCAACGGGTCATAAAAAATGATGGAAGTATTGCCTATGTGCAAATGCGCGCCCTGGCCCTTCGTAAACCCAATAATTTCCTGAGCCGGCTGATCGGTATTGCGCGCGACGTTACCGAAAAATACAAAGCGGAACAACAACTCCTGGAAACCAATGAACGCTACCAACAGGTGGCCAATATCAACTTCGACCTGCTGATCGATATTGATTTTGTACAGGGAAAATATTACGTAAATAATATCATGAAGGATTTTTACGGGTATGATCCTAAAAATTTCTCCGGTTTGCTCGACGCCTATACCAGCATCCTGCACCCCGACGACAGGGAGGCAACACTGGCTTTTATCAACAATGCCCGCAACAGCAAAGTGTTGCAAACCTCTTTTGAATCATTCCGTGCGGTAAAAAGCAATGGAGATATCGTGTATTGTGATCTGAAGATCAGTTACACACGAAACAGCTATGACGAACCCTTGCGTGGCATTGCCGTAGTGCGAAATGTTACCGACAGGGTTTTATCTCAAAAAGCAATACAGGAAAGTAACCAGCGACATGAACTGATTGCGAAAGCCACCAGGGATATTATTTGGGAATGGGATATTAAAGCCGACCAGCTCACTTTCTGGAACGATAATATGCACCTGCTACTCGGCTATAAAGACGGGCAAAAAACAGTCTCTATCGAATGGAAAAATTCACGGATCCATCCGGAGGATATTAAAAAATTCATGCGAAAGACCACGGCCGCCTTTCAGTCGCACAAGGACGTTTTAAATACCGAATACAGGTTTCAGGATGCCGGGGGAAAATATCACTACATCCTCGACCGCTCCTTTATACACTATGGAGAGGAGGGTTTGCCCAATAAAGTTACCGGCGCCATGCAGGATATTACCGAGGTGAAACGGTTGCAGGAGAAACTGAGCGAAGAAGCCCTCTTCCATCAGCAACAGATCACTGAGATCACCATACAAACACAGGAAAAAGAAAGAGAGGAGATCGGCCGGGAATTGCATGACAATATCAATCAACTGCTCGCCATTGTAATGGTGTATTTGTCTGTGGCGAAATCGGACCCCGACAAAAATCTCGATATGGTGGAACGCAGTACCGAAGTAGTGAAATCGAGTATTGAAGAGATCAGAAAGCTTTCCAAAAAACTCATCTCCCCGGTAGTGGATATGGGGCTCGACGAAGCCATTCCCATCCTGATTTCAGAAACCCGTTTACAATCGAAACTCCAGATCAATTATATCAGCAGTCCCTTCGACCCCATCAGGGTTCCCAAACACATGCAGCTCATGCTGTATCGCGTGATACAGGAACAGATCAGCAATATTTCACGGCACGCACACGCTACAAAAGCCGAAATTCAATTAAAGCAGAATAACGGGCAGGTATCCGTTTCCATATCAGATAATGGCGAGGGCTTCGATGCCTCACAATTAAATCAGGGAGTAGGGCTGCGAACCATTATCAGCCGGGCAAAACTATACAATGGGAAAGCGGCTGTTACCAGCATACCGGGAAAAGGCACCACAGTTGAAATCAGGGTTCCGCTGAAACCCCTCTAACCCCATCTCAACAGTCACTTGCGTATATTTGCGGCATGATCAGTTACAAGCCAACCGAATGGGTACGTTTTATTTTCCGCTTTCATAAGGGCGATACACTACGGAAATTATTAGTATTCCTGATCCTGATCTGTTTATACTCCTGGGGCATCGCCTATCTGGAACTGGAATACTGGAACATCTCCGAAAACAGTTATGTTAAAAACCTGACCCTTTTACACAACCTCTTAGGATTTGTATTATCCCTGCTGCTGGTTTTTCGTACCAACACAGCCTACGACCGCTGGTGGGAAGGCCGTAAACTCTGGGGCACTCTCGTTAATAACAGCCGTAACCTGACCATTAAGCTTAATGCACTGCTTAAACACAGTGAGGAAAGTGAAAGAGCTTTTTTCAGGAAAACCATTCCCCTTTTTGCCACACTCCTGAAAGAACACCTGTCGCTCGAATCGACCCGTCTGGCCCTCGATGAACTGGATCATCCTGAATTAGCAAATCTTGATAGAAACAAACACCTTCCCAACCAATTGGCCAGCATGATCATTCAACGGATCTACCTGCTGGAAAAAGAAGGAAAGATATCCCCCGAACAATTACTTAGCCTGAATGCAGAAATGCAATCCTTCATGGACATTTGTGGTGCCTGTGAACGGATCAAGAATACACCCATCCCCTATTCCTATAGTGTATTTGTAAAGAAATTTATTTTCTTCTATGTATTAACCCTTCCCTTTGGTTTTGTTTTCAGCCTGGGCTATCTGGTGATACCTGTGGTGGCTTTTGTGTTTTATGTACTGGCCAGTCTGGAACTGATCGCAGAAGAAATTGAAGACCCTTTTGGCGGCGATGAAAATGATCTGCCCACTGAAAAGATCGCAGCCAATATTCGAAAAAACGTAGAAGAGCTCATTTAATAGTCCGGAAAAATAATTTTGAACCACTGCACCTGCAGCGATTTTGTGCCCATAGTTATCATAGATAAATGCATATGACGCGAAGAAACCTATTCCTTTTTTCTTTTTTGCTGTTGGCCGCGCTGCGCCTGCCTGCACAAACCTGCACCACCATCGGACAAACACCGGCCACGGCCTTTCCCGTTTGCGGGGTAGATACCTTTTCCCAGAGCACGGTGCCCCTTTGCGGCGGCACGCCCATTCCGGGCCCCTGCGCCAGCAGCGGTATTACCGACATCAATCCCTTCTGGTATAAATTCACCTGCTTTACCGGCGGCACCCTTGGGTTCATTGTGGACCCCATTGACCGTAACGATGATTATGACTGGCAACTCTTCGACATCACCGGAAAAAACCCCAACGACGTATTTACAGATGCCTCCTTATTCGTAGCCTGTAACTGGTCGGGATTAACCGGTGTTACCGGTGCCTCCAGTGCCGGCAACAATCTGGTGAATTGCGGGGGCACTTCTTATCCGTTATGGAGTAAAATGCCCACGCTGATCCAGGGGCATGAATATCTTTTATTACTGAGCAATTTCAGCTCCTCCCAAAAAGGCTACAAACTCGCTTTCGTAGGCGGCACTGCGAGCATTACAGATCCGGTAAACCCGGCCTATGCAGGGGTAAAGCCCTCCTGTGATGGGTTGAAAGTTGGGGTTAAACTAAATAAGAAAATGAAATGTAACAGCCTCGCCACCGACGGGTCCGACTTTACCCTCAATCTTCCCGGTTATACATTTACCAGTGCAACAGCAGTAGGCTGCAGCAGTTCCTTTGATTTTGATTCTGTCGTTCTCACCCTGAACACTCCGATACCACCCGGCAACTATCAAATATATGCGCAGAAAGGCAGCGATGGCAACACCCTGCTCGACAACTGTAAATTTCCATTCCCCGAGGGATATTCCACTAATTTCACCATGATCGCCGTAGCGCCGACCCCAATGGATAGTATGGTACCCGTGAAATGTGCACCGGATAAAATCGAACTCGTTTTCAGTCAGAATATCCGCTGCAATTCCATTGCACCCGACGGAAGCGATTTCCTGATCACCGGCCCCGCCAATGTGGTCATAACAAGTGCTACCGCTACCTGTGGCATCAATAACAGCAGCAACCGGATCCAGGTGGTACTGAGCGCCCCCATTCAACTGGGCGGACAATATACCATCCAACTTAAAACCGGAAATGATGGCAATACACTCCTGAATGAATGTAATTACCTGAGTCCGGCCGGCGCACTCAATTTTCAGGTAGCCGATACTGTTAATGCTGATTTCAATTACAGCATAGATTTTGGCTGCAAGGAAGATACCGTGCAATTCCTTCACCCCGGCGGAAACGGCGTGAACACCTGGAACTGGAGCAGCAATGCTGTTTCTTTCAGCAATCAACAGAACCCAACGCTGATCTATAAACAATTTGGCGACAAGACCATCAAATTACGTGTATCCAACGGCGTTTGTACCGATAGCAGCAGTCAGACGGTTTCACTCAACAATACGTTACTGGCACGTTTTCAGGTTCCGGATCTTTTCTGTCCGGAAGACCGGATCACCCTCCTCAACGAGAGTATTGGAAACATTAATAACTGGCGCTGGGAACTGGGTGATGGCCGGACCAGTTTCATCAAGTCGCCCCCCACTTATACGCTGGCTGCCCCTACCGGTGCCAGAGAGAAAAAATATACGATCCGGTTGATCGCTACCAATAATTTTAATTGCACAGATACCGCTACCAGGCAGGTTACTGTAGTAAATACCTGTCGCATTGCCGTACCCAATGCTTTTACGCCCAATACCGACGGGAAAAATGATTACCTCTATCCCTTGAATGCATTCAAAGCCGATAACCTGATCTTCCGTGTATACAATCGAAATGGTCAGGTGGTATTTGAAACCCGCGACTGGACAAAAAAATGGGATGGCAGCCTCAATGGCAAAGCACAGCCTTCTGGCAGCTATGTATGGATTCTGCAATACATTGATCGGGATTCCGGAACACCGGTACTGAAAAAAGGCACAACCCTGCTGATCCGATAAAAAAGGCGCTTATTCGTAAATCGCATGAAAGATTTCGCGTAAACGGGCAGAAGCCGGTTTGCCTGCCGTATATTTTTTTCGTTCCTGTTGAATATGTTCGATGCGATCGGCAAAGATCGGATGCGTACTCCTAAAAGAAGAAGGCTCAGCCCCTCCCGATTCGTTACGCAACATTTCCATTAACTGACTCATGCCTTCTGTATTCAGGGCGGCCCCATCCATTAAGCGCAGTCCGTTATCATCCGCTTCAGTTTCGAGCGCCCGGGAGAAGGCCAAACCCTTCAGGTCATCGGCATTATCAGCGATATAGCCAAGCACCCCGGCATCATTTCCGATCACCATGGATATAAATAATTTGCGGCCCAGGCTACGGAAGATATTGCGAAGGGAATGACGCTTGGCCACATGACTCGCTTCATGTCCCAAAAGTGCCGCGAGCTGTTCCGGCGTTTTCATGCCTTCCAGAATAGCATCATACACCACAATATGTCCGCCCGGTAACGCATAGGCATTCACGATATCCGACTTCACCACAGTGATCTTGATGGGATAACCGGTTTCGTATTGCAATGCTGTATAAAAATCATTCAGCAATCGGGTTTGCATGGTATCCACCTCCATCCCTTTTATAGAACCGGCATAGATCGATTCCCCCAATTCCATCTCATACTCTTTAGAAAAATTCATAGCGATCTTTTCTGCGATCCAGGGAACCAGAAAAAAATAAAGAGCAGCGAGGAAGAGCAGCACCACACCCGCCAGCAATAAAAATTTGCTGCGGGCACTATTGAATATCCGGTGTACCGGCTTTCCGGTAAATGGATACGAACGATACGTATGCAACACCTGTTGCTGCAATACCGGATCGCGCAGGATCAGTTGCCCCTGCAAACCGGCTGAAGTAACAAAATACAAGGCCTGATCGGCCGCCCGCTGCTCGAGTTTTACCACTTCATCTGCAAGTACATACAGATCGGTTTGACCCGATTCCATTGTTGTATACCGGATGGTAATGGTTACCGGGGTTAAAAACAAAACCGCACTAAACTGTTGACCCGCCGCATTTATAAAGGTTGCATTATAAGTAGTTGCCATAAGAAGCTAAATTATCAAAAACGACGCTTTCTAAAAACATAAATAGTCTTAAAATACCTTCTTCCATTTTTAACAGAAACCTCGGATATTTGACCCCGTAAATGAGCCGTGAAATGAAACAAATCGTCTACTTGCTGCTGGCAGGGGCTTTATTGACCCTTGGTTGCAGATCTGCCAAACCAGGCAGTACCCCAGCGGAAACTCCGGCCCGGTTACTACCAGCCCTTCCTGTATCGCAGGTGAATATTCCCATCAAAGTGAATATGAAACCCTTACTGAATGTGATGGAAGCCGGCACAGCCAAACAGTTCACCAACGACAAATGGCCCGACTATACCCAAAGCTCATGCGATTTCAGGTATCAATACCGCTTTTTGCGCGCGCCCTTTACATTTTCCTGTATCAACAATAAAGTATCAATTGCCTTTCGCGGCTCTTACCAGATCGCCGGCGCCAAGCGGATCTGTGCCTTCGAAAAACAGGTGTCGCCCTGGGTGGGAGGCAGTTGCGGCTTTGGTAAGGAAGCCCTGCGGCGGGTGGATATTTCGATCAGTTCCACCCTCGATTTCTTACCCAATCACCAACTTCGGACCAGTACGAAACTGGACGATACCAAAGCGATCGACAAATGTGAAGTAACCATACTGCAAACCGATATTACCGGGCAGATCATGGACAGCATCAAAGCGTCGATCAATTCCTATTGCACCGCTTTTGATCAGTTTGTACAAACACTCAACCAGAACCTGCTGCTGCAGCAATGGAGAAACGGCAACAGCCGGGTGATTTCCTTCAGCAAATATGGATTCCTGAATCTCAATCCACAGCAATACCGGATGGGGCGAATGAATCTGACAAAAGATACCCTGCTGTTTTCTGTAGGGTTTACGGGCACGCCGAAATTCGGATCCGATAGTTTGAAATTAGCCACGAAAAGTATCCTGCCCCCCCTCATCAATAACAACCCCAACAGCGGCATTGCCACCTATCTTGATGCTGTTTATGAATACCGGTTTCTCAATAAATTGCTCAACGACAGCTTGCACGACAAACCCTTTGAACTTGAAGGCCGCACGTTTGTGATCAAAGACGTGGCGATCGGTGGCACCAATGAAGGCAAAATAAGCATTGATGTGTCGTTTACAGGAAACAAAAAAGGTGTTTTGCATCTGAGCGGCACCCCCAAACTGGATACCGCCGCCCAGGTACTGACCATGCCTGATATCGATTTCGATATCGATACCCGCGATATGCTGGTTAAGATCGCCCAATCGCTTTTCCGGAAAAAGATCATGAAACAGTTGAAGGACCAGTCTGTTTTTGATATTGCCGCCCTTATCCAACGCAACAGGGCGCAACTGGAAACCCGTTTAAATCAACCCGTAACGGATTGGCTTCGAACCAGTGGAAAGCTTCACGACATCCGGATTGTGGGTTTGCTGCCGCAAAAAGATTACATACAGATCCAGGCTTTTATCCGGGCCGATATTACCCTTACCGGCACCCCGCCTGCTTCAATGATGCCGGGATTTTAGCTCATTTCGTTCCACAAAAGAGCAACCCTTTTAAAACCATCGCCGTATATAAGACCACATCAGGTAAATGAGTCGTTTGTACCTGCTGACCAAAACCAGAACCCTTTGCTTACAGACAACGCCAAAATGAGCCTATTGCTCGAGGGTTGCCGTAAAAATGAGCGGAACAGCCAGAAGGAATTGTATTACCTTCTGAGAGGCTTTGCTATGAAAATATGCTACCGGTATGCCGACCAGAATGAGGATGCCGAAGAAATGGCGAACGAAGGGTTCGTGAAACTATTCAAAAACATACATCTCTTCGATGAGATGCGTCAAAACGACATCCTCCTGGCATTAAAGGGCTGGTTCAAAAGAATTCTGGTGAACACCTGCATCGATCATTTCCGCAAAAAACAATCCTCGGTTCAAGGTCATCTGCTATCGCACGAATCTGAACATGTGAAAGATTCCGGGGAGAATGGTTTGGATGTATTGGGCTATAAGGAACTGATCGAAGCGATCCGGCAGTTATCGCCTTCTTATCGGGCTGTATTCAATTTGTTTGTGATCGAGGGGCTCAGCCATGAAGAGATCTCTAAAAAACTGGGCATCTCAGTGGGCGCCTCCAAATCAAATTTGTCGAAAGCGCGTGATAACCTCCGGAAAATAATTTTAAATAAATCGAACTTTCAAATATATGTATCCCCTTTCTGATAAAGACCTGGACCATTTAAGCAGAGAAGCTGCGGAGCAGTACGATGTGGAGTCGTCTGCATCGGGCTGGGATCAGGTGGAAAAAAGACTGAATAAGGTGATGCCGGAGCAAAAAGAACGCAGAAGACGTTTTGCCTGGCTCCTCCTGTTATTGGCCTTATCAGGCGGTGCCGGCATGAGCGGCCTGCTCTACTTTGGCAACAGCCCGGAAACAGCAGCATCGGCCTCCGGCAGAAAGGAAACGAAATCAGTACCCGTAACGGCTGCCAACACGGATCAGATGATGAAAGAACCGGTTACAACAGAACCTTCTGAGGTAACTGCCGTTACAGAAAACAAAGAAGACAAGAGTAAGAACCTGGTTTCTCCTTCAAACAGTAAGAACGCCCCATCTGACCGTATAACGAATAACCCGTCGCAAACACTTTCTTCAGCATCAGGCAGCTTCGTTCGCAAAAAGGACGCGGCCACAGGAAGAAGTAAACCTGCCATAAAGAATCCGGCAGCCAATGATTTGGCAAGACAAGGCAACAACCCTCTCGCTGGCCACCCTGTTCAACCAACAGACGCAGCAGATCCTCTTAAAACAAGGGGCTCTTCACCGGAAGTAATAGCCGATGAAGCAGACCTGAAACACCGTTGGCCCTCTACAGCTGCAGTTGTTGATCCTGCCATTCAGGTAACAGCTTCCAGAACCTTTATTCCCTCAAAAGAAGTGCTTTCTATCGCAGCAAATGCCACGGCAAAGCAACCGGCCGGCAAAAACAAGTATCGCTCGCCGTTAGCGATCGGTCTGGTAATGGGTACAGACCAAAGTCGCATCCATGGCACTTCTCCCGGTTCACTGGGCTGGAGTGGCGGACTTACAGCACAGTACGACCTCAGCAAGCGCTTATCGGTGCAAACCGGCTTCATTATCACGAAAAAATTCTATCGGGCTACCGGAAAAGATTTTCATCCTCCCTTACATTACTGGACCAGCTATGTAAACCTGCAATCGGTGATCGGTGATTGCCAGATGTGGGATCTGCCTGTTCAATTGCGTTATGATTTTTACAACACGAAAAACAGCCGGCTGTTTGCCACAGCAGGTGTTTCCAATTATATCATGCGCAATCAGAATTACGAATATCATTACCTCAATAGTAATAATGTACTGACGGTAAAAAATTGGGAGACCTACTCCCAAACCAATTACTGGTTTGGTGTCATGAATCTGAGTGCCGGTATTGAAAAACAATTAAGCCGGAGTATGTCGTTTCAGGTAGAGCCTTATGTAAAGTTACCGCTGAAGGGAGTGGGATTCGGCAGCATGGATATCAGTAGTTATGGGGTATTGCTCTCCGTACGTTATCGTCCTGTTTTTAAACAGCATTAAACAACCTTTGTGTCCGGCCTTTCGTATGAATGGGAAACCACTCAACATGCGAATCACCGGAACAGCTTTCCTGAGAGCCTTCGTGCTCCTGAACTTTGGATTCATACTTTTATATGCTTGCAGCAAGGGCGGCGGCACTACAACGCCAGCTCCCAGCACTTGCACGGGCGTATCAATTAGTGTAACCGCTACCGTTACAGATGCCGATGCCGGCAGTTCAAACGGTTCGCTCTCTGCCAACTCCAGTGGCGGTTCAGGCAGCATCACGTATAGTATTAATGGCGGTGCCTTTCAAAGCTCCGGCAGCTTTGGCAACCTGGCAAAAGGCAGTTATACCATCACGGCAAAAGACAGCAAGGGATGCACCGGCAGCGGCTCGTTCACAGTGAATGAAAAAAATGCCTGCGCCGGAGTGACGATCACCATTAACAATACCGTTACCAATTCAGATCCCTGCAGTGCTACCGGTGTCATCAGTGCTACTGCCACCGGCAGCACGGGCTTCACCTATAGTTTAGATAATGGAGCCTTTCAGGCGAATGGAAATTTTTCAAATATCAGTGTGGGCAACCATTCGATCACAGCAAAAGATGCCGGTGGTTGTACCCAAACCATATCCGCTAATGTAGGAACAGTGGCGATCGGCACCTTGTACAGTGCAGCCAAAGCCGTCATTCAAAACAACTGTGCTATTTCAGGTTGCCATACCGGAGGAGCCCCCACGGGAGGTTTAAACTTCAGTTCCGATTGTACGGTGATTGCGAGTAAAGATCGTATCAAAGCGAGGGCCATCGATGGCAATCCCAGTATCATGCCGCCAACAGGCGCATTGCCACAGGCCGATAAAGACAAACTGCTTGCCTGGATCAATGCCGGAGGCCGTTTCACCGATTAAGTGTTAACATAGGCTTTTCCTACACCAGCCCTGGCGCCAACCACATGGGCTGGTTTTTTTATGTTGCCTCAAACCATAATGGCCGCGGGTCGTTCCAGTCGCCATTGTAATTAATGAACAACTCCTCGCCTTTGGCTATGGCCCGCATGGTTTTTATGGTAATGAGCCCATGATCAAAATCCATTTCATATTCACAATTCGAGGTATAAGAGTGATTATACATCGGAACATAACCAAGAGCCATACAACATTGTGAACGGGTAACATCCCACTCGAAAATATAATCGTGCAACAGGGTTTTATCGAGCAAGTCACGATCTTTCTTTTCCATTACGATCACCGGAGCCACTTCAATGATCGTATCAGCCGGAATATCCTCCGTTGTAAAAACACCACGCCCCATTGATGCGGAAGGGGCAATCAGCAAACAGGGTAATATCATAAATTCCGGTCGATTTAGCTTTTTGGTAAAGGAGCTGCAGAAATCAAAATTAACGAAACGAAATTTAGTAATTTGCGGCATGAGTCTGGAATTCGAACAACCCAACCTGCAGGAACAGTTCCTGGAAGTACTTCAGAAAGAAGATGTACTGCAGATAAGGGATTTTCTGAACGACCAGAACATCAGTGATGTGGCTGCGCTCATCAACGAATTCCCCGAATACGAACCACAGATCATTGGCAACATGAGCGTGCATCGGGCGGCCAGCGTATTCAAAATCCTCGATCTCCCCACACAGAAAAATATTATTCAGGAACTACCACCCTTTAAAACTGCCGAGCTCCTGAACGATCTACCGGCCGATGACCGTACCGCCTTTCTGGAAGAACTTCCCAGCGAAGTAGTGAAAGAACTGATCAAACTACTGGATCCTGAAGAAAGAAAAGTGACCCTCTCTTTATTGGGCTATCCGGAAAGCAGCGTGGGCCGCCTGATGACCCCCGACTATATCACCGTTGGCACAGAATGGTCGGTACAGGAAGTAATGGAACATATCCGCGATGTAGGCAAAAACAGTGAAACCATCGACGTGATCTATGTGATCAACGAAAAAGGAGAACTGGTAGATGACATGCGGATACGCGAGATCATCCTCGCCAGTCCCGATAAAAAAGTGGAAGACATCATTGACCATCGTATCATCACCCTCAATGTGAACGACGATCAGGAAGTAGCCAACCAAACCTTCAAAATGAATAACCGCGTGGCCCTGCCCGTGGTAGATGATAAGAATATCCTGCTCGGCATCGTAACCATCGACGACGTACTGTGGGTAGCCAATGAAGAATTCAGTGAAGACATGCAAAAGATCGGTGGTACCGAAGCCCTGGATGAACCCTATCTGGAAATGCCCCCGTTCAAGCTTTTTAAAAAGCGCGTGGTGTGGCTGATCGTCCTCTTTCTGGGCGAAATGCTAACGGCTTCGGCTATGGGTTATTTTGAGGATGAAATTGCCCGTGCCATTGTACTCGCCCTGTTCATTCCGTTGATCATTTCCAGCGGAGGTAACAGTGGCTCGCAAGCCTCCACCCTCATCATTCAGGCCATGGCCGTGGGGGAAATAACCGTAAGCGATTGGTACCGTGTGCTCCGTCGCGAATTATTACAGGGTTTAATGCTGGGCACCATTCTGGGCATTATTGGATTTGTTCGCATAGTAGTGTGGTCTTCTATCTTTCCCAACCTGTATGGCAGCAATGCCCATTTTGTGGGCCTCACCGTTGGCTTTTCCTTGCTGGGCGTCGTACTATGGGGTACCCTCAGCGGCTCCATGTTCCCCCTGCTCCTTAAAAAACTGGGGGCTGACCCGGCTGTTAGCTCTGCCCCCTTCGTGGCCACCATGGTCGATGTAACCGGATTGATCATCTATTTCTCCCTCGCTTACCTGATCCTGCTCTAAGCAATTAATTTTTACGCAAACGTTTGTTTTGCTATTTTCGCTTCCCGACCGGTTTCCTTCCAATTACATTCATTAAAACCTATTCTATGTGTGGAATCGTGGGTTATACAGGACCCCAAGAAGCTTATCCCATTATTATTAAAGGACTGAAAAGACTGGAATACCGCGGGTACGACAGTACCGGCGTAGCCTTATTGAATGAGGGTATTCAGGTCCATAAAAAAATGGGGAAGGTAGCAGAACTCGAAAATGCCATCATCGGTCAATCCTTACATGCCCATACCGGAATCGGTCATACCCGTTGGGCCACCCATGGTGAACCCAGCGACCGTAATGCCCATCCGCATGCATCTGCCAGTGGCAAACTGGCCATGATCCATAACGGGATCATCGAAAACTACCTCCAGCTCAAACAGGAGCTGATCAGCAAAGGATATCAGTTTAAGAGCGATACCGATACGGAAGTATTGTTGAATTTTATTGAAGAGATCAAAAACAACAATCAGTGCAACCTCGAAGAAGCGGTTCGCATCGCCCTGAAAAGAGTAGTGGGGGCCTATGTTATTCTGCTTATAGATGAGGCCGATCCCGGCACCATTATCGCCGCCCGAAAAGGAAGTCCCCTGGTGATCGGCATTGGCAAGGGAGAACATTTTCTGGGCTCCGACGCCAGCCCCATGCTGGAGTACACCAAAGAAGTAGTATACGTAAATGATTATGAACTGGCGATCGTAAAACCCGATGAACTGATCTTAAAAAATCTCGGTAATGAAAAGATCACGCCTTATGTTCAAAAACTCGACCTGGAATTAGCTGCGATTGAAAAAGGCGGCTATGATCATTTCATGTTGAAAGAAATCATGGAGCAGCCGCAAACCATATACGATTGTTTACGCGGCCGCTTAGACATTCATGCAAACGAGATCATCATGGCCGGGGTGCAAAACTATATGGAACAATTAAAAAATGCGCCCCGGATCATCATTGTAGCCTGCGGTACCAGTTGGCATGCCGGATTGATCGCTGAATATATCATTGAAGAGTTATGCCGGATACCGGTGGAAGTGGAATATGCCTCCGAATTCCGGTATAGAAATCCGGTTATACATAAAGGTGACCTGATCATTGCCATTTCACAAAGTGGCGAAACAGCCGACACCCTCGTCGCCATTGAAAGTGCCAAAGAAAAAGGCGCTGTCATTTTCGGTGTGGTAAATGCCGTGGGCTCATCCATCGCCCGCCTTTCTCATAGTGGCGCCTATACACATGCCGGCCCCGAGATCGGGGTGGCCAGCACGAAAGCATTTACCGCTCAGTTGGCCGTATTAACCATGATCGCTATGAAAATTGGCGTGGAAAGAGGCACCCTTTCTACAGAAAATTTCCAGGAACTGATCCGGGAATTGCATGCGATACCCGAGAAACTGACCAGGGTATTGGAGCAGGACGAACGGATCAGGGAAATTGCTACTACCTATGCAGAAGCCAATGATTTTTTATATCTCGGACGTGGATACAATTTCCCCGTGGCACTGGAAGGAGCACTAAAGCTCAAAGAGATCTCTTACATACATGCTGAAGGTTACCCTGCGGCTGAAATGAAACATGGCCCGATCGCTCTGGTAGATGAAAAACTTCCGGTGGTATTTGTGGCCACGAAAGATGCTTTTCATGAAAAGATCATCAGTAATATGCAGGAGATCAAAGCCCGAAAAGGGAAGGTGATCGCCGTGATCACCGAAGGCGATACCACCATAAAAAATATGGCCGATGCCTGGATCGAAGTACCTGAAACGCATGAAATCGTTGCGCCTTTACTCAATACGGTTCCCTTGCAATTGCTCGCCTATCATATTGGAGTGAAAAGAGGCCTGGATGTTGACAAACCCCGAAACCTGGCAAAAAGCGTAACTGTTGAGTAAGCATCAGGCATTTTTTCTTGTTCCCTTTATTCAAATTCCCGGTTATGAATATCATCCGCAAAAGTCCTGTTGAAGCCCTCGGCTATAATTTTATTGAAGCCCCCTTTCTACCCAAAGGGAAGAATGAGTATTACCTGCGCAATCAGCAGAACCGTTCCGGAATCGAATACCGGAAATTGAGTGCTTTCGAAATCGAAGTGCTCGTGCGTAACAGAAACACCTCCGACGACTGGAATAAAATTCTGGTAAGTGATGCATTTACTCCGGAATTGGTACAACACTGTAAATTTTTCGGGCTGGTTCGGATCGGCAAACTGGAACCCTACTATCTCGAATTCCATAACCTGCGCCGCCCGGTAGGACTTTATAACAGCACCATCATCAGTTGCGATCTCGGCGATAATGTGGTGGTGGATAACGTTAATTACATCTCCCATTACATCATCGGCAATGAAGTGATACTGATCAACGTGAATGAAATTGCCACAACTGATCATGCCAAATTCGGAAACGGCATCCTGAAAGAAGGTGAACCGGAAAAAAATCGCATCTGGCTGGAACTATGTAATGAAAACGGCGGCAGAAGTATTATCCCTTTTCAGGGCATGTTGCCGGGAGATGCCTATTTATGGACCAGACATCGCGACAATACCGCCTTTCAAAATAACCTGAAATCTTTTACCGATAAAAAATTCGATCACCGGCGTGGTTATTATGGCAGTATTGGCGACAGAACCGTAATCAAGAACTGTAAAATCCTGAAGGACGTAAATATTGGCACCGACGCATACTTAAAAGGAGCCAACAAAATAAAAAATGTGACCATCAATTCTTCTCCCCAGCGCAGTACCCAGATCGGTGAAGGCTGCGAATTGGTAAACGGGATCATAGAAGAAGGTTGTCGGTTGTTCTATGGCGTGAAAGCCGTTCGGTTTTTCATGGCCTCGCATTCGCAACTAAAATATGGCGCCCGATTGATCAATTCCTATCTCGGCAACAACTCCACCATCTCTTGTTGTGAAGTATTGAATTCCCTGATATTCCCGGCACATGAACAGCACCATAACAACTCCTTTCTCTGCGCTGCATTACTGAACGGACAAAGCAACATGGCTGCCGGTGCCACCGTAGGTTCCAATCATAATAGCCGGAGTGCTGATGGCGAGATCATTGCCGGAAGAGGTTTCTGGCCAGGGCTCTGTGTAAGTTTGAAACATAATTCCCAATTCGCTTCCTATACTATTTTGGCCAAAGGCGATTACCCGGTGGAAATGAATATCCAAATCCCCTTCAGTCTGGTCAGTAATGAAGTCAGCACCGACCGGCTCCTGATCATGCCGGGATATTGGTTCCTGTATAATATGTACGGACTGGCCAGGAATGCCCATAAATATGTGGACCGGGATAAACGGGCGGTCAAATTGCAGCATATCGAATATGAGTACCTCGCACCGGATTCGGTAAATGAGATGGTGAAGGCGCTCGGAATATTGGAATATGCTACCGGTAAAGCCTTGCATTTGGCAACAACCGGTAAAACAAGTGCAAACAAAGAATTACTGATACAAACCGGAAAATCAGCGCTTCTTCAAAACGATCCCCGAATCGATACACTGAAAATTTTGGCGGATGATGTTGAAAACTCGAAGCGGGAAGTAGTGTTGATCAAAGTGCGGCAAAGCTGGCATAGTTTCCGTGATATGATCAAATATTATGCTGCAGGGCAACTGTTGTTACAAACGGCCCGCCACGGCACAGTAAAAAAATTAACTGCAGTTTTAACCACCCGTCCCAAACGAACAGAATGGGTAAATGTGGGCGGACAGCTCATTAAAAAAACCGCCTACGACAAACTGATCGGTCAAATCAGTGCCGGTACCATTAAAGGATGGCCACAGGTACATCAATTTTATAAATCCCAATCAGATTCGTATACCACCGATAAATTCCATCATGCTATCGCTTGCTATCAGGAGATCTTTCAGATCAACCTTAAAAACAATCCTGGCGCTTTGAAAGCACTGATCAAAGAAAGTATTCAATTAAGGGAAGCCATTTCAGAAAACATTTTCCGCTCGCGTAAAAAGGACCACGTAAACCCCTACCGGAAAATGGTATATGGCTCCGAAAAGGAAATGGATGCAGTGGTGGGAGCACTAAGAGACAATGTATTCCTACAGCAGGAAAAAAAGCAACTCCTGCAGTTCAAAAGAATGGCCGAAAAATTGTTGAAAAGCTAAATAACGGTCAACAGATCAATGCTTGTATAAGCGCTGTGTGTTCGAGCGGTTTTTACCGGCGACGATATGCACAAAATACAATCCTGCACTATAACCATTCATATCAAGCGAAACAGCTTGTGTATTTCCGGTCAAATACAAGGGAATCCGACGCAGAACCCTACCATTGGCATCTGAAAGTATAAGTTGCCCGGTACCGGCATCTGATGACAGCACCTGTAATTGCGTGGTGCTTCTCACTACAGAAGGATAGGCACTAACGATAGAAAGCGCTTGTCCGTCAAATACGAGGGCTGCAATACGACTGAATTTAGTCAGGCCGTTTTGCTCTACCACACGAATACGGTAATACAGTACACCCGATTTCATACGGCTGTCGCGATACTGATAGATCCCGGAGGCATTAACTGCCGGTATTCGGGCCAGGGAAATAAAATGCCGATTGTCGGAAGAAACCTCCACTTCAAAATACTGCGCATCCATATTATCATCCACAGTCCAATCCAAAATAGAAATATCCCGATCTTTTCGTACGGTAAAATTTTTAAACTGTACGGGCAGGGAGAGGGTCATGGCATTGGTACTGATATCAGTACTGCCGAAGGTGAGCGGTCCGAAATTCAATGCATCCACTTCAATGGTTCCATTAGATGTGGTGCCGGCAACTGTACCATTTCCCAAATTGATCCAACCTCCACCGTCGTAATAACTCACCACCAGCGAGGGGAAGTGATTCACCCCGGAATAGGGTGTTATGGGCAAGCGTACTTTTCGGTAGGTGGCCGATCCGGTGATCAACCAATACTCCACGGAACTGATGTGTTCGATCAACTGAAACAATTGATTGCCATAAACAGATTGTGGATTACCGGGGAAATACTCCACCATATGATTATCGGTAGTTTGACCGTTTCCGTTAGGGTTTAAAAGCACCGGAGAATATCTTCCCGATTTTCCAACATGAAAGGTGTACGCCGTTTCCCCAAACTTCTTTAAAGGTCCATTTACATAAGAGGCAGCCGAGCCGCCCTCCTGTATACTACCCCGGTTCATGGTCAGCAGGAGGCCACTATTGGTTTGTACCAACCCATTCTCTAATATAAACCGCGCCCCTGTGGCAATGCTGGTCGCCCTGGAGAGCGTAACACCCTGCGGGTGACTGTTGTTGATCTTCAGTGTTCCGGTAATGGTAGCAGGCAATCCGGCACCCGTAAACTGTGGCTGCGAGCTCTTGTATTCATAACTATTCGTACCGCTATTATTATAATTGCGTGCACCGGTGATTTGAAAATTTCCGAAATTTCCTGCTGTCACCAACCCGGAGGCCGACCCAATTATCAACCAGCCACCATTGGCATTGAAAAAAGCATCCCCTGAAATTTTACTAAACTCATCAAAACTTAAGGTTCCGTTACCGATCAACTCCACGCTGCCCCGGTTGGGAGCAGGACCAGAAGATGTTCCGGTAAAAGCAATATTGGCACTATTTGAAAAAAACATCTTTCCTCTGGAATTCAAGGCGCCGATCTTGAGCGAAGAAGCTAAGGAACGATTGAACAAAATGGTATCGGAATCGAACTGAATGATTCCCGTATCCCCTGTGGTGGCACACCAGTTCGTGGAAAAACTATAAGTGCCAGTTCCCTGACAGCTCTGGCAATATCCATCCTTCATATTGATCTTTGCGGAAGAAGTAAAATAGCCTCCGGAAACCACCAGTTCTCCCCCATTCATATTGATCGGATAAACACCTGCTATCATGGTACCGGCAATAATCAGCGGACGTAATGTACCTAACCCCAATGCAGCGTTCAGTTTTAACATAGCTCCTTTAGCTACCTTAATACCCGTTAACAGACTGGTTTCAGTAAAGAGTGATTGAACCGAACCGGAGTTCAGCACCAGAAAAGGCTGCTCATTCAGGGCGGTTATAACACCTGTACCCAATACCAGCACATTCCCTTTTACGCGCAACTCGTTATTGGGTTTGAAATCAGCAGTTCCCAAATTTAACTGACCATTATTAACAGTTATATCACCGTTTACCTGAACCACCGCACTGGTACCGGCATTGGCTCCATCTTTCACCACCAGGATACCATTGGCCTCCACTTCCAGATTACCCCCAACAGTAACCGAAATGTTCGTATTACTGGTCAGGCGGAAATCCTCTCCGGCGGCACCTGTTTTCTTTACGATAAAATTTCCCTGAATAGTGCTGAGGGCGCCCGACTGATTCCAGTTTCCGCCAACACTGCTATAATTTAATACAAGATGGCCCCATACAACACCGGTTGGCAATGCCGTGCTGCTGTTAACCCAATTCCTGATTTCAATAGTTGACCCGGCACTGAAATTTTCCGTTCCGCCAAAAATACTCGCACCGGCCGAACTACTAACAGCAGCGGTATTATCATGATAATAGACGGCGCCATTATTCATCTGAAAACTTCCTGTAAGAAAAATGGCATGTACACCATGGAGATAACCGCCGTCTTCAATAATCAACTGCGATCCCGAGGCACCGATGGTCCAGGTTTGCGTGGTGGTCATCACATGACCGCCCTGTATTACAAAAATATCGCCGGCCGTTATAAAACCAGTGGGGCTGCTTCCTCCACCGTTTCGGGCACTGTTCCAGTTAGACAATAGCGTGGGGCTTCCCGACACCTGTGAATAAAAGGTTGTGGCACGGGAATCAGATAGCAAAGCCATAAGAACAATAATCAGCAGGAATTGCTTCATATCTTCATTTTTTCAACCGGCTGTTTGTGGACCGGTTCACTCCATCATTGGTATTGGAAACTAATTAAATCGAAAGAATCGCCTGGAGGCAGATTGGAAGGATGAAGATAGTCCAAATATGTGAAAATAGCCAGTTTTGAGCCCGCTTCCCTGTACGGAAACGCGGTTCCGTCCTGTCCGCACGAATACCTTTTCCCGACTACGTATGCAGCCCGACATATCACTAATAATCAGCGTTATGTACTGTGATTTATTTGATAATATATCCACCGTGACGGGTTCCCCCATCCTGGTACCACCCACGTACAAAATGCTGAAGCTTTCGTTGCGCTTCCTGAGCAGCAACAAATTGCTTTGAAGCAATCGCCCCTGCGCATCCCACCCCTGCATCTCCAGTTGCCGGGAAACACCCATTCCTGCCAATGAAAATTCACCCGTCTGACTTTCCCCGGGAATAAAAGCTGTTGCAACAGCCCCTGTTTCCTGCAGCTTTTTCCCATCGGCCAATAACTGATAGGATGATAAAGAACAGGGCGCGCTCCACATAATCTTTTCTCCACGCTGTTGAAGTTTGATGGATTGTATTCCGGGCCGCAAAATGGGTAAGGGATTTTGAAAGGCATCCATACTACCCAAACTCAAATAAGTAAGCCCGCCGGGCATATCCACCGAATCGGATCGAACGGTACCGGCGCCACCGGCACTCCCGCTGACCCCTGTATTTCCGGCATTACGCCAGTTCCCTGATGTTAAGAGTGCCACACAGAGTGTCAACAGATCCGTAACCCCGCCACTATTTACATCATCAAAGGAGAGGGTACAGCGGGGCCGGCAGGGCCCAAAAGATTGTACCTGCCAATACTCCATGCGGGATATATGTTTAAGCGGGCTATCGATCTGTGCGGAAAGCTGCGTTGGATTAATATTAAAATATTCCACCTGAACATCTCCGTTATATCCAGAAAGGGCGATCCAGCGCAAGCGGTCATTCTTCCCGACAGGGAATAAAAAGCTATTACTACCCTGTCGGCCGATCTTCATTAAGGGACCATGTATAAAAGAAAGTGAAACGGAGGAATCGACTAGTATGTTTGCCCCGGAATCGAGGACGAGCATTCGTTCGTTCGAGGTAAATACACGGCCCCTGATCAACCGGAGCTCATGGGGCAAACGGAGGGTCGATACGAGATCAATATCAGCCTGATTATTTATACCGATTCCCACCGATTGCTGGATCTTACCGGTCCAGTGAATCCGTTGGCGGGTATTACCGGATAACAATAACAATGGCAAGGCAGTACCTGATTCGAACAAACGCCCTGTGCCCAATAAATCTCCCTTCAGCGTGATGGCGGTGGCATAGGATCCGGCCGACAGATCCAATCCGCCATGACAAATAAGGTCCGACTGAATGGTAAAGGATGCATTAAAATCAAGTGTATACTGAACAAAGGAATCGATCTCCAGCCGGCTTCGCACCAGCAGGGGCTGGCTGCCATTAGAAAAATAATTTTTATTATTTCGGCTATGCGTATTTGTTAACCGAAGAACACCAAACTGCCGGCCTGTAATGGACACCGCATATCCGCCCGTTCCCGGAACATCAAATTCAAATATTCCTGCTTCGGTCCCGGGAGCCCGGGATAATTTACTCAGATAAGAGGCATGTCCTGTGGTACTGCGATGGACCCAGCGTCCGCCATTATATATGTAGAGTGAATCAGATATAACGATGGCGGTACCCGGGCTGGCACCGGAGGCATTGATAAAAGTTGCCCGCTCATACAACCGAATGCCACCTGTACCCTGCACCCACAAGCCCGATGCCTGTGTGTTCGTTGCAGGCCATTCTACCAGAATAGAATGAGAAAGACCTGGCCTTACAGTCAGTTGCCGTATCACCACGGTCCCTGTGCCTTCCGGCATTTTGACCGTATAGTCTGTATGCTGAAAGGTATGATCGAACAGCACACTATCATTTATACCGGGAAGGGTATCGTTTAGCCAGTTTCGCGGATCGGCCCACAAACCATTCCCGGCCTCCCCATCCCATTTTTTCCATTGCGCAAACAGTACTGGTGCCAACAGTAAAAAGTAAGCCAGCAACCCTGATCGCAGGAATCTATAGTCGATCATTTTTTTGCTGTAAAATAAAAAACCCCCGACCGGGTGGTCAGGGGTTTTACATCAGTAAACAATCGTTTTTTACTGGCGTACAAAGCGTATGGTTCCGGCTTTGCTACCATTTATATAACCGGTGATCTGATAGGCACCGGCCGGTATATCATTGAAATAAAGTTGTACTTGCTGATTACCACCGATCACTGCTACCTGCTGCTGCTTCAGGGCACGTCCATACATATCCGTTACCACGAGTTGCATGGTTCCTCGGTCAGAAGAACTTATTTGCAAGGTGGCTGTTTGTTGTACCACAGTTGGCAACATCGATGTAAGGAATATTCCCTTAGCGCCATTCATGATCGTTACGATCTGACTATAGCTAACCACACCCTGTTCGTCGGTCATGCGAAGTCTGTAGTAATTAGTACCTGTAGCCAGTGCAGCATCCGTAAATGTATAATTCAGTTTACCGCGCACAGCACTAACACGACCGATCGTGCTGAAATTACGGCCATCGCTGCTGCGCAATACTTCAAACAGTTGTGCATTGCTTCCGGTGCTGATTGCCCACAAAACCTGCGCACTGCTATTCACTGATTTTTGCGCATCGAATTGCAATAAGCGGATTGGCAGGGAACCGGCAATACCATAGGCAAACGTATAAAATCCATTCTGTTGAATAGAAGAACTTCTGGCTGTACCGGTAGTAGCATTACCCGGAGAAATCACAATACCACCGGGGCTGTAATCAGTCCAGTCGGTTCCATTATAATGGGTCACCACCACGCCATCTGAAGCACTGGCGCCTGGGATAGCACCGGTCAGGGTCAACTCAACGGCTGCATCAGAACCACTAATAGTGGCGATCTGCCAATACTTCTGATTGGAAACACCTAATAACGGTGTCACAAAACTCAGGTCAGAAAAAGCCGTATTGAAATACTCGGCACGATACACCGAAGCCGTTGCTGATCCGGGTTTAATATAGCAAGGGTCATACGTAGATCCTTTTCCGGTAGGAAGAATATAACTTCCGGTTCCGGCGGTATTACGACGCACCGGTCCGTTTACAAATCCTGTATTATCGGCGCCACCAGCGATCAATGCATGGGTGCCGGTATTGGCGATGGTAAGAATATTGGTAAGTGTGGTATTCAATTTTCCTTTCGCTGCACTATTCCAACTGATCTTTCCAACGGTAAGAGGCGCTGCCAAACTAACACCGGCGGCATTATTCAGGCGAAGCGTTAATTCATTGCCGGCATTATTCATGGTTCCGGTACTGGTAATGGTTTGAGCACTGGTGCCATTCATCTCCACTACAAACAGATCGGTAGTGGTACTGGTAACAGTACTGGTTACGCCAAAGGTTCCGGCACTATGATTGATATTACCTTTTACTTTAAGGGTGGTGGTATTGCTCAGGATGTTATTGGATAACTGCAGATCAAATGCAGTACCACTGAGATTCAGATTTCCGTTCACCTGAAAAACCACTACTTTACTCGTATTGCCGGCATTTGCCAATACAACCCGGGAATTTCCGGACACCACAAAATTTCCATTAACGGTATAGGCAAAATCGTTGATGAAGGCACTTCCATTAGCGGAGATGATCAAATTTTTATTATTGGTATTCAACACCTGTAAATCACCCTTAATGATCATGTTATTATTCAAGGCAACAGAAAAGTTGGTTGGAGTAATACCTGCACAATCGAATGTTACATTACCGACTTCAAATGAGGTGCCAAGATTGATAGAGGGTGCTGTGGAAGTAGCTCCGGTAATCCTGATCGTGGAATTGGTATGCCAGGTAGCCTTAGGACTATTGCCTCCATTTCGATCCAGCCAATAGGTAGAACCGCTGTTGAAAAACAGATAGGCCTCACCCTGACTGGGGTTAGGAGTTTGGGTGTTATTCCGAAACTGAATGGTACCGTTTACATCTAACCGATTACTCAATCCGGTCAGGCTGGGAAGTGAAAAAGTAGCGCCGTTGGGAGGCAACACATTGGAGCGACCGGCAAAATACCAGGTACCATCTACCACGCCGAGGGCATTACTGCTGAACGAAACGGTAAAAGGAACACTCACATCACAACTATCTTCCAATCGGGCACCAGTTTCAATTTTTAAGGCCGGGTTGGCAGCACTCGTACTAAAGAGGTTAATGGTAGGCGTTGGATTCGACCCGTTATTTACAAATATTTTTGCTGTGGTTCCGGTGGTAACGCGGAGTGAAAGCAGGTCAAGGCTGTTCAGATTAACATTCACCAATGCCGCCTGATCAAAAATAACATTGTGTGCAGGATTGTTGGGATAAATTCCGGCCCCGACAGGAGCACCGCCACTGCTGAGCGACCAGTTATTATTATCCGACCAATTCCCACCAGATCCAGAGGAAGGCCCTATCCAGTAATAGGTTTGAGCCTGGGTGATTTGCGCCAAAAAAAGGCACACTACGAGCACCGCGTAGAATTTCTTCATAATCGTAAAGTTTAACGCAATAAATACACAGGAAATGGATTCCAGAGGTTTTATGGTAGGAAACTAGCAGTGGTCAGAGCAGGCAAATTACAATAAAAACATATCCCCCGCAATACTTAGACGAAAATTGATTTTTCCACAAAAAAAACCCCGGCCAATGGGCCGGGGAATTCGTTTTGCTGTACTGAAAATTACTTTTTAGTAGTATCAGCAGGAGCAGCAGTGCTGGTAGTATCTGCAGGCTTTGCAGTAGTATCAGCAGCTGGAGCAGCTGGAGTTTCAGTTGCAGGTGCTGTAGAATCTTTAGTTTCAGTAGATTCTGTAGCATTGTTGTTGCAGGCAGTGAATACGCCAGCGAAAGCTAAAACAACTAATAATTTTTTCATTTTGGACTTGCTTTTGAAATGATTTTTAATGTGCGCAAAGGTAACAGAATTGACCAATTTTCCAAATAAAATGGAATATTATATTAAATATTAATGTCTTATGGGGTTTTATGAGTCACAAGGCGGGGTGAGCTGTGGGTTTTGTGGAGCGAGGGTTTATATCTTTGCGCCTTCGCGTCTCTGCGGTTAAATGTATTTTTTTGCTTAACCGCCAGGGCGCGAGGGCGCAAAGAAACGCGAAGACCTGAACCCACATACCTCATTCCTCTTACCTCTTACCAGGAAATTCCCACCTAACACGCTAAAATACAATCACTTCTTCCGGAAAAACAACCGAACCGGTACGCCGGTAAAATTGAATTTTGCCCTCAATTGATTTTCCAGATAGTTCTTGTAAGGCTGCTTCACATCATCAGGGAAATTACAGAAGAATGCAAATGACGGAACCGCCGTAGGCAATTGGGTAACATATTTGATCTTGATGGGATGCCCGCGCACCACCGGTGGATGGAAGGATTCTATCGCCTTAAGCATCAATTCATTAAGCTCAGACGTGGTGATGCGTCTCTTTTTATTATCATATACATCCAAGCAGGTTTCAATGGCTTTATGGATACGCGTTTTTTCCTTTGCAGAAATAAACAGGATCGGCACGTCGGTAAACGGTGCAATACGGTTCCGCAGTTCTTTCTCATAATCCCGGGCCGTATTGGTGGCTTTTTCTACCAGGTCCCATTTATTGACCAGCAATACAATACCCTTCCCCTTTTTAGCCGCCAAACTGAAAATGTTCAGATCCTGCGCAGTTATCCCCTTTTCGGCGTCCAGCAGCATCAAACAAACATCGGCTTCATCCATGGCCTTAATGGCCCGGATAACGGAATAAAACTCGAGGTCTTCATGCACCCGTGCTTTCCGGCGAATTCCGGCCGTATCGATCAGAATGAATTCTTTATTGAATAAATTATAATGGGTATGTATGGTATCGCGGGTGGTTCCGGCAATTTCACTTACAATGGTTCGCTCCTGTCCTACCAGTGCATTCAGCAGGGAGGATTTGCCCACATTCGGCTGGCCAATGATGGCAAATTTGGGCAAAGCATCTTTTTCCAGGGTATCAGCAGATTGATCTTCGGTGATCAGTGCGGTTACCGCATCCAGTAATTCTCCTGTTCCGCTACCGCTCATAGAAGACAAAAAGAAAATCTGATCAATGCCCAATCCATAAAATTCAGTGGCTTCCAGCAGTCGCTCGTGATTATCCACTTTATTTACCGCCAGAAAAACCGGCTTGGCCGAACGACGCAGCACATCACTCATCGCTTCATCCAGATCGGTGATACCTGTTGCCGCATCAACCATAAAAATGATGGCATTGGCTTCTTCTACCGCGATCATTACCTGTTTACGGATTTCACGCTCAAAAACATCCTCACTCTGTGGCACAAAACCACCGGTATCAATAATATTGAAACTTTTTCCTGTCCATTCAGCCACCCCATACTGGCGGTCGCGGGTTACTCCGCTTAAATCGTCAACGATCGCTTTACGCTGCTCGAGCAAACGATTAAAAAATGTGCTTTTACCCACATTAGGTCTACCTACAATAGCAACTGTAAAACTCATAATCCGTTCATTATTAATTGAAAACCTGGGAACCAGGGTGCAAAATTAGTGTATTAAGGCCGTTTTCCCGTTTTAAATGGGTGGGGCTTCATCGGGTGGCATCGATCAACTATATCCATACTCGCGGAGCATCAGGTCGCTGTCGCGCCATTTGGGTCGCACTTTCACGAAAAGTTCCAGAAAAACTTTTTGCCCGAGAAACTGCTCGATATCCTTCCGGGCTTCTGTTCCGAGTTTTTTGATCATTGAGCCCCGCTCTCCTAACAGGATCCCTTTCTGGGTATCTCGTTGCACCACAATATCCGCCTGAATTTTGATCAGGGTGGTCTTCTCCTTGAATTCTTTCACCACCACCGTGGTATGATATGGGATTTCTTCCTGGTATAATTGATATATCTTCTCCCGGATCATCTCACCAACAAAGAATTTGGTAGGAAGATCGGTCAGATCCTCCGGGTCGTAGAAGGGAAGTCCTTCAGGGAGCAGGTCAATGACAGACTGCAGCAGTTCATCCACTCCGGTCTTTTTCAATGCAGAAACGGTAATTACCTTCTTACAATAAGACTGCGCTTCAAAATAGCTGACAAAGGCCTCGAGTTGCTCCTTATTTACCAGATCCGATTTGTTGATCACCACGATGCAGGGCACTTTCAATTTCAGCGCCTCAAATATGGCATGAGATTCCGCCTTATCTTCCTTTGTGGAAACCAATAACAATCCTACATCGGCATCTTCCAGTGCACCTTTTACAGCCTGCATCATTTTTTCATGGAGCTTGTATTTGGGCTCAATAATGCCGGGAGTATCGGAAAAGATGATCTGATACTGTTCGGTATTCAGGATCCCTTTGATCCGGTGACGGGTGGTTTGAACCTTATCGGATATAATAGCCAGCTTTTCCCCCAGCAATGCATTCAGCAAGGTACTCTTGCCCGCATTGGGCTTTCCAAAAATATTTACATAGCCAGATTTAAAGCTCATATCTCGAATTTACTGCAAAACGCGCTGATCCCGAAAACACCAGAAAAAGGACGTTTTTTTTGGGTGCCGGGGTGGTGAAATCCTCAGGAGATGCCATCTCCCGGTTGTACAACCCCAAAATAAAAAGAGGCAACATAGCTGTTACCTCTTCTTCGTTGCGAAGGGGAGGATCGAACTCCCGACCTTCGGGTTATGAGCCCGACGAGCTACCGCTGCTCTACTTCGCGATGTGGGCAGCAAAAGTAAGGCTATTTCATTTCCCCTCCAAATATGATTTATCCTCGCATTAATTAAATTTAATCCATGAAATGGTCAACTCCTATTCTTTTACTCCTGATCATGGCCTGCCATAGCAAGGAACCAAAACGCCAGGACGATTCTCTTTATAGCCGTCACTTACAGCGTAAAGTGGCACTCACCATCATTCACAACAGCCTTCCTGATGATAAAAGTGCCGTCCATCTGTTATTGCTGAACGATGGCCAGGACATCGATCAAATGCGACTGGTGCCCATCCTCGACAGCCTGTCTGCAGCCGATAAAATAGGGCCGCTTGTAATAGTGGCTATTCATGCCGGCGACCGCATGCAGGAATATGGAATTGCCGACCGGCCCGACTTCATGAAACGCGGATCCAAAGCCAAACACTATAATGATTTTGTAGACAACGAACTCCTCCCCTTCATTAAAAAAAGATCCGGCATCCGGAAATTCAAGTCCGTTGCCATCGCCGGTTGGTCACTGGGGGGCCTATCCGCTTTCGATATCGCCTGGAATAACAGTGACAAAATAGATATGGCAGGAATTTTCTCGGGATCCTTCTGGTGGCGCGATAAAGACACGAACGACAGCACGTATTCCGATGAAAAAAACCGTATCATTCTGGCCAAAATGAAAGCCGCCCGAAAAAAACCACCGATCCGGTTCTGGTTCATGAGCGGCAGTCTGGAAGAAACCAGCGACAGAGATAAAGATGGCATCATTGATGTGCAGGACGACACAGAAGATCTTCGCTTATTGCTGATGGAGAGAGGGCTGGTTTCAAAAGAAAACCTTCCCTACGTGATCGACAAATTAGGCAAGCATGATATTCCCACCTGGAGCAGAAACCTGCCCGATTTTCTGATCTGGGCTTTTGGCAAATAAAAAGAGGACCCTTCGGGGTCCTCTCTCATGGCTATACATATTCTTATCCCTTTCGCGATATGGTGCTGGCACCACTTGACTTCATATCCTTCACGGTACCACCACCACGATAATATACACTGCTGGCCCCACTGGCCCTGGCACTTAATTCACTATTCACCGTAACATGAATATCGCTGGCGCCACTGGCATCGGCCGAACAGGTTTCTGTTGCAAGATCGATCCCTTTAAAATCACTGGCTCCACTGGCATTAATATTCAAATTCGATACTTTACCACCACTAACCGACATATCGGATGCACCGGAAAGCCGAACCGTTAATTTGTCGGCCGTAATGTTTCCGAATTTTCCGTCACTGGCACCAGACAATTCCACCTCCAGAGTCTGCACCTTAATAGCACTGGTGGCATACACATCACTGGCGCCGGAGGCTTTTAGTTTTAAGAGCTTCTGAAAGGAAACATAGGCGCGCATTTTTTTATTCCCGGCATTCTTCCACCACTTGCCTTCCCCCTCAAACCAAATCTTCAGCACCCCGTTGCTTACACTGGTTTTGATATGATCACGCACCGCAGCATCTGTAGCACTTACCGCTACGCCTTCCTCATCACCCTGTGACAGATACAGATCAATGGCATGCGACACTTCGATGGTATGGAACGAACCCGTCAGTGCCCGCGGCGTGGCATTCGCATCGTTGATCACTTGTTTTTGCGCCAACGCCACTACTGGAAAGAGCATCAAAATAAAAAGTACCTTTTTCATAATCAGCAATTTTATTGTTTAACCTTAACTTTTACGGGAAACAGAACCACCACTGCTGGTGCGTACATCACGGATCATACCTTCTCCTTTATAGTGCACATAGCCGCCGCTGGAAGCATCCACCGTTAATTCCTTACTCACAAATATCTGAATGCCACCGCCACTACTGGTTTGAATAGAACAATAAGGCACTTTCAGTTCAAAGCCTTTGAAAACACTACCTGAACTGGCATCTGCCTTGAAACTATCGCTGATCGTTCCTGAAAGCTCAATAACCGATCCACTGCTTTGATCCACTTTCAGCGAAGTACATTGGATCGCCCCTTTGATCGTAGCCCCGCTGGAGGCATCCATTTGCAGGGCCCCGGCTTTGACCATTTCCTCTAACCTGATCGCCGCACCGGATGCAGCCTCCAACGACCGTACGTCTTTGATAGAAACATATACCCGCAATCTTTTAGCCGACAGATTCTTCCAGAGCTTCCAGTCATCATTGTCAAAATAGATCTTCAGCACCCCGTTCTCCACCACCGTACGGATGCGATCACGGTATTGAACCTCATTCGCACTTACCGCCACCTTCTCTACATCCCCCTGACTTAAAAATACCGTAATACCCGTGGAAACCCTGATAGAATGAAAATTTTTAATATCCCGGACAGCAACATTACCATCCTGGATCTCCTTCTGTGCAACAGCGGCCCCTGAAAAAAACAGACTGACAAATAATACAGTGAGAATTCGCATAAAATGATGTTTTTGAATGACTATAATTTTTGATTGAAACAGCTAAACAGAAATTTTCAAAAATCAATTCTCTGATTATCAGAGAATAACTCAGGGTTTCGGACCGGTTTCGAAAGTGTGACGGATAAGGAAAGAAAAATGTTACAGGCTTCCTCAAATCTTTTCCATATATCTTTGCGGTGCCGGAAGCGAATTTTCCGGCATCAAGTTCCCGGGGTGCTACGGATCGGTCCACAGATCGATCCGAGGCTGAGATAAGACCCGTAGAACCTGAACAGGGTAATGCCTGCGCAGGGAAGGTAGACGCTTCTTTTCCTACACTTCTTTTCCGCAGCATTCCTTCAAATCAATTTTTAACCCAAATCTTTAAAAAAGATGAAAAAATTGCTTTTGGGGATATGCTTCAGTTTGATCGCTCAAATTGTTTTATCCCAGTCCATTTCCGGCACCGTCCGTAACAGTACCACCGGTGCCCCCATTGCATCTGCCACAGTAGAATTGAGTAATGGCCTGCAAACGATCAGCACCGATCAGGGCCATTTTACCTTCACTAAACTGAAACCGGGTTCCTATACCATCCGAATTTCGAGTGTTGGTTTTAAAACTATCGAATGGAATGCATCCACGGATAAGGAGCCTGTTGAAATTAAAATGGAGGAATGGAAATTATTCATGCAACCCGTGGAAGTAAGAGCCACCCGGGCGGCGGATAAAGCACCTTTCACCAAAACAAATATCTCTAAGCGGGAGATCGAGCTGCTTAACCTCGGGCAGGACCTCCCCTTTCTCATCAATCAAACCCCTTCGGTTGTGGTGAATTCAGATGCCGGTAACGGTGTGGGATATACGGGTATCCGTATCCGTGGCTCCGATGCCACCCGGATCAACATGACCATCAACGGCATCCCTTACAATGATGCCGAATCGCAGGGATTGTTTTTTGTGAACCTGCCCGACTTCGCCTCTTCCGTGAATAATATTCAGATCCAGCGTGGCGTGGGCACGTCCAGCAATGGTGCCGGTGCCTTTGGTGCGTCGATTAATTTCAGCACCAATGAAGTGAATACACTACCCTATGCCGAGATCAATAACAGCGTGGGATCGTTCAATACCTGGAAACATACTATTAAAGCCGGTACCGGCATCCTCGGAGACCACTTCACCCTGGATGCACGGGTATCCAAAATGAACAGTGATGGGTTCGTGGACCGTGCCTCCAGTGATCTTTCCTCGGTGTATTTGTCGGGGGCTTATCTGACGCAAAAAACCTCTGTCCGATTGAATGTGATCAGCGGAAAAGAAAAAACCTATCAGGCCTGGTACGGCATTCCCGCGTCAGACCTGGTTAATAACCGTACCGTCAATTATGCCGGCACAGAAAGACCCGGACGTCCGTATGACAATGAAACAGACAACTATCAGCAGGATCATTTTCAGTTGTTCCTGAACCATCAGTTCAATAGTTTACTGTCGTTTAATACTGCTTTCTTTTTAACGAAAGGACGTGGCTATTATGAACAATACAAGGCCGGCGAATCGTACGGAGATTATGGCCTCCCCGATTTTATTACCGGCCGTGACACCCTTTTCGAAACAGACCTGATCCGTCAGCTCTGGCTCGAAAATAAATTCTATGGTCAGGTATTTTCACTGCAATACAAAACATCCGAACAACAATTCACCTTCGGGGGGGGATGGAATACGTATAAAGGCAACCATTTCGGATTGATCAAATGGGCCACTGCCGGAATTACCGACGATCACAAATGGTATGATCTGGATGCCCGTAAAACCGATGTCAATTTTTATGGAAAATACCTGCGTACCCTGACGGCCGGATGGTATGGCTTTGCGGATCTGCAGTACCGAACTGTAGACTATACCCTGAATGGATTCCGCAACAATCCGGCCTTGCGGGTGAAAGAACGCTATCATTTTTTCAATCCAAAATTTGGCTTTACTTACAGCAAAGGACAAACGCAGTGGCAATTAAGTTATGCGTTGGGACAGAAGGAACCCAACCGCGATGATTTCGAGGCCGGCAAACAACAGCTTCCCAAACCAGAGAAACTACACAACATCGAATTCGGTGTGGAGCAAAAAAATCAGCGTGGTTCCTGGGCGGCCAACCTGTTTTATATGCGCTACCGCGATCAACTGGTTCTCACCGGAGCCATCAACGATGTGGGTGCGTATACCCGCACCAATATTCCGAACAGCTATCGTTTGGGGGTAGAATTACAGGGAAGAACGCGCCTGACAGACTGGTTTCATTTAGCTGCGAATATCACCCTCAGCAAAAACAAAGTACTCGATTTTACAGAATACTACGATGACTACGACAATGGCGGACAAAAATCAGTGTCTTACAGCAGTACCGATATTGCCTATTCCCCCAATGTAACCGCCGGAGCTTCACTTACCTTTATACCGGTAAAAAAACTTTCGGTGATTTTACCCGGCAAATATGTGAGCCGTCAGTATCTGGATAATACGGCTAAAAAAGAAAGGAGTCTGAATGCGTTTTATGTGCAGGACCTGATGGTACAGTATACGATCAGTAAGAAGTTATTCCGGGAGATCCGGCTGGTGGCCCAGGTCAATAACCTGTTCGATAAAAAGTATGAACCGAATGGCTATACGTTCAGTTATCAGTATGGTGGAAGTTTGATCACCGAGAATTATTATTTCCCGATGGCTGGTCGAAACCTGATGTTTGCGGTAAACATATCGCTTTAATAAAAAAGAGGCTGTTGATCCAACAGCCTCTTTTAATATAATGACTTAACGGCCGAATTCAGCTTCCCAGCCGAGCATGCCTCCCACCAGATTGCGGGTATTGGTAAAACCGAGTGTATCCAAAATCATACAGGCCTGACCACTTCTGTTACCGCTTCGGCAATAAACGATCAGCTCCTCATTTTTAAAGTCTTCCAGTTCATCTACATTCATGATCTGCACCTGACCCAGCGGCAATAACAATCCACCGATATTGAAATCGGCGTGTTCATTGGGTTCGCGTACATCCACCAGGTTTATTTTTTCTCCGGCATCGATCCGGGCTTTGAGTTGAGCGGCGGTAATGGTTGTCATATTTTACTATTCAATTTTTAATATTCTGTTGTTTTGGTTGAATCGGCGGCAACATGCGCAGGTTTTTCTTTAGAAAGAAACAGATCAACCGTTTGCCCCTGTCGTATACGATTCACACGTCCATCGGCGGTGAAACGCTCCGGGCGTTGTTGGTATACAAAGGAAGCCGCAGTATCGGTAACATCACTATCGATCATGGGCAGTCCAAGGATCAACCCGTTGGTTTCAATCAGTATCTTTGCTTCGGCATAGGTATATCCGATAAGATCGGGCACACCGAATTCATCCTGGCCCAAACCGCTTCCCAGCACGAGATCGATGGTTGATCCCATACTGATCTTGGTGCCCGGCTTGATCCGTTCGCCATTAAATAGTTGTTCCAGCACCGCATTACGGGCGAGATCATTTCGATAACTGGTATCACCGAGCTTAAGACTGTATTGTTTTAATACGATCTCCACCTGACGATAGCTCAATCCCTCTAATTGCGGCATTTCGATGGTGGGAGGAACGGAACGGCTGATGGTCAGGTAAACAGTACGATTCACTTTTACGATCTCATCGGCAGCGGGGAACTGACGCAGTACAGATAATGCAGCGGCCGTATCATTATACACCGAATCCTGGATCTCTACATCAAAGCCCTGTGCCTCCAGAATTTTTTTGGCATCCTCATAAGAGCGCCCGGTTACAGAAGGAATATTCAGGATCTTTCCATGATGCGTGAGGAAATTCAGGGAAAGCAGGAACATTGATAAAAGCAGGGCCACCACGACCAGGCTGAAGAGTACGTTTACCCATAGTGGCTTTCCGGTGATGAATTTGAACACGGTATTGATTTTTAATGTTGGTTGGTGGTATTAACGTTTTCTGGCCAGTGCATCTTCAATCAAGGCCGCATAAAACTCCTTCAAACTCCATCCCATGATCTGCACCTGTTGCGGAATAATACTGGCTTCACTCTGACCCGGCACGGTATTAATTTCGAGAATATACGGCGCCTGGGCATCGGTATCATAAATAAAATCGATCCGTACCACCCCGCGGCAATTAAATACCTCGTATACTTTCTTTGCATTCTCCTGAATGCGGGATTTCATTTCATCGGACAGCTTCGCCGGAGTGATCTCCTCACTCAATCCCTGATACTTGGCTTCAAAATCAAAAAACTCTTTATGACTGATGATCTCAGTGATCGGCAATACAATGATTTCTCCGCCTGAGCGAAACACTCCTACAGTAAACTCCCGGCCTGAAATAAACTCTTCCACCAATACCTGATCGTCTTCACGAAAAGCTTTGGCTAATGCAGGCTGCAATTCTTCTGCCACATTTACTTTACTCATCCCGATACTGGATCCGCCATTGTTCGGCTTTACAAAAACAGGCAGGGCAAGCTGTTTTAATAGGTCGTCTGTAGTAACAGGGTGATGTTTGAATAAATGCAGGGAACGGGCGGTTTTGATGCCGGCAAAAGCGGCTACAGCCACGGTATATCGTTTATTGAAGGTGAGTGCTGAGGTGGCCGCATCACAGGAGGTATAGGGTAAGCCAACCATGTCAAAATAACCCTGCAATTTTCCATCCTCTCCGGGAGTGCCATGGATACCGATCAGTACGGCATCAAAATGAACAGGCTTACCGGAGATCTCAATGGAGAAGTCATGACGGTTCACCTCTTTCTTCGTGCCATTATCTTCATAAAACCATCCTGCAGGGGTGATATCAATTTTATAATAGTCGAATTTTTCCGTATCAATATTCCGCTCAATAGTGAGCGCACTTTTATAGGATATTTCGGCTTCGCCGGAATAGCCACCGGTAACAAAGGCAATAACTGGCTTCATGCGCTAAGGAACAATTTTCAGCAAATAAACGAAAAGGAATTGAGTTTCACCCGTTCAGGGCCTGTTGAATATACGTATTATCCGGAGAATGGGGATTTTTAAGAAAATGACAACAGCTACCAAAAAAGAAAGGTGAAGGACGTTGTCCCTTCACCTTTATACGACGGGAAATATCACCCGCCTGAACTAGAGTAGCTATGAAAAGCTACAGTTACTATGTTGTACTAAAGTTACTTTACCAAAGACCCGATTCCAAATTTTCGGGGCTCATTTTATGCACATTCCTGATCAGATGTGCATTTTGGCTTTCTTCTCCATTAATTGCTCAACGGTTTCCTGATACATTTCATCAGGCACACAGCAATCTACCGGACAAACAGCCGCACACTGGGGTTCTTCATGGAATCCCTGGCATTCGGTACATTTATTGGGAACGATATAATACGTATCTACGCTAACAGGGGCGTTTTTCTGATCGGCATCGATCGTACTGCCATCCAACAGGGTAAATGCACCTTTTACAGTGGTGCCATCTGAAATGGCCCACTCTACGCCACCCTCATAGATCGCGTTATTAGGACATTCGGGTTCGCAAGCGCCACAATTGATACATTCTTCGGTAATCTTAATAGCCATAACTGATGATATTTAATTGTATTGAATACGGTTACTTTGCAGTTCAAATTTTAGTGGAATGAATTTACAACATCGTATCGAAATTTTAGAAAAACTGGGTAACTATATTTTGTCGGATGATGCTGGCTGGCAGCAAACCAAAGAGCGCGCCGCATTGGAGAACACCTGGTTTACCCCCGAATCCATTCTACTGGCCGGTAATACGGTCGCAAGATATTATCTGAACGGGAAATCTTTGTATGATTTTGCTCATACCTACAAGCTGAGAGATATTATAGAGCAGCCGGTAACGGTAGGTCTGGTCATGGCCGGCAATATCCCTCTGGTGGGCTTTCATGATTTTCTATGCATTTTCCTGAGCGGACACAAACAGGTGATCAAGCCCTCTGCAAAAGATTCCGTTTTGATCAAACACCTCGTCGGCAAACTGATCGAATGGGCACCGGAAGCGGGCAACTTTATCAGCTTTGCAGAAATGCTCAAAGGTTGCGGGGCTTATATCGCCACCGGCAGCAACAATACCGCCCGCTATTTCGAACAGTATTTTGGGAAATATCCCAACATCATTCGCAAAAACAGAACTTCTGTAGCGGTACTAACGGGTCAGGAAACGAAAGAAGAACTGGAAGCACTCGCCGACGATGTGCACCAGTATTTTGGTTTGGGTTGCAGAAATGTTACGAAAATTTATGTGCCCGAAAACTACGATTTCGTGCCGCTCCTGGAAGCGTTTAAAAAATACAGCGCCATTGCCGACCATCATAAATTCAAAAACAACTACGATTACCAACTGGCCGTTCTCATCATTAACAAACTTTACTACATGACGAATGGCAGTATTTTGCTGGTGGAATCACCCCAGTTATTTGCGCCTATCAGTCAACTGCACTACGAATTCTATACCGATATATCCAAGGCAGTGGACACGCTGAAGGATAATGTAGAATTGCAATGTTTGGTTGGACACCAGGGTCTGCCTTTCGGTTCTGCCCAAAAACCCAGCCTGAGCGACTTCGCAGATGGTACTGACACAATGAAATTTTTACTGTCGCTCTGAAATATTGACAACACAAAATGACAAAATGTAATCCGGCCCCGAATAAACTTTCCGGGGCCTTTTTGTGAAAGCCCCAGCCTGATCCCACATACCCCATCCCTCAGACCACCAGCCAGGCCCCCCAACCCAATAATAATCATTACATTTGATAGCACTTCTACGAAGACCTTAGTAAATTAATTGTTAAACTGGAGTACCGGTATAGCAGGTGTAACAAAAGGGACTTTATTTTGTTAGAAGAGGCATACAATTTGACTATTCTCCAGAACGATAAAATCACAGTACGATGAAATTGAAACAGATCTTAGGCATTGTTTTTTTAAGTGCTGCCACTACACTGGGTACACTCTATGCGTATAATCATTTTATTAAAAATGATCCCTACGTTTATCCCACGGCCGGTGAGCAAGGGAAAACGCCTGCCAATTATGCTAATTTCAATGGATTGACCGGCACTGAAGCCAGTATCGATTTTACCCAGGCTTCTGCGGCAGCCATTCCGGCTACTGTACACATCAAAACAAAAGTGACTCGTACGGCTACCAATAATCTGCCGCGTCGCAGTCCATTCAGCGACATGTTCCCTGACTTCGACATGGACGATTTCTTCGGAGACCGCAGTCGCTCGATGCCGCAAAGTGCTTCCGGATCAGGAGCCATTATCAGTGAAGATGGATATATCGTAACCAATAACCACGTAATTGATGGCGCAGATGAGATCAATGTTACCCTGAACAATAAAAAAACATTCAAGGCTAAACTTGTGGGCGCAGATCCCAGTACCGATCTGGCTGTTATCAAAATTGAAGCAAAAGGATTACCCTTTTTACTGTATGGCAACTCCGACGACGTGAAAGTGGGTCAATGGGTATTAGCCATTGGTTATCCGATCACATTCGAAACCACCGTTACCGCAGGTATTATCAGTGCCAAGGGAAGAACACTCGATATCAACCGTCGTCGCAGCGATCGTCCGGTAGAATCTTTCCTGCAAACTGATGCCGCCGTTAACCCCGGCAATAGTGGCGGTCCGCTGATCACCACCGATGGAAAACTGGTGGGTATCAACTCCGCTATCGCATCTCCCACCGGAGCTTTTGCCGGATATTCGTTTACGATCCCCGTGAATATTGTAAAGAAGGTGATCGCCGACGTGATCAAATTCGGTACGGTACAACGTGCTTATCTGGGTATCCAATATCCAGCCGATAATATCAGTGAAGAAGCCAAAGCGCAAAATGGCATCAAGGAAGGAGAAGGTGTATTCGTACTGGAAGTAACCAAAGATGGCGCCGCCGAAGCCGCCGGTATTAAGAAAGGCGATATTATTACAAAAGTGAACAACGTTCCTGTTACCAATGGCCCTGAAATGGTGGGACAGATCGCAACCTACCGTCCCGGCGACAAGATACAGGTGACGTATAAAAGAGAGGGCAAGGAAACCACTATTACATTGGTTTTGCGTAATGCCACCGGCACTACAGAAGTGGTGAAAACATCTGTATTAGATAAGCTGGGCGCCGAGCTGCAAACCATCAGTAAAGAAACCGCCAAAGAATTGGGCGTAAATGGTGGCGTGGAAGTAAAAGCTATTGGCAATGCAGGGCTGTTGAGTCGTGTTCGTATTCAGGAAGGATACGTAATCATCAAAGCCAATGGTAAAGACGTAAAAAATGTTGAGGAATTGAAGAAAGTGCTGGAATCTGCTTCCGGCAGTGTGAAACTGGAAGGCATGTATCCCGGTTATGACGGCATTTATCCGATCGTGATCAACATGGGCACCACGAATTAATTTTCATTTTGACTTCAAATAAAAAGGTCTCCCTGCAAACGGAGACCTTTTATTTTTCAGTATAATTTAGCGGTATAACACCAGCGATTCGTAGGGTTTCATTTCCAATAACACAGACTCATTCCAGTTCAATTCCTGACCGGTAAATAGGTTTTGATACCGTCCCTGAATAGCCGAACCGGGAAATTGCACGGCAATGGTTTGTCCGGAAAAGTTCAATAGGGTAACTACTTCGCGCGCCTCTTTCCGACGTACATAACTGAACACATTATTTTCAGCTGTGTTCGGAAGAAGCAATGGCGCTTCAAAACAGTTCAGCGCCGGATGGGATTCCTTCAGTGAACTGAGTTGCTGGTAACGGGTATGTAAGGCAGGTTGCGCATTCCATTCGATCAGATCTTTCTCAAAGAATTTCAGTCTTTTTAAATTCGGCAACTCCTGACCACTATAGATCAGCGGCATTCCTGTCCAGGTAAAACTCAATACTGTCAATACCTGACTCAGGGCACCATATTTTTCATACTCCGTACCGTTCCAGCTATTTTCATCATGATTGGCGGTAAAAAACAGCGCTGCGGTTTGGGACGGAAATGTATTGAGATAGTTGAGTAAACATTGGCGCAGACCATAAAGCGTTTGGGCGCCGCGGCTATACTTCTCCGTTTCGTGCATCCAGGTCCAGGCATAGCAGGCATCAAACACATCGAGATAATGCAGGTCTTCGGTTTCACCCAGCCAGAATAAGGGTTTTACCGCATCCAGATGGGTCCGTGCCTGTTTCCAGAAATCCAGGGGCACCAGATGTGCCATATCACAGCGGAAACCATCGATATCACATTCGGTTACCCAGAATTGCATGGCATCGATCATGGCCCGACGCATCAAGCCATCATAGTAATTGAGATCGATCACATCCTGCCAGCCATTGCTGTCATAAAACTGCCCTTCAGCATTTTTCTTATAAAATCCCGGATTCGTTTTTGTCCAGATATGGTCTCTGCCCGTATGATTCGCCACCCAGTCAATGATCACTTTCATGCCCAAAGCATGTGCGTTTTCCACCAATTCCCTGAAATCGTCAATGGTACCGAATTCCGGATTGATGGCCGTATAATCGGAGCAGGCATAATAACTTCCCAGCGTACCCAAACGTCCTTCTACACTGATCGGGGTAATGGGCATGAACCAAAGCACCTGTACCCCCATATCCCTCAAACGGGGTAAATGCCGGGCAAACGCCTCAAAACTGCCTTCTACGGTGTATTGACGAACATTTACCTCATAAATCGTACTGTGCTGCATCCATGCCTGAGGAGAAAATAATCGGGACATAATAATATTTTGATATGATGGAACGGTGGCAGGCGGGGTCGTAGCACACGAAGATAGCCAAACCAAGCTGATTTGACCGATTCTACGGCAACTTTGTACCTTCGCAGTTGTTATTGAAATACCATTCCATACAAGATGAAGTCATTTAACGTTCCCATCATATATAGAAGTCCGCTGATTACCGCTGTAAAAAACTTCCGGAAACAGCAGGATAAGTTGAAAAAGGATTTTACCCCCACCCTGCTGGATCTGGGAACAGTGCAATTTTATTTATCGCGCCATTTTGGATTCTGCTACGGCGTTGAAAATGCCATTGAGATCGCATTCCGGACAGTGGAGGAGAATCCCGGAAAGAAAATTTACCTGCTGAGTGAAATGATCCACAATCCACAGGTTAATGCGAATCTGCTGGAAAAAGGCGTGCAATTTTTGCAGGATAGTTCCGGCAAACAACTGATCCCGTTTGAAACCGTAACGAGTGATGATATTGTGATCATCCCGGCATTTGGTGCCACATTGGAAATGGAAGCCTTTCTGCGGGGGAAAGGCATTGCAGTGGAGAAATACAATACCACTTGTCCGTTTGTAGAAAAGGTTTGGAACAGAAGTGAGCAGATCGCCACCAAAGGATATAGCATCGTGATCCATGGCAAGCCGAAACATGAAGAAACGAAAGCTACTTTTTCGCATGCCGCTGCCGGTGCCCCTGCTGTGATCCTGAACGATCTGAAAGATGCCGAAGTGCTGGCGGACTTCATAACCGGCAGCCGCCCGTCCGCGGATTTCTATGCTTATTTTAAAGGACGTTATTCCGAAGGCTTTGACGTGGAAAAAGATCTGCAACGTATCGGAGTGGTGAATCAAACCACGCAATTGGCAACGGATACGCAGGCGATTGCCGACTTCCTCAAACAAACCATGATCGCCCATTATGGATTGAATAATGAAATCATTGCCGAGCGTTTTGCCGATACGCGTGATACCCTTTGCTATGCTACGAATGACAATCAAACCGCTGTGATCGGTCTACTGGAAACCCCTGCAGACCTGGCCATCGTTATCGGCGGATACAATTCCTCCAACACCACCCACTTGGTGGAACTCTGCGAACAAAAGCTCCCCGTTTATTTCATCAACAGCGAGGAAAAAATCATCTCCGATCAGGAGATCATTCATTTTAACTACCATACGCATACAGAGGAAAAAACCAGTTCCTTTCTGCCTGCCCACCGGCCGTTGAGAATATTGGTTACAAGTGGCGCTTCCTGCCCGGATGCATTGGTGGAAACTGTCTTGCGAAAACTTGCCAGTCTACTCAGCAAAGAAGAACTGCTGGACGATTTGATCCCCTCGTTTAAAATAGTTTGATCCGCATTAAACCCTTTAGAGTTTCTCTGGTCTCATAATGACCGGGGCATCCGGCTTTAATTAAACGAATGTAAAAAACATGCGATACAGCATCATTTTTGCCTGCCTGTTTTTCGTTACCCTCGGCGCCATGGCACAGGAAAAGCGGGACACTATCCGGTCGGTGAACGCCCGCCCTACAGTTATTGGCAAAACTGAAACCGCCAAAACGGATCCCTCCACAATGAGCCGAATGGAAAAAGCGAAAATGCTTAAGGCGCAGCAAAAGGACATCCTGGAACAATTGGACCTGAGTCGGGAACAACAGAAGAAATGGAAAGAATCCAATAAATTGTTCCGCACCAGGCTGCAGGAGTTAAAAGGCAATGAAAACATCAGTAAAAGAGAAAAAGGTCAGAAAGTGAAGGAGCTGATGGAGGAGCGGGAAGCGGAATTAAAAACATTCCTGACTGAGGAACAGATGAAGAAATACCGGGAGCTGACGAAGCATAAAGCAGCCGCTTTCGAATCAAAAGACTAATTCGACCCACCCTATAAATAGAGTACCCCGAGAAATAAAAAGGTCTCCGTGCAAACGGAGACCTTTGTTATAAGCAAGTAGTCCTGATTACATCATTTTGAAACTTTCCAGAAACTTGGTATTGAAATTACCGCTGATGAATTGTTCATTCTTCATCAGTTGCTGATGGAAAGGAATGGTCGTTTTAACCCCTTCGATCACATATTCACTCAATGCGCGACTCATGGTATTGATTGCTTCATGACGGGAACGGGCCACCGAAATGATCTTGGCGATCATGGAATCGTAATACGGCGGAATGGTATATCCGGCATATACGTGCGAATCGATACGGATACCGTGACCACCCGGTTGGTGTAACACAGTGATACGACCCGGAGAAGGACGGAAATCGTTGTAAGGATCTTCTGCATTGATACGACACTCGATCGCATGCATATGTGGTTCGTAGTCGGCTCCACTGATCGGCTCACCGGCTGCGATCTTTATCTGCTCCTTGATCAGGTCAAAATTCGTCACCTCTTCGGTTACGCAATGTTCTACCTGAATTCGGGTATTCATTTCCATGAAATAGAAGTTCCGGTGTTTATCTACCAGAAACTCAATGGTACCCACGCTTTCATATCCAATAGCGGCAGCGGCTTTTTTAGCCGCATCCCCCATGCGCTGACGCAGATCGGCGGTCATGAAAGGAGAAGGGGATTCTTCCACCAGCTTCTGGTGACGACGTTGAATAGAACAATCACGCTCACTCAAATGACACACTTTACCATAGCGATCGCCGGCAATTTGAATTTCAATATGACGGGGTTCTTCTACAAATTTCTCGAGATAAACGCCGTCATTTTTGAAGGCGGCACCTGCTTCAGCACGCGCAGTATTATAAGCACGTTCCATTTCAGATTCTTCCCAAACCACACGCATCCCCTTACCACCACCACCGGCCGTAGCTTTCAGGATAACGGGATAGCCTACTTCTTTTGCCAGCCATTTGGCCTGGTCCAGACTTTCGAGCAATCCTTCACCACCGGGAACTACCGGCACACCGGCTTTGATCATGGTTTCTTTTGCTGTGATCTTATCACCCATGCCACGGATTTGATCTGGTGTGGGTCCGATAAACTTGATACCGTGCTCACCACAGATCTCAGAAAACTTAGCATTCTCAGCCAGGAAACCATAGCCCGGATGGATACCATCCGCATTGGTAATTTCAGCAGCCGCCATGATATGTGGAATATTCAAATAGGAATCACTGCTGGCAGGTTTACCGATACAAACCGCTTCATCCGCAAAACGAACGTGTAAGCTATCCTTATCGGCTGTTGAATAAACCGCCACCGTTTTGATACCCATTTCCCTACAGGTACGAATAACCCGAAGGGCAATTTCTCCACGGTTGGCTATCAATATCTTTTTGAACATGGAAAGAATTTGAGAGGTTGAAAATGTTACGATCTGAAAACAAAAAAGGCAATACGAAAATTTGAAAGGGAGGTCCCGATTTCAAATGTTCACATTGCCCGATCGTTAAATCAATTAGGTTCTACGAGGAATAAAGGTTGATCGTATTCCACCGGAGAGGCGTCGTCTACCAGTATCTTAACGATACGGCCTTTCACCTCACTTTCAATTTCATTGAATAATTTCATCGCCTCAATGATGCAAACCACTTTGCCAGGGTTTACTTCATCACCCACTTCTACGAACATGGGCTTACCGGGAGCAGCACTTCTGTAGAAGGTACCGATCATCGGACTCTTGATCGTAATGGTGTTGGTGGCAGCAGCTTCCGCAGCCTTGGGTTTATCAGCAGATTGTGCTGCAGGTGCAGCGGCAGGTGCAGGGGCTGGTGCGGCCATAGCTACTGGAGCAGCCATTGCGGTACCGGCGATCACATGCTGTACAGGTTCTTCTTTTTGCTTAATGGTGACTTTAAATCCTTTCTCTTCAATCGTTACTTCACCGATGTTAGACTTATTGATCATTTTGATCAATTCCTGAATTTGTTTAAAATCCATTACAATAGTTTTTAGGTGATCGGTTCGTTTAAAACTGGCGGCTAAGATAAGGGAAAACAGTGAAAAGTTTTATGTTCTGAGTGATACGTAATGAGTTCGTTTTCAATCATATGATGAGAAATGCCGGGAATGAGGTTTGTGGTATGGGGTATGCGGTCCCACCTCTCACTTCTCACTTCTCACCTCTCACTTCTCATTACTCCTTCACTCTCTCCACAT
>CAZKSY010000013.1:55453-65943 GCA_964555605.1 uncultured Chitinophagaceae bacterium | reverse complement strand
CCTGCATTAATGCAGACCTTTCGTGATCCCGTCAGGATTCAAACCTGAAACCTTCCCGACCTGCGGTCGGGATGTTCTATTCAGTTGAGATGATATAAAATGAAAAAGGCCTGCATTAATGCAGACCTTTCGTGATCCCGTCAGGATTCAAACCTGAAACCTTCTGATCCGTAGTCAGATGCTCTATTCAGTTGAGCTACGGGACCATTCCCTTGTTTGGGGTTGCAAAAATAAGGTAAAATGGATTCTTTCCAAAATCTTACCTAAAATATTCAGAAAAAAGCTTTTAGCCCTAAAAATCCCACTTCACGAAGGCTTCCATGGCCGCATATTGGGTTAATCCCAGCTTTCCGTACAAATTGGCGGTATTGCTGTTCCGCTCCTCAGCCCGCTGCCAGAACTCCCGGGCATCGGATCCCTGGAAGGGAACCATGTCCTTCTGCGACTGGTGAATGAATATGCCAAAGCGTTTTTTCATCACCTGCTCCGGACTCATGGGAATAGCCATCTCGATCTCACTGATATCCCACTCCTGCCAGGCTCCCTTATACAGCCAGAGCCAGCAATCCTTGATCCAAATGTCGCCGGCCGACTTACAACGGCGTAAAGCTTCCAGAACTACATTGAAACACACGATATGGGTGCCATGCGGATCGGCAAAATCACCGGCGCAATACACCTGATGGGGCTTTATTTCCCGTAATAACTGCATCGTGATCTGCACATCCTCCTCACTCATCGGATTCTTCTCAATCGTTCCGGTTTCATAGAAGGGCAAATTCTGGAAATGTATATTCTCGTCCTTGATACCCACATAACGACAGGTAGCACCCGCCTCACAACGACGGATCAGCCCCTTTACGGCCCGGATCTCTTTCGTGTCTACCTGATTCGATTGTTTTTGCTTCAGGTATTTACGGGCTTCATTCAGTATTTCCCTTGATTTGCTGTTATCAATACGGAACATCTCTTCAAATCCTACCGCGAAGTCCATAAAACGGGTCACAAACTCATCCGTCACGGCAATATTTCCACTGGTTTGATAGGCCACATGTACATCATGCCCCTGATCGTGTAAACGCTGAAAGGTTCCTCCCATTGAAATGATGTCATCATCGGGGTGTGGTGAGAAGATCACACAGCGTTTCGGGAACGGCGTACTGCGTTCCGGATGGGTGGGTAAATGATAATTCGGTTTCCCTCCCGGCCATCCGGTAATACTATCACGCATCATATAATAGGCCATCAGATTGATCTCATAGGCATCTCCTTTTTCTACCAGCAGATCTCCTAAGCCATTATCGCGGTAATCGTTATTCGATAAGCTTAAAATGGGCTTCTCTAATTTCAGGGCCATATGCACCACCGCCTTGCGTATCATTTTTGGCGTCCATTCACATTCACCGGTCAACCAGGGCGATTTGTTTCTGGTAAGTTCAGATGCGGCTGATTCATCTAAAACAAAAACAGTATCATCGTGCTGCTGTAATAGAGAGGCGGGTATTTGTTCCGTAACATGACTTTCCACAGACTTCTGCACCACCGGTGCTTTTCCCTGACCCCAGGCCATCAGCAGTATGCGCTTTGCCTGCATGATGGTACGGATGCCCATGGTGATGGCCAAACGTGGTACTTGCGAAATATTGGCGAACTCATACGAGTTGGCCAGTCGGGTGGAATTATCAAGTGTAACCAATCTTGTTCTTGAATTGATACTGGACCCGGGCTCATTGAAACCGATATGGCCGTTGTTTCCAATACCAAGTATCTGCAGGTCCACACCACCGGCATCAGCGATCTTTTTTTCATACTGATTGCATTGGTCTTTTACCTGTTCCTTCGGTACTTCACCATTGGGTATATGAATGTTCGCAGGGTCTATATCCACATGATCGAACAGATGCGTTTTCATAAAGCGGTTATAGCTTTGCAATGCTACCTTGTCGATGGGATAATATTCATCCAGATTGAACGTGATCACATTCTTAAAACTCAATCCTTCTTCTTTATGCATCCGCACCAATTCTGCATATAAAGTTTTGGGAGAAGAGCCGGTTGCCAAACCCAATACACATTTTTCTCCCGCTGCTGCCTTTTCCTTAATGAGGCTGGCTATTTGCTGGGCGATAAATCGGGAACCTTCTTTACTGCTTGGATAGATCTTTACAGGAATTCGTTCAAAGGAATCAGTCAGGTCGATGTTAAATGTGGGTTTAGACATATTTGAGAATCATTTATTGTTGAATGGAAAAACACCAGGCATATGTAGCCGGTATGCTTTGCTGCAAACTTTTGGGGATGTGGATCAGAATATCTGAACCGGCTGCTTCCCATTTCAGTTTGCTTTTGGCGCCGAAGATAGAAATTTTTGCTGCTTTTGTCAATGTATAATTCGGTATCCGAACCACAGCCGGAATTTCTTTTTCCTGTTCGGAAGCCAGATAGGTAGCGTAAACGGTTGCGTTATGCTTGCTTTTCGTAAAATAAAAAGATCCTGTAGAGTAGGGGGCAATCGGTTGCGTTGCATAGATCGCCTCGCCATTCACCTTCATCCACTGGCCTATTGCTTCCAGTCGTTCGTAAGCCACGGGGTCAAAATCTCCATCCGGACCGGGGCCGATATTGAGTAAAAAATTTCCACCGCGCGAAACGATTTTGACCAGCAGATGCACCAATTGTCTGGCGGACTTATACTGATCATTCGGAACATAACTCCAGGAATTTCCCATGGTCATGCAGGTTTCCCAGGGATAGGATAACGGTTTCTCAGGAACTTCCTGCTCAGGAGTGGTATAATTTTCAAATTCACCTGTAACGGTACGATCCACAATGATCAATCCGGGTTGATATTTTCGTGCCATCGTACCGATCCGTTTCATGTCAATATCCTGATCGTCTTTGATCCCTTTTTGCCATTCAACGGATCTGTCAACACTCGATAGTGGTCGTACCCATCCACCATCCAGCCACAAAATATCCATCTTGCCATAGTCGCGCATTAATTCTTCCACCTGATTATAGGTGAAATTCTTAAAAGCATTCCATCGCTCGGGATATTTCACTGGATCATAGTTCACATTCCTGTCCTTGGGTGGAAAATAGGGCCACCAGTAATTCTCATTGTGCCAGTCGGGTTTGGAAAAATAAGCTCCTGTCCAAAATCCCTGATCACGAAAACTGTTGAAGATCTCTTTCGCTACATTGCTTCTGGGGTCATTATAAAAACCCGAGTTTTTGTCGGTGATCTTATAATCAGTCTGCTTCGTATCGAACATGCAAAATCCATCATGATGCTTGGTAGTAAAAACCACATATTTCATTCCGGCAGCTTTTGCAGCAGTAGCCCATTTGGCCGGGTTGAATTTTTGCGGATTAAAGGTTCGTTTCAGGTCTTCATACGCCTTTCTATAGCCGAAATAGTCATTGGCATAGGGCCCGCGCCGAACGGTCCAGCCTTCATCTTCCGGGCATAGACTCCAACTTTCTACAATACCCCACTGACTATAGGTACCCCAATGCATGAACAGCCCAAACTTAAGATCCTGCCATTGTTCCAGTTTTTGCAACACCATCGGGTCTGTTGGCGCCGTATAGGAATGATGCTGGCCTTGTAGCAAAAAGGGAAACAGGAGCCAAAAGCCCAGTAATGTTTTTTTCATTTCAGTTGTTTTTTCAGTTCACCTGAATTTCGTCAATAAATATCCAGGAAGGATTTCCTTCTCCGGCCAATCCTGCCGGAATAATTCCTGCATGTGTGGCTTTAATGCGTACAAAACGTGTCATCACTGCATTAACCGTGATCGTAAATGTTCCCATGCCAAATTGTGTGGGAGCAAATTGATTGCTGCTGCCGAGTTTTTTATAATTAATACCATCAGCCGATCCCCAAACCTCCATAAGGGTAGGGAGGTGTATCCAGGATCCTTTTTGGTCCAGGGCATGAACTGTTACCTCGCTTATTTTTTCTGCCTTGCCCAGATCAATTGTAGCCTGCACATCTTTGCCCTGCCAGCCCAGCCATTCCTCTGATTCAATGCCTTTTTCAGCCACCAGTCCATTAACCAGACTTAAATTCCCCCCGTTTCCGCGGTATTTTTCAGCGGGTGCCGGTACCAGTTTTACCGATTTGGCAATGGCTTTATGGAACTGAAAATGGCGCGTCATCGCACTGATCTTTGTTTTATTATTCTTGTCGAAAATAACGGCTTCCGCACGTACAGAACGGTTGATTTGAAGTGGTCCTTTATAAAGGGGGAGAAGGGAATCATTCTTGTAAGTGGAACTGTTTGCCAGATCCATATTCAATCCTGCCTGTATCGGATGCTGGGAAAGGGAACGCAATTTCCAATACAATTTGCCATTTTGCGCATACACACTATCAGCTAAATCATATACAGCTTTGCTGTAATTAAATCCATAGAATTCAAGCCTCCTGAATAATCCCGGCAACCGATTGGTAAAACTATTCCAGTTGCGTTTGTTTCGGGGCGACCAAAGCACTTCACTCAATGCACTCAATCGGGGGAATACCATGTATTCAAGCAGTGAAGTATTATTAATATACTCAGTCCATAAATTGGCTTGTGCACCAAGTACATATTTTGCTTCGGACGGGCTCAGTTCTTTCGGAATGGGTTCGTATCCATACACCCTGTGTAGGGGCAGGTATCCGCCAATATTAATGGAGTCTTCATGGAGTGATTGCCCCCTGTTGATATATACATAATCGCCGGGCGTCATCACCACTTCATGTTTCTGACGGGCTGCTTCAATGCCTCCCTCTTCACCCCGCCAACTCATTACGATCGCATTTTGGGCCAGTCCTCCTTCAAGGATCTCATCCCAGCCAATGATCGAGCGACCACGCTTGTTTAAATATCCTTCCATGCGCTGGATGAAATAACTCTGTAATTGTTCTTCGTTCTTCAATCCTTCAGCTTTCATACGTTGCTGACACCGCGGGCATTTTTTCCAATTCGATTTCGGACATTCATCTCCTCCTATATGAATGTATTTACCGGGGAATAATTGCATTACTTCGGTCAGAACGTTTTCAAGGAAGTTGAACGTGCTGTCGTTCCCTGCACAGAATACATCGTCAAACACGCCCCAGCTTTCCTGCACAAATTTGCCATTGTTATGCTGGCTGGCGATGGAACTCATATTGGCGGGTAGGGCTGAACGTTGATCAGGAAAACAACTGAGCCAGGGGAAAGCGGCAATGGCCGCACTGCTATGACCGGGTAATTCAATCTCCGGAACAATGGTGATATATCTTTTTTCCGCATACTCAACAATGTCATGTATCTGTTCCTGTGTATAATATCCACCGTATTGGCGATTGTCATTTCCTTTACCGGGATAACGACCGATGAGTGTGCCGTTACGCCAGGCGCCAATCTGCGTTAATTCGGGGTATTTTTTAATCTGAATCCGCCAACCCTGATCATCCGTTAAATGCCAATGAAAATAGTTCATCTTCATGCGTGCCATCTGGTCGATGATTTTTTTTACCTCCGAAACGGGTGTGAAATGCCGTCCCGCATCCACCATGAATCCTCTGTAACGAAAGCGTGGATAATCGGTAATGGTCATAAAGGGAATGTCAACCGTGTTCAACTTTTCCGGTGGCAATAATTGGAGAAAGGTCTGCACGCCATAGAAAACGCCGGTGGCATTGTCTCCTTCAATATATACGCCATCTTTATTGACTGTAATTGTATAGGCACCGGGAATGCCATGGTCCATTCGCGCATAGTTCAGGTGAATGGCGTTTTTTACAATGGGCGTATCCATCCACGATAACAAAGCCATACCATGTTTGCCCCTCAACTGATCATTCAGATAGAAGAAGGCGTTTTCGTGGCCGATACTGTGTATCACAATCTGCGTTTTGGCAGACAATTGAAAACTACCCTTGGCGGCCGGATAACTGATCTGCGCCGGTACAGGTATCAATTGCGAAACCTGGGCGCCAGCACTCAAACATAAACTTGCTACAAAACCTGCTAACAATAATAAGCGCTTCATATAATGGCGGTTTAAACAGAATTAAGATCCTTTGGAGAATGGCACGTTCCGCTTTATCTCAATACAGGCAGCACGATGCGACTGCTGTTCAGGGCATCGTGGTGAATCCGTATGGTAGCTTTCTGAAAATCGGCGGGAACGGCTTCATATATGTTCATGAACTTCTGTGGATTTCTATCAGCCAATGGAAACCAACTGCTCTGGATCTGGATCATGATACGGTGTCCTTTTTTGAAAGTATGGGCAACGTCGGGCAATTCAAACTTTACGTTCTCAGGTTTGCCGGGCTTAAATGGCACAGGGATTTCAAAGCTTTGACGGAATTTACCCCGCATGATCTCCCCTCGTACCAGCATTTGATAGCCGCTCATGGTGTATTGACTGTTTCCAAAGCGGCCGCCACCACCAGGCTGATTCTCATAGCTGAAATCATTCGGGAATACATCGATTACTTTTACGACAAAGTCGGCATCGGTACTGCTGATAGTGGTAATGAGATCCGCTATAACGGTTCCGGCTAAACTAAGATCTTCCGTCAATACATCTGTTTGATAACTCAACACGTCGGTCCGACGGTTCGCGAAACGCTGATCGTCGGTCATATAGGCAATGGTTCTGTCCATATGTACATCTTCTGTGTAGGGAACAGGTTTTGCCGGATCGCTCACATATTCAGAGAAACTGCCTTTTCCAGCAGGTTTTACTGTCGATAGCGCGCCCCCTTCCTGTAAATAATAGGACTGATCGGTTTTATCTGCCGGAGGCCATTGGTTGAATTGTTTCCATTCATTGGAGCCGCTAAAGAAAATGGTGGCTTCTGCCTGTTTGGAAATATCACCTTTCCCTTTCAGATGGTAATTAAAATAGGGGATCTCAATATTGTTCTGATACCATTCAGCGGTATTGGAACCGAAGCGTACATTGCCTAATGAACCGCCGTCGCGACTGGCCCACTGTCCATGATACCAGGGGCCCATAACCAGTTTATTATCGTTCTTACCTTTTTTCTCAAAGGCCTCATACATTCTCCAGGCACCAAAGCAATCTTCTGCATCGAATAAGCCTCCTACTACCATAGTAGCCGTTTGAGGGGAAACGTGTTGGGCAAAATTCCGGGGATTACGGGCTCTCCACCAGGCATCATAGGTGGGATGAGCATACAGGTCTTTCCAGAATTTGATACTGTCGCCCATATAGTCAGCCAGTTTTTTCAAGGAACCGGCTTCGAGGTAGAATTTATAACTATCGCGTGTGGGGAAATTAAAACCAGGCGATCCTACAGTAGTAGGTTTGGGGCGGGGTTTACCAAAACCAGAATAAAACGCAAAAGCATCCATGGGAAAGAAAACCCCATTGTGATGAAAATCGTCGCCCTGAAACCAATCGGTCACGGGTGCCTGCGGACTCACGGCTTTCAGTGATGGGTGCTGACTCAGTGCCGCCATGGTGGAATAGAATCCGGGATACGAGATCCCGAAAATGCCCACCCGGTTATTATTATTGGGGAGATTCTTCACCAACCAATCGATGGCATCATAAGTATCGCTAGCCTCATCGATGTCATTGCCTTTTTTCATGTCATTGAAAGGACGGATGTCTTCAAATTCTCCTTCACTCATCCAGCGGCCGCGTACATCCTGTAAAACGATGATATAACCTTCGCGCATGTAGTAGCGCCAGTGGTTATTCCAGAAAGTACGCCAGTTATTTTCTCCATAAGGGGCGCAGGAGTAGGGCGTACGGCTCATCAGGATGGGATGTTTTTCAGTGGCATCTTTCGGCATGTAAACCGACGTGAAAAGTTTGACGCCATCCCGCATAGGTATGTATAATTCCTTTTTAATATAATTCTCGCGGATCCAGGCGGAATCCTGAGAATTCTGACTGAATGCAACGGGCAAAAAGCCTGTTAGAATAAGCAGTAACAGACCGGTTTCTTTCCACTTTTTCATCTTGGTTTTGTGTTTAATGTTGGAAATAATACAGGATAGGGTCGAAAAAAATATCGGATTAGCCAACAGCAATCCGAATTAGCCATTAAATTTACATATTGCAATCGTTCAACCATAATTTCATTTTATGAACGGGAATGAAGCCCTTATTACAACATTTTATACAGCTTTCAGTAAGCGGGATGCGGCCGGTATGAATGCTTGTTACAGCGAGGACCCCATTTTTAATGATCCTGCTTTTGGGATCCTGCAGGGCGATGATGTGCGTGCGATGTGGGAAATGCTATGTAAGAATGGGAGAGACCTTACCCTTACATTCAATAATATTCAGTTGCTTGATGAGGAATATGCGACTTGTAACTGGACGGCCCGCTACACTTTTTCGAAAAGCGGTCGGAAGGTCGTGAATCATATTAAAGCACATATGCGTATCATTGACGGCCGTATTGCAGAGCATACGGATCAATTTGATATCTGGAAATGGAGCAGCATGGCTTTAGGATGGAAGGGATCATTACTGGGCTGGACCGGTTTTATGAAACAAAAGATCCGTAATGCGGCTTTGAAAAGTTTAGACCAATACAAACAATCAAACGTAAACAGTTAATCTTAAAGACAGAACATATGAGCAACAGGCGCAGGTTTTTGCAAACATCCTTATTGGGTTCAGCCGCGGTACTATTGAATAAATTAAGTGCTGCACAGGAATACAGGCCCGTCACCGTAACCGGAAAGCCCCTTGTGATTTCCACCTGGGATGCAGGTATTGAAGCCAATAAAGGTGCCTGGAATATTTTGGGTAAAGGAGGAAGGGCGCTTGATGCCGTGGAAGCCGGTGTGAAAGTTACGGAAGCCTCGCTGAATTGTTGTGTAGGGTTAGGGGCCAATCCCGACCGGGATGGATTTGTGACTCTTGACGCTTGTATCATGGATGAATTTTCCAATTGTGGCAGCGTCGCTTTTCTGGAGCGGATCAAACATCCGGTCTCTGTTGCCCGCAGGGTGATGGAAAAAACACCACACGTAATGCTGGTGGGTACTGGCGCCCAGCAATTTGCCGTTGCGGAAGGCTTTCCGCTGGAAGAACAGAAATTAAGTGACGATGCGCAGCGCTCGTATGAGAATTGGTTAAAGAAATCGGAATACAAACCTGTTGTTAATATCGAGAATCAAAAGGGTCACGGCCCTTTTGCGCCCCAATATCTCGAGAATGGTGAATTGAATCATGATACGATTGGTATGATCGCTATGGATACACATGGCAATTTGAGCGGTTCCTGTACGACCAGCGGGATGGGTTTTAAAATGCGTGGCCGACTGGGCGATTCCCCTATTATTGGAGCGGGACTTTTTGTAGATAATGAAGTGGGGGCTGCTACGGCTACCGGTCAGGGGGAAGATGTGATCCGAATTGCCGGTTCACATACGGTTGTTGAATTAATGCGTCAGGGATTATCTCCGGAAATTGCCTGTAAAAAGGCTGTGGAGCGGATACTGCGCGTGAAAGGTACTGCAAAAGCCAAAGAGATACAGATAGGATTTATTGCCATTAATAAAAAGGGACAGTACGGCGGTTACGCTTTACAGAAAGGTTTCAGTTTTGCGGTAAAAGCGAATGGTGTAGAGAAACTGGTGGTGGCCAAATCACTTATTTAATTGGGTAATTTTGCATTGCATAATCAATAATTGATCATTTATAATTAACGATTCGTATCATGAATTTGCTGGAGATTTGCGCCTTTAATGTACAATCCTGTATCGTTGCAGAAAGAGCCGGTGCCAAGCGGGCGGAATTATGTGATAATCCGGTAGAGGGAGGCACTACACCTTCCTACGGAACCATTAAGGTGGCAAGGCAGAAAATCTCCATCGATCTTTATCCTATTATTCGTCCCCGTTGTGGGAATTATTTTTATGACGCCGAGGAATGGGCGATCATGGAACATGATATTAAAGTTTGCAAAGAGTTGGAATGTGATGGTATATCAATAGGGGTGCAACACCGTGATGGCACTCTTGATACAGAACGGATGAAACGTATTGTAGAATGGGCCTATCCGATGGGGGTCACCTGCAACCGTATCTTCGATGCGGTACCAGATGCGGCAGCTACACTGGAGCAATTGATCGATTGCGGGGTGGAAAGGGTACTGACCAGCGGCCAGAAAAGTGCGGCACCTCTGGCTATCGAAACACTCACTCAGTTGGTGCAACAGGCGAATGGCCGCATCATCATCATGCCTGGTGCAGGCGTTCGGTCTTCGAATATTGAATCGCTCTTAACAACAGGTGCAAACGAATTTCATACCTCTGCGCGTAAGGCCGTTCCGAATGAAGTTACCTACGCCAATCCTGATATCCTTGATTTCGGAGAACCTGTAGTTACGGAAGAAGAAGAGGTGAGGAGGATTGTGGCCCTTTTAAATAAGTGATAAGTGCTAAGTAATAAGTAAGTGGAGGCTGGGGTTATTGGATGGTTGGGTTGTTAATAATTAATAATTAATAATT
>CAZKSY010000013.1:0-55353 GCA_964555605.1 uncultured Chitinophagaceae bacterium | reverse complement strand
CTCACCCCTCACTCCCCCTTACCGCCAAACACGCGTTTCAAAAACCCTTTCTTTTTCTTTTCTTCCACCTTGGGAGCTTCCTGTTTTACGGGGTCGGGCTTTTTTTCCTGACTGGCCGGAACCTGATTTTTGGGGTTATTGGCTTCCTGTAATATTTTCTGTTCTTCCAGCGATTGTTTACTCTCTACCGGAATATCCTGGGTATCGGGCGTGCTCAGGTATTCATCGGCCTGACCGTTGCCTTCATCCTGACCGTCGGGAGGAGTGGGATCAATGGTGAAATCGTATCCGGATCCGGAGTTCATATTTTCCGGCTGTACAAATTTGGCATTGCGATCAAGCCCGAGTGTTTTATCGGCTAATGCCTTTTGGAAGAAAGATTCCCAAATCGGGCGGGCCGCCTGACCACCATAGCCTAATCCACTTTCCAATCGAACAAAGCGATCGTCGCAACCGATCCATACCCCACCCAGTAATTGGGGTGTAAAGCCCATGAACCAGGCATCTGAGTTATCATTTGTCGTGCCCGTTTTTCCACCCATTTCGGCTATTCCTAAACGGGAGCGTAATCCGGCTGCTGTACCAAAATCAACCACGCCCTGCATCATGCGACTCATGCTGTAAGCTGTTGCCTGATTGATCACTTCTTTTCTTTCGGTGTCGAAACGGGCGAGCACATTACCGTTCTTATCTTCAATCCGGGTAATATAAACGGGCTTGGTACTAAAACCGCCTGTTGGGAACATCGTATAGCCCCAGAGCATTTCGAACAGGGAGAGGTCGCAGGAACCCAGACTGATAGAAGGGTAGGGCTCTACTTTTGTAGGGATGTTGATCTGTTTCAGGAATTCGGCAAAACGTTGGGGGGTGGTTTGCTTGATCAGGAAAGCGGCCACCTCATTCACCGACCAGGCAAGGCCACTGGCCATCGTACGGGTGCCGGTACGTCCACTGTTCTTGGCCGGTACATAACCGGATCCCGGGAAATATTGCTGTGTTGCTTCACATTCTGTTTCTGGTCTGAATCCATATTCTTCCATCGCCAGCGCATATAGGAAGGGTTTTATAGATGACCCCACTTGTCTTTTCGTACGCAGGTTCACATGGTCGTACTTAAAGTTCTTGAAGTCAATTCCTCCCACCCAGGCTTTCACCTGACCGGTTAAAGGATCCATCACCATAAAGGCGGTTTGCAGCATTTCGCGATGGTACTTCAGACTGTCATAGGGCGTCATCACCGTATCTTTCTCCCGCTGAGGATTCCACGCAAATACTTTCATGCGGGTTTTTTCAAAGAAGGTCTTTTTGATTTCCTCATCGCTCAGGCCATCTTCTTTGAGGTTTTTCCAGCGGTCGCTATTCTTCATAGCATTTTGCAGGATGTTTTCATGACCTTTCCAAACGGCATCTGTTTTAACGCTGGTTTGTGCGCTTAATACCCGTTGTAAAACCGGCATATGTTTGGCCACCGCTTCTTCTGCATATAACTGCATACGGGGATTGATGCTGGTATAGATACGCAATCCATCCTCATATAAATTGTAGGGGTCACCATCCGACTTCTTATTTTCTTTGCACCATTTCTTTAATTCATCCCGGATCACATCCAGGAAATAAGGGGCAATACCATTATTTTCATCAACTTTTTTAAAGTTCAGTTGAATCGGAGAGGCTTTGAGTTTTTTTCCTTCAGCTTCATTCAGAAAATTATTGGTCACCATCCGGCTAAGTACAAGATTTCTTCTGTCGAGTGCCGCTTTGGGATATTTTCTGGGGTTAAACGAAGTAGGTGCGTTCACCATCCCTACAAGTACCGCTGCTTCTGCCACACTCAACCGGTCGGGTTCTTTTTGGAAAAACGTACGGGCTGCATTACGAATACCGTATTGGTTTTCGCTGTAGGAAACAGTATTCAGGTAAAGGGCTAAAATCTCCTCTTTGGTGAAGTTGCGCTCCAGTTTAACGGCGATGATCCATTCTTTCAATTTTTGAATACTTCTCAGGAAGATATTGCTGGCGCGTTCATCAAACATGTTGAGCGCCAATTGCTGTGTAATGGTACTACCGCCTCCCTTACTGCCGAGAAATATAATAGCCCGGAGAACTCCCTTCGGGTCGATGCCGGAGTGATCATAAAATCGCTCATCTTCAGTAGCTACCAGTGCATGGATCACATTAGGAGAAATATCCTTGTATGAAACATTGCTTCTGTTACCTCTTTCTTTATAGTATTTCCCCAGGGGCGTACCATCATCGCCATAAACTTCAGTGGCCAGTATGATCGAAGGATTCTCCAGTTGCGCCAGAGAAGGCATTTTGCCGAATACGCCAAAATTGATCAGAATGAGCAGCAACACAAATGCGGCAAAGCCATAAAAGAATATTTTCCAGAAAATTTGGACGGCTCGGGTCATAATTTAGAAATTTGTGGATCCTTGATGCAGGAAAGGTAAGGCAAAAATCATGCTCGAATATACCAAACCCACGGGCATTTTCCCTCTTAGGTTGAATCGGCGGCCTTCCTTAACATTTTTTACATATTTAAAGCGGTCCGGAGCCTTATTCAAACTTGCCGGGATAGGTCTGCTGGAGGAATTTCAGGTAATCGGCCGTGTTTTTCTCGTTTCGGAAAATGTCGAGATTGGCCTGACTGATGATAGTGAAACCATATTTTCCGGCCGGGAGCCAGGGGACGATTTCGGTAGAAGCTATTTTGCGTACTTTCTCCACATAGGCAAGGGCATCGTCGGCACTGGTAAAGTTATTCAGCAACACGATGCGTACGGTATCGTTCACGATCTCATTACTGGCCTCTATGGGCTTATTGTAGAAGTTCTGCTTATTATAACGGTTGAAGGCATTGCGGGCCTCCGAAACAAATACGCCATCCACTTTTGTCAGTACGATCATCACAAAATGCGGTGCTGCAGCATTAACGGCATATTTTGATGCAGGCGGGGTGGGCGCAACAGGCTTATTCACGACCGAATCTTTTTTCACGACAGGATTGGTCCGGGTCACTGGCGGAGTGGTTACCACCGGTGGTTTGACCGTACTGTCTTTCGCCGGACGCACAGCAGGCTCTTTACGAACCACCGGAGCCGGTTTGGTCTCTGTTACAACCACGCTGTCTTCCTTCGGTCTCTCGATCTTAAGATCGGTCAGGTATTGTTCGATCTCCTTTCTTCTTCCCAGAACATCCATCAGGTTTTTTGCCTTTTCAGCTAAAACCGTATTCGGATATAGATTCAGGATATCCTGCAACACCACTTTCGCCGTATCATCTTTTTTCTCCCGAATAAAATAAACCGATTGAATGTATAGTAATTGTGGTGTCCAGTAATTGGATCCGTAAAGACTGTCTGCAATTTTTTTCTCCGACAGGGCTTTTTGGAATTGTCCCTCAATGAAGAGGGTATAAATTCTTTCGTAGCGCCTGGTCATGTCAGCTTCTGCCGCAGGCTTTCCTTTGGTACCGGGTGGTGTATTGATCTTCTTCTCAAAGTCGGAGCCTTTGTAGTATTTTTCAATATCTCTTTTCACGGCTTCTGCATTGGCGGTTTGCCCCGTTTTCAGATAACTGTAATAGAGATAAAACAAGGCTTCTTCTTTTTTATCGAAATAAGGGAAGCGTTCCAGTAATTCGGTAATGGTTTTGATGGTGGCCGGGTAATCTTCCAGACCTTCCATCAGCGCTTTGGCCATGGCTAATTTGGCTTCAGCAATAGAGTCATTGGAAAGAGCCAGTTGTTCTGGTGTCAGGGGTAAACGTTTGAGCAGGTTTTCATAGGAAATGACCCCGTCATTCTCCGCATCAGCCGTATTGCGGGCCTTGTCTGCAATAACATCTTTATCTTTCTGCTGTTGCTGCAAGGCCTGATTGACTGCGGTGATTCTTCTCCAGTTGTCAACATTGGGACGGTTACCCCACCGGCCTCTGAACTCTGTAAACCCTTTGGATTTCAGACTGCTGTTATAAAAATACCAATCGCCTTTCGTGTTATTGTCGAACAATTCCGGCTGGGTATTACTGTTAGGGTTTGTTGTATTAACCGCTACAACAGGATCGTCTTCTTTCAGGCCCTGCAGTTTGCGCAATCGGCGAACCATTTTACGCAGATAAGCTTCTCTTTCTGCATCGGGAAGTGCAGCAATACGTTGCAGGCTGTCCTGTCTTTCAATAATGCCATCTTGTTCAGCAATACGACCCAATACCTGCAGGCGTTGGTTGAATAATTCCTTATTCGAAACCACATCATCATCGGCAACGCTGTCGTAAGCCGATTTTGCCAACAGGTATTTGCCATCGGCATATTGTAATTCTCCCAGCAGGAAAAAGGATCTCGATTTCTGTAATTTGTCGGCACTGCTTTCCTGTGCGGCACGGGTGGAAAGCAGGAGCAATTGTTTAGCGGCATCCCGGTTATTACGCTCCAGTTCCATTCGGGCAATCGAATAATAAATGATGTCGCGGTAATTGGTATACTTATCGCGTTTCACCATTTTTAACAGTTCCTGAATATTTTGATCAATGGCTTTATCGTCGCTGTTATTTTGGCGGATGGCATATAAGCGGGCATATACTTCGAGAATCGGGTTCAGGGTATGTTTTACGGCTTTTGAGTAGAATGCAGCCGCCAAATCATTTTTACGGCTGGCTTCATAAAGCTGTCCGATCAGGAATTCCCAGCGTGCTGTTTCCTCCCGGTTTTCAGCTTGTGGCAAAGCTCTCTCCAGATAGAAGGCTGCACTGTCGTAAAGCTGTTGCTCATAAAACCAGAATGCCTGCATTTCGGCAAGTTGTGCATTCAGCCGCTCCGGAAAGTTCGGATCATGTTTGAAGGTTTCGATCAATCCGGCTGCTTCAGGGTACTCACCGTTGCTGATATAGGTGCGGATCAGCCATAGGAATGATTCATTCCGGCTGGGTGGCCGGGAGAAAGCCTTTTTGCTGAAACTATTTGATTCTTTAGTAGCAATAGAAAATGCATTGCCTCCCTCATTGGCATTGCTGCCGATCGGTTTGTCGTAGCCATCCTTTTCTTTGGGAGAAAAAGCATAGTTGATATACTGAAACGTCAGATAGGCGGTATCAAGCGTTTGGCGAAAATAATAGGCCTTACCCATCAGCATGTACATATTGTCGACCCAGCTATTACGCAGGTCGTGCAGCAAAATTCCTGCATTTGCTTTGTAGATCACGGAGTCGAGCTCCACACTGTCGCGGGCTGTTTGGGTAAGTGAGTAATTGTAAAATGAAAGGAGCTGATTGTAATCGTCTTTATGGGCATCTTTGGCACGGGCAAGAATCTCCTTAAGTTTCTCATTGGCATTGAAATGCCAGTTGAATTTGGTTACCGTATTCTGCATAAAACGGCGGGGAGCAGTAAATTTCTTCTCTCCGGTTTTTTCAGAACCCAGCTTTTTATTTTCTAATTTTTGGGGCTTTTTGATCTCAAAGGAGAGGGCAGGAATGGTTTGGGCTGAAACAACATTCAACCCTCCTGAAAGAAGCAAGAGGAAAAAAGCAATTTTCCGGATCAAAACCTTTTCAAATTTGGAGCTCAAACTAATAGCTTAATAACTGATTTTCAAGAAAATTATTATAAATATAGGCCAATTTTTTTAGGCCCGGTTTTTGGCCGGTTTTGGGCCTATTTGGTTACCTTTAGTCAAACGATCGCCTTTATGGCACTGATAGACGCAAACTCTACCCTGAAACGACTCCGCAACCGCTACCGTTTGGTAGTGATGAACGACGATACCTACGAAGAAGTGGTCACTTTCAAATTGAGCCGCCTGAGCGTATATGTTACTCTTAGCACCATTTTTGTACTGCTAACCGGGCTTACGGTGGCTCTGATTGTGTTTACGCCCTTGAAATTGTATATTCCAGGATACGGTGACGTGAATGCCACGCGGGAGTTAAGGGAGCTGAAAATGCGTACCGATTCACTGGAAACAGCCGTTAAATACAAGGATCAGTACCTGCTGCATATGAAAAGCGCCCTTCAGGGCGATGGAACGGTGAAGCTGGATACCACCTTACTCGATATTCCTGTACCCGAAAAAATTGATGACTAAAACCAATACTATGTTCAATCCAAAATCCAAATCAGAAAACGGCAATGAATATGCCGGCTCCAGTGCCACCATTATTGCGGGCGGTACGGTATTGAAAGGTGATATCAACAGTCCGGGCGATATCCGTATTGACGGCACCCTGCAGGGCAATATCATTTGCAGTGCTAAAGTAGTGATTGGTGCCCAGGGAGTGGTAGAAGGAGATATCAAAGGGCAACAGGCCGATATCATGGGGAAAGTGAAAGGCAGCATTCATGTGCAGGAGTTGCTACAATTAAAGGGCAGCAGCCAGATCAATGGAAATATCCATGCCGGTAAACTGCAGGTGGAACCAACAGCACAATTCAATGGACAGTGCTTCATGAATGAAGCCGCATCGAATGATAATTCCTGATAGATAATGGCCTTCAGTCTACGGTATGTACTTCATAAATGGGGCTGAACAGGTATAGTTTACCGGTGGCTATTTCCACACACTGGTACCTTTTCCGTAATTTTTTTCCTTTGCGGAAGGAACGGCCATCCTCCAACCGGAATACGCCTCCTTCGGGAAGTTGCTCGACCATCACCATTCCGGTATCCAACCGATCATATTTTTTCAATACCCGCATAAGGTCTTCATCACTGCAGGAGCTGGCCGGAAGATTGTGCAGGGATTGACGGAGGGTTGATTGAATATCGGTAGGGAATACCTGCATCTCCAGAAAGTCAGATAAAAGCCGGGCGTAGATCTGTTTCCATTCTTTTCCATGCGGGGCTACCCGATGGCCAAATTCCATAAAAGTGACCAGGTGTGCCATTTCGTGAATGAGTGTGATCAGAAAGGCATAGGCATTCAGGTTGCTGTTCACGCTGATCCGATGGGTTTGATGACCGTGTGCATGACGGTAATCGCCCAATACTGTTTTTCGTTCACGCGTAATCGTTAAATGTACCTGATAGTGATTCAGGTATTGCAGTATTCTTGGCACAGCAGGGGCGGGAATGAAACGTCCCAGATAATCTAATGGAGCTTCCCGTTTAGCCATTTTGTTCCTTCCTGCCGAGTTTGGTGATGATCATCAATTCCACAAAGGTATACAGGAGGTATAAACCCATTAACGCCATAATGGCTGGCTTGTTGGCTGCTTTTCCTGCTATATAGATGTAAATGAAGGAAGCCAGCAAACAAAGTCCCAGTTTTACAAAGAGCCCCATATACACCATATTCAGAAAGGCCAGTGACCTTTTGGCCAGGGATTTATAAAAAAAGTAGAAAGACACCAGCGTGGCAATGAATAGCACCAGATTGCCACCGATCAGCACATCTGTATCAATTTTCCAAAGACTTAAACGCTCCCTGAATACGATCATCAGTGAGGTGACCATGATAGCAAGCAGTAATAAGGGCCGGAAAGCAACGATCCAGGAGGTTGTTGTGGGAGAAGTCATTTGCATTACTGATTTTAACAAAGATAGAGATTCGTTTATTGTCACCACCATTAGTGAGGATACCGATCGCTGCAGAGCGATGATTGTATTTATACCTCCATCCTTTACAATAACTTTTTCAGCATCCATTTGGAGCATCCGGTATGTCCGGTTTCTCCCATTGGGCCAGGGAGGTATTCGAAGCCGAATTTTTCGTACACGCGCATGGCCTGTTCCAGTTCGGGCATGGTTTCGATATACACCTGTTTAAACCCCGATAATTTGGCAAATTGCAGCGCTTTTTCAATAAGTCGTTTGCCCAATCCCAATCCGCGGGCCTGGGGGCGCAGGTACATTTTTACCAATTCTACGGTATCGTCAGGCAGACCATTTGAAGGGAAAATTCCTACGCCTCCTAAAAGCAGTCCATCCTGTTCGGCAACATAATAAATGCTGTTTTTTTCCCGGAATAACTCAAACAGGGCGTCGGTGGTGGCATCGTAGTAAACAGTACCGGGACGATCGGCGCCGAATTCTTTTAACGAAGACCGGATGATCTGTGCCAGTTCTATATTGTCGGCAGGGCGTATTTCTCTGATTATTATGGCTGTCATGCCACAAATATACAATGCGATCCTGCATTGGCCTCGTTGAGGAGAGGCGGACTTGCCGGTAGAGGAATCAGCATGTAACTACGGTAGGGGAAGGGGTGCAGGTGGGTGGCCTTGTCTTAACTAAGCAGGGCCATCGCTCCATACAGGATCACGTAAGAAACCAATGTGATCAGGAGGAACAGTTTGTGGGCGTTTTTCATATGGGAGCATTTAGTAAACTGGCTAACGCAAAAAATATGCCTTTCGTATAAATCAGGGGGTGAAAACGGTTTTTATTCTGGAGAAGCTTTCTATTCCAATAAAAAACCCTGCTGGTTAAGCAGGGTCTTTTTCGGTTTCTCCGTTCTGTTAGTAACGGGGTCTTTTATCAGGCTACAGCCTTGTTAACCAGGGCTGCTGCTTCGCTCAGTAAGATGGCAGATTGTACCTGCAAGCCACTTTCTTCGATCAGTTTCTTGGCTTCTTCCGCATTGGTGCCCTGTAAACGTACGATAATGGGAACAGGGATATTACCAATACTGTTATAGGCATCGATCACTCCTTGTGCCACACGGTCGCAACGTACAATTCCCCCAAAAATATTGATCAGGATCGCTTTTACTTTAGGGTCTTTTAAGATGATACGGAAACCAGCTTCCACCGTTTGCGCATTGGCAGTACCCCCTACATCCAGGAAGTTGGCGGGCTCTCCGCCGCTCAGTTTGATCATGTCCATGGTAGCCATGGCCAGTCCGGCACCATTCACCATGCAACCCACGTTTCCATCCAGTTTTACAAAGTTCAGGTTGTGCTTGGCGGCTTCCACTTCGGTAGGATCCTCTTCGGTTGTATCGCGCAGGGCTTCCAGATCGGCATGACGCATCAGGGCGTTATCATCCAGATTCATCTTACAATCCACCGCAACAATTTTGTCGTCGCTGGTTTTGAAGAGCGGGTTGATCTCCAGCATGGAGCAATCCAGACCTACATAAGCATTATAAAGATTGGTCACGAACTTCACGCAATTCTTGAACGCTTCACCCTTCAATTGAAGATTGAAAGCGATCTTACGGGCCTGGAAAGCCTGCAAGCCGCCAGAAGGATGTACCCACTCTTTAAAGATCTTTTCAGGGGTATCATGAGCTACATCTTCAATATTCATACCCCCCTCGGTACTGTACATGATCACATTCTGCCCTTTGGTACGATCGAGCAGGATGGAGAGATAAAATTCTTTCACGGGGTTAGGACCAGGATAATAAACGTCCTGTGCCACCAGTATTTTATTTACCACTTTACCGGCAGGACCGGTTTGAATGGTTACAAGTGTTCCTCCCAGAATGTTTCCGGCGATGGTTTTGATTTCATCAGCACTTTTACCCACAGCTACACCACGTTGTTCAGATCCCTGGATCTTACCCTTACCCCGGCCACCGGCATGGATCTGGGCTTTCACCACGGCAAAGCTATTATTGGTTTGAACTTTCAGTTGTTTGTACGCTTCTTCTGCCTTTTCCGGTGTGTCTACCGGAATGCCTTCCTGAACAGGGACATTGTACTTTTTCAGCAATTCTTTTGCCTGATATTCGTGGAGGTTCATGTAAAAAATTTGACGCGAATTTAGGAAGAGAAGAGAGGATGGAAAAATTAAAAATTTAAAATGAAAAAGAACCCCCGAAACGGGAGCAGGTCAATGCCTTTTTTGAGTAAAAGCAGGTGGCAAAACTTCTCACTTCCCTTAACTTTGCCCCATGAAACTAGATCTTCTCGCCATTGGCGTTCATCCCGACGATGTGGAACTGGGTTGTTCCGGCGTCATTCTCAATGAGGTAAAAAGGGGCAAAACAGCAGGCATCCTCGACCTTACCCAGGGTGAACTGGGAACCCGGGGTACCATCGATACCCGTTACGAGGAAGCCGCCGCTGCGGCGATGATTCTGGGCGTTTCGGTTCGGGAAAATCTTAAAATGAGAGATGGTTTCTTCCGTAATGACGAAGAACATCAATTACAACTCATTAAAGCCATTCGAAAATACCGACCCGAAGTAGTGATCGGCAATGTTCTCAACGACCGGCACCCCGATCACGGCAGGGCGGGGCGACTGATCGCCGATAGTTGTTTCCTGTCGGGCCTGGCTAAAATTGAAACCATTGACGAGCAAGGAAGGCCACAGGAAAAATGGCGTCCTAAAATGGTGCTGCATTACCTGCAGGATTGGTATCATGAACCCGATCTTATTTTCGACATATCCGATGTGTTTGAAGAAAGAATGGCCTCCGTAAAAGCGTATACTACACAATTCCATACGGCTGCTTCAGTAGCCACTGGCCCTCAAACCTATATTTCAACGCCCGATTTTCTGGATGCCGTTATCGCCCGGGCACGCATGTTGGGCAAGCGTATTGGGGTAAAATATGGAGAAGGATTTATAACAGAAAAAAAGATCGGATTACGTCACCTGGATTCATTGGTACTCGTAGAAACCTGATCAAAATCATAGGAAAATTATTATTTTTTACCAGCAGATTAACGTTTGTTCAACTTTCCCTTTTTATTCTTTAACATAAGAAGCTGTTTGCGCGGTATGTAGTACCTTCGCAGCATCTTTATCAATTACATTTATTCAATCAAGTAGCACGTAATGAGTATTCCAAAGTTTGCGAACGTTCCTCATTCTTTTCATGCAGAATTAAAACACCGGATCAGTTCTTATTTCGAAGAAGTAGGACAATCCACCACCGGAAATTACAAACTGTTTACGAAGGCCGTCATTCTGATGATCGGCTTTCTGGCCGTTTACATCCATCTTGTTTTTTTTACGCCAAGTGGATTCTTTCAGGTAATTGAAAGTGTATTGCTGGGTTGCTTTGTTGCCGCTATCGGTTTTAATGTGATGCACGATGGGGCACACGGTAGTTTCAGCAAATACAAATGGGTGAATGTGCTGGCGGCCTTTTCCCTGAACATATTGGGAGGTAACAGTTTCATGTGGAATGTAAAACATAATGTGATCCATCATGCCTATACCAATGTGGATGGTTATGATGATGATATCGATATTCAGCCCTGGATGCGCATGAGCAGTACACAGAAAAAACATCGGTTACATAAATACCAGCATATCTATTTCTGGTTTCTGTATTCCTTACTGTACATTCTTTGGATATTTGTTCTGGACTATCAAAAGTATTTCAAAGGACGTATCGGTATGGTGCCACTCAAGCGTATGAAATTTTCAGATCACCTGATCTTTTGGTTCTTTAAAATGTTCCACCTCTTCATTTTTGTAGGGTTACCTATCTATATGGTTGGATTTTCTTCCTGGTTGATCAGTTTCCTGATCTTCACTCTGGTGGCCGGGTTGGTACTAAGCCTGGTTTTCCAGTTAGCACATACCGTTGAGCATACTGCTTTCCCTGTGGTGAATGAAGAGAGTGGTCGTTTAGACGACGAGTGGGCTGTTCATCAATTGAAAACGACGGCCAATTTCGCCACCAATAGCAAACTGGTGAGCTGGCTGGTGGGTGGTTTGAATTTTCAGATTGAACACCATCTTTTCCCTAAGATCTCACATATACATTATCCTGCCATCAGCAAGATCATCCGTCAGGCCTGTCAGGAATACGGGATCAATTATATTGAATATCCGCGGGTGCGTTATGCCGTGGCTTCACATGTGGCTTTTCTGAAACAAATGGGAAACGCCTGATAGCAACCGCTTCTGCAATTAATAGTAATGCCATTGCTCTTCGCAGCAATGGTTTTTTTTGCCCCTACCGCTCCGTTTTTCGATGCGGAATTTCTTCTTCAGGGGCTTAAATTCCGCTATTTTTGCCGCTCAAAGTTGTAGCTATGTCAAAAGTAAAAATCGGAATGGTGCAAATGTCCTGCACGGCAGATAAAGCCACTAACCTTCAAAAAGCCATCGACAAAACAAGAGAGGCGGCAGCCAAAGGGGCGCAGATCGTTTGTTTGCAGGAACTCTTTACCTCGCTTTATTTCTGCGATGTAGAAGATTACGCTAATTTCCTATTGGCCGAATCCATTCCCGGCCCCTCTACCGAAGCGCTTGGAACAGTAGCAAAAGAATTGGGAGTGGTGATCATTGCTTCGCTATTTGAAAAAAGAACACAGGGACTGTATCATAATACCACCGCTATCATTGATGCAGATGGTTCCTATTTAGGGAAGTACCGGAAAATGCATATCCCCGACGATCCGGCGTATTATGAGAAATTCTATTTCACTCCCGGAGATCTCGGTTATAAAGTATTTCAAACCAAATTTGCCCGCATTGGCGTATTGATCTGCTGGGATCAATGGTACCCTGAAGCTTCCCGTATTACCGCTTTGATGGGGGCAGAGATCCTGTTTTATCCCACCGCCATTGGTTGGGCCACTTCACAGGATGAAGCCACCAATACCGAACAATATAATGCCTGGCAAACCATTCAACGCAGTCATGCCGTGGCCAATGGCGTACACGTGGTAAGTGTGAACAGGGTAGGACTGGAGCAAAATGGCGCGATGAAATTCTGGGGCGGCTCTTTTATCAGTAATCCATTCGGCAGCATTCTTTATAAAGCATCGCACGATCTGGAGGAAGTAGTGGTGATGGAGTTGGATACGGATCTGACCGATCGTTACAGAACACATTGGCCCTTCCTGCGCGACAGACGGATCGACTCTTATCAGCCGATCACCAAACGTTATATCGACGAAGACTAAATCATTTCTATATTTACTATCCGGTTCAAATTATTTTGCATGAGTGCTTCTTTTCTTGATACGTCCAAAACACCCCGTTCCCTGGGTTATTCTTTTCCCGCCGAGTTTGCTCCACATAGAGCTACCTGGTTGAGCTGGCCACATAAGGAAGCCAGTTGGCCGGGAAAGATCCATGCGATATATCCTTATTATTGCCAGTTTGTAAAAGAACTTACGAAGGGCGAACGGGTATGTATCAATGTGGGAACCGCAGCATTGAAAGCCGCAGCCATTACGCATCTCGAGCAGGCCGGGGTAGATCTGACGAAGGTGGATTTTTTTATGCATCCAACGAACGATGCCTGGTGTCGCGACCATGGTCCGGCTTTTTTGACCGGTCCGAATCCATCAATACCCAAAGTAATTGTGGACTGGAATTATAATGCATGGGGAGGTAAGTATCCTCCGTATGATCTGGATGATGTGATTCCGACCCTTATCGGCAAAGCCCTCGATATACCAGTCTTTCATCCGGGAATCATCATGGAAGGGGGATCGGTGGAGTTCAATGGTAAGGGAACGATCATGACCTCTACCGCCTGTTTGCTGAATCCTAACCGTAACCCACACCTGAATCAGGAGCAAATTGAAACATTCCTGTGTGATTATTATGGTCAGGAACAGGTATTGTGGGTGGATGAAGGAATTGTGGGTGATGATACGGATGGGCATATTGATGATACGGTTCGTTTTGTGAACGAAGACACCGTGATCACTATTATAGAGGAAAATAAGAGTGATGAGAATTATGCGTTGCTTCAGCATAATTTGGCGCAGTTGAAAAAAATGCGTTTGCTGAATGGCAAACAATTGAATATTGTGGAACTCCCTATGCCCGACCCCGTATTTTATGAGGATCAGCGGTTACCGGCGGCTTATGCCAACTTCTACATTGCCAATAGATCGGTGATCGTGCCCACTTTCCGTGGCGCCAAAGATGATAAAGCCCTGCAGATCGTGCAGCAGTGCTTTCCCGACAGAGAAGTAGTGGGTATAGATTCTACAGATATTATTTGGGGACTCGGAAGTTTCCATTGTTTATCCCAGCAGGAACCCCTTTAAAAGAGCAGGCTAATGCTGCGCACCGCACGAATAGTGCGCAACCTTTTTTCTACGGTTATTTAGAGGCGATCAGGAAGGCCTCCGCATTCTTACGGGGTTCAATTGAATTGTGGCAAGGTGTAATTTGCAGCGAGCTGAAATACGGACCAAAACGAACTGTATACTCTTCTATGGATCCTCCGAATGGTGGACCGCCCTCGAAATCCCTGTTGAACAATACGCCCACCAGTTTGCCTTCGGGTGACAATAATTCATGCATCTTTTGTACGTAGGCATCCCGCATGGTGGGGGGAAGGGCGCAGAAAAAAGTCTGCTCCAGAATCAGATCGAATGGCCCCTCGAGGTCGAAAAAATCTCCCGTAATGATCTTAAGTGGTGAGGGGGTAAAAACAGCCAATTCTTTTTGCAACTTCTCCGTAAGAGAGGGAGCAATGTCGATAACGGTGATATTGGTAAAGCCCTGCTGCAATAAGTACATGGCTTCATAGGCATTCCCGCATCCGGGGATCAGAATGCGATGGTGCTTCCACGTTAATTGATCGATATATTCCTGCAACGGGCGGGAAACCGCACCCACATCCCAGCCTGTCAACGATTGCTGATAGCGCTGATCCCAGTAAGAAGCATCAAGTCCTGATTCAGACATGGGCATTAATTAAAAGCGCATTATTCATGAATGGCTACAATAGGGATATGACTGTGATACGCCAGTTTCTTAGTCGTACTGGAGCGGAACAAATTGCTCAGGAAAGAGTGTTTTTTAGGGATTGTGATAATGAAGTCGATCTCTTTGTCCTTGGCAAACTGATTGATCGCATCAAGAAAATCATAGAGCCTGATAAAAGCAAACTGCGGGTTATAATTGGCGAATTGCTCTTCAATTTTTTTCTTTTCAGCTTTATAGGCTTCAGAGATCTCCACATAATGCTCGCTGTCCACATTGATAACATAAAGGGTTGGCTCAAAAAGATCCAGCAGCACTTTTATAGATTCAAATGGAATGGTGGTCTCTACATCTTTAAAGTCGCTGGTTAAAGCCACTTCCCGAATTGGTTTGTAAACAGCATCCGGCGGTACGATCATAATGGGGCAACTGCTGTGGTTCACCAGTTTCAGGGTATTGCTGCCCATAAAAACCTGTTCCAGTTTTGTAGCACCGGTAATTCCCATCACCACCAGGTCGATGGCGTGATGACGTACATAGCGATCGATGCTTTCGATCAATGAAGAGCCTTTTTCGGTAGCTGTTAATATATCAACATCAGAAATAGCATTTAATTCTGAGCGCATATTCCAGAGCGCCTGACCTAAAATTATTTTACGGTCTTCATCATCCTCAGCCAACAGCGTGCCATCAGAGCCTGCAGTCAGGCCATCATACACATAATACAGTATCATCTGGGTGCCGGGTCGGTCATTCAGCATCTGTGCAGCATAGCGGGCTGCATTCTTGGATGTGTCAGAAAAATCGGTTGGTACCAGGATTTTTTTCATCGCAGTTGGTGAATTTTTTTTGTAAGATACAAAGTTCGGGGCAACCTTTAAACAGTGTCCGAAAAAATATAATTGCCTTAGAAAGAACCATTTTTATCGGTAATTTTAGGATATATCCATAACGTTTCGATATGAAAAAAATAGTGTTTTTTTCCTTGCTATTAGGAATTGTTTGCGTCAGTAAGGCGCAGAAGCCTGCCGAGCCAGCCCTTATTCCGCAGCCTGTACAGATAGAGAAGAAGGGCGGGAATTTTGAATTGGGAAGCTTTACCATTCTGGAAGTGCCCGACCGTAACCCGGAAGTGATGCTGGTGGCCCGTTATCTGGGGCAACAATTGTTGCGTTCTACCGGCTATTCGTTGAAAGTGATGGTAGCCGGCGAGAATAAAGACCAGCGGGCAAACATTATTTCCCTTTCCCTCAACCGGAAGGAAGAGGCCGTATTGGGAAAAGAGGGCTATACACTCGAAGTAACGCCCGGACTGATCCTGATCAAAGGTAATAAGCCGGCCGGTTTGTTTTATGGGGTACAAACCCTGTTGCAGTTACTGCCCCCTGAAATAGAATCCACCGTTTTAGTGAAAAAATCCTACTGGACGATTCCCGGTACTAAAATTCTGGACTATCCCCGTTTTGCCTGGAGGGGATTGATGCTGGATGTTTCCCGCCATTTCTTTACAAAGGCAGAAGTGATGCGCTTTATAGACGATATGGTAAAGTATAAATACAATACACTTCACTGGCATCTGACCGATGACCAGGGATGGCGTATAGAGATCAAGAGTTTACCGAAACTTACTGAAGTGGGTGCCTGGCGGGTTCCACGGGTGGGTCGTATGAGCCAGATGACGCCTCCAACTGCCGACGAAGCAAAAAGCTATGGAGGTTTTTATACGCAGGAAGATATTAAAGAGATTGTTCAATATGCGCGTGACCGATTTGTGAATGTAATGCCGGAAGTGGATGTGCCGGGTCATAGTCTTGCCATGGTGGCCGCCTATCCTGAACTTTCCTGTACACCCGGGGAATACCGTGTGAATTCGGGGGAACGCTTTATGAACTGGTCGGGTGGCAGCTTTTCTGCGCTGATCGATAATACGCTTTGTCCGGCAAATGATCTGGTGTACCAGCATCTCGACAAGATATTTGCAGAAATTGCCCAACTATTTCCATTTGAATATATTCATATGGGTGGCGACGAATGTGCCAAGAATTTTTGGGCAAAGAGCGATGCCATCAAGCAGTTGATGCAACGGGAGAATCTTAAAGATCTGCATGAGGTGCAGAGCTATTTTGTAAAAAGAGTCGAAAAGATCATACAGAGCAAAGGCAAAAAAATGATGGGCTGGGATGAAATTCTGGAAGGGGGAAAATTACCGGAAAGTGTGGGTGTAATGAGTTGGAGAGGAGAGAAAGGTGGTATTGAAGCGTCTAAGATGAATCATAAAGTGGTAATGACTCCATCCAGTTATGTATATCTCGATTACAATCAGGGAGAAGCCTGGGTAGAGCCTCCCATTTATGCCAATTTGAGAATGAGTCGTTCCTATAATTACGAACCCATTCCGGCCGATGCCAATGCTTCCATGATCATGGGCGTTCAGGGAAATTTATGGACAGAGCAGGTGCCCAGTTTGCGTGCCGCCCAGTACATGGTATGGCCCCGTGCCCTCGCTTTATCTGAGGTAATGTGGACACCCCGGGAGAAAAAAGAGTTCAACGGATTTGTGACCAGGGTGGAGAAGCACTTTGAGCGATTGGATGTGGCCCAAACCAAATATGCCCGGACTATTTATGATCCCATTATTACAGCTAAGAAAACAAAAGAGAATGCCCTCCTGATCGAGATGTCGGGGGAGATTGCCGGTTTAGACATACACTACAGTTTTGATGAAACCCATCCGGATAATTTCTATCCTAAATACAATGAGCCGTTAGCTATTCCTAAGGATGCCCTTACATTAAAGGTGATCACCTATCGTAACGGTCAAAAAATGGGTCGTCAGATCGATATTCCCATTAGTGAGTTGAAACGCCGGGTAGGATTGAAATAAGATTGGCCAACTATTTTTACAGGTCTCCGGTTATCCGGAGACCTTTTTATTTTGGATCGGTGGGGTAGTGGATCCCGGCTTTCTCCCGGATTGTATCGAGTATTTCCATGAGCAGGAGGCTGTCGTCCAGACTCATGATCGGGCTTTCGCTTAATCCTTGCCGTAAACAGTCTTGTACATGTCTGATCTCGTACTGATAACCAAAACCGGGTTCTTTGGGAACCGGAATGATTTCTTTTGTATTTACCCTGCCGGGGTAATATTCAAAGGTGGTGGAAGGTTCATAAAATCGGGAGGCCAGTCTTATCCGCCCTTCTGTTCCTGAAAAATCGGCTTCGGTTGCCAGGTTAGAGGAGAAGGAGGAGAAGAGCTGTGCAATGGCTCCGTTATGGTACCGGAAAGTGATGGCGCATTGCTCATCAACACCTGTATCAGCAGGTGTCATCCAGGCCTCAATATGGTCGGGTTTGCCAAGGGCGGAAAGGGCAAAAAACACGTTGTAGATGCCAATGTCGAGTAAACTGCCGCCACCCAGTGCAGGATCGTACATGCGTTGCGGGATAGGGGGCGTGGGGGCGAAGCCGAAATTGATTAGTACATTTTTTAGCTGACCCAATTTACCATCGCGCAGCCATTGCATCAGCAACTGGTAATGCGGCAGGAATTTACTCCACAAAGCTTCCATCAGAAAAAGTTCGCGTGAGCGGGCCAGTGCGACCATTTCCTTCAATTGAACGCTATGCAAGGCAAATGCTTTTTCGCAGAGTACGGCTTTGCCATGACGCAAACAGAGAAGCGTATGTTCATAATGCTGGCCATGTGGAGAAGCAATATAAATAACATCCACTCCCGGATCAGCAGCCAGTGATTCATAATCCAGATGTATACGGGATACCGGAAATTCGGCAGCAAAGGCATTGGCCGATTCAGCCGAACGGGAACCAATGGCTACCAGTTCTCCCGATTCGACCAATGATAAATCAGCAGCAAATTTGCGGGCGATACGGCCGCAGCCTAAAATTCCCCAGCGGATTTTCTCCATAATGGTTGTTTTTGCCCAATGAAGATACGTATCCACAGTACTGTTATTAAAATATTTTATCCGTGGCACGTTTTTAGTGCACATTTGCATCAGAAAATGAATTCCATTACAATCATATCAACGGGAAATATACCCGTCCATAACCAAGAAAGAATGAAAAGATCGATCCTTTGGGGAAGCATTGTTGTTCTGGCCCTGGCTGCCGGAGCCTATTTTATTTTCGGTAAAGGCAATGGGAATACCAGTGCCGGAACCATTGCGGGTAAGGACACGATTCCGGCTAAAACAGTGGCTAGTGTTGTTCCTGTTTCACGTCCGGGCACGAATACCATTGTAGATACAGCACGGTTCAATGCCTTAATCTTAAAAAATGCCAACGGTGATAGCTCGGGTAGATGGCCGGTACGGTCTGCCTATCCAGCGGCTGGAGCCATTTTCCCTTTTAACCGGGTAGTGGCCTATTACGGCAATCTCTATTCTAAAAACATGGGAATACTGGGAGAGCTGCCTGAAAAGGAAATGCTCGATCGCTTAATGCAGGAAGTAAAAAGCTGGCAGAAAGCCGACACTTCGGTTAAAGTTATTCCGGCACTTCACTATATCGCTATCACGGCTCAGCAAAGTCCGGGCGCAGCCGGTAAATATCGGTTACGCATGCCCTTTGCCCAGATCGATAAAGTGATCAAAATGGCCGAGAAGATCAACGCCCTGGTATTCCTCGATATTCAGGTGGGGTTAAGCACCGTTCAGCAGGAGGTTCCGGAATTTGAGAAGTACCTGAAAATGCCGCATGTACATTTTGGTATCGATCCGGAGTTTTCCATGAAAGGCGGTCAGGCTCCCGGTAAAGTAGTAGGAACCTATGATGCAGCTGATATCAATTATGTTTCGGAGTATCTGAGTAAGATTGTGAAAGAGAATAACCTTCCTCCCAAAATACTGGTGATCCACCGGTTCACTCAAAAAGGTGTAACCAACTATAAAAATATTAAACTGAATCCCGAAGTTCAGATCGTAATGGACATGGATGGTTGGGGTCATCATGCGCGTAAGAACAATACCTACCGCCAGTTCATTTATCCTGAACCGGTTCAGTTCACCGGGTTCAAGATCTTCTATAAAAACGACCTGAAAGAAAAGGGCAGTCATATCATGATGCCGGAAGAAGTATTGAAATTAAAGCCGCAGCCGTTGTATATTCAGTATCAATAGATGAGAGGTGAGAGGTGAGAGGTGAGAGGTGAGAGCTGAGAGCTGAGGTCATGGCTTTCATTGCGTCTTTGCGTCTTGGCCCCCTGCGCCACAGCTACAGCGTAGGTGCAGCGGTTAAGCCCCAGGAATTTTGTAAAAATATTTATTCTAAGAAAGAAAACGAATCTTCAGCCCCAACCCTCAACCCTCAAACCATACTTCACATCTCTGATAAATCAAGCGGCCTGTTCACAATGAACAGGCCGCCCTCTTAAAACTTAAAACTTAAAACTCAATACTCCCCCTCACCTCAACTCCCGTATCACCACATACGCAATAATGCACAGGCTGATCAGCAGGAAGATCGCAATATAGGTCCAGGGATATTCTTTGAGGCGCTTTTTTTCGCGACGGTTCTTTTTCTTTTGAATGTAGGTGCTCAGGTCTTTATTAAGTCCATCAACATATTGCTTCAGTTCATTCCGGTTGCTGAATTCCTGCAAACCTTCCATAGCTTCATCGCTGAAGTCGGAATCCGCCATCCATTCCTCTACCTCATGTTTTTCCTGATCCGACAATTTGCCGCCCAGGTAGTCCATCAGCTTTTGATTGTCGATGTCCTTGTTACTATTGGATAATATGTTTAACAGATCCTTATTCATATGCCGGGATCAGTTCCCAGTTTTTTTTCAAGCGTTATTTTTAAATTTCTTTTCCCATTTTGAATATGGCTTTTCACCTGCATCATGCTGTAGCCGGTTTGGGAGGCAATTTCCTGATACGATTTCTTATCAAGATAGAACAAAGTTACACATACCTGCTGCTCACTGTTTAATTCTTTCAAACATTCCCCGAGTAATTCCAGTTTCCGGTCTTTTTCTATATGAAACTTGAGGTTGAGCCCCTCATCCTGTATCATCAGTGTTTGTTCTTTCATTTCCACCGGTTGTTTCCCCTGCCGGTCGCGGATCTTCATCAAACAATGATTCTTGGCTACCATGTACAGCCAGGATTTGAAATAATCTACTTTGTACTTATGCAGTTCCGTTATGGCTTTTAAAAAGATCTGCTGTACACTATCCCGGGCTTCTTCCTCATTCTTCAAATACTTCATACATACCCCCAAAAGTAAAAGGGTATAACGCTGCAGGAGCAGGCCTAACCACTGGTTGTCCTTACTCTGGTAGAACTTGTCCAGCAACTCCTGCTCGGTCATATGGTCAGTCCGGTTAAAATTCACTGTCTGTAAGTATCATTTCTACACCTATGATGCAAGTTTGCAATTTTTTCACAAGCTACAACAATCACAGTTTTGTATTTTTATAAAAATGTCGTTTATGCCAAGGGTTCGATGTAAAGTAAGTGTGTCACCTGTTCGTCGGATTCCCGACCATAGCGGGGAGATGGTTACACAGCTCATTTATGGCGAACAAGCCATCGTTACGGATAAAAAAGCGGGTGGCTGGATAAAGATCAAAGCAGCTTTTGATGGTTACGAAGGATGGGTGACTTCGATTCAGTTTATGGAAATTGATGACGACCAACGAGCGGCCTGTTTGTTTCCCATGGGGGGATATCTCAGAGAAGCCACGATAGCCAGGTGGTTACCTCCCGGCGCCGAATTGGAATCCATTGAACTGGCGCAGGCGGAAGGCGCTCCCAAAGAAATATTTGCTGATCCCGCAATTGGTATAAGCCAGGTGTTACCGCTATGGATGAAAAGTCCTTATTTATGGGGCGGACGAACACCCTCTGGTGTGGATTGCAGTGGTTTCACACAAATGGTTTATAAGTCGATCGGAATAGCGTTACCCCGCGATGCTGCGCAGCAGGCGGTAACCGGAACAAATGTTGATTTCCTGCAGCAGGCTCAAAAAGGAGATCTTGCTTTTTTCGATAATGAAGAAGGTCGGATCTATCATGTAGGTCTATTGCTGAACGATCAGGAAATTATGCATGCGTATGGTGAAGTACGGGTAGACACAATTGATGCGGAAGGAATATTGCATCGTGAAAGTGGTCAGCGTACCCATCGTTTACGGATCATTAAAAGATACTTTTGATCCAGCGGAATAGCATCGTATCCCAATTGAGCATTTTAATGGCAGTATAGATCAAAACAAAGGCGAATATCTTTTTCAATACTTCTTTGTCGATCTTAACAGCAAACATACTTCCGAAATAAGCGCCTATAATAAATCCTGCCGCCAGAATACCCGCCACCCGAAGATCGATGGGGGTGCCCATTTCCCGGCATTTTTGATAGTAATTAACAGATGCCAGTATCACTACCGGCAAGGTTAACACGGCAAGTGAAGTGCCCTGCGCCTGGTGCTGGGTATAATTCAATGCCAGAACCAGGGCCGGGACCATTATAATCCCTCCGCCAATGCCTACCAGTCCGCTCAACACACCGGCGGCCAACCCGATAATGATTACCAGTATCAATTCCTGTGTATGCATGGGAGTGGTTTTCATTATTTTTTACGATAGGTTTCTTTATAATGATTGATCGCTTCTTCAATGATGGTGTAAGCGGTTTCGGCATCCTGAAAATTATCGATCTCCACCACTTTATTCTCCAATACTTTGTATTGTTCAAAATAATTACGCAATTCATTGATGAAATGAGGCGGCAAAGCATCAACCGTCCGGATATGACTCACAGAAGGATCTTCGTGCGCAACGGCAATGATCTTATCATCCATCGTTCCGCTATCGATCATTTGCATATTGCCGATTACGGTAGCTTCCACCAGGCATAGTGGCTGAATGGATTGAGAACAGAATACCAATATATCAAGGGGATCGCCATCCTGACCCAGTGTTTGTGGAATAAAACCATAATTAATGGGGTAGTGAAAGGACGAGTAAATTACCCGATCCAGCTTTAATAGTCCGGTGGCTTTGTCTACTTCATACTTGGCCCGGCTTCCCTCCGGAATTTCAATAATAGCATTTACTTCATGCGGGGCTTTATCTCCGTAATGCGCGCCATGCCAGGGGTGTAATACTGTGATCATAGTTTAAAGTTTTATCGTGTGAGCCAGTATCCGGCAATGGTGGCCAGGATGCCAGCTACAACACTTATGGAAATATATAAAATAAAAGAAGTGAAACGGGCCGCTTCCAGTAAGGCCATACTTTCCAGCGTAAAAGCCGAAAAAGTAGTGAAACCTCCGCATAGGCCAGTCATCAGAAATAATTTCCAGTCTGCAGACCAACCTGCATTTTTCGTAAACAAGCCAAAGATCAATCCGATCAATAAACAACCCAGCAGGTTTATCGTAAGTGTGCCGATTGGAAATTTTGGTAAAGGACCCAGGCTGATCCATTTTTGGGCTAGAAAGCGTAAAACACTTCCGGCTGCACCACCCAGGGCCACAAGGGCCATTTGTTTAATAAGCATGCTTACATTTTAATTACCGATTTCAGATCGACCAGCCACAAGCCATTTTCTTTTTTTACCCGGAGGGGAAAGGTATCGGTTGGATTGGCACTGTGATAATATCTGAATACAGAAACCGAATCGTTTACCTTTTCTATACCAATCGGACGGATAGAAGAACTCTTATAACTTTCTTTCTGCGCCGATGTCATGTTTACATAATTCATTTTCTGGCGTTCGAAAAGAAGGAGGTTCACAGAATCCTTTAACAGGTATCCTGAGGCGCGGGGGTAATCGCCATCCAGTGCGGCGCGCACAAATTCCCGTGCTGCATCAGTGGCATTTTCTGCCGGCTGTACAGAGGGTTCCTGGTTACAGGAAAACAATACAAAGCTGAAAGCTACGGAAACAAGGAAATGCTTCTTCATACCCAAAATTAAATAAGCCTGCAGACAATTCCGCAGGCTATTATTTTTAATTCAATTTAAGGACCGGATTATTTACCTGGCTCGGCAGGGGGCTCCTCCCGGTGTTGCCGGCGGTTTTTCCAGGAAGGAGCCTGATGGTCTTGTTCCTGATCCTTTTCCCTGTCGTATGCTTTGATGATGGCTTTTACCAAACGGTGACGAACCACATCTTCCTCATTCAATTCAATATGAGCAATGCCTTCAATGTTCCGTAGAATGCGAACTGCTTTGTCTAAGCCGCTGCGTTGATTTTTGGGCAGATCGATCTGCGACAGGTCGCCCGTAATAATCGCCTTGGCATTGGCACCTATACGGGTAAGGAACATTTTTATTTGCAGATCGGTGGTATTTTGGGCTTCATCCAGAATGATAAAGGCATTGTCGAGGGTTCTTCCCCGCATATATGCTAAAGGCGCTATTTCAATTACGCGGGTGCTCATATAATAACCCAATTTATCGGCGGGTATCATATCATCCAGGGCGTCGTACAGCGGCCGTAAGTAGGGATCGATCTTTTCCTTAAGATCTCCGGGTAAAAAGCCGAGGCTTTCACCGGCTTCCACTGCCGGGCGGGTAAGAATGATCTTCTTGACCATCTTGTTTTTTAAAGCCCTTACAGCCAGCGCCACAGCAGTATAGGTTTTACCGGTACCGGCTGGTCCTATCGCAAAAACGATATCATTCTTTTCGGCTTTCGTAACCAGCAGTTTCTGATTCGCCGTGCGGGCCCTGACTGTTTTGCCATTGGGACCAAAAACCAATACATCATTGGGATGGCGATCAATAAAATGATCAACGGTTTCCACATCGTCGCCCCCCAGAATCTGCTCGAAATAGTTTTCACTCATATGCCCGTTACGCTGCAGGTATTGAACAATGAGTTCTATTTTTTCTTTAGCTGATTCAATTTGTTCCGGAGCGCCGCTGAGTTTGATCTGGGTTCCCCGGGAGAGGATTTTTAGCAGCGGAAATTTTTTCTTGAGAAGATCCAGTTTACCATTGTTAACACCAAAAAATTCAATAGGGTTAACCGTTTCAAGGTTGATGATTGTCTCTGTCAAAGTCGCGGCAATTTAAGGTAATCAATAGCACAGTTTTCTGGGAAATACTTGAACTAAAAACCATCCTTCTCAAATATAATTCATCAGTTCACGTATTTTTCAAGCATTTATTAACAGCTGTGGAAAATCCTTGTTCGCCCGAAATAAAAAAAACCTCCTGATAAAAGGAGGTTTCTGTCGGATTAGTGTTTGGGTCATTGGGTAAGCAGGGTAGCCTGTAAAACTTTTTTGCTTTCCATTCCCTCGATCTTTATAAAGTACAGACCAGATGATTTTGCCGGAAGCGTTAAGGGCAGGGTTCGGAACCCGCCGGTATGTTTCAGGACTTGCTGGATCTGTAGCTGTCCCATTGAATTGAATAGTGCGATTTGTATTGTTTCGGATCTATTCCAATTTAATTCGAGTTGTGTGCGGCCGTTGATCGTCGGATTCGGATAAAGGCGGAGGCTGCCTGTAGCATTTAGAAGAGGTGAAAGGGAAATCATTTTGGAATAATACAAAATTCCCTCATTGGTGGTTTCGCGTAACCGGTAATAAGAAGTTATCGGATACGGCCTGCTGTCGGTAGCTTTGTAGAGCATCCTGCCTGAGATGGTCTGCGGCAAAATCCCGGGAACATCTTCCCAATCTTTACCGTTCTTACTTCTTTCCACGGCAATAGTGCCGGAGTTTACGAGGGAAGCTGTTTGCCATTGCAGTCTGACTTCCTGCTGGTTCCAATCGCCCGTAAATCGAGTGAAGCTTGCCGGTAGTCCGCTCACCGGAAGAAAACTCATGTTTCCAATGGCGATGGCCTGTAATCCGGGATTGTTGGCAACAGAAGGGTTATCGATCACCCCATAATCAATGGTAATACTGGTGATCGGGTTGTTTCCGAAATTCACGATTACCGTTCCGTTTTGGGCTGGAATACCCTGATTGAGACTGCTCACATTACCCCCACCGGTTCCCGTGTTAGCGATACAACTGTTTCCGTTGATCGTGAAGATGGAAGCACTATTATTATACTTTGTCAATACCGGGTACTGAATGCCATTGGGACCGTTTCCTGTAATGGTCACTACGTCTGCATAGGCCCAGTTGGGGGCTCCCCCGGGAAAATCAATATCAGCAATGGAGAAAACCAGATTGTTAACAGCGGCTGAAAAAGTAAACTGGGTTCTGGAAAAAGAGCTTCGATTGTTCAGATTCTGATCGATCTCAATGGCATCAGAAGAACTTTGTACCTGAAAATCACCGGTATTACTATTGTTGGCGTTCACACGGGGGTAGGGGCTTACAAAACTGCCATTTCCCTGAATGGACATATTAACCGTGCAATTAATTCCGCTGCCACCAATATTCGTAGCTGTTCCATTCAAGGCCGCTGCAGACCAGGCCGGCGTAAATGAAGCGCTCCAATCCATTAAAACTGATTGTGCCTTGATTTGGGTAATGACGAAAAGGCATACCATTCCTGTGAGGAAAAATTTCCGCATGTTATTCGGGTAAAAGGGTAAATAAAAGGATAGGTAAATGGTTAATGGAACCAGCCATCTGGTATCTGCCTACTTAGATGTAGGCGGATAACATTGGGTTGTATGTGCCTGCCTTTTTTTTGAATTTACCCAATTGCCCTTGATGCGGCGGAATTAAACGGTTGTGCCGGTATATAATTCTTCTTCAATTAACTGATGAAGGGTGCTTTCCTGTTTCAATATCCAGGAGGGAAGACCAGCGGGTTCCAGTATGGCCCAGTTGCCATTTTCTTTCTGTAACCATAACATGATGCGGTTGCCTTTGTCGTCACTTACATCTACTGAAAATTGGATGCCGGCAGCATTTGTCATCTTTCTGAAGTTGAATTCGCGGAGTCGGCCATCAACTTTTATCAATTTGGTGAACTGTATATTTCTTACAAATGAAGTATTCATGATTGTCCAGTTAAGTCCTGTATTCATTGCAAAACCTATGCTATAATTCGGAAAACAACCGTTAATGTTTAAAAAATAGTTGTACCACCTTTTTTGTCAGCAATACCTGACAAAATAATGACGGTTCTGCACCTGTTATGCCGTTTTGAAAATCAAAATCCTCTGATGGATATTTTACTGTATGGTTTATTTAACTTTAGTAAAAAACTAACCAATGCTACGCTCTATCTGTTATTTGTTTGTGAGTTTGCTGCTCTTACCGGTAACCAGTTTATCGCAGGCAACCCAAAAGCCGCCTTTGCACGGCAAAAACTGGATGGCTATTACGGGAAAACCGTTGGCGGCAACAGCCGGTTCTATTGTTTTCCAGAATGGTGGAAATGCGGTGGATGCCGCCTGTGCCATGCTGGCCGCCACCTGTACCATGTGGGATGTTTTGAGTTGGGGCGGCGAAACGCAGGCTCTCATCTATAATCCCAAAACCAAAAAAGTTATTGCCATTAATGCAATGGGGGTAGCTCCTACAGGCGCCACTGTTGACTTCTTTAAAGGGAAGGGGTATCAGTTTCCTCCTGAATACGGTCCGCTGGCTGCTACCACACCCGGTACCCCCGGCGGCATTTGTTATATGCTGGCACAATACGGTACCAGGAGTTTGAAAGAAGTGCTTGCTCCGGCCATGCAACTGGCCGCCGGATACCCTATTGAGGCCCAAACAGCCAACAGCATGGAAAGAGGGAAGAACAGGATCAAAGAATGGCCTTACAGCAGGGCTGTATTTCTACCGCATGCCGGTGAAAAAAGAGAAGCGCCGGAAGCCGGTGAGATCTTTGTGCAAAAAGACCTGCTGGCGACCTTGCAAAAAATGGTGGATGCGGAACAGGAAGCACTGAGGAAAGGGAAAAGCAGAAAAGACGCGATCATGGCGGCTTATGATCGATTTTATAAGGGCGATATAGCCCGTGAATTTGTTCGGGGTTGCCAGGAACAAGGCGGGTTGATCACTATGGAGGACCTCGCCAAATGGAAGCCGGTGGAAGAAGAACCGCTGATGACTACCTATAAAGGGATCGACGTTTATAAATTACAGCAATGGACCCAAGGCCCGGTTATGTTGCAAGCCCTGAATATTCTGGAAAATTTTGATTTGAAGGCCATGGGATTCAATAGTGCAAAATATATCCATACGGTGTATCAGGCCATGAATCTTTCTTTTGCCGACCGTGATTTTTATTATGGCGATCCCCGGTTTGCTCCGGTGGAACCTATGAAAGGCCTGTTAAGTAAATCCTATGCGAAAATGCGGGCTGCCCAGATATTGCCCGATAAGAATGATGCCACGGCGGGTCCGGGCGATCCTTATCCGTTCCAGGGGGAAGTGAACCCCTATCTGGAGCTTATGAAGAAAAGAGGGTTTGTCACAGGAACAGATAACCGAAATTTTGTACCTTCTCATGATTCCACCATCGCCTGGCAGCCCCATCCGGTGGCCGATGCGGAATACCAGGACCGCTTATGGCGGGGTACTACTTCAGTGGAAGCTGCTGACAAAGAAGGCTGGGTAGTTTCTATCACGCCCAGCGGAGGTTGGCTGCCGGCTTGTATTGCCGGTCGTACCGGAGTAGGTATGAGTCAGCGTATGCAGAGTTTTGTTCTCGATGCGGAACTCGATCCATTTAATGTAGTGGAGCCGGGCAAAAGACCCAGAGTTACCTTAACCCCATCCCTGGCAATGAAAGATGGTAAGCCATTTCTCAGTTTTGCTGTACAAGGTGGCGATACCCAGGATCAAAACCTGTTGCAATTCTTTTTGAATGTGGTAGAATTTGGCATGACCGTTCAGAAAGCATGCGAAGCGCCCAATATTAATTCCAATCAACTCTGGCTGTCGCTGGGTGGTTCTAAAGTGGACGACCGCAAGCCTCGCGCCGGCCAACTGTTGTTACAGGAGGCAACACCGGAATCTGTTCGAAATGAACTTCGGAAAATGGGGTATATACTTTCATTCGACGACAGAACCAGTGGTCCCATCAATGCAATATGGTTCGATTGGAAACATGGCAGTTTGTGGGGAGGTAGTTCCAATCATGGAGAAGATTATGGAATTGCGTGGTAAACAATCGTTAGAGTATAGCTGCTGCCAGATAGTTTTTCACGTCACCAATCCTACTACATTGTGTTAAGAATCCAGCCGGTAGTCATTAAACCTTTTCCCTGGAAAACGCTATCTGGATTTAGAATAAGTACATTTCTATTCTGGAAATAAAGTGTCTGACTTGAATTCAGTCAGGATCGGATGCAACCCTCTGTTGAAAAACAGAGGGTATTTTTTTGCGTGTAAAATTGAACGGTGCAACCAATCTGTTAAACATTTCATCTCCAGTTGTTAACGCCGATCCGGAAACGGCAAAGGAAGCAGCAAAATGGTTAAGGCAAATTATTGCAACTCCTGAAATGGAGGCATACGATACCCGCTTTATCCCACCTCTATCTGTAAGGAGTAAGTGAAAATTGCTGTTTCTTCTTTCGTTTCTGTTCCATGTTCTCATGGCGGCTATATCGGGAAGCAGATAAACTATTTTGTTACAATAGGGATTTTGGGTAAGCAATCGTTTGATTTGCTGTAGCGGTTTATAAATTCTTACAAACTTGTTTATAAAGCCCGACAATCCAAATGGTTTATTCTCAATGTGAATGAATAGGTACTTTAGATTTGTAGTACAGTTTTGGAGTCCGTAGTTCTAAAGGGGTTTGGCTTTGGTTGCATACGCTTACGTAAAGTCCTTCAGCGGCTTATTATTTTGCGTGGGCTGTTCTGTCCTCTTTTAATTTACAAAACTGTATCAGGCCTGGCCTGCTACAACTTTTGTTACCCTATTCCCGGTTTTCAATTTTAAACCTTTACCCGGTCGGAGCAGGTGCTGACCTGGTTTGTAATCCTATTATTGATGAATGAAATGTCGCCCAGGGAAAAGGAGGCTGATTTACAAAAACGAATTGCTTATCAGTCTGGAATGCTGCAAAGTGATATTACGGTTTGGACCCTGCTGCAATCCATAGCCGAAAGTGTAGTAATCGTGAATGAATCCGGGCGTATTCTTCTCGTGAATAAACGGTTGGAATCATTTCTCGGTTATACTACACATGAACTGATAGGTCAGGACCTCTCCGTTTTATTACCTGAAAAATTTCGTGCGAGACATGGCGGCAAGATCGCCGAGTTTTTCCGGGAGCCCCGGATTCGCCCCATGGGTTTGGGTATCGATTTGAGTGCCCGGAAAAAAGATGGATCCGAAATGCCTGTTGAAATTAGTCTTAGTTACCTCAATACGAATGTAGGACAACTGGCCATGGCCTTCCTCAGCGATATTTCTGAGCGGAAAAAGGTGGAAGAAAAGTTCCGTGACCTGTCGCAACATTTTGAGCATGTAACCAATGCTATGGCAACCGATCTGGACCGAAGTTTGAATGATATCATTGATTTGAGTGAACAGCTCAAAAAAGCCGAAGATAATTTGTCGAAAGATCAGCGGGCACAATACCTGAATGTGATCACAGAGAACGGTCGGTTAATGGGGGAGGTGATTCGCGAACTTGTCTTTTTTTCCCGATTGAAAAATGAGTCGCCAGGTTTTGATATGATCCCGATGGATGCTGTTTTGAGAAGGGTGCTGAGTCGTTTAACCCGATTGATTGCAGACAAACAGGCGTCCGTAGAAGTTGACTTTCCATTGATCAATTGTTTGGGTAATTTCCTTTGGATCGAAGAGATATTCTATAATGTTGTTTCGAATGCCATCCGTTTTGGTGGGGCACCACCGATCGTACGCATAAGTAGCACTACCTTAGAAAATGGCGCCATCCGTTATATAGTGACGGATAATGGCAAGGGTTTTGATCATATTGAAACAGCATGGAATGAATCGGTGCGTCAGTCTGATATTGATAGTGCTGTTCCGCCAGTACGTGCATGGGGGCTTTCCATTATTAAAGGCATAGCCCAAAAGTTACATGCCCATTGGAATATTGCAGCGCTTAAAACCGGCGGCAGTTCATTTACGATAGATATTCCAACTGTAGAAACCACCTTATCTGATATGTCAGCATTTACAGCCAAAAACAACAAGAACAGTGTGGAAAGCAAACGGACAGCCCTGGTGCTGAATACCACATTCGTTAGTCGGGTAGACCGGCAAATCAATGAACTTTTTGAATCAAAACAGCCCTACCTGAATCCCGATTATTCATTACCGATGATGGCGGCTGAGTTGGAACTTCCGGTACACCAGCTATCAGCTTTTATCAATGAGTTCCATCAATGCCGGTTCAATGCCTATATTAATAAGTTTCGGATTAACAGGATCGTTCGGGAAATGAAAGAGAAAGAGCAGTTGCTGGATTATACGGTTGAAGGGTTGGCATTGGTAGCAGGATTTAATAGCCGGCAAACATTTATTCAGGCATTCAAAGCTGAAATGCGTATGACGCCATCCAGCTTTTTAACTGGTATCCGGAAGCAGAAGAAGGCCGGCACTGCATCTTCCAGATGATCTATTGTAGATAATTATAAAAAACAACAAGTACTATTTTAATATATGACATTGTTGGATGTAAGAAGAGGAATGAAGTGAATGGAGTTTGTTACATTGAAAAGGAACTATTTAACCCTGCTTGTTCTATGAATCTTTTTGCTCAATTTGAAAAACTTAGTCTTGACCTGCGTGCTGAAATTGTGCTGCATTCAGGTCGTCTGCTTGCCGAAAGAGTGGAGGAACACAACTATAATGTAAGCCTGTTTCAGATACAGGAATTGTATTTTGAAGTAATCTGCGATCCTGATTTTTCTCAGATCGACGAAGTGCGTTTGGTTGATTTCTCAGAAATCATTTCTCTTTATCCCACTATGGCCAAAGTATAAGAATTCCGGAAACGGAGGTTCTGTACCCGGCATTTTTTATCTTTAATAAAAAATGCGATGGAGATAAAGGTTTTTGATACCCCTGATCAGTTGGCAACCAGTGCCGCTTCATTCATTTGCTCCAATCTTTCTAAGAGTTTGCATCCCCTGCTTTGTGCGGCTTCGGGTGATACTCCCTCAAAAACCTATGCTGAACTGATTCTCCAGTTAAAGGCAAATCCACTGAATAGCAGCTCATGGTCTATGCTCGCCCTCGATGAATGGGTGGGAATGAATAAATCAGATGAAGGGAGTTGTGGCTTTTCCATCATAAATCAATTAATCGATCCACTTGCCTGGACTTCTTCTCAAACCTGTTTTTTTGATGGACGTGCGGCGGATTTATATGAAGAGTGTATACGCGTTGAAAAATATCTTCAGGATAGGGGACCGATTACGGTAGCAATTCTCGGTCTTGGTTTAAACGGACATATTGGACTAAATGAACCCGGTACGGACCCCTCTCTCCGTTCACATATTTCTTCCCTTGAACCTATTACAGCTCAAACAGGGCAAAAGTATTTCCAGGAAAGCAAGCCACTCCAAAAAGGTATCACGTTAGGGCTATCAAATCTGTTGGAGGCTGATCATCTTGTATTGTTGGTTACGGGGGCGCACAAGCGGGATATTGTGCAGCAATTGCTCCACGCAGATCCTCATCCGGCTTTACCCGCTTCCATTTTAAAACAGCATAAATCATTTCACCTCTTACTTGATGCGGCTGCCGCAGGCCGGTAGCAATGCTCCTTTGTAACCTGTATCAAAAGGCCAGCGTGTCTGCCCGTTTACTGATATATGTCAATAAAAGACATGGCTGACTTTATCTGCTACTTAAAATTAATGGATTCAATTCACTTATTTGTTAACTTTTATATGGTTCGTTTTCCTATAGCTGTTACATTAGTGTGTTGACAATTAAGGCCTTAAGATTCGGTTGGCACCTCATTATTTAATGTTCTGATACGGCATTTCCGGGGTTGCAATTTGCTAACTTGGTTATACAGAACGAATCAACCCGCTAAGTGACCGCTGTCATGATTTCGAAACAAAGGTTTTCGATAATTTGACAGTATAATTACTTCATGCCAATTCTAACCGGCGATATCGAGAATTCTTCTACCCCTATCTCCAGGAATGGGGAAGAAGCGATTATTGGAATTGATTCTAATGGCTTGATCGTTTACCTGAACGATCAAACGAATTGTCTTTCACCGGATCTCCGGTTTGAATTAAACAGCTCCTTCCGGGAGTATTTACAAGATTCCGTTTTGGAGAATGGGTTAAGACCACATCCTGACCAATTGCAATTTGCCAGCGCCTCCGGTTTGGAGAAAAATTTAGTGAGCATACGACTGGGTCTTTTAACAGCAAGGGGGGTAAGGGTTTGGTTGAATATTTTATCGTTGGCAAACCCTGGAACTTATCCAAAGCAGGTAAGGCAGGTTATTAAACTTCAAAAAGTGCAACAGCGCACAGGGAATGGGTTACCCGGGGGTGACTATTCCCTTTCTTCCATGTTGAATAATATTGATGAAGGCTTTGTAATCGTTGGCCGCGATTACCGTGTTTTATATTTTAATGAAAAGGCCGGCGTACTGGCAAGAGCCCTTCGCAATGAGGAACCGGTTAGGGGAAGGCTGTTCAAGGATTATGCGCCTGCGGAAGTACAGGATGAAGTGGATGATATTTTAAAAGAGGCCGCCCAGGGGAAAAGGCGGGAGGTCCGCAATCGCTTTTATTTTGAAGGAAAGCCCGTGGTGCTGCATCTGGATTTTAACCCCTACCTGGTGAATTCTGTGATACAAGGAGTGGTGGTAACATTCAGGGATATCACCATTCGAAAGGAATTGGAAGACCAGTTGCAAATGGCTCAATTTCGTTTTGAACACTTGCAGAAAGCAACAGGCGATGTGGCTTTTGACTATCATTTGATTGATGGTCAGTTATGGGTGAACGAGTCGGTGGTAAATTTATTAGGATACAAGCCGGAGGATCTGGAAAATTTCCAATTGTTTTATGAACGCCTCATTTATCCTGATGATCTTCCTGAAATGAAGAATCTGGTTCAATCGTTTCAGGATCATAAAGAAGATCGGATTCAGATTCCCCGGTTACGATTATTAAATAAAAACGGCAATATTAAAATTGTTGATATACGTGGCATCCTGGTCAGGAATCCGAACAATAACATCATTCGGATCATGGGTGTGGTGCGTGATATTAGCGGCAAACAGGAAGAAGATTCCAGGCTGAAAGAGCAACTGTCGAGACTGGAAGCATTGCAGCAAATTTCCGCGGATCTTGTATATGACTATGATACCAGTAGTGATAGATTGATTTATAATGAGCGTTTGTTTGAATTGTTTGGATATCATCCGGAGGAAATATCCACCGGGAAAAAGGTACAGGAAATCTTATGGCATCCTGCTGATACAGATATTATCCTTCACTTTCAAAAAAATATGGCAGAAAGCAGGGAGAATGTTTTTACATATCCCGAATTCCGGATGCTTCATAAATCAGGTGCCGAATTAATAGTGGAAGTAAAGGTTTTTGTTTTTCGCCATCATACCGGACGGATAATCCGGATGGTGGGCAATATTCGTGATATTACGAGCCGGCATCATACTGAAAATCTGATCAATACGCTCAACCAGCGTTATGAGCTGGCTATTAAAGCCTCCTATGATATTATCTGGGAGCGAAATTTTGCCCGTAATGAGTACTATTTCAGCGAAGCGCTGTTTCGTAATCTGGGGCACGATAACAGCAAGCCCTGGCCCGTAAATGAATTTCAGGCAGTGATACTGCACCCTGATGATAAGGATATGGTATTGCATTTTGTGAAGAAGCAATACGAGCTAAAGATTACTCAGTTTACCTGTCCGGTTCACCGCTACGTTAAAGCCGACGGCTCGATCGCATTTGTAGACGTTCGGTGTGTGGTGATCTATGATGCTAAGGGGCATCCTGTAAAAGCTGTTGGTGTATCGCGCGATATAACACAGCGCTATCTTGCAGAAGATGAATTGCGCAGGAGTAATGAGCGCTTCGAATTAGCCTCCAAAGCCTCCTATGACCTTATTTGGGATGTTGATGGAACATCGCAACTGCTCACTTGCAGCGATAACGTATTTAGTCTGTACGGGTATAAATTCCCCCAGCCTGTACATTTTAAAGAATTTTTACAGGTCGTTTTACACCCCGATGATTTCCAGGCTTTCTTTGATGATGTCATTGCTTTTGTCCGCTCCTCAGATACGGTTCGGGAATTTCCGGTTCGTAGGGCGGTTAAGGCGGATGGTTCCATTGCATATACCCTGGTACGGGTGCTGGCTATTCGTAGTGCAGAAAATGTATTGACACGTTTGATAGGTGTTACCAAAGATATAACCAATCGTTATTTAGCCGATGAAGAGATACGTCGCAATATTGAGCGCTATGAAATGGTTACGGGACTCACCATGGATGTGATCATGGAAGTGGATCTGGTAAATGATAAAGTTTATGTAAACAAAAGTTTCCGGGAGTTTTACGGTTTTGATATCGGCGATTACCAAACGGTTGAGCAGGCCTATCGGGCCATTATTCATCCTGATGATCAGGATAGGGTATTGGGCGAAATCATGCGGTATCGAATGGGTACGGAAACAAGGGTGGAGTATAAAAACTTCCGTCTTGTTAAAAAAGACGGCACTGTGGTGCGGGTCGATGCATCGGCTATTTTCCTTCGTGATACCAAGGGGAAAGCCCTGAAAAGTTTGGCGATTGTACGGAATATCAATGAAGCTTACTTGTCGGAAGAGCGATTGCGAAAAAGTAATGAACGGTATCAGTTGGCAGCTAAGGCTTCCTTTGACATGTTATGGGAGATTGATTTTGCTTCAAATAAATACATTGTTTCAGACGAAGCATTATTTAGATTATTTGGCTATCAATCCACCGGTACCTGGTCGCCGCAAACCATTCGGCAGATCCTTATTCACCCCGACGATCAGGAGGCGATCTTTTATTTTGAACAGAACTGCTATTACAAGCGGGAAGAGCTTTTTCATTACCCCATTCACCGGCATATCCGGAAAGATGGCTCTTTGGCTTATGTACAGGTTCACTGTATTGTGACCTATAACGATAAAGGACAGCCGGTTCGGACCGTGGGGGTTACCAGGGATATTACCCAACGATACCTGCTGGAAAAACAATTGCGGAAAGCCAACGAAAGGAATGAATTAGTAGCCAAGGCGGCGAGTGACCTGGTGTGGGAGTGGAATTACCGTACCGATGAATTGATCTTCTGGAATGATGGTATGAAATTGCTTTTTGGGTATGAACTGCCCGAAAATAAAGCCAGTATGCAGTGGCGTATCGACAGAATACACCCCGACGATCAACCGAGGGTGAATGAAGAAATGCAGCAACATATACATGCGGGAGAAATGAAGCTTACCCTTCAATACCGATTTAAAGATGTTACTGGTGTATATCATCATGTGCTGGATCGGGGCTATATTACCTATGATGTAAAGGGCATGCCGGAACGCGTAACCGGAGCTATACAGGATATTACCCAGATGAAAAATCTGGAAGAAAAAATGGCGGAGGAACAGTTGCAGCACCAGCAGCATCTTAATGAAGTAACCATCCTTACCCAGGAAAAAGAACGGGAGGAGATCGGTCGCGAATTGCATGATAATATCAATCAACTTCTGGCAATAACCTTGCTGTATATTTCAATGGCTGATACAGAAGATATAATAATGCGTACCGAAATGGTACAGAAAAGTACCGATATCGTTAAGCGGGGTATTCAGGAGATCCGCAAATTATCCAAACGACTGATTTCACCGGTACTGGATGTGGGATTGGATGAAGCAATAAAGACCCTGGTGGAAGAATCGGGTAAAGCCATGGGGGTAAAATTCAAATTTCACAAAGACAAATTCGATTACGGCAATATCCCGCGTCATTTGCAGTTGATGGTCTTTCGAATTGTTCAGGAGCAATTCAACAATATCTCTAAATATGCCAATGCTACATCAGTTAAGGTGGATCTGGCGGTAAACAAGGAGCAGATATTTCACATGACCATCACCGATAATGGCGACGGATTTGATGTTAGTCAGGCTTCTTCTGGTGTCGGACTGCGTAATATGCGTAGCCGGGTGAAAATATATAATGGAACGATGGAAATTCAGAGCAGTCCGGGCAGCGGTTGCACGATCCACGTACAAATCCCGTTGGCGGGTACCGACAAGCTGGAATTGAAATAGCTATATTCTAATTGACTTCTTTTTTATTGTAATACAATTTACGCGTGAGCACGTACATCGCTACGTCGGCCAGTGTTTTCAGGATCAGAAATGCGCTGGAAGGGGCCCAGCCCAAAAAAGCCGGAGTGAGTATCATGAGATGCATGGGGACGATCCGCAGGTAGGGAAGGGTAAACAGCATCCCATAATTTACCTGTTTATCTTTCTCGGCAATTTTGTTCCGGATAAAGCTGCTGCTGAGTTCCGCAATAAGCAGTGGCACCGCAATATATAACATGCGTATATCGAGGGTGCCTTGGAGTTTTACCAGCAGGAATATACCATACACCAGATGAAAGAACTGATAATGGAACAGAAAAAAAATACTGGTACAGCCTTTATTCCCCAAACTGCTGGTAATAGGTTGGTCGTTGATGCTCATGCTGGCCGGATCAGGGTGTTTGGCTGTGAGCATTTCGAGGAAATTGAATATGCCGATCAAAACACTTTGAATCCAATACAACCATACCACCGTTTTAAACCCATCCGGATTTTCGTAGAAATAATAGATGGAATACAGGTTCAGGGCAATCAACAACCAGAATGATATATCGGAAGAGGCTTTACGCATATGGGGTTCTTTCTCCGTCAAAATACGTAAATATATTTAGGTTTCCGTTGCGGTTGTTACCATAGCCATTGAAAAGTGGATGCGGGAGAGTTCTTCGGCGAGGGCGTATAATTCATTATATTTTTCAATGGCAATTACGTTGTCATTTTTGAGTAAATCAAGAATGGCCACCGATTCGAATACGCTCCCTCTTGAAATTACATAAAAATTTCGTTTATCAGCTTTGCTAAACCGACTGCAACCTTCTGCAATATTCAGCACTATAGAAGAAGAATACCTTTTTAATTGGTTCCTAAAAACTGGATCCAGGTCTCTTATAGAAAGAATTTCAGTCTGTAGTTGTTTGTAATATCGTTTCGCTTTTTGATACACGATAAGGTTTTCGAAGTCAAACATTTTTCAACAAACATATTTAAAACAATGGAGGGTTCTTGTGATGATGGCATCTTAAAATTGTAAAATACCAGTATGAAAATTGCGCTGCAACTTCATGAAGCCAGGGTTTGGGAAATTAGGGGGAAAGTTGCTTGAGCTTACGTTTTTAGCGGTTGAGTGATGGGCGCAGGGGGGAATAAAAAAAGTGTGAGTTTGAGATGGAGTGTGAAGGGTTAATTCACACTTTGTACTCACACTCACACTATACATGTACCCGGGACGGGAGTTGAACCCGTACGAGAATTGCTTCTCACAGGATTTTAAGTCCGGCGCGTCTACCAATTCCGCCACCCAGGTAGCCGATAAAAAAAGGCGTGAGAAACTCACACCTTTTTTCAAGAGCGGAAGACCGGGCTCGAACCGGCCACCCCGACCTTGGCAAGGTCGTGCTCTACCAAATGAGCTACTTCCGCTTGTTTGAAAGTCCTGTGAATAAGAGAAAATTACTGCCTATTCGAACCTTCTATTTATAAGAGCTTTCTAAACGGGGTTGCAAAAATAGGAATTGTATAATTCCCACAAAATTTAAACCCGTATATTTTTTTATTTATACTGAGGGGTGTATTCAGAACTGGACTGAATCTTCACCTCGGGCTTTCCCTTATAGCCTTTGTTATACAAACTGAACGCGCAACCAAAGGTAAAAGCGATCAGAATGAACACCTGCAGGTAAAACAGGAATACAGATGAATTAACCCAATTGTGGTTAAAATCTTTTTCTTGTGGATTGATTTCTGCGTGTTGAGACATAAGGAGTTAATTGGGATGCGAAAATACGATTTCAGATATTATTTTCAAGCAAACTTCTTAACAATTTCACTGAATTTTTTTTGCCCCTGCACAAAATGCTGCCAAACCACACTGCCCCGGTAATAACCCCGCCAATCAGACCGCTTTTGGGCCGGGAAAACGGCTGTTCTCTGTTCCCTGAACAGCCAACCTAAAAACCCCCAATGGGCCCTGATCACTGCGGTAAAATAGGTGAACTGACCCGCCAGCAACGATTTTGATGCCGATACCAGATCCAGTATAAAGCGAAAGCCGATCTTGAGAATGGCCTGTCCCAATGGTAAATTCTTGGCCATCATCACCAGATTGTTCCGGAAATTCAAATACACTTTTCGTTCATTTCCCTTGGGAAGGGTACCTCCGCCTACATGATACACGGTTGATGCCGGCACACAGAAAATGCGATAGCCCGATTGTTGTAAGCGCCAGCATAAATCAATCTCTTCCATATGGGCAAAAAACCAACTATCGAATCCTTTCATTTCATGATAACAGCGGGAACGGATCATCAAAGCGGCTCCACTGGCCCAAAATACCTCTGTAGTGCTATCATACTGACCGGCATCTTTTTCACAATAATCAAAAATTCGGCCCCGGGCGAAAGGGTAACCAAACCGGTCGATATAACCGCCTGCGGCTCCGGCATATTCGAAAAGCGCTTTATCGGCGTACTGTAAAATTTTGGGCTGACAGGCAGCAAAGCCCGGATCCGATTCCAACTGTGCCACCATGGGCCCCAGCCACCCTCTTGTTACTTCCACATCTGAATTCAGCAGCATATAATAATCGGCTTCAATATGCTTCAAACCTTCATTGTAACCACCCGCAAATCCATAATTGCGATCATTACAAATGATCGAAACTGTCGGGAAGCTGGTGGCTAATAATTCCAGAGAACGATCGGTGGAGGCATTATCTACCACATACACCTTCATATTGGGATAGCCGGAATCCAGTACTGAAGGAAGAAATGTCTCCAGAAAGGAATAGCCGTTCCAGTTCAGAATTACTATGGCGACAGATGGATTCAATTGATGCGGAAATATATTTTGGTAAATGACGGATGCAAAGGAACGGTTTTTATAAATTAGTTGCATGATTAAGCCGCTTTTTAACTGGAGAACAGGATTGGCCATAATAGCCATAGCGATCGTGAGTGGTACCGTCATCTATTCCCGCCTTCTGGCCAATAAGATCGGCGCCGAAGAACGCTTACGGGTAGAACAGTGGGTGGAAGCAGGTAAATTATTGGTGGCCGACAGTACGGGGGTAAGCGATAAACTGGTGGGATATATCATTGCCGGAAACAATAGTATCCCCATAATCGAAACGGATGAGAAAGGGAATATTACCCAGTATGTGAACCTGGATTCGGCAGAGGTGGTGAATCATCCCGACTTTGTCCGGAAAAAGCTGGAGGCATTTAAATCAGAAAATGACCCCATTACCTGGACGGATCCGGTAAATCCCAACCGTGTTTTGTATTATTATTTCGGTCATACATCGTTGCTGAATCAGGTACAGTATTATCCGCTGGTTCAATTGCTGATTGTAGCTCTTTTTATCATTATAACCATAACGGCACTTACCACCAGTTTTAAATCGTCGCAGAACCAGGTATGGGCCGGAATGGCTAAAGAAACAGCACATCAATTGGGAACACCGCTTTCCAGTTTGCAGGGCTGGGTAGAAATGCTTAAAGAGATACCCGGTAATGAGAAGATCGTTCCCGAGCTGGCAAAAGATGTAGACCGGTTGAAATTGGTTTCAGACCGTTTTGGAAAGATCGGCAGCACCCCGCATCTGGAGCCGCATGATGTATCGGCCCAGGTAAATAGTATGGTGGAATACATGCGCAAAAGGGCCACCGGTAAAGTTCAGTTTACGCTGGAGCATCCGCCAGGGGCTCCGCTCATAGCCCCTGTATCACCGCCCTTATTTGATTGGGTGATCGAAAACCTGTTGAAAAATGCCCTTGATGCGATGGATGGGAAGGGAGCGATCTCCGTAAAAATGGAACAAACCGGGTCGGAGCTGATCATTGATGTTTCTGATACCGGAAAAGGCATCAGCCGGCAGCACATAAGTAAGGTGTTTAACCCGGGTTTTACCACCAAAAAAAGAGGGTGGGGACTGGGGCTTACACTCTGTAAACGTATTGTAGAACAGTATCACAAGGGCCAATTGTTCGTAAAATCGTCAGAACCCGGAAAAGGAACCACTTTTCGTATTGTTTTACATAAATAAGTTACTATTTTTGCAACCCGTTGAAAAACGGATCGGTTGCCCAGGTGTTGAAATTGGTAGACAAGCCACTTTGAGGTGGTGGTGCCGCGAGGCGTGCAAGTTCGAATCTTGTCCTGGGCACAGAAAATACGGTTCCTTCGGGAGCCGTTTTTTTTTGGGGGGGTGAGAGGTGAGAGGTGAAAGGTGAGAGGTGAGAGGTGAGAGGGCGGGAAGTCTTAAGTGGTTTTGCGAACCTTTATTTCCTCGCGACCTGGCGTCCTGGCGGTTAAGTGTATTTGTTTTACCGCGAAGACGGAAAGACGCAATGAAACGCGAAGTTCCCACTTACAACTTTCTACTTCCCACTTACCACTCAATAATACTCATACGCATACTCGATCGTGCCGATCAATACCTTCGATTTTGAATAACAGGCATCCAGTATTTTAAGCCCGTCTTCATCATAACTATAATACCATTTCTGATAATCGGTTCCTTCCTCGGGTACCACCATCATAGTGGCTAACCGGCCATTCTCGTATTCAAAAACATAGTCGGGCAGTAAACGTTTGGCAGCAATATTATACCGAACAATATCGGTCAGATTATTCTGCTCATCATAATAATAAAAAATAGCGGGGATATTTTTCCCTTTTGTCATGCCATTTTCCTCCACCACATTTCCTTTCTCATCCAGAACAAAACTATAAAAGGTGGTATCCTTGCCATTCTTGATCTTGAGCATACGCTCCGGTTTATTTGCTGGAGAATAGGTCCAGATATGATCTTCGGTGATGCGGAAATCACCGGCAGAGGTAGTGGTACTTTTCAGACTGATAAGATTGCCTTTAGTATCGTATTCATAACTGATACTCGTGCTGGCATCATCACTGCTGTCGAGCGATTGTATCACCTGCATCTGACGATTGAACCAAAACATGGAAAGCGTATTGCCGGATAGGGTCGTTGTAGTGCGGGTACTTAATTCCGTGAAATCACGATTGATGGTCTGGGTCGATTGAAACCCTTCAATTGGCTGATGCTCCCCATCAAAGCTGTTGAACAGTATTTTTTTGACCTTATTCTTTTGTAATAATTGTTGCTTTTGACGGCTGCTTTGTACGGTCAGGAGATCCTTATAATATTGCTGGGCTTCCGCACGCAGACAGATCAAAAGAAGCAGGAAAGCGAACGATTGTTTCATAAATACTGTATTTAACGCAGAAGAAACGTGATTCTGTCCCGTTTAATGTTCTGCTAAGACTAAAATTTTCTCAAAAATAGACCCTTTCCTTATTTTTAAACAAAAAATAGACCTTGTCCCATCAAAAGCAACGAAAAGAAACCAACTGTTTAAACTGCGGTACTGAAGTGGCCGGGCGGTATTGTCAGCAATGTGGTCAGGAGAATATTGAACCAAAAGACTCAATCTGGGGGCTGATCCAGCATTTTTTTGAAGACATCACCCACTTCGACGGAAAGTTCTTTTCCACTTTCCGTACGATGATTCGTAAACCCGGTTTTCTGACCAGGGAATATCTGGCGGGCAGGCGCATGCGTTATCTCAATCCCATCCGGATGTATGTTTTCAGCTCAGCCCTTTTCTTCATCATCTTCTACAACATGTTCTCGGTAAAGTATAATCCGATGGAAGCACTGGCCGATAATGTGTTCACCGATAATGACAGTGCCTGGATTCTTGTAAAGAATAAAGGATTGTACCTCGCCGAGACCAAAGAGGATTCTCTCGGGCTGGATAGCGCAGTTAATTATTTCAAAAGGATCAGTAGCGCTGTTTCAGAGGAAGCAGATAGTATCGGCAAAAAAGTAATTGCCGGAGACTCCGCCAGGGGGCTAAAAATATCCAGTAGCTTTGATCGTAAATTTAAAAACCGCGCGGAGTACGATTCCCTGCAGGCGGCCCTGCCTGAAGCGGAGCGCGACAATTGGTTTAAGCGTCAGATACGGTATAAAAATTTTGATATTGAAAAGAAGTACGGTAATAATGAAAAGCTGTTGCTTTCTGAGCTGGCGAATAAATTCATTCACACATTACCATACCTGCTCTTTTTATCGCTGCCGCTCTATGCCCTTTTCCTGAAACTCATTTATGCAAGGCGTAAACAGTATTTTTATGTAAGTCATGTTTTGTTCCTGATACATCTGTATATTTTTACCTTCCTGTACATGCTGATCTTATCGGGCATGGAAAAGCTGGCCGATGTATATGATACCTGGTGGATGTATCTTATTATTACCTTGCTCTTGCTTTACGGGGTGTATTATGCCTATCGATCGATGCGTAATTTTTATGAGCAGGGATTCTTAAAGACGATAACAAAATTTTTTCTGTTTAATGTATTTGCACTCGTAGTGCTGCTGCTGCTATTTACGGTGTTTATCAGTTATTCGGTTTATCAGTTATAATGTCAATATGGAAACAAATACCCTTTCTGCATCTTTTCTCCGCCTGGTACGTATCATGGATGAATTGCGGGAGCAATGCCCCTGGGATAAAAAGCAAACCGTACAAACCCTGCGTACCTTAACACTGGAAGAGTCGTATGAACTGGCCGATGCCATTACCTCCGAAGACTGGAAGGGCATTAAGGAAGAGATCGGCGATCTTTTTTTGCATCTTGTTTTTTATGCGCGGATAGGGAAGGAGCAACAGCAGTTCACCCTGGAAGAATCGCTCAATGGTATTTGTGAGAAACTGATCTCCCGGCACCCCCATATTTATGGGGATGTAAAAGTGGAAAATGAAGAGGATGTGAAGCGGAACTGGGAACAGCTCAAACTAAAAGAAGGCAAAAAATCGGTTTTACAAGGGGTCCCCAAATCCTTACCGTCGGTGGTGAAGGCCCACCGCCTGCAGGAAAAAGCCAAACAGGTGGGCTTTGAATGGGATCACCGGGAACAGGTTTGGGAAAAGGTAAATGAGGAATTGGGGGAACTGCAGGAAGCCGTGGCCGAAGGAAATACGGCTCATATGGAAGAAGAATTAGGGGATGTTTTATTCTCCCTGGTTAATTATGCACGGTTTTTGCATCTGGATGCCGAAAATGCGTTGGAAAAGACCAACCGCAAATTTATAGATCGCTTCACCCGGATGGAGGCAGCGGCATTGAAAAATGGTTCCACACTTGCAGCAATGACACTGGAGCAGATGGATGCCTTGTGGAATGAGATGAAAAAACAAAACAACACTGATTGAAGAAAATATTAAACAGTACGTCGCGATTTCAGGTTTATCTGCTGGCCGGGGCCCTGGTATTATTGCTCGTGGCATTGTCGGTTAAGCAATTCCTGATGCCAGCCACCAGTGCTACTTATTATTCCGCTTTGATCGAAAAAGATATACAAGCCAAAGAAGCCCTCTTTAAGAATTTAGCCGGCAATACTGCCTTACTCCAAAAACTGATCGATCAGAAATATGTAGCCGAAGAACTGAACCCCATACTCGAGCCGAATGCCGGTTTTGGCTTTTTCATCTACGAAGAAGCTGTGGTATCCGAACCGCAATTACTTTTTTGGAATACCCAACAGGCGGTTCCTCCAATGAATTTTATGGGTGAATCAGATGTCAGCCGACTGGTAACACTAAAAAACGGCGTATATATTCATTCGAGTAAAAAAGTGACACTGGGCGAGCGGAAGCTGAATGTAGAAGCACTGATACCGGTTTTATATAAATATTTTGTAGAGATCGAAAATCTCAAAACAGAATTTGCCGCTTTCCCCAAAGCCCGAAATGCGGTAGACCTGAGCATGAATGTTACCGGCTATCCGGTGAAAAGCTCCTATGGTAATCTGCTTTTTTACCTGCAACCCAGAGAAACCGGTCAGCAAACCAACAGTATTTGGTTTCTGGTTCTGGTAGGAGCCGCGCTGTTTTTGTTATGCTGGAATATCCATCAAACAGCACATCAGATCGCTCTGACAAGGGGGCCTTTATGGGGGTTGCTCTTTTTATTCCTGATCGTTTCGCTATTACGTGCGCTTATTTATTATTTCCCTGACATTTTATATTTACGTCAATACGAATTATTCGACCCCGCCATTTATAGTTCCAGTTTCCTGTTGGGTTCTCTGGGTGATTTGTTCATTAACGCCTTGTTGTTTTGCTGGTTTGCACTTTTTATTAACCGGCGTATGGATCAGCTTACTACTATAGCTTTTAAAGCTGATTGGAAAAACTGGACACTGTCTTCTCTCGCCATTGGATTACTTGTGGTACTCACTTTTTTATTTGCCCGGATTTTACAGAGTTTAGTGGCGGATGCCCAAATATCCTTCAACGTGACCAATCTGGATAGCGTCAGCTTCTATAGTTTTGTTGGCTTTGTGATTTTTGCCTCGCTGGCCCTTACCTATTTTCTGATGGCCCAGGTGATCCTGAAAGTGTCTGGCCCTGTTATGCAACGGCTTCCTTTCCTTAAGTATATTATTGCCTCGGTACTGGGATTGCTCATACTAACATTTACCACTAATACAGCCGTAGTGGAATTGAACCTGTTTGTGCTCATCTGGCTGATGGCATTCATCTGGCTGATGCATCAGGAATATTTTTCAGGACTGGAATTTCGCCTGAATGTTTCAGAAGTGCTTTTCTGGCTTTTTGTATTTTCCTTTTCTATTGCCTCGGTTATAGTGTCGGAAAACCGAAAGATTGAATTCGAACAACGGAAACGTTTTGCGGAGAAGCTTTCGCAACAGGCCGATCCCTATAATGAACGATTGTTGAGTATCGCGTTAACTTATCTCGACAACGATTTTCTGGCTCCGAATCTGGAACGTTTTAGGGATAAGGCCACGAATGCCCGATTGAAAGACAGCATCATCAATAAAAATTTCAGTGCTTATATTAATAAGTTCGATACACGCTTATATGTTTTTGAGGGCACGGCTACCAATCCCGTTCCACTATTCAACGACGATCCGGTATCGTTCGATACCCTGAACACCATTTTCAAGGTACAGGGAAAGCCCACCAATATCAACGACCTGCATTATTTTGAAAGGGCTTTTGACGAATATGCCTATATCTGGAAAAAAGAAGTGAAAGGAGCCGATAGCACGGTGATGGGTTATTTCTTTATTATTGCCGACCCCAAAAAATATAAAAAAGATGCATTGATCCCCGAATTGTTTCGACAGAACCGGGAAATGATGCTGCCCGAATATTCCAGTTTATATTCCTATGCCGTATACAACGAAGGGGAATTGATCGACTATTTTAACGAATATCCATTTGCCACCCACCTGAGTGCCGATAAAGTTCCCAAACAGGAATTTCTGGAAATACGTAATGGCTCCTATGTAGAACTTTGGTATCGCTATTCACCCGATAAGATCGTGATCGTAACCAAGAAAAACAATTCGTTCATAGAAGCCATCACTCTCTTCGCGTACCTGTTCAGTACCTTCCTGCTCTTGCTGGGTATCTATTGGCTGGTCTCCCTGCTCATACGCAGTCGTTTCCGGTGGAAAGAGCTGCGCGCCCAATGGCAGTTCAGTATTAAAACACAGATCCACAGCACCATTATTTTAGTTTCGGTATTGTCGTTTGTGGTGATCGGTGCAGCTACTATTGTATTCTTTATCAACCGTTATAACCGGAATAATCAGGAGCGCTTGAGTCGTACCATGCAGATCATGGTGAAACAGGTGGAAAGCCGGATCAAAGGGCATGATATTTTTAATGACGGTATATCAATACTTGATTCGGGTGTGAATAATGATATGGAGCAACTGGTGGCTGATATCTCGGATATACATGGTACAGATATCAACATGTATGATCCGTACGGAAATTTGAAAGTAGCGTCGAAGCCTCTGATTTATGATAAGGAAGTATTGAGCCGGAAAATGAATCCGAGTGCCTATTTCAAATTACACATCCTCCGCTCCATCCAATGTGTGGAAAGCGAACAGGTGGGGAAAGTGCAGTACCTGAGTGTTTACAATCCGGTACGCGATGATGAAGGACATGTGATCGCCTATTTAAATGTGCCTTCTTACAGCAGTCAGGGAGAGTTAAAGCAGGAGATATCGAATTTCCTTGTTACGCTGATCAATCTGAATGCATTCATCTTTTTGGTAGCCGGGGCCATTGCCTTGTTCATCTCCAACAGAATCACCCATTCTTTTACATTGATCGGTCAGAAAATGCGAGCCATCAAATTGGGACAGAAAAATCAGGAGATCACCTGGAGCCGCAACGACGAGATCGGTGAATTGGTGGACGAATACAATAAGATGGTGCATCAATTGAATGAAAGTGCACAGGCATTGGCGAAAAGCGAGCGGGAGGGGGCCTGGCGGCAGATGGCAAGGCAGGTGGCACATGAAATCAAGAACCCGCTTACCCCGATGAAGCTGAGCATTCAGTATTTGCAAAAAGCGATCGATAACAATTCTCCCAATGTAAAGGAGATGACACAAAATGTGGCCCGTACGCTGGTGGAACAGATCGATCACCTGTCGAAGATCGCCTCCGATTTCTCCCAATTTGCCAATATCGGTAATCCGCGTAAAGAAGTATTTGACATTCATGAACTGGTGCATTCCATCAGCTTACTGTATGAGGCAACCGAGAACCTGGAATACAAATGGGAGCCCGTTAATCAGCGGGTTATGGTTTTTGCCGATAAAACACAGATGAACCGGCTCTTTACCAACCTGCTGCAGAACGCCATTGAAGCGGCTTCGGGAAGATCAGATAAAAGCATTCGGGTAGTGGAGCATCTGGAAGAGGACACTATTGTTTTCCGCATCATAGATAATGGGGAAGGGATACCGGAACATACCCGTTCACGGATATTCACTCCCAATTTCACCACAAAATCTTCGGGAACAGGATTGGGACTGGCCATGAGTAAAAGCATCGTGGAAAATGCGCAGGGCGAAATATGGTTCGAAACGGTGGAAGGAGAGGGCACTACTTTCTTTGTGAAACTACCATTGCTACGGGTCAGTTGATATTATTTACGGTTCCGGAGAAATTGTTCCAGTTGCGTTAATGTATAGCTACTCAGGTTGGCACCTGCGGGAAGCCCTGCTTTCTGAGCGGCCAAAACGCCATAGCGACAATCATCGAAACCTTCTACAGCGTGGGCATCCGGATTGATCGAAATGAGGACTCCTTTTTCCATGGCATAAGAAATGTGGCTCCAATCAATATCCAGCCGGCGCGGATGGGCATTCAGTTCGATCACTACATTGTGTTCGGCACAAAGGTCAATAATGCGTTGGTGATTCACGGGATAACCGGCACGACTCAATAATAACCGTCCGGTCATATGGCCCAATATGGTAGTGTATGGATTTTGGATGGCCCGTTCTAAACGCATCATGGCCTTCTCTTCTGTCATTTTCAAATTACTATGCACGGATGCGATTACCAGATCGAAAGTGCCGAGGATCGCTTCAGTATAATCCAGGCTGCCATCGCCCAGGATATCGCACTCGATGCTTTTGAATATCCGGAAGGGGGCATACTTTTTATTCAGTGATTCAATTTCGGCATGCTGTTGTTTGATCTTTTCTTCGCTCAGCCCACCGGCATAAGCAGCGGCCTTACTGTGATCACTGATCACAAGGTATTCGAGTCCGCGCGCCAAACAACCTTTCACCATTTCTTCTATAGTATGCACACCATCGCTCCAGGTACTATGGGAGTGAATGATGCCTCTGATGTCTTTCTCCGTGATCAGATCGGGCAAGCGTTTACTTTTAGCTTCCTGCAAAATGGAAGCGTTGTTACGCAAACAGGGCTGTATAAATGGTAGTCCGGCTTTTTGAAACAATAACTCTTCCGATGCTATAGAATCTATTGCGGCGATTGCTTCCGGGAATTGTGTATAGAAAGCGTCTACAAAATCGCTGGAGCCACTGGTTTCGAATACCTTCTTCAACAACGATCCGGTGGCAACATGCAGGTGAAGTTTCAGTCCGTTCTTTAATTTATAAATGATATGCGCTTCCGATTCCTCGAGAATTTCGGGTGGCTGTGCGGTTTGGAATTTTGGTTTCACCTCATTCATTGTGCCACGGATCACAAATTCCAGGGTATCGATGATAAGGTCTTGCTGACGAAAAGCACCAGTGAGTTGAATATTTTCTTTGCCGAAACTTTTTTCGAGATAGGAAAGGATGCCGGGCATCACGGCCGCCACATCGGCATATAAAAAGCGATCCTGATGTTGTTGGTAAAATTCAATAGAGGCGCGGATATTGTCCTGGGTCTTTTCTCCAAATCCTTTAAACCGGCTCAGGCGGTTTTCATGGCAGGCATAAAGCAATTCTCCGATGCTTTCGATTTCCATCTCTTTCCAGATGCTGGCGATCTTTTTAGGACCGAGGCCTTTGATCTGCAACATCTCCAACACACCAGCAGGAGTATTGGAAATAATTTCTTCCAATGCCTGCATTTTGCCTGTTTGCAGGATCTCGATGATCTTTTGAGCCGTAGAAGCGCCGATACCTTTCAATGAAGCGATGTCTTCCGTGGGCATTTGTTCCAGCGGTGCCGGCAATTTTTCAATATTGAATGCTGCTGCACCATAACTGCGGGCTTTAAAGGAATTTTCTCCATGGATATCCATGAGTTTGGAAAGAAGGGAGAATTGATCGGCGATTGCGTAGTTGTCCATATCAGATCACGAAGATAGTAAGGGAAGGGTGAGTTATACGTTATAAGTTGTGAGTTATGTGGGAGCGATTTCGCGTGCCCTTGCGCCTTGGCGGTTAAACTGAATACAATAAAAAAAGTCCTCCGGATGGAGGACTTACTATCTTAAGCGAAAAGAAGTAATTACTTCTTAGCAGCTTTCTTCTTAGGAGCAGCTTTCTTAGCGGCTTTTTTAGGAGCAGCTTTCTTTGCAGCTTTCTTAGGAGCAGCTTTCTTTGCAGCTTTTTTAGGAGCAGCTTTCTTTGCAGCTTTTTTCTTAGTTGCCATTGTTTGTGAATTTAACGGTTAGTAAATAGAATTTAATACAGTAAAAATAAAAACTAAATTCAAACCGCCAAAAATTTTTTTCACATTTTGTGAAAAAAATATTATTGAACAGCAACTATACTTACTACAGTCTTGTCATTTTTGGTCTTACGGAACTCTACCAGACCATCAGTAAGTGCGAATAAAGTATAATCTCTACCAACACCTACATTCTTACCAGGATGGTAAACAGTACCGCGTTGACGAACGATGATATTACCGGAAATAGCAGGCTGACCACCATAGATCTTTACTCCAAGGCGTTTGCTTTGTGAGTCGCGGCCATTCTTTACACTACCTTCCCCTTTCTTATGTGCCATGATTAATTGATTTAAAAATAATGGATGTCTAAAATCGGATTAAGCGATTGCAGTTACTTTGATCTTAGTGTAATGCGTACGATGTCCGCGCTTCTTACGGAAGCCCTTTCTTCTTTTTTGTTTATACGCAATTACCTTATCGCCCTGAACCTGATCCAGGATCTCAGCGGTAACTTTGGCTGCTACAGCTCCTCCAACAGAGAGATTGCCATCAGCATCCACTAACAATACTTCAGCGAATTCTACTTTGTCGCCGGAGTTCCCGTTTATTTGAGGAACATACAAAGTTTGGTCCTTCTGAACCTTGAATTGCTGACCGGCTATTTTAACTACTGCAAACATAATCTTCCAAAAATTAGGACGGCAAAGGTAGGGGTTTAAAGCGGATTCTGAAGGGTTTATCCAAATTTTTTTTCGAATTTTTCCCCACCTGTTGATATGTCACCTTTTTGGGCTTGTTTCCCTTTGGTTTATCCTTAAAGGTTCAGAATCACCTTTTTATTAAGCAAACCCTAACAGGATTCTGTATGGAGTTGTTCCTTATTTGCCGTAGGTTTGCCGCTCAACGCAAGATACGTGGAATTATGAAGATCAAATCGCTGTTGGCAAAACCATTTGCCGGATACATATATAAAGGCATTCGCCGCGATATGCAGCACGCTGTGTCCGATCAGGAACGGATATTTAAAGACCTGATCAAAACAGCCCGCCAAACCGAATTCGGGACCGACCATCATTTCAAGGATATTCATCAACATGCCGATTTTACGCAGGCGGTTCCGGTGCGTGACTATGAACAACTCAAGCCTTATATCGAAAAGGTGAAAGAAGGCAAGCATAATATTTTATGGAAAGGCCGACCCATTTATTTCGCTAAGACCTCAGGTACTACCAGTGGCGTTAAATATATCCCGATCACCCGCGATTCCATTCCCAACCATATTAATACAGCCCGTAATGCGATCCTCAGCTATGTAGCTGAATCGGGAAACAGTCAATTCACCAATGGAAAGATGATCTTCCTGTCGGGCTCCCCCGAACTCGACCGGGTAGGGGGTATTCCTACCGGTCGCTTAAGCGGCATCGTGAACCATCATATCCCCGGATACCTTCGTACCAATCAATTGCCTTCTTTCGAAACCAATTGTATTGAAGAATGGGAAACCAAACTGGATGCCATTGTGGAGGAAACCTGGAAACAGGATATGACCCTGATCAGCGGTATCCCCCCATGGATGCAGATGTATTTCGACCGCCTGATCGAAAAATCAGGTAAGAAGGCCAATGACCTCTTCCCGCATTTGTCTCTTCTGGTACACGGTGGCGTAAATTTCGAACCGTATAAAGCTCGTCTCTTCGATACCATTGGTCGGGTGATCCCTTCTATCGAAACCTTCCCGGCTTCTGAAGGATTTTTTGCCTTTCAAGACAGTCAGCATGCCGAAGGTTTATTATTGAACACCAACAGTGGTATTTTCTTTGAATTCATACCTGCCGGAGAAATATTTAATGAACATCCTACGCGATTAACCCTCGCCGATGTGAAAGTGGGAGAGAATTATGCGCTCATCATCAATAGCAATGCAGGTCTTTGGGCCTATAACCTGGGCGATACCGTCAAGTTTGTTTCCACCGACCCCTACCGGATCGTGGTGACCGGCCGTATCAAACATTTTATTTCCGCCTTTGGCGAACACGTGATCGGAGAAGAAGTGGAATACAGTTTATTGAAAGCCGCCGAGGAAGAAGGATTACAGATCACTGAATTCACCGTGGCGCCCATGATTGAACAAGGGAAAGGAAAATCTTTTCATGAATGGTTTGTGGAGTTTGTATCGCCCCCCGGGAATATGGAGGCATTTGCACTTAAAGTCGATCAGTTACTCCGTAATAAGAATATTTATTACGACGACCTGATCCGGGGTAATATCCTGTTGCCTTTGCAGATCCGGACCGTTCAGCGGAATGGATTTATTGATTACATGAAGTCAATCGGCAAACTCGGCGGGCAAAATAAAGTTCCCCGACTCAGCAACGACCGGAAAATTGCTGTGGAATTGGAAAAATATATCTTATAACTCCCATACCTGTTGGTTTTTTACTATTTTTAAAAATTCAGTATAATTATTAATGTCTGCCACAGCACCAATAAAACGTATTGCCCTCTTTGGATCTACCGGTTCTATCGGAACGCAGGCATTGGATGTGATCCGGGCCAATCCCCACCTGTTTTCTGCCGAAGTACTCACGGCACAGAATAATGATGCCCTGCTGGTTGAGCAGGCACTTGAATTCAAGCCCAATATTGTGGTGATCGGGGACGATAAAAAATACAATAAGGTAAAACAGGCCCTCTCCGCTACCGATACAAAAGTGTTTGCAGGGGAGAAAGCCCTGGAAGAAGTGGCTGCACTGGATTGTTATGATATGATGCTGGCAGGAATCGTTGGTTTTGCCGGATTAAAACCAACTTTGAAGGCGGTGGAATCGGGTAAAGCCATTGGTTTAGCCAATAAGGAAACGCTCGTGGTTGCCGGTGATATTGTGATGCAGAAAGCCGTCGAAAACCGGGTGCCCATTATTCCGGTCGATTCAGAGCACTCCGCCATATTTCAATGTTTGGTTGGTGAAACCCGCAACCGCATTGAAAAAGTGATCCTGACCGCCTCCGGTGGTCCCTTTTTGGGAAAGAAACCCAATTTTCTGGTGAACGTAAAACGGGATCATGCCCTGCAACATCCTAACTGGAGCATGGGTGCGAAAATATCGATCGATTCAGCAACTCTTATGAACAAGGGGCTGGAGATGATCGAAGCCAAATGGTTGTTCAATCTGCAACCGGAGCAGGTACATGTGGTGGTACACCCGCAAAGCATTATTCATAGTATGGTGCAGTTTGAAGACGGCAGCATCAAAGCCCAAATGGGATTACCCGATATGAAATTGCCGATTCAGTATGCCATGGCGTTTCCCCAGCGTATTCCCAATCAGTTCCCCCGTTACGATTTCAAACGGCCGGGGCAGTTAACGTTTGAGGAACCCGATACCAAAACATTCCGGAATCTTGCACTGGCCACAGAGGTACTGTTTAAGGGAGGTAATGCACCCTGCGTGCTCAATGCCGCAAACGAAATTGCGGTATTCGCCTTTTTACGTAACCGGATCGGTTTTCTGGATATGACCGACCTGATCGATCGCACCCTCCAACACGTGCCTTTTATTGAAAAACCCACACTGGAAGAATATTTTGACAGCGATGCAGAGGCGCGTAATTTTGCGGCCTCCGTCATTAAACTCTAAGTATCCAGGTCAAACCCCAAACTAAATACATTATAGTTTCGTTAAAATAAGCTGGTTCCACACAAAATGATGGATAGAGTGTTGGGATAAACGATTTTTGAATAAATACTTTCCTTTTAACATGAGTTTATTAGCAATAGATTGGTCAGTAGTAGGCATCAAGGCAGGACAATTGATCCTTTGTTTGTCGATCCTGGTGGTATTACATGAAATGGGTCACTTTTTACCCGCTAAATGGTTTAAGTGCCGCGTTGAGAAATTCTATCTTTTCTTCGATCCCTGGTTTTCCATCGCGAAAAAGAAGATCGGAGAAACGGTTTACGGCATTGGCTGGCTTCCGTTGGGTGGATATGTGAAAATAGCCGGAATGATCGACGAGAGTATGGACAAAGAGCAAATGAATCAGCCGGCGCAGCCCTGGGAATTCCGCAGCAAGCCGGCCTGGCAACGGTTGATCATCATGATCGGCGGTGTTACAGTGAATCTGGTGCTGGGATTTTTGTTATTTGCCATGATCCTTTTTGTTTGGGGTGATACTTATCTCCCGGCAAAAAATCTGAAATACGGAATTTATGTTGACAGCCTTGGTAAAGCCGTGGGATTACAGGAAGGAGATATGGTGCTTTCTGTAGATGGTAAAGAGTTGGATAATTTTTTCAAACTGAGCCAGTCTGTGATCCTTCATGAAGCCAAACAGATTCAGGTAACCCGTAACGGACAATTGGTGCATTTGCCCATTCCGGCGGGTACCACTCAGGAATTGATCCGTCGTAAAGGAGATCCGTTGGCGTATCCTAAATTCCCCTCTGTGGTAGATTCGGTATCGCCCGAAATTCAACTGGTAGACGGAAAACTGCTGAAAGGCGATACCATTGTTGGCTTCAATGGAAAACCAATTCAGTCGCATCCCGAGTTGATGGATAAAAAGAAAGGGATGAAAGAAACGGTAGTGACCCTTACGGTTATCCGAAATACAAATGATACGGCACAGGTGTTGGTGAAAACCAATAAGGATGGTGCGATCGGGTTCAGTGCAGTGGCCGCCAATAAACTGCTGGAATTCAAGACCCGCGAGTTTGGATTTTTCGAAAGCTTTCCTGCCGGTGTGAGCAAGGGCTGGGAAATGCTGATGAATAATATCCGGAACTTTAAATTACTCTTTACCTCCAAAGAGGTGAAAGCCAGTGAATCATTGGGTAGTTTCCTCAGTATCGGGAATATGTTTGATGCCAACTGGGATTGGGAGCGTTTTTGGAATATGACGGCCTTATTGAGTATCGTACTGGCTTTTATGAACATTCTGCCCATTCCAGCCTTAGATGGTGGACATGTATTGTTCACTTTATATGAAATGATCACCGGCCGTAAGCCTTCTGATAAATTCATGGAATATGCCCAAATGGTGGGTATGATCTTATTGCTGAGTTTAATGGCGTACGCGCTGGGATTGGATTTTTGGCGGTTTTTGTTTAAGTAAGTTGTAAGTTATAAGTGGTACGTTTTAAGAAGTTCATGCTGTTCCTTTTAAAACTTAAAACTTCCCGGGGGGTGTATTGGTTTTGACAGCGTAGCTCTTTGAAGGTGTAAGCATGCCGTGCGTTGGGTAATTAGCACGTAAATCTGAATACTCAAACTACAAATGGCAATACTTCGTATGCCATGGCTGCCTAATCAGTGATTAAGTAGTCATTAGGGCCGCGTTGAGCCGGTTGATCTGTTACCACGCTCCGCCGCCGACTTAAAAAACAAAACAGGTTGCTGCAACAAAAGGCTGTGATTGTTGCTTAAGAATATCCAGCTAAGGATGGAATTGGTTCGCCCTGTTCCTGCTCCGTCCCGACAATCAATACAAGGATAAGCATGTAGAAAGCTTTTGGAGAATATGTTTGGACACCGGTTCGAGTCCGGTCACCTCCAC
>CAZKSY010000012.1:66515-69365 GCA_964555605.1 uncultured Chitinophagaceae bacterium | reverse complement strand
CCTACTGTTCCAAATTTTCGGTCGGCTTCCCGGTAACGATTCACGCAGATCACCGGTGAGGTTTCCGTTAGTCCGTAACCTTCCATGATCGGGATTTTCGCTGCCGTAAAAATGCGGATCAGCCGCACCTGACAGGCGGCCCCACCCGTTACAATACATTTCAGGTTATTGCCCAAACCTTCCCGCCACTTGCTGAATACGATCTTATTCGCCAAACCCAATTGAAAATTGTACCAGGCACCCTGATCTTTATTCAGCTCAAATTTTTCGGCGAGATCATGTGCCCAAAAGAATAGTTTTCGTTTCAATCCTACCTGCTCATTTCCCTTCTGCATGATCTTGTCATACACTTTCTCCAGCAGGCGCGGCACGGTGGTAAACATGTCCGGCTGCACTTCCTTGAGATTATCTCCAATTGTTTCTAAACTTTCTGCGTAATAAATATTGGTACCCCTGAACAGATACAGATAGGTTACCATCCGTTCAAATATGTGATTCAACGGCAGGAAACTCAAAGATTTTAAATCATCTCCCGGCGGAAAACAATCCATACTCGCCATCACATTACTCAGGATATTGCGATGCGATAACATAACTCCTTTCGGTGTGCCTGTTGTTCCGGAAGTGTAAATAATGGTGGCTACATCTTCATAGGCGATCTGCGATGCAATGGCCGATACCGCACTATGGTTGGAGGGATCTCCTTTTGATAATAACTCTTTCCAATGCGCCGCATTGGCAACATGTTCAAAGGTGTAAATCTGCTGTAAGGTTGGAATGCGCTCTTTTAAACTGAGTACTTTCAGATAAAGGTCTTCGTCGTTCACAAATACCATTTTCACCGCAGCATCATTCAGTACAAACTCGAGTTCATTAATATTAATCGTGGGATATATTGGCGTGAGGATGGCACCAACTTTCTGTACCGCCAGATCCAGTAATACCCACTCCGGACGGTTCTTACTTAGAATAGCAATTTTGTCACGACCCTCTACCGACATATCATTGGGGCCAATTCCCATGGCATGCAATCCGGCACTCAGGTCGTTTACAATTGTTTGGACGGCCCGGGTGCTGTATTTTTTCCACTGACCTCCTTCTTTGGCAGCCAGCATGGCCTCGAGTGGATTGTTCTCCAGTTGGTATTCAATGCAATCAAATAGCCGTTTTGGTTCCGACATAGCAAGCAATTTTAGAGTGGAATCAATTTACGGAAAGTCTGGAAAAGACAGGCAATTATCAATTATTAATTATCAATTATTCATTATCTCTTGAGTGATAATGAATAATTGATAATTAATAATTACTTCGTTGCTGTTTGATAATACTGCCCGGTGGGGATTTTAAAGACACGGTTCTGTTGCAAACGGAGGAATTCTTTATTGCTGTCTGCATGGGTGCTGGTCCACTGCTGGTAGCTGGCCAAATTAGCGGCCGCCCCAAAGATCCATTGATCATAGGCATCCAGTAAACCCATACGTTGTAGTTGATGATGATGTTCGAACAAACGAAATGGGAATTTGGTAGCGTACTGTGCATACCAGTCTAATATAAAACGGGAACGTAAGATCGTGATCGTTTCTGGCGTGATACCGGTAGAAATGATGCTGTTACCGTGTTTCTGCATCAATCCCAATCCCGCAGCTACAAATTCATTTTTGATATCCTGCCCCTTTAAAATATCACCCCCCGTAAATAATTTTTTATATCCTTCCAGTAACATTCCCTTGATCTCCACCGTGCGCTGCGAATAACTTTCAAGATTCACGAATAACTCGCCATAGATCAGGCCCCACCATTTGTCTTGGGAAAAATAATAATACTTTGCTGCATTATAGTAGTTGCCACTATAGTTGGGATCTGTTTCAATGCCTTTTTCCCATTGCTTTACCGCCTCCGCAAAATCCTTTTTTGCCCATAGCATTTCACCGAACTCATTGTAAAGCGCCCCACTGCCGGGGAATTTTTTAAGCGCGGCCTTGTATAATTTTTCTGATTCTTTTCTTTCTTCCAGGGCCTTATACACCATGGCCAGGATCTGATATGCCTGTACATCTACATCCTTTCGATCTGCAAAAGGCTTGGCTACTACCAGCGCACGGGCATAATCTTTTTTTAAGTAAAGAGTGAATGCATAGTCTTTCAATAACTCCAGATTCTGGGGTTCCATTTGCAAAGCCCTTTCCAGGATCATCATGGCATTGGAATAATCGCCTGTACGGATAAACGTCTTGGCTGTTTCATGCAGCTTCCGAACATCCGGCTCCTGGGCTAGTGCCTGAAAGGCTATAAAAAAACTAACAATGACCAATAGAACGGTTCTCATGTTACCAAAGTTAATGGGGAATGGGATGGGATGCAGGACTTATTTGATAATTAATACTTAATAATTTGGGTTTCTCTCATTTATCGCTGATTTGTTATGGGGTTTGGGGTATGAGGTACGAGTGTCTCTTACCTCTCACATAACTTCACCGGAGGGGCAACGAATAAACGTACTTGATTATCCTAAATCAAATGCGTGAGTAAGCCATCCCTTAATTTAGGTTCAAACCAGGTGCTCTTGGGTGGCATCACTTCATTGCTATCGGCAATGGCAAAGAGCTGTTCTATGGATACGGGGTACAAACTAAAGGCAACAGCCATTTCTCCACTATTCACTCTCTTTTCCAGTTCTCCCAGTCCCCGGATACCTCCAACAAAATCCACCCGCTTATCGGTACGCTGATCACGAATGCCCAGATGTTTATCCAGTACATTTTTCGAAAGGATGGTTACATCGAGGATGCCGATAGGATCTTCATCATAACTCATGTCAAGGGCTGTAAGCTTATACCACTGCCCCTGCAG
>CAZKSY010000012.1:55006-66415 GCA_964555605.1 uncultured Chitinophagaceae bacterium | reverse complement strand
ACTTCACTGGCGAATAAGGCCGTTATATTACTGATGGCAGGATCGGCATCGATCACCCAAATAGTATGTTTGATGCCATCATCGGCTACAAAATCATATACCGGTTGATGGGCTGCTTTCCACTCATTGATGATCTTATCAATGGAGGAAACATTCCGGTAAGCCAGAAATACATTTCCGGTTTGCGCGCCGGTGGTTTTTATATGATTGATGCGATCATTTTCTTTTTCCGGACGGGTAAATTCATGTTTTTTGATGATGCCCTTGTCGTAGTCGTCCACAAAACTTCCTACCACCAAACCGGTCTGACTTCTGCCATTCATTACCAGGGTGTAGATATAGTAACAAGGTTTCTCTTCGCGAAACAATACGCCGTTGGCAATGAATTTCTCGAGATTGGCGGCCGCCTGATCATACACTTCCTGTGTATGAATATCGGTGCCTTCGGGAAGGTCGATCTCGGATTTAGTGATGCGCAGAAATGAATCCGGATTGTTTGCGGCTTCCACACGCGCTTCCGCGGAGTTCAATACGTCGTAGGGACGGGAAGCTACTTTCGCTGCTTTTTCAGCAACGGGTCTTAATGCTTTGAAGGGAGTTATAAGTGCCATGAAATTATTTTATCCTTTACGGTTTGCGAAATCGGTCATGAGTGCTGTAAATGCTTTCACACTCGAAATATCGAGTGCATTGTACATAGAAATCCGGAATCCACCTACACTGCGGTGGCCTTTCACCCCCACCATGCGGTTTTCTTTACAAAGGGCCAGGAATTCTTTTTCCAGGGCCGCATCATCCATCACAAATACGGCGTTCATTTTACTGCGATCCTGTTTGGCTACAGTGCCGCGGAAAAGAGGCAGCGAATCAAGAGTCGAATAGAAAAGTTCTGCCTTTTCATTGTTCTTTTTCTCAGCAGCGGCTACGCCTCCGATCGACTTCAGCCATTGAAGGGTGAGTAATACCACATATACAGCGAATACCGGTGGTGTGTTCAGCATGCTCCCTTCTTTAATATGATTGCGGTAGTCGAGCATGGTTGGGATCTTTCGATCCGCTTTACCCAGAATATTTTTATTCACCACCACCAGATTCACGCCGGCAGCACCCATATTCTTCTGCGCACCGGCATAGATCAGATCAAATTTATTGAAATCGAGCGTACGGCTTAAGATATCACTACTCATATCAGCTACTAACGGTACCCCGCATTCGTAGGGCATGGCATGCCATTGTGTGCCGGCAATGGTTTCATTAGTGGTAATATGGAAATAGGCCGCATCCCCCGGGATGTCGAGTTCATCAGGGATACTGGTATAATTCGTGTCTTGGGAAGAACCCGCTATCACCACATTGCCGAATAATCCGGCTTCTTTGATCGCTTTTCCGCCCCAGGTTCCAGTATCGGTATAGGCGGCAGTGCCCTGCTGCGGCAACAGATTCATCGGCACCTGAAAAAACTGGGTACTGGCTCCACCATGCAGGAATAATACTTCATGGTCTGCATCTAAATACATGAGTTCCTTCGTGAGTGCCACGGCTTCATCCATCACCGATTGAAAGACTTCGGTCCGGTGGCCGATCTCAAGGATCGACAATCCCGTATCACGGAAATTCATAATAGCCTCACTGGCTTTCTGGAAAACCTCCTGTGGTAAAATACTGGGTCCCGAATTGAAATTATGTGTGATGCGCAGGTCTACAGCCACAATATGATGGTTTAATGAAGATGAACGACAAAATTAAACCATTCCCCACTAACAGGCATTTGCTTTTTACCCTGCTTATTCACAACTCCGGCCCCTGATCCGATTCAATTGCCAGTATTTCTGCAGGCTATCCAGTTCCGCCCGATCCTCGTCTGCCAATGGCGCTCCATTTAATTTCGACAGATCCGGTTGACCGGCATTCACCCAGGCAGTGTACCAAAAGCAGGCTACGCTATAAATGGACAAGCGCATGCGTCTTTCGATCATATTGTCCAGACGCTTGTCGTAGGCTTTGGTATAGGCAGTAGATACCTGTTTGATCAGTTGGCCATTTCGCTCTTCATAACTATAGATCTGATCTGCAGGAAAGGAATCTCGTAATTGCCGATCGAATCTCAATACAGAGTCCGAGGCTTTAGCGCTTTCCAGCACCCGCTTCCAGGTATAGGCCAAAGGGTCGGCAATATAATCGGCCTTCCCGATAAAAAAATCCCAATCCGAAGCGGCCAGTAATTCCGGAACCCGTGATTCCCAAAACCCATGGATCCCTTTCTGACCGGTAAATTGTCCGTTATGATTGCTGTTGGCATGAAGCGGTACATGGGAATCGGCGATATAATGCCCCATTTCTGCAGCATTTTTTAAAATAGCCGCCACATTTTTATCCTGAAAGGCGCGGGTAAGCCGGGCCAGCATGGTTTGTATCCACCAGGGTACAATACCGTATTGCTGCAAACTGTCGGCACCATATTTTTCTACTGCCTCCTTCCACTGATGAGGCAAGTCAGGATAGGGCCATTCGCCATAATGGTCAATATCAATAAAATGGCGGGGGCCTTCCTGCGCCACCATATACCGTCTTTTATCGGGGTCCACAGCATGTTCCTGCAGATAGGCAATATGTTGCTTGAAAAATACCATCATGGCAGGGGGGAGAAGAAAACAAGCATAATAGTTGATCTGCCGGTGGCCATAAAAGCCCCAGCAATAAATGGGTTGTGCCCAGAGCAGCAGAACACAAACCCCCGTAAGGAATTTCATACCGTTTTGAAATTTGGTGATACGATCAGGAAGCAGCAGGTGTATGCTCTTCCTCAATTTCTGTAACACCACCAGAGATAGCGAATTTCATGGCATCAGCACTGCTGATATCGGTCACCAGTCGTATGCGGTCTTTTTTTACCATATATAAATGACCGGCAAAGGCATAAGATTGTGGAACATAAACGGCTACATACTCTTCCAGCCCGAATTCGTGAAGGGCTTCATGGGTGATAAAACCGACACGCCATACGTCGGGATTATCCGGACAAACCAAAACAGCCTTATCAAACTTGCGTTTATTGCCTGCGAAAGCTTCAAAAAAGTCTTTCACTGTAGAGTAAACGATTTTAATGCCCGGCGTCCGCTCCAGTATTTTATCGAAAAGCTCCACCAAACGACTAACGATCCAGGAAGAAGAGATATACCCCATTAGTATAACGATCAATATGACCAGCACAGCACCGGTTCCGGGGATCTTGATGGGTTTGCCATCGGCCCCGTTCGGGATCAAACTGGGGGCCACCCATTCTACCAGATCAGGCAGAATACTGTCCACGAAGTTGAATAAACTGGTTATGGTCCAGATAGTTATGGCTATTGGTGCCAGAATGATCAATCCCTGTAAAAAATACTGGAACAGTTTACCAAAAGCCTTGCGGAGTTTCATGTTGCGGCGAATTTGCACCAAAAGTAGTACTACCTGCGCGCATCCTGAAATGCAATTGAACTAACAGTTGTTTTGCAAAATTTTTGTTACGAAAGGCGGAAAAGAGGGATGGAAACTTTGACAACAATAAAAGTTTCCATAGTTTTGCGCTTCTTTTTTACGCTATATGGAAACGAAAGAACGTATACTGGTTAAGGCGCATGAGTTGTTCATGCGGTATGGCATCCGTTCTGTGTCAATGGATGATATCGCTACCCAATTGGGGATGTCTAAGAAGACGATCTATCAGTTTTTCGCAGATAAGGATGAATTGGTAGATGCGATCATGGATGCAGAGATCGTGAACATGCAAAGAGATTGTGGCTCCTGCTGCGAACGTTCGCGCGATGCAGTGGATGAGATCTTTTTAACAATGGAACAGATTTTGGAGCAATTCAGTCAAATGAATCCGATGGTACTCTACGACATGGAGAAATTTCATCATAAGTCGTACCAGAAGATCATGAAGCACAAGCATGATTTCATTTTAAAGATCATCTCCACCAATCTGGAACGCGGAAAAGCGGAAGGATTGTACCGTCCTGATGTCAATACAGAAATCATGGCCCGTTTCCGTTTGGAATCGATGATGCTTGCTTTCAATATTGATTTGTATCCTCCCAAGAAATTTGCCCTGGTAGAAGTTACCAGAGCATTGATCGAGCATTTTGTATATGGCATTTCCTCCGTTAAGGGGATCAAGCTCATAGAAAAATATAAACAAGAATTGAATAAAAAACTGAGTTCAAATGCAAAGTAGATCAGGATTGAAGGCTGGCTTGTTTTTGTGGCTTACCATTGCCGTATTACCGGCATTGGCCCAGCAAAAAAATGAGTTTTCAGCAAAACAGTGTGTTGATTATGCACTGAAGAATAGCGGGCAGGTTAAAAATGCTTTATTGGATATCAAGATCCAGGAGCAAACCAACCGTGAGTATACCGCTGCCGCATACCCGCGTTTATCAGGTAGTATCGGGGCCAATTATTTTCCACAGGTAGCTACCCAGGTATTCCCCAACTTTATTGCTGCCGCTACTTACGGTGTATTACAGCAGGAAGGTGTGAAAAACGGAAGCGGCAACCCAATTGTTTCTCCCAGTGATTTTGGATTCGTTCAGGCGCAGTTTGGTACAAGATATACAGCTTCTGCCGGATTGGAATTTTCACAGATCCTCTTCGATGGTCAGGTTTTCGTTGGATTGCAGGCCCGCAGCACTGCCTTATTGTTAGCGCAGAAATCGGCCGAAGTAACGGAAGTAAACATTCGGGCAAATATTTTCAAGATCTATTATCAGCTTGTGGCCGCCCGTAAACAGGTGGCTGCACTGGATGCCAACATCCTGCAGATTGAAAAAGTATTACACGATACCAAAGCACTTTTTCAGAACGGTTTCGTGGAGAAATTAGACATCGATAAACTCAACGTAACGCTCACCAATATTCAAACACAAAAGAATCAGGTGTTGCGTCAGATCGAGAGTGGTTACCTGGGACTGAAATTACTCATGGGTATGCCGGCTTTGGATGAATTGGTGCTTACCGATTCTGTAACAGAAGAGGTTTTAAAAACAGATATGCTGGAAGCCAGTTATAATTATGAAGACAGAAAGGAAGTACAACAACTCAAACTGGCCCGTAAGCTGAATGCCTATAATGTGAAACGTTATGAATTAACGCGCATCCCCACGGTAGCATTATTCGGACAGTATTCTACCAATGCGCAACGGAATAAATTCAACTTTTTCGATTTTAGCCAGAAATGGTTTCCATCATCCATTATTGGATTGAAAGTGAGTGTTCCGCTTTTTGAAGGATTTGGAAAGAATGCCCGCATCGAAAAGGCGAAGCTGGAATTGCAAAAGACCGATAATACACTGGATATGCTGAAGCTGGCGGTGGATAATGAAGTGGCCCAGTCGCGCATAGATTTCCAAAAAGCAATCCTCACACTCGAGAATCAGCGTAGAAACCGCGAATTGGCCACTAAAGTATATCAACTCACCACCAAAAAGTATGAACAAGGATTAGGCTCAAATCTCGAAATTTCTACAGCCCAAACCGAATTACGGGTGGCTGATACCAATTACTTCAATGCCTTATATGATGCCATCATAGCAAGGATCAATTTTGATAAAGCAACCGGAAAACTTTAATACGAAACACTGCGAAAAAATACATATATGAAACGACTGATCTCTACAGGCCTTATTTTAGCCTCTCTGGTACTGATTCAGGCCTGCGCCTCCAAAAAAGATGAAAAGGCGGATCTGACTGCGAAAAAAACACAGTTAGCCGAGCTGAAAAGTCAGCATGATAAATTAACCGGCGACATCAAGAAGCTGGAAGATGAAATTGCAAAGCTGGACCCCACTGCTGCAAAAGCGGCTCCCCTGCAGGTAGCGACTGCCACCGTTACCACACAGGATTTTAAACATTTTATTGATCTCCAGGGTAGAATCGATGCAGAAGATATTTCCTATGTTACCCCGCGTGGTATGGGTGGTATGGTGAAAGAAATTTTTGTGAAGAAAGGCGATAATGTCCGTAAAGGGCAACTGTTGCTAAAGCTGGATGATGCCATTCTGCAGCAGAATCTGAAGCAATTAAGCACTCAATTGGATTTTGCACGCAATATCTATCAGCGCCAGAAAAATTTATGGGAGCAGGGTATTGGTACAGAAGTGCAATACCTCACTTCCAAGAATAATGTGGATGCGCTCGAAAAGCAGATTGCTGTATTGAAAGAGCAACTCAGCACTTCCAATGTTTATGCGGAAGTTTCCGGTATTGCCGATGAAGTGAATATCCGGGTGGGTGAAACCTTTACCGGTAATCCGGCCATGGGTATCAAGATCGTTAATACGAGCCGTTTGAAAGCGGTTGTTGATATTCCGGAAAATTATCTGTCGCGTGTCAGCAAAGGCACGAAAGTGCTGGTTCAGGTGCCGGATCTGGCGAAGAAGTATGATGCAGTCATAACACTCATCGGACAGTCAATCAATCCGAATTCCAGAGGTTTTATGGCAGAAGCCCGTATTCCATATGATGGTCAGTTGAAACCTTTTCAGGTGGCCCTCGTTAAGATCCAGGATTACAGTGCCCCTAATGCCATCGCTGTTCCGGTGAATCTGGTACAAACAGACGATAAAGGCAAATATGTTTTTATTGTAGAGAAAAGTGGTGATAAAACTGTGGCCCGTAAAAAGCAGGTGGTGCTGGGTGAATCCTACAATGGATTGATCGAAGTGAAATCCGGTTTAACATCCGGGGCCGAATTGGTTACCGATGGTTACCAAACCCTTTATGAAGGTCAGTTGATCACAGTTGCTACTAAATAATATTACTTCTTCCCCGGTATGTTTCGGGGCAGACAAAATTTATTCGGATGAAATTTTTAGAAGGAATAGGAAATAAATTCAAACAATTCAAACCCACCAGTTGGTCGGTTGATAATACCACTGTTATTTATATAGTGGCTATCCTGATCTCACTGTATGGACTGAACAAATTCAATACACTCCCGAAGGAGTCGTTTCCCGACATTACGGTGCCTACCATTTCTGTGGCGACCATTTATGTGGGTAACTCACCGAAGGATATCGAGAATCTGGTGGTTCGCCCCATTGAGAAGCAGATCAAGAGTATCAGTGGTGCCAAAGTGAATAAGGTTAATTCCATTTCACAGCAGGACTTCTCGCTGATTATCGTAGAGTTTGATACGGATGTAAAGCCCGATGTGGCCAAGCAAAAAGTAAAAGATGCGGTGGATAAAGCCAAGAGTGATCTGCCCACCGATCTTACCCAGCAACCCGATGTGCAGGAGTTTGCCTTCAGCGAAATCCCGGTACTATATGTGAACGTGAGTGGTGATTACGATGGGGTGAAATTGAAGCAGTATGCCGATAAGATGCAGGATCGTTTTGAGGAATTGAAAGAGATCACCCGAGCCGATATCGTGGGTGCGCCTGAGCGGGAGATCCAGGTGAATGTGAACCCGTATAAAATGCAGGTGGCCAAAATCACATTTACTGATATTGAGAATGCGATCAACAGAGAGAATCGTGATATCAGTGGCGGACAGGTAGAAGTGGGAAATATGAAACGCACCATTCGGGTGAAAGGTCAGTTTGCTACTGTTTATGATCTGCAGAATATCGTTGTAAAGAATATTCAGGGAGCGCCGATCTATTTGCGTGATCTCGCAGAATTGAAAGATACCGTTAAAGAAACCGAGAGCTATGCCCGATTGAACGGTAAAAATGTTATTACCCTCAATATCGTAAAGCGTTCCGGAGAGAACCTGATCGAAGCAGCGGATAAGATCAAAGGGATCGTTGCCGAAATGAAGACTAAAGGAGATCTGCCTCCCGATGTAAACATCGTATTCACCGGCGACCTCAGCAAGCAAACAAAAACATCTTTTGATGAACTCATCAATACCATCATCATTGGTTTCATTCTGGTACTGGTGGTTTTGATGTTCTTCATGGGGGTTACCAATGCCTTCTTTGTGGCCTTGAGTGTACCGTTAAGTGTGTTTGTAGCCTTCCTCTTTTTACCCGTGGCCGACTCTATTGTAGGCACCGGTGTCACGCTCAACTTCATTGTTCTCTTTGCCTTATTGTTTGGCTTGGGGATCATTGTGGATGATGCCATTGTGGTGATCGAGAATACCCACCGTATTTTCAATAATGGAAAAGTGCCGATAGTCCGATCGGCCAAAGAAGCGGCTGGTGAAGTATGGTTTCCGGTATTAGCGGGAACACTCACTACCCTGGCGCCTTTCTTCCCGCTGTTGGCGTGGAAGGGATTGATCGGAAAATTCATGATCTATCTGCCGGTGATGCTGATCCTCACCCTCGCCGCTTCATTGATCGTGGCCTTTATCTTCAACCCCGTTTTTGCGGTGAGCTTTATGAAGCCCGAAGGGCGTGGTCATGAAATGCCTGCGAAGAAAGTATTCCGTCAGTGGTGGTTCTGGTTCTTCCTCATTATGGGTATCCTGTTCCATGTATTCATGTGGCATGGTATGGGTAATTTCTTCCTGATGATCCCGCTGATGTCGATCATGAATGTATTTGTGATCAGACATGTGATCCATTATTTCCAGAATAAAGTTTTGCCCGGATTGATGAATCGCTATGAGAAAATGCTGCATTGGGTATTGAAAGGTACCCGTCCGGTTTGGCTCATGGTTTCCTTATTCATATTATTCCCCATCGCCTTGTTTGGTTTGATGATGCGTGGCAATGGCGTACAGTTTTTCCCTTCCGGCGATCCCAATCAGATCTTTGTATATCTGAAAATGCCGGTAGGTACCGATATTGAGCACACCGATTCAATCACCAAGATCCTGGAGAAACGAGTGTATAAGGTGCTGGAAAAGGAGCATCCCGGTACAGAAGGTTCCATTGTTGAAAGTATCATTGCCAACGTGGCGGTAAGTGCCAATAACCCACGCGATAATAATCGCAGCACCCAGCCCAATCTGGGTCGTATACAGATCTCTTTTGTACAGTTTGAAAAGCGTCACGGCAAACAAACCCTTCCCTATCTGACGGAAATACGCGAAGCAGTAAAAGGTATTCCCGGAACAGAAGTGATCGTAGATAAGGAAGCGAATGGTCCACCCACCGACCCTCCCGTAAACGTAGAAGTGATCGGCGATAATTTCGAGGCTATTGCCAAAGTAGCGACCGATTTGAAGAACTATGTAGATACGAATAAGGTGGAAGGTATTGAAGGTTTGAGTATGGATGTGGATCTGACGAATCCCGAGATATCTGTAGTGGTTGATCGCGAAAAAGCCCTGATCGAAGGAGTTAGTACCGCTCAGGTGGGCATGGAGATCCGCACAGCGGTATTTGGTAAGGAAGTGAGCAAATTGAAAGATGGGGAAGATGAATACAAGATCCAGTTGCGTTACGACGAATTGAATCGTTACAATGTGACCGATCTGATGAACATGCGTATCACTTTCCGCGATTTTAATACCATGGCCATCAAACAGATCCCGTTGAATGCGGTGGCCCATATTGACTATTCGAATACCTCAGGGGGTATCCGGAGAAAAAATCACCGTCGTACCATTCAGTTGCAATCGAACGTACTGAATGAAAGTCAGGTGAATCAGATCAACGCGGAACTCGGTCGTCGTATCGAAGAATTCAAACGCGACCATCGTATTCCCGGTGATGTTACCTTGCGTCAAACCGGTGTAAGTGAACAACAGCAGGAAACCATCAGCTTCCTTGGACGTTCTTTGTTATATGCGTTGTTGCTCATCTTCCTGATCCTCGTGATCCAGTTCAACTCGATGAGTAAACCATTCATCGTATTAACAGAGATCTTCTTCTCAGTGATCGGGGTATTGATCGGATATGCCCTTACCGGCAAAACCATCGCTACGATCATGGTGGGAGTGGGAGTGATCGGACTGGCGGGGATAGTAGTGAAGAATGGTATCCTGCTGATCGAATTTACCGATGAATTACGTGGCCGGGGTATGCGTACCCGTCAGGCCGCTATACAGGCCGGTAAGATCCGTATCATTCCGGTATTGCTGACCGCTTTAGCCACCATGCTTGGATTATTACCTCTGGCCGTGGGATTCAATATTGACTTTGTTTCCTTCTTCCAGCACCTCGATCCAAAGATCTTTATCGGTGGTGATAGTGTGGTATTCTGGGGCCCGCTGAGCTGGACCATCATTTATGGTTTGATCTTTGCGTTCTTCCTTACTCTGGTGATGGTGCCGAGTATGTATCTGATATCAGAGCGTTTGCGCAGACCTATGGCGCGTTTTTACGGAACTCGTTTCGTAGCGCTGCTCGGTTTCCTCGGTCCTTTCTTCTTTATTTTCGTGGGCGTTATGTACCTCGTACGTAAGATCCAGGGTCGTAAAGTATGGATGGGGCAGCAGGTACGGAAGGCCTGAGCACAATCGTTTTATGAATAATTTAAGCCGCCCGTCAATACCGGGCGGCTTTTATATAGTATTATAGTAGATTTTTAAAACATATTTTATCTTTATATAAAACATATAGCCATGAGAACAAATCACGAGATTGATTATCGCATTATAGGGGAAGAAATGCAATATGTGGAGCTGGAACTCGATCCACAGGAAACGGCCGTTGCAGAAAGCGGTGCGTTCATGATGATGGACGATGGGGTACAGATGGAAACCATCTTTGGGGATGGCTCCAAACAGCAAAGCGGCGGTTTTTTGGGAAAACTGATGTCTGCGGGTAAGCGCGTACTCACGGGTGAGAGTCTGTTCATGACAGCCTTTACGAATGTTGGTCAGGGTAAGAAAAGAGTGAGCTTCGCTTCTCCTTATCCCGGTAAGATCATCCCGCTCGATCTGCTGGAGTACAATGGTAAGATCGTTTGTCAAAAGGATGCCTTTCTCTGTGCCGCCAAAGGCGTAAGCGTTGGCATCGAATTTCAACGTCGTTTAGGAACAGGCCTTTTTGGTGGAGAAGGATTTATCATGCAAAAACTCGAGGGTGATGGAATGGCATTTGTGCATGCCGGCGGTCACGTATTTGAACGTACCCTGCAACCCGGTGAATTCCTTCGAATCGATACAGGTTGTTTAGTGGCCTATACCCAAACAATCGATTACGATATCCAGTTCGTAGGGGGTATCAAGAATACATTATTTGGAGGAGAAGGATTATTCTTTGCCACCCTGCGTGGTCCTGGTAAAGTTTGGATCCAAACCCTGCCGATCAGTCGCCTGGCCGGTCGTATCCTCGCCTATGGTGGTGGAAGAAGAAAAGAAGAAGGTAGTGTGTTAGGTGGACTGGGAAATATGCTGGATGGGGATGGATGGTAATTAATTTGAAAATTAGTCCATTTGAAAATTTGAAAATGGGGGCACTTGTGTAATGGCAAGGCTCCCATTTCTATTTAATGCTGTACTTCATTTTCAAATTTTCAAAT